>JAIXYK010000050.1 GCA_027490225.1 Bacteroidota bacterium | reverse complement strand
TTCATTATTCATTATTCATTATTCATTATTCATTATTCATTATTCATTATTCATTATTCATTATTCATTATTCATTATTCATTATTCATTATTAACTCTTCATTATTCCTTATTTTTATTTCCACCATTTCCATTGGTTCTGCTGCTTCGCTTTGTTGTGAGAAAGAAGCCCAGGAGAGCAGCCAGCCGTCGTAGATTATCATTTTTCCAGTTACAAATCCTTGTTTAATTTGGTCGAATACCCAATCAATATAAATGCGCAATTGTTCTTTAGAAAATACCTCATTGTTTTCTAATAAATCGAATTCCATTTGTTCCATCCATTTTTCTTTTTTTTCTAGTGGAATTTTCTGTTTCTTGATTATAATTTGAACACCTTCAGCATGAATAATATTGCATGAAAATAATAAGAATAATAGGCAAATAATAGTTTTCATTTTTTTATGATTTAATTCAATCAAAAATAAAAAGGGAATAAAAGTGTTTTACGTATTTTCATTTTCATGTTATAAACAGGTAGGTTGATAAGTAAATTTTAACAATTGTTTTTGGAAATAATATTCTTCTATTTGCAATCGAATTGACTGCTAATTTCTGCTCAACATGAAAGTTTTATTTATAGATACTGCTCATCCTTTTCTTTGGAATTCATTAATGGAACATGGTTATGATTGCGTGTATGATGAAAATTTTAGTTCCAATAATTATGAGCAATACTTAGCAGATGCCGAAGGAATTGTGATAAGAAGTAAAATAAAACTTACTGCTGCTGTTTTAGCAAAAGCACTAAAGCTAAAATTCATAGCACGTGTTGGTGCTGGAATGGAAAATATAGATTTTGATTTTGCTCAGAAAATGGGAATTACCTGTTTTAATGCACCGGAAGGAAATAGAAATGCTGTGGCGGAACAAGCGCTGGGAATGTTGCTTTCGTTGTTTAATAAGCTGAACAAAGCTGACCATGAAGTGCGCAATGGTATTTGGTTACGTGAAGAAAATAGGGGAGAGGAGCTTTGTGGAAAAACGGTTGCCTTGATTGGCTACGGAAACACAGGTAGCACTTTTGCACAACGGTTGCGTGGATTTGATATCAAATTGCTGGTGCACGATCCTTATTTACAGCATTTTGGAGATGGCTTTGTTTTAGAAAGCAGCATGGATACTATTTACGAGGAAGCCGACGTTGTTAGCTTGCACGTTCCGTTAACGGAAGAAACGATGTTTATGGTAAACAAACAGTTCATTCAAAAATTTAAAAAACCGATTTATATTATCAACACATCACGCGGGAAATGCTTGAATACACAAGATTTGGTGGATGCCATGAAAATTGGAAAAGTTAAAGGAGCTTGTTTGGACGTGTTGGAATTTGAAGGTGTTTCTTTTGAAAAAATGGAAGAAAATTCGCCTGCTTTTCAGTACCTGATTGAAAAAGAGAATGTAATCTTAACGCCACATATTGCAGGTTGGACGCATCAATCGAATTTAAAAATGGCTGAAATTCTTGTGGAGAAAATAACACAAAACTTTCCTGTATGAGGAGGGTTTTTCTTTGGTTGATTGTTGTTGGAAGTGTATTAAGTGCTTGTAAAACAACTGATAAACCAAACGCAGGTTTTAAGCATTTGAGCAAAGACCACAAATTGATTGCAATACTGCCTGTAGAATTTGTGATGGATGGCAAACAACCAAAACGATTAGGCAAAGAGCAAATTGAAAAGCTACAAAATGCACAGGGTTTGGCCTTGCAACAAATGCTGCAAATGGCAGTTGTAAACAGAATTCAATTGCGAAAGAAACCCAAAATCGGGGTGATTGATTTGGAAAATGTAAACAATAAAATTAGAGAGAATGGGATTCCAATATCGGCTGTGTCATCTGCTGACGCTGGTAAAATTGCTAAAATGGTGAATGCCGACGCCGTAGTTACCATGAAAGTAACTTCTACAAGATACATGTCTAACTTGGCTTCTTATGGAATTGATGTAGGAACGGATATTTTGGAAGTGCTCAAGAAATTTTATGGTTTAAAGAACTTGCTGAATGTGCCAATTATAAACAATGTAGAGATTCCAGATGATGAAAACCAGCATTTGAACCGAACGAATCAAATTACGGTTTCTATAAAAATTATTCAAGCAAAAGATGGAACGGTGATTTGGAATGAGCTGCTGAATTTCGACACCAATTGGGAACATTCTTATGATGATGAAATTAGAGATGCAGTGGAAAAGGCAGTGGTGCAGTTTCCGTACAAATAATTTTTTGATAAACGAAAATGCCCGCGCCCGTGATAGAGCGAACTACCGCCCGACGAAGGAGGGTAGTAGTAGCGATAGCGCGAATTGGCGCCCAAGTCCAAATTTAATTGTTGAAAGTGATGTTAAAATTTATAATATTGCCATTGCAACAGTTTTGTTTACATCACGTTACTATTACTAAAATTTACATTGTATGAATTGGTTCGAAGCCGTCTTTGAAATGCTCAAATACATGATTCCCGTTGTGGTTGTATTTGGTTTTATCTATTTTATTTTAAATAATTACCTGGAGGAAAACTTCAAATTGCGCTCGCTCGATTTAAAGTTGACCAATCAATCTGCTATTACTCCTATTCGTTTGCAGGCATATGAGCGAGTTGTAGTTTATTTGGAGCGCATTACGCCCAGTAATATGATTATGCGTGTGCACAAAACGGGTATGAGTGCGCGTTTGCTACATGCTGAGCTAGTAAAGAGTATAAGAAGCGAATTTGATCACAATACAGCTCAGCAAATTTACATGAGCAATGCCGCTTGGGAATTGGTTAAAAGTGCCAAAGAGGAAATTATAAAAGTGGTAAATGCATCGGCACATAAAGTGGGCGAAAATGCTGATGGTGTTGAATTGGCAAAAGTGCTCTTAGATGTTACCATGAATGTGGATAAATTGCCTACGCAAATAGCGATGGAATACGTTAAAAAAGAAATAAGACAGAGTTTTTAAATGCTGTTGCGTTTTTAGATTTTACACCTAAATTGCCTTCCTCAAATTTAAAAAATGAAGAAGGCTTTTTTTATGCTCACTACCCTTGCTGGTCTTGCTTATGCTGACGATTCTGTGGCTCAGAAATTACAATATCCGGCTACTAAAAAAGTAGAACAAACAGATAATTACCATGGAACTGCCGTGCAGGACCCTTACCGCTGGCTCGAAAACGATACATCGGCTGAAACAAAGGCATGGGTAAAAGAGCAAAATAAAGTAACGCAAGCATACTTAGAAAAAATTCCTTATCGTGCTGCTTTCAAAAAAAGGCTGGAAGAATTAGCCAATTACCCGAAGTACTCTTCTCCGTTTCGTGCGGGTGAATATTACTTTTTTAGCAAAAATGATGGGCTTCAAAATCAAAGCGTTTACTATGTTCAAAAAGGATTGAACGGAACTCCTGAAGTTTTTCTGGACCCAAACAAAATGTCTGAAAAAGGAACTGTTTCGGTTGGTTTTGCTGGTATTTCGCATGACAATAAATACATTGCCTACAACATTAGTAGTGCCGGAAGCGACTGGTCTGAAATGCATATTAAAGAAGTGGCGACTGGCAAAGAATTACCTGATGTATTGAAGTTTGTGAAGTTCTCGGGTGCTAGTTTTAATAAAGATGGATTGTATTATTCTCGCTACCCGGAACCTAAAAAAGGCACCGAGCTTTCTGGTCAGAATCAATATCATTCGGTTTATTTCCATAAGTTGGGTGATGCGCAAGAAAAAGATAGACTTATTTATGAAGACAAAGAAAATCCATTGCGCTACCACAGCGCGGGCGTTACCGAAGATTTGCATTTTTTATCATTAAGCAAAAGCCAGGGAACAGATGGAAATGAAACCTGGGTAATGGATTTGACAAATACCGAAAATAGGTTTAAACCAATTTTGAGGGGTTTTGAAACTACCAGTTCAGTGGTTGATAATGAAGGCGGAATGATTTTGCTTTACACCAATGCAGATGCTCCGAATTACAAATTAGTATTGGTCGACCCAAATAATCCTGCGCGTGAAAATTGGAAAACCATTATTCCTGAAAAAGGAGAATTGTTGCAAGGCGTTTCTACAGCAGGTGAATATTTACTTGCAACTTACCTCAAAAATGTAAGCACCAAAGTGTATCAACTAAAACGCGATGGTAGTTTGGTGCGCGAAATTGCGCTTCCGAGTTTAGGAAATGCAAGTGGTTTTGGTGGTTACAAAGATGACAAACAAGTATTTTATTCATTTACCTCTTTTACTTATCCACCTTCTATCTTTAAATATGATTTGGCAACGGGTAAATCTGAGGTTTTTAGAAAATCGGAGGTGAAGTTTAATCCAGATGATTTTGTAGTAAAACAAGAGTTTATACCAAGTAAGGATGGTACGAAGGTTCCTGTTTTTATAGTGCACAAAAAAGGCTTGCAATTAGATGGCAAACGCCCAACCTTGTTGTATGCTTATGGAGGATTTAACATTAACCTGGAAGCTGGTTTTTCTGCATTAAGAGTGGCGCTTTTAGAAAACGATGCGGTTTACGTGCAAGCCAATTTGCGCGGTGGTGGAGAGTTTGGAGAAACTTGGCACCGTGCGGGAATGAAGGAGAAGAAACAAAATGTGTTCGACGATTTTATAGCATGTGCCGAGTGGTTGCAGGCCAACAATTACACTTCTAAAGAACATTTGGCCATCCAAGGTGGCTCAAACGGAGGATTGTTGATTGGTGCAGTGATGACCCAAAGACCAGATTTGTATAAAGTATGTTTTCCGGCTGTAGGCGTGTTAGATATGCTTCGTTTCCAGAAGTTTACAGTTGGCTGGGGCTGGGTAGATGAGTATGGTTCTAGCGACAATGCCTCAGATTTTCCTTATTTGTACAAATATTCGCCCTTGCACAATGTAAAACCAGCAGCTTATCCTGCAACCATGGTGCTTACAGCCGATCACGACGACAGAGTGGTTCCAGCGCATTCATTTAAATTCATCAGCACTTTGCAAGCGGCACAACAAGGAGAAAATCCTGTGTTGATTCGCATAGAAACAGATGCTGGTCATGGAGCAGGAACAGCTTTGAGCAAAGCCATTGTGCAGGCTGCGGATGTGTATTCATTTTTATTTTTCAGCACCAAATCACCAGTAAAATACTAACGATGCAAGAAGAACTTACCGAAAACGATTTTTTTACTGTAGCCGAAGTGTATCAGCTTACTGAGTTGGTAAACGAAACGCTGAGAGACGTAATTTATCATTACTGGCTCAACAAAGCCGATGATCATAGTTTTGAGGTCCTCGACTGGATAGAGTTGCGCTGCGAAAGTGGCAAGAATATTATGCTCACGGCAGGTTTAGAAACCGATGGAATTAAAATAGTAGACATCAATATTCAAGACGAAAAGAAACGCTTGGAAGAAGAATTCAAAGGATTGGTTTCTATTGTTTCAAAATCGGCAGCAAAGCATAAGCACTGGGCCGATTGTTTGGGCAAAGCCATCACACCATCGTTTGTAAAGCACGATGGTCGAGCCTTGAACGATTCGTTTGTATTGAAATTCGAAGGCGCACACGACATTGAAATCTACCTTGGCCTAGAAGGCATGGAAGTAGAATATTTCGAAGAAGATTAAATCTGTTTATAAATTTCCAAGGATTTGAATTGCCGCCAATTTAAATCGGCGGCAATTTATTTTCAAATCATAATCTGATACTGCAATTGTATCATTGCTTTGTGTTTCGTGGTAATAATTCTGTTATCTGGTTGGAGTTCCATTACAGGACGGTCCTGGTAGTTGAGTGTAATTTTAGATCCGTGCGTGCCATGGATGTACCAATTAATTCCACCTTCCATCATAATCATAGAATTGCTTAACTTCCTGTAATTGGCAACTTGCACTGCTGCATAAGGTTGCAATCGTCCATCATTGGGAAGTATTCCTTTTTTAAACAAATAGCCCGCCTGAAAATAAACAACATCGCCAGTACCAATCATTGGGAAACCATTGCCAGCGCCGCTAATGGTTCCATTTTTATTTACTCCATTCGCAGGATTCATCACACCTAAAGCCCTTATATAGTTTTTACCAAAATCTAAATGGTGATAAGCTCCATAAATGGTGAGGGCATTTCCTTTTTCTTTATTCAGCGGAGCATCGTAAAATACATCTACCGCAAAAAGCTGCATGGCATTGTTTAATGTATCACCAAAGCTGTTTTTTCTCCACATGGCATCCGGTTGATAGATAAAGCCAGCTCCAATATTGAAAACTTTCTTTTTACCTAAATATGTACCTGTTATGTATGGAGTTACATCTGTTTCCTGGTCTAAAAACTGCCACATAAAATAACCTTGTGCCTGCATTTTAGAAGGATTTAAAGAAAAGTCGGCATTTTCGGAAATGGGGTTTACTGGAACTACTGCATTTTGAACAGCCAGTGGTTTTGCCAAGGCAACACGATAATCTAATTTCCCTAGTTTTCCTTTGGCATACACGCTCAGTTTTCTTAAAAACTGGTCATTCACACCATTTGTGCTTTGTTGGTACAAAGGCGCATCTAAGCTCAAAATAGAACCAATTGCAGGTGAAGCATAGCGCGAAAGTCCTGTCCAACCGGTTAAACCTGCGCCAATGCTTAAATGCGTTTTTACAGCCTTATATTCTGTAATGGCATCATGTAGAAAGAATCCGCTGAACTGCTTGCTTAAATAGGTAAAATTATTTTCGCCCATTTGGGTATAAACGAACACACGGTCGGTAATTTGACCATACAACTGAAAACGTGTTCTTCTGATACCAATATCGAATACTTCCTTTTGAGGGACGCCAAAAACGGTGCTTCCCGGATTATTGTCGGTATACCTTAGCCAAATTTGGTTGGCAAAAGTGCCTTTTAAATAATGCGAACCATCTTCATTTAATTTCAATTTCAATTCACCGTTATTATAAACTGAATTTGCTTGAGATTTCAGCTCGTTTAAACTTGCAATTAGCATCATAAATATTGCTGTACAAAGCAATAAATATTTATTTGTGGGGCTATTTTTCATTTTTACGTTTTCTTAAAACTTGAGTAGCTAAAGGGTGTTCAGAAAGCGCTCGGTGCAATTCTAGACCTGTAATTTTAAAATTACCACCAGCAATGTTATATTCTCTTTCGTAGTGATGAATAAATTCCATAAAAGAGTGGTCTATTAAATTTGATTCACTTAAATCGAAAATTACTTCTTGATTTTTTTCAATGTTTTTTAAGGCATTTTTATACCCTAATAAATTTGAAAAAATTGCAGCATCTTTAATTTTGAAAATGGTTTTATTGCCAACTTTTTCAACGATGTAATTTGCCTTAAAAAGCGTTTTTATTGTTGCTCCATGGTATAAGTGGAAGATGAATTTAACGATTATTCCAGCAGCAATTCCCAGTAATAAATCTTCTAATAAAGTAACAATAATGGTAACTAAAAATATGGCCAATTGCTCTTTTCCAATTTTATAGGTTTTAAAGAATTCTTTAGGAGCGGCTAGTCTGTAACCAGCAAAAATTAACATGGAAGCCAATGCAGCATTCGGAATCATTTCAATTACAGGAATTAAAAGCAACATTGCAATCAATAAAAATACTCCATGAAAGAAATTAGACCATTTGGTTTGTGCACCAAATCCAACATTAGCGCTACTTCTCACCACTTCCGAAATCATTGGTAATCCTCCTAGCATACCAGCTATAAAATTACCAGCTCCTTGTGCTTTTAAATCACCGTTATAATCAGATTCGCGTTTATGTTCATCTAAACCATCCACAGCTTTTACGGTAAGCAATGACTCTAAACTGCTCACAAACAAAAACATAATTACATATTTCCAGAAGATGAAAGTTCCAATCATTTCGAAATTTGCATTGTAATGCACGTTCGACCAGAAATCGCCAATTTTTACCATGGTATAAGCAGGTTCAGTTTCTTTTATATGTTCAACAATTCCAAGTGGTATTGCTAATAATAGCACTATCATGGGAGCAGGTACTTTTTTCAAAAAGTTAATTTTAAGTAAGGGGAAAATAACCATGATGAGCAATCCTAAAAGTCCAATTACCGCAATATGCCAATGGGCAGAAAGTACAAATCGAGGAATATCTGCTAACAATTGAACAGGACCTTCACCTTTGTAAGAGGATGGGTCAACACCTAAAAGCACAGGAACTTGTTTAGCAATTATAATCAGCCCGATGGCGGCAAGCATTCCGTGCACAGAAGAGTGAGGAAAACTATCGCTCAGCGCACCAAATTTTAGAAACCCGAACAACACTTGAATTACTGCCATTACCATAATTGCTGCGCAGGCTATGTGCCATCCATTTTCATCGCCGCCCATTTCCATAACGGCACCAGCGCAAATAGTAATTAATCCAGCGGCTGGACCTTTTATTGTCAATGCCGATACTTTAAAAAATGTGGTAAATAAACCACCTATCATTGCGGTTAGCACTCCCATTGCTGGTGGGAATCCGCTTGCTTTGGCAATACCTAAGCTTAAAGGCAGTGCCAATAAGAATACTAAGAATCCAGATACGATATCTGATTTCCAGAATTCTTTTAATCCTTTAATTCCAGAGGATGGAATTACATTTTGAATTGTTTTCATTATTTTGAATATTTTGAAATTAATTTTTTAAGAAGATTTTAATGATATTTCATGTGTAGGCTTGCAATGCGGGCCTAAGAATAGCCTTGCATACATGCGAATTGCTGCGATACCGCCAAACACAAAACTGATGGAATAAAAGAATGCTAATGCATATTGAGCAGCCTTGATATGACTAAAAATTAAGTCTTCACCAATAAATGAAAGTGTTATGGGAAAGCCCATAATACCTAGAGAAGAAATTAGAAATACCAAGCTTAAAATGGGATATTGGTACACATGACCAAAATACATTTTGAGGTTAAAAAATTCAGGTTCCCGCTTTTTTAAGGTGAACAGGCAAATAAAACCAATTATTGAAGCAATGGAAATTCCGCTGAGGTAGATAAATGTTTCAGCGAATTCGAAGTGCTCATTAAATGACACGGCCAATGCTACCCAGAAATGGTTTATCAAGATTAATACCCAAGCCAAATATGGATTTTCCTTTTCTGAGAATGATTTAAATACCATCAACATTCCCATGAATGCCAATAAACCAGGCAGAAAACCTAGAATTTCTGCATTTATGATTTGCTGATTTTCCAGTAAAATTATTCCTGAAATATATATTGGAATGAATATAAAAAATACATTTTTAATGGTAATAAAATGCAGGTATTTACCTATTCTTTTTACTGGAAAAAATATCCACTTTTGCATGAATACGTCTAAGTACCATTCTTTTAAAGACAAAACATAAAAGGTACTTTCGAATCGTTTTAGAAACTTTGGAAACTGCACATTCCGATATGTTTTGAAATGATAAAACTGGTCGCGAATCTGGTAGCTTACAACCGATGGTGAAACCAGCAATTGGTAAGTTCTTAAAAAAGCATTACCTGCAAAATGTATCAATGCAAGTGTTTCTAAGCCAAGCGCTATTTCAATAAACATAATACCTATTTGTGCAATAGATGCATAGGCTATTTTAGTTTTAATAGTTGCTTGTACACCTGTAATAAGAAATGCAGTTAACGCGGTAATTAAGCCAACAAGACCAATTAAAATGCGCACAGAAATTTGGTGCTCCCAAAATGGAAATGTTCTTAAAAGCAGAAACACACCAAAATGCACAGAAAGTGAACCATAAAATACTGCACTCGATGGAGTAGGGCCTTCCATTGCCCTGGGCAACCAGGAAGAAAAAGGGAACGCGGCAGATTTTGCACTCGCGGCTATTAATATTCCTAGTGAAATAATAATTCCTATTAAACTATGCCCGCTAAGGTGTTCATGCACCAAATCGTAGTTTTGTAATTTATAGAATGTAATGTTTTCATGCCATAAGTGGTGACTTGCCCACATGGCTAAGAAAATTCCTACATCACCAATTCTGTAAATAGAGAAAACTTTTACTGCATTTCTAACAGGTAAATACCTGTCGCGGTAAAATGCAATTAACAAGAAAGACGAAATACCAAGTATTTCCCAGCCAATAAAGAGTGTTTCAAAATTGCCAGACAAAACAGTGAAATTATATCCTAAAAAGAAGAATAAAATGGTGTTGAAAAACCGTTTAAAGCCCAATTCCATGTGCATGTAATAAGCACTATAGCGGGTTATTAAAAGACTTACAAAACTTCCAACGAACAAATAAACTGCTGTAATCTCATCAAAATATATATCAATTAAAAACTCATATTCTTTTGACGAGTACAATACAATTTCTTTGATGTTAAATGATTCGGCACCAGAGAAAATCCAGAAGGAAATAAAAAGCACAACAGAAATTAGCTGAAATAAAACAACCAAAAAAGCCAACCGCGAAATTGTATTTTCCTTTTTTTCGGGAGTTAACAAACTAGTTATAAAACCAATCAATGGAATTAAAACAAAACTGAGGATGAAATAATTTACTTCCATAGCTTAAGCATTTAAAAGTTCATAAACAGGTAAGCTTTCAGAAGAACTTTCGAATATTTCGTCTAAGTTTTTGGCTTGTTTCGGGAAATCGGCCAATGGCTCATAGGCAATAAATGCTTCGTTTTTAAAATGATACAATTGCTTGGTCTCTGGATGTAAGGCCACCAAATGCACCCATGAATTTTTAAACCACTCGTAAGTTGCTTCATTTGTGTGAATGGCATCTTCTACAATTTCAGGGTAATGTTCTACAATTACGATTATTCGTAAGGGTTCATGAATATTTATCATTTGCCGAGGTAAGCCAGTTCTTAAGTCGCCATCCATGCCGTTAGCAACAGCAAAAAGTCCAATAACATTGTGTGGTAATTTTGTTCCTGCACCTAATCGGGCATTATCAACCCGCGAGAAATAGTATTCTAAGTTTATTCCCCCACAAACTGGAGCTACCGCTCTTAGAATGTTTTGAAGGTATTTTCCAGTTGGGTCTTTAGAATAATCGTAAGAGTTTAAAAAAGAGCGACGGTCTAAAAACAAGTGTTTATTGTTTTTTCTCTGACCAACAATACACATGGCGTTTGTTGCATGGTTCCATTCGGGGCGAGGCTCAAACAAAGACAAAGCACGTTTTTTTACCTTTTTATGAATTTCTGCTGCTGGTGCGTTGGTATCCATTAACAAGAACCTGCGAGAGCGTTCTTTTGCATTTAAGTCGAGTGCATGTTGGAAAGATTTACTGTAAGCAGCATGCAAAGATTTATTGTCAGGATTCAAAATATCTAAGTCGTACCAAACAATTTCGTCTTTAGTGGTGTCGTGCAATGCACCCAAAAACTGAGTAGTTTCAGGAATGCGTATTCCACGTTCGGTTAGTAGTTTTCTAACTTCTGCATTGTTGGCCATAGCCGCGACAACACGTGCATTTACGCTTCCTGCGCGACCGCTGCAAGCGCCACAATCGTATCCAGCGTAATGGGTATTGTTTACGCTGCTGGCACCATGGCCTACAATGTATACAATAGGAGCAAAGCTTTCTAAAAGACCAATGCTTCTGAATAAACCTTCAATTCTGTCGGTCATTTCCTGTAAAGTATAGCCCACTTGCAATCCATTTTCAACTGCTGGTTTTTCGGCTGCTTGAATTTTCAGTTTGCCATTTTTGTCCATGTGTTTGGAGGATGAAACCATAACTGGACTTTCTGATGGCATAAAAATGTTGTAAGCCAGTTTAAAAGCAGATAGAAAACCCATGGTTGGGGCTGAAATCCAACCACCTAAAATACTATGTGAACTTTGACCAAATATGGCGTCTTTTTTATGGCGCACGCGGGCTTCAGATTCTTTAATGATGTATTTAGGAGTTAATGGTGCAGGACAAACTTTCGTGTAAAAATTTCCATGTTCGGGTTGGAAATAAAATTCGGCGTTAAAAAAACCTGCGCTGCCAAATGTTTCCGAACCTTCAATCACAATTTCTACGTGCCTTCTAATAGAGCATTCTCTATCGTCTATGCAAAAAATGGCTTGTAAAGCAGGAGTTTTAACTGGCACTTCATTTCTTTTAATTTGAAGTCCTTTTAAAATTGGGTCATAAAAACTCCATTCCATGGCTTCCTGCCAAAGAGAAAGCACGTCGAAAAGTTCTGAATATGCTGGTTTTTCGAAGATATTTGCCGCATCTATTTCCGCTTGTTGCGCCAATGGTTTCCATTCGGTACCCAGAATACTGTCGAGGTATTCTATTTCGAGGATGAGTTCGAAAAAGACAAAATCGTGTAAGGAGATTTTACGATAATCGAGCAAGCCTTCGGGCTGATGTTCTAAAACGGCGGCCATTCCCGACCAGCCAGGATGTGCAAATTGCTGATCGAACAAATAGTTTTCGAACAAGGCTTCATTGCCTACAAGTATGTGCAATAATCCTGTTATGGTAGTTTCGGGCGAAAGGAGCAATGAAATGGCCCTTTTGCTTTTGATAAGGCTTCTTAAACTGCTCTTTTCTAATTGTTGAATGGAAGCGAGAAATCCGTCTTTATGAATTGGAAATTTCCAGATAGAAATGCCTTGGTCGAGGTATGCTCCACATACACGAAACAACAAAGGGTGAACTACCTTATCGAGGTTTATGCTTACCGATTTTCTCCAGTATTGCCTTATTTGGCCAAGCTTTCCTTTGATGCTGGTGTCGTAGTTGTGGTGACACATTTTGGTAAACCAGAAATCTGTTTGGTCTTTTCCTTTTTTGTCGGCAATGACTTTTAACAGAATGTTTTTGTTAATTTTCTCCTGCTCGAATAACTTCCGAAACTGTTTTAATTCGAGGTAAACGCGGTAACCAAAAATTTCGGAAGCTTGTTGTACACCTTCGTGGAATGATTTGTTTTGGAAAGCGTGTAATGTATTGTGGTGAATAAAATCTTTTAGCGGAGCTTGGTGAGGCAGATAATGCCTCAAATGATTTAATGTCGATATTTCATTGAATACCGATTGATTTTCATTCATGATATAAAATTTAATGAAAATTATTGTCCTAGGAACTAGGATTTAATTGATTGCTAAGACTTTAGAATCAAGAAAATATTGAAACGTATGTTTCAATAAGGAATACTTTACTCTTTGATTAAAGAGCAGTTATCAAATAATTTTCTAGCAGAGAAATGCTTTCCATGATTTGAAAAGCAGGTAAAGTGGAATATTTGCAAAAAATGATTTCTTAGCAACGAAAGCACTTTTTTGGATGTTTGAAAAGAGTTCAAACAAATGGAAATTTGAAGAAAGCGAGGTAGAAAAAGTTAGCTCATTTTCTTCATTATCATCGTCAAAAACGAGCAGTTCTTCTAAAATTTGTTGTTGTGGTATAGAAGAAGAGGAAGGTGTTTTTGAATCTTCTTTTCCTATTGAACTAAATTTAGCTTTTTGTTGTGCTTCAGTTTTAGGGAAAAATCCAGTTGCAGCTGTTGCTAAAGCGATATGGCCAACGAATATTGCCAAAACAAAGACCTTAAAAAAGGCCATGCAGTGGTTAAGTATTCGTTTTGATTGATTCATTTTCTTATTAAAAGAAGCTTGCAAAGATATTTTATTTGGCGCAATCTATGTGCCAAATAATAAACGATGCTTGCGTGAGTGATAGCAACGGAAATCCTTGCAATGAGGCACGAATTGCAAGATTGAAGTGGATAGCACGACCCCGAAAACGGATGGCATTGGAGTTTTGGATGTTCTGATTTTGAATTTTGATGAAGGTTTACAATAGTTTCGGGGGCACGCCTTAGGTCTTTTAAGAGTATTTTTTTGTGTTTTATATTCAAGAAAATATAAGAAAATGATGGATAATTATTAAACAAGATATAATTAAAAGTTTATAATATTAATTAATGTGATAAATGTATGTTAAAGGTGACATAATTACCCTATTTAAAGAGAAATAAATTTTAATGAAAATAAAAATAATTTACATAAAATTAAAAATATTTATCTTTGAAAAAAATATAAATTGATAAGAAATACATCCAAAAAAATAATTAGGATTTTTTTAAAACCTTTTGCAGCGAATACTCCATTAGAAAAGTGGAACTACTGGTGGGGAAGAATTTTTAATGTAAAATTGCCTAATAACGTTAAGCCTTTTATTGAGCCTACCACAGGTTGTAGCGCGAATATCAATATTATGCTTTATTTATTAGATGAAACTTCTCAATTAAAAGGAGATATTGCTGAATGTGGCGTGTTTCAAGGAGCTACATTATCGAGCTTTTCTTATATGCTTGGTAAAAATGGCGATAAAAGAGCAATTTATGGTTTCGACTCTTTCGAAGGTTTTGGAGATATTGCCGGAAGAGAACGCTTACAAGGTGATACCGCGCATATAGACTTGGAAACGAATATGTTCAAAAACACCTCCATTCTTCGCATTACAGATAAATTAAAACTTGTAGGCGTTGAAGCTGCTAATATAAATTTGGTGAAAGGTTTTTTTGAGGATTCTTTAGGAACTTACAATGATCACAAATACAGTTTCGTGCATTTAGATTGTGACTTGGCAGAATCTTACCTTACCTGTTTAAATTTCTTTTACAGCAGAATGAATAAAGGTGGAATTATTCTATTCGATGAATACAACGATCCCGTTTATGCTCAGGCAACAATTGCAATTGATAACTTTTTTAAAGATAAACCCGAAAAACCAATTGAGATTAACAGAGATAATTATTTGAAAAGTTATATAAAAATAGCTAGCTAAAGATTTTTTTTTATCTTCGTTGCATGGCCTACCAATATCATGAGTGCGAAGTAATAAACATTATTGGTGCTGCGCCAGGAGTAAAACGATTCATTATAAAATACCCCGAATCATACAAATTGGAATTTAAAGCCGGGCAATTTATCATGCTCGATTTACCAATCGACAGCAAATACACCAACCGAAGTTATTCCATAGCGAGTGCTTGTAACAATGAAAATTGGCTGGAACTCTTAATTGTCCTAAATCCGAAAGGACTTGGCACACCACATTTGTTCGATAATATTGGTATAGGCAGCATTGTAAAAGCCTCTTCACCTTTAGGCAAGTTTACCTTAATTGACCCGATAGAAACAGATGTGTGTTTTATTTGCACCGGAACCGGAGTTGCGCCATTCAGGGCTATGATTCAGGAAATTTTTCAAAACAATAAACCATTCAAGACTATTACACTCATTATGGGCTCGCGGAAAGCCGAAGATTTATCTTACCGCGACGAATTCGAAAAGTTAGCGGCTGAAAATGAAAATTTCCATTATTATCCCGTTTTGAGCCGAGAAGATAGCGAAACTTGGAAAGGTTTTAAAGGATATGTGCATGATGTTTATTTACAATATTTTAACATACCAAGTAATACAATATTTTATCTTTGCGGCTGGTCGGCAATGTTAAAAGAGGCCAGAGAAAAACTACAAACATTGGTTCACGATAAAAAACAAATAAAATTTGAATCTTATGATTAAACAAAACCATCTTCCAAAAGT
>JAIXYK010000058.1 GCA_027490225.1 Bacteroidota bacterium | reverse complement strand
GAACATTCTGAAAAAATATAAGAATATTCCAATGTACCAGTCAACTGGTCTTACTATTGTGAAAAATGCCAATAAAGGAACGAATTGAAGAATTAAAAACCCCATTTCTTGTCTCCAAATTGGGCTTTTTCTGAGTTGTTTTTCCATTGTAGAATTAAGGCCGCAAAGATAGTTAATTGTTGATTGCTTAATTGAAAAAATTGCGTCTTTGTGAAACCGAATAAACAACGCGTCAATTAACTTATTGTTTGATGGAGCATCAATATTTATTTAGATTCCATTAATTTTTTGAGATTGCTTAATCCAATTTCGAGGTCATTTCCGATTAATTTTTCCATGTTTAAAAAAAGGAGCATGATGTTGCTTGGGTATTTCATAGAACTTTTAAGGCTCCAGCTTACATTACTTTGATTATCGTTAATTTTATCAATGTTCATCGCAGCTTGGGCTAAGCCAGGAAATGGTTTTATGAATTGAATTTCTAGTTCTATGCCTTTGCCAGGATGGATATTGGTGATTTTTTGTTGTCCTTTACCAACGTTTTTATGCGAGCTGTCCCAGGCTGAAACAAAGCCAATGGTTCCATCTGTGCCTGTGTATTCTTTTTTCATGTTAGGGTCCATCATGGCCCATTTGCTGTAATTATCTTGATTTTTAAGCAATTGTATGTAATTAAAAATTGCTGGAGTTGGAGCTGAAATGGGAATTGTTCTGCTTATTGAATAATCTTTCTTAACGAAAATAGCAATGAGGAAGACTAGTACAATAATGCTTGCCAGAATGGAAAGAATAATGAGTAGAATTTGCATAGCGTTTAGTTTGATTTGGTTAAAATTGATGCAGTAGCGTTTTACAAAACGAATGTAAAAATTTTGATATGAATTGAATGTTAATTTATAAGATAATTTACCTCTAAATCGAAATGCCTGCGGCCACGATTGACGCAAATAGCCTCCGAAGGAGCTATTGCGGAAAGCGTGAATTGCCGCCCAATAAAATTAATATCACTGATAATAAATAAGTTACATATTATTTTCAAAATAGTACTGTGTTATGCATAGTACCGTATTTAAAATAGTTCTATGTTTGCAGCATGAATCTTGAAAACACAAAAGCACAAATGCGCAAAGGAGTTTTGGAGTTTTGCATTTTATCTGTTTTAGAAGATGGAGATGCTTATACCAACGACATCATAGCGCGTTTGAAAGCTGCCAAACTCATAGTGGTTGAGGGCACGTTATATCCACTACTTACGCGATTAAAGAATTTTGAACTGTTGCAATACCGATGGGAGGAATCGTTATCGGGACCGCCCAGAAAGTACTACGGACTTACTGAAAAAGGACGAAGTTTCTTAAATGAACTCACTGCCACCTGGGACGAACTGGTGGAATCTGTTGCAAATACACGTACTAAACCTTTTGAAACTACGCACCATGAATAAGACCATTAGTATTAATTTAAGTGGAATGCTGTTTAACCTTGAAGAGGCAGCTTACAACCAATTGTTAAAATACATTCAAACCATTAAAAATTATTTTAGCGCTGCTGAAGGGCGGGACGAAATAATTGGTGATATTGAAAGCCGCATTGCAGAGTTGTTTCAAGAGCGATTGAAGAACAAACAGGTAGTATTGGAGCAAGATGTTGCCGATGTGATTGAAATAATGGGCAAGCCAGAAGTATATGCTGAAGAGGCGGAAACTGATGCGAATACTGCAGCGAATGAATCGTCTAATTTTTCGCAAGAAAACGCTTACTCAAAAGAAAAAAGACGTTTGTTTCGCGATCCTGATGAGGGAATGCTGGGTGGTGTTTGTGTTGGAGTTGGGCATTATTTAGGCATTGATCCAGTTTGGTTGCGTATTACGTTTTTGGTTGGTTTATTTTTCTTTGGTAGTGGTCCATTGTTGTATTTAATTTTATGGATTGCATTGCCAAAAGCCGAAACTACGGCAGAAAAACTACAAATGCGTGGAGAAGCAGTGACTATTGAATCGATTGAAAAAAAGATTAAAGAGGAATTTGAACGCATTAATAAAAAAGCGGGAGAATTTACAGAAGGCGCATCCAGAACTTTGCGTGATAAAAAAGTAGGGTCGAGGGCTACCAATTTTTTGAATGAGTTATTTGAAGCGATTTTAAATTTTATAAGAAATTTAATTCGTTGGATGGGTAGGTCTTTTGGTGTTTTTCTTTTTGTTTTAGGTATTGTATTTTTTATTACTTGGTTAACAACGGTGATTGGACAAGGACAAGCAATTTCTTTTAATGATGATGAGGGTGTTTCAAGTTTTTCATTAAAAGCTTTTATGTCGGCATTTTTTGCCAACGATAAACATGTAAATATTGCAGCCATTGGTCTTGCTTTGTTTCTGCTGGCACCAGTTATTGCTTTGTTGATTGCTGGAATAAAACTGATTTTTTACCCACGTTTTAAAAATGTGAATTGGCCGGGTGCAGTGAATGGTGCAGTTTTTACCATTGGATTAATATTGTGCATTGTTGCAGCTGTTTTGCTCACCAATCAATTTAGAGCCAAGGGAAAGATTTTAGAATCGGTTCCATTTGCAATACAGGACGCAGATACGCTATACGTAAAACCAAATATGGATAACACTGTAAACTTAAAGCAGAATTTAAGTTTAGACCACTGGAGTTTTTATTTTAATGATGGTGATGAGCTAATTACTGGGCGTATTAAACTAAATGTGGTGAATGCTGGCAATGAAAATAACTACATGACCATAGAGAAATTGGCACGTGGAGAAGATAAAAAAGTAGCAATTAAAAGCGCAGGGCAAATTAATACGTATGTAAAAGAAAATGGAAATGAACTGGTGTTTAATTCTAATTTTAATTTAAAGGATGGAGAAAAATGGAGAGGGCAAAGGGTTACTTATGTGCTCCATTTAAAGGAAAATCAAATAGTAAAATTCGATAAGAACATGATTGATTTGTTATGGGATATTCCGAATGTTCAGAATCTAGATGGGGAAGAAATGCGCGGTGAAACTTTTAAAATGACGAAGGAAGGTTTGACTTGCTTAAGTTGTTTGAATGCAGACGGGGAATTGTAGAAATTAACATAAATAGAATTGCTCCTGGAACACTTTGTAATTGTTTCAGGAGCATTTTTTTTTAAAACATTTTACCAATACTAATTCCTCCAAAAGGGAAAAACTCAGCTCCTATGTCGGCGGAAAATGTATTTACCAGCGGAGTAAATGATAATCTAAATAAAAAACCATTTTCAGAAAAAAACCGATAACCTAAGATTGGGTTTCCAATCCAAGTGATGTTTCCTTGGATGCTAAAGAGGTCTATTCCAAAAGTGCGCGTTGCATTAAAACCTAGTTCTAAAAAGTGTTTTTCTTTTCCTATCAATGTATTCAGGCCAAAAGTAGGAACGGCATTTACTAAAACTAGTGTACCAACCCCAACTCTTGCATTTAATGAGAGGAATGGAGTGTTTAAAATTTTGCGCTCGTAGCTCACTCCAATGCCATAAGTAGAACCTAATAATTCGAAATAAACTGCATTTTTTGAATCATTTCGAGCGGATTCATTATGAATTTTAGGAGCTGGTTTTACATTTATGTAATTCGTGTCCTGAGCACTAAGTTTGCTTATGAATGATATGATGAATAATAAGATAATTTTTTTCATAACAACGAAATTGAATTCTAATGTATGAAATGATTATGATTTTAAAACATTTTCCCCAAACTCAATCCACCATAAGGAATAACATTTATATTATTTCCTTCTAAAAAATTTGTTATAAATGGGGTTAGGCTTATTCTAAAAATAACCCCTTTCGAGGTAATAAGTCTATACCCTAAAACTGGATTAGCCAGCCAATTGGTTTCCCAATTATCAGAAAAAAACGCTACATCATAAGAACGAATGGCATTAAATCCTATTTCAAAAAAACTCTTTTCTTTTCCGATTAATGCATTTAAGCCAAATGTAGGTGCAGCATTTATTAAGATTAAAGAACCAATACCAATTCTTGCGTTTAACATAACATTTGGTGTATTAGCTAATCTTAATTCATAACTCACACCCAGGCCGTAAGTTGAACCCAATAACTCGAAGTAATAGGAATTTTTTAGATATTTAGGTGTTTCACCAGATTTAGGACCTTTAGAAGGTTTTACATTCACAAAATTCGTATCAACCTGCCCAAAAGTTATGTTGCAACAAATTAATAAACCCGCTAATATGCCCAATAATCTGATCATACCTGAATTACGCCAACATTGTATGGTTTCAAAATAGGTGCGTGGTTGGCTGCTTCAATGCCCATTGAAATAACTTTTCTGGTTTCTATCGGGTCGATAATGGCATCAATAACCAAGCGAGCGGCTGAGTAATAAATGCTGGTAGTTTCTTCGTAATGTGCGAAAATTCGGTCGTACAATTCTTTTTCAACTTCTGGCGTGATGGTTTGTCCTTTGGCTTTTAGTGCGCCAACTTCTATTTGCACCAAAACTTTGGCTGCTTGAGTTCCGCCCATCACTGCAATTTGCGCTGTAGGCCAAGCAACAATTAACCGTGGATCAAAGGCTTTTCCGCACATGGCGTAATTACCTGCTCCATAGCTATTTCCTAAAATAATGGTAAATTTTGGAACCACACTATTGGCCATTGCATTTACCATTTTTGCTCCATCTTTTATAATTCCACCTTGCTCAGAGCGTGAACCAACCATAAATCCGGTAACGTCTTGTAAAAACACCAATGGAATTTTTTTCTGGTTACAATTCATGATGAAACGTGCAGCTTTGTCGGCGGAGTCACTATAAATTACACCACCAAACTGCATTTCGCCTTTTTTACTCTTCACAACTTTACGCTGATTGGCTACAATTCCAACTGCCCAGCCATCAATTCTACCTAAACCACAAACAATGCTTTGTCCGAATTTTTCTTTGTATTCTTCAAATTCAGAATTATCTACAATGCGGTGAATGATGTCTAAGATATCATATTGCTTATCGCGAGTTTCGGGCAAAATGCCATAAATTTCGTTTTGGTCTTTGGCAGGAAGCTGAGGTGTGGTTCTGTCGAAGCCAGCTTTGTCGAAATCGCCCACTTTGTCCATTATGTTACGAATACGGTTGAGGCAATCTGCATCGTTTTCGCATTTATAATCGGTAACACCACTAATTTCGCAATGCGTAGTTGCGCCGCCCAGTGTTTCGTTGTCGATATCTTCGCCAATTGCTGCTTTAACCAAATAAGAACCTGCAAGGAAAATGGTGCCTGTTTCTTTTACAATCATGGCTTCGTCGCTCATAATTGGTAAATATGCTCCACCAGCCACACAACTGCCCATTACAGCAGAAATTTGTAAAATTCCCATTGAAGACATCATGGCGTTGTTTCTGAAAATTCGCCCGAAATGTTCTTTATCTGGAAAAATATCGTCTTGCATGGGTAAATAAACGCCAGCACTATCCACCAAATAAATAATTGGTAACCTGTTTTCTATGGATATTTCCTGCGCCCTTAAATTCTTTTTAGCTGTAATTGGAAACCATGCTCCGGCTTTTACAGTGGCATCATTGGCCACCACAATACACTGCCTTTTTTTGATGTAACCAATTATAACAATTACGCCACCACTTACACAACCGCCATGTTCCTTGTACATGCCTTCGCCTGTAAAAGCACCAATTTCTACTTGAGGAGCATCTTTATCTAACAAAAAAGCGATGCGCTCTCTTGCCGTCATTTTGCCCTTGGCGTGTTCTTTTTCTATTTTGGCTTTTCCACCACCTTGCATTACTTTATCTAATTTCTGCCGCATTGCAGAAACTAATAATTTCATTTTGTCTTCGTTGCGGTTAAATTCGATGGAAGTTGCCATTTTTATAATTCTATGAATGAACCCATATGAGAAAATTTTTCGATGCGCTCATGCACACGTTTCTCGGGTTTCATTTTGTTAAGTTTTGAAAGGTGTTTTTTAATTTCTGTTTTTACATTTCTGAAAATCTCATCATAATTGCTATGCGCTCCACCTGTTGGTTCTGGAATCATACCGTCGATGAGTTTATTTTTCATCATGTCTTGCGCCGTCAACTTTAATACGTTGGCTGCATTCTCTTTAAAATCCCAGCTACGCCATAAAATAGAAGAGCAAGATTCTGGTGAAATAACTGAATACCAAGTATTTTCTAACATCAATACTTTGTCGCCAATACCAATTCCTAATGCTCCTCCAGAGGCGCCTTCGCCGATAATAATGCAAACAATAGGAACGCGTAATTTTGCCATTTCGAATAAGTTGCGGGCAATGGCTTCACCCTGACCACGTTCTTCTGCTTCTAAACCTGGAAATGCACCGGGTGTATCAATGAATGTAACTACCGGAATGTTGAACTTTTCTGCCAATTTCATCAAGCGTAAGGCTTTTCTATAGCCTTCAGGATTCGCCATTCCAAAATTACGATACTGTCTTTGTTTGGTATTTGCACCTTTTTGTTGCCCAATAAACATTACCGATTGCCCGTCCATGCAGCCCAAACCACCAATCATCGCTTTATCATCGCCAACTGTTCGGTCACCATGCATTTCTACAAAGTTTCCATCAGTCATGTAATTGATATACGCCAAAGCATAAGGTCTGTCGGGGTGACGACTTACCTGAACCCTTTGCCAAGGCGTTAAATTTTTGTAAAGTTCTTTGCGCTCTTTATCAATTTTATTTTCTAATTCCTGAATGGCTGAGCTCATGTCAACTTGGCTTTTGTCGGCCAATTCGCGGGCTTCTAAGAGCTGAGAAAATAGTTCTTCTATGGGTTTTTCGAATTCTAAAAAAGTCATTTTACTACCATTTTTGCGGGCGTGCAAGGTATTAAATGTTTCATAAATGTAAACGCATTGTTACGAATGTTAACATTCTGAAAATCAATCGGAGAACTCTTCGGTTAAAATTTCCTTGAGCTGTTTGGGTGTAATATTGGTTTTAAGCGCTCCGTTTCTGGAGATAGAAATTTCACCCGATTGCTCTGAAACGGCAATTGCAATAGCATCGCTTTGTTCTGTAATTCCAACGGCGGCTCTGTGACGCAAACCTAATTGGAAAGGAAATACAGTATTTTCGGTCAATGGCAATACACATTTTACGGCTCTAATGCGATTATCATATATAATTACAGCACCATCGTGCAATGGATTATTTTTAAAAAAGATGCTTTCCAGTAAGTTACTCGAAATTTCAGCATCAATTCTTTCGCCTGTGTTTACGTAATATTTAAGGTCAGATTTTCTGGCAACTACTATTAAAGCACCAATTTTTTGTAGCGCCATTTTTTGGCAGGCCATCACGATATTCTCTACATTCAAATCAATAAAATTACTGGGACGCAAACCAGAAAGCGATTTAAAATTGTCTTTATTGAAAATGCCTTTGGAGCCTACCATCAACAAGAAACGCCTTAACTCTTGCTGAAACACAATAATTAAAGCAATTACACCAACACCTATAAATTGTCCCAGAATGGTAGAAAGCAATTGCATATCCAGTGCTTTTACAAACAACCAAAGCAGGTAGAAAATGAGCACTCCAAAGAAAATATTGATAGCAGAAGTGCCTTTTACCAAAGCATACAATTGGTATAAAAGAATGGCAACGATAATGATATCGGCCACATCAATCCACCTAATGGTAATAAATAATTGCAGCATTAATTGGTATTATTTTTTGCAAATGTAAGTAAGTGTATGGCCTCTTTTGCTTGTTGCACATCGTGCACCCTTAAAATATTTGCACCATTTAGAATTGCTAAGGTGTTGAGCACTGTTGTTCCGTTTAAAGCATTGGCTGCATCAACATTTAACACTTTTGTAACCATAGATTTACGCGAAATGCCCACCAATATTGGTGCATGTAGGTTTTTAAATAGGGGTAAAGCATCAAAAAGCTGGTAATTATGGGCTTGGGTTTTTCCAAATCCAAAACCAGGGTCTACAATAATGTTAGTAACACCTTTTTGCCTCAAGGTTTGAATTTGTTGCGAGAAAAACAGTAAAACTTCTTTTGTAACATCTTCATATTGAGGCGCAATTTGCATATTTTGAGGATTGCCTTGCATGTGCATCAACACGTAAGGAGCATTCAATGCGGCAATTGTGTCAAACATCGTGTTATCAATGCTTCCAGATGAAATGTCGTTCACAATATCAATGCCCATTTCAATGGCATTTTTTGCAACCAAACTGTGGTAAGTATCAATTGAAAAATAAGTATTTGGAAATGCTTGTAGCAATTCAGGAATAATGCTTTCCAGCGTTTTCCATTCATCTTCAGCATTGCTTATTGTAGAACCGGGCTTGCTGCTGCTGGCGCCAATGTCAATGAATGTGGCACCTTCAGTAATGTGTTTTTCTGTTAATTTTAAAATGGCGTCTAATGCTGTAGCGCGACTTCCGGCGAAAAACGAATCCGAATTAATATTTACAATTCCCATTACTTGGGTTTCTTCAAAAGTTATGATATTTCCCCGCAGTTGAAGTGTAGGAATTTGAGAAGATGGATGTATTTTCGCGCTGTTTAAATCAAGGTTCATGCAGCAAACATCGGTACAATTTGACAAAGTTATAGCACAATGTAAAGAAATATTTATGAAGAAAACGGCAGATTACGGCACTTCATGGCGAATATTAAGAACAAGTTCTATAACCGATCAACTGTATATAAAGGCAAGTAGAATTCGTGGAATTGAAGAAAAAGGTACCCATTTAATAGAAGAAGGCATTGAACCTGAATTTATTGGAATTGTGAATTATGGCATCATGGGCCTCATTCAATTGGAAGGGAAAGACATTCATAAATTAGAACTCGATTTAGTAACTACAGAATCCTGGTACACCGCAACAATTCAATCTATCAAAGATTTAATGATGCTCAAGAACCACGATTATGGGGAAGCCTGGCGTGACATGCGCATCAGTTCTTTTACCGATATGATTTTGGTGCGTTTGCTACGTATCAAGCAAATAGAAAACAACAAAGGCACCACCTTGATTTCAGAAGGAGTTGATGCCAATTACATGGACATTGTGAACTATGCTATTTTTGCGCTCATAAAAATTGAAGAACAAAAGGCTTGATTTTTGTCGAATGGGGCACCGCGATTTTTAAAAAATAAAATTCAACATTATGAAATATTTAGTACTCATTTGCCGCATTTTAGTAGGCGTTTTATTCATCATTTCAGGTTTAATCAAGGCGAACGATACCATAGGTTTTGCTTACAAACTGGAAGAATATTATCAGGTTTTTGGTACCGAATTTTTAATTTCAACAGCCGTTTTACAAGCTTCACTTATTTGCATTGTTGAGGTAGCACTCGGTGTTTTGTTATTGCTGGGAAGCCGCATTAAACTTACGCTTTGGTTGTTAATGTTGATGATTGTATTCTTTACTTTCCTCACCTTTTATTCAGCTTATTACAATAAAGTTACAGATTGCGGTTGCTTTGGCGATGCCTTAAAATTAAAGCCATGGGAATCTTTCCAAAAGGACATTGCATTGCTTGTTTTAATTGGTATTTTGTTAATTGGTCAAAAATACATTCGTCCATTGGCGAGTGCTAAAGTGTTGAATGTGTTGTTTTTAGTTTCGTTGGCATTCACCATTTATTTTCCTTTTTACACTTACAACCATTTGCCAGTGATAGATTTCCGTCCATATGCTATTGGTAAAGACATTCAAAAAGGCATGCAAGGCGGCATTCCTCCCAAGTTCGATACTAAATTTTTATACAAGAACCTGCAAACTGGCAAAGTAGAAGAATTTGAGCAGCCACCTTATCAAGACACCATCAGCTGGGAAGTAGATACCTTGAAATACCAGTTTGTAGACCAAAAGCAGACTGAAATTACGCCAGAAGTTAAGGCTCCCATTCACGATTTTAACATTTCAACAGTAGAAGGGGAGGACATTACACAAGACATTTTCGCTTACAAAGGTTACCAGTTTTTCTTGGTAAGTTACAATTTGGCCAAAGCCGACAGAGGTGTGCAGCCCCAAGTAAACGATTTTGCCAGTTTATGCGAAAAAAACAAGATTCCATTTTACGGACTCACCTCTGATATTCCATCTGTAATAGATGAATTCCGCCACGAAGTGCAAGCGCCTTACAACTATTACATAACAGACGCCACACAGCTCAAAACCATGATTCGCAGCAATCCTGGACTCATGCTTTTAAAAGGTCCGGTGGTTGTGGGCATGTGGCACCATAATGATTTTCCTGCTTTAGATGCGGTGAAAAAAACGTATTTTAAATGAGGAACTACCATTAAAAAATGTTTTTTGGGCACGTCCCTGCGGGCCGCGTGTTCGCCTGCACAAGGTGCTTGGCTCACCCACTCGTGCGGGCATCTTAGGAAGGTAGAGCGTGTGAGAATTAGAAAGGCAAAGGAATAATTAATAAGGAATAATTAATAATTGGGCTGTCTACTTGAGTAGGCTGAATAGCCATGGGGTTTAACTGCATTGCCAAGGGATTCAACTGCATTGCCATTGGTTTTAACCAATGGATTTATGAATTCCTCCAATTTCCATTGGGTTCTAACCCAAATTTTTATCTAGTTTCAATAATTCGATTAATTTTGAAGAAAATAATGTTATTACAAGCCTAAACCATTTAATGAAAATTAATTTTATTTTTATTTTTTTTGCGTGTATTCTTAGATTAAATGCACAACGAGAAGCAGATTGTTTGGCTGTAGGTTATTGTGATTACTCTTTACCTCAAGGATGTAATATACCTTATGGTAGTAGTATTTATAAATTTAATATAGATAGTTTAGAAAGTATTAATGAGAATGCTGGTTTAAATTTATCTACCAGTTACAGTAGGGCGGCATTTTCTGATAATACCACGGGAGATTTGCTATTTGCGAGTAATGGCTGGCGACTAGTAAATAGCCAAGGCAATATTTTAGCGCATAAATTATGGCGAGCAGACATACCGTGGCCTAATGACAATTACGACTCTACAATGGTTTTAAATTCTTTAGGGCCACTTTTCTTAAACGATCCAGGCGATAGCACAAAGGCGTATTTGTTTTATGGACAATATAAAATTATGGATTTAGGCACGGGGGTGCGTAAGTACGATGTTTTGTTTACTTATGCTTATTTGGATATTCCTACTCAAAGTTTAATTTCTAAAAACAATGTTTTATTAGATGAACTCACGGCTCCTGGTGATATGCAAGCTTGCAGGCATGCCAATGGCAGAGATTGGTGGGTGATAAAACCTGGCAGGTATGAAGATGAATATTATATAGGTATACTAAGTCCTTCGGGGCTATTACTTGAAAAAATAACAATTCCTGAAGCTACCCACAGGGAACAAGGGGAGACATTTACTTACTTTAACCAAGAAGGGAATAGATTGATTCATTTTACTGGCAAAGAAAATAAGTATTTGTACGGATACGATTTTGATAGATGTCGCGGTAGCTTAAGCAATATGGAATTTCACGATTTAAGCGATTCATTACAACCCGGTGATTGGACAGCTTGCACTATAAGCCCTGATGGAAGTAAATTGTATATAAGAAGGTCTTCTGTGCCTGGTCCGTCTTTAGAAGGTGGAGGTACTTTACAATATGACTTAGAAACGGGAGCGTTTCAGCACTTTACAGAAATTGGTAATGTTCAGCTAACACCAAATTATAAAAATATACTCATGGGAAGCAGAATTATTGTAGATGCAGCAAGCGACTCGAGTATACAAACTTTAAGTACAATATTTAATCCTAACGCACCTTATCCAGATTTTCAATTTGTTGAAAACAGTGATACTGTAATCAATATCACAGGATTTATTTCCCCATCTAATTTTGCTAACTTTAGGTTAGGCAAATTGCTGGGTAGTCCTTGCGATACCATAGTAAGTGGAGTGCAAGTAATTTTACCCAAGGGCTTACAGTTTGGGGTGTTTCCAAACCCAAGTAATGGTGTATTTAGTATCAGTTTGCCTAAAAACCAGCAACTGCGTTGGGAACTGAGCAATACCTTGGGACAAAAGGTCTGCAGTGGTGCTATAACTGCAGCAGAAGCAAGTTACAACATACCTAATGTGGTAACAAATGGCTTATATGTACTTAGTTTGGTAAATGAGTATGGAGAAATTGTGGGGGTGAAGAAATTAATAATTAATAAGGAATAATTAATAATTGGGCAGTGTTGTTGAGTAGGCTGAATAGCCATGGAAAAAGGTTTTACCCCAATTTATAAATAAGTTTTTATAATTCAATTAAATAATAAGAAATCGAACTCTTTAAGGATTTATTTTAAAATCTTACAATTACATACAATGTCAATGGAACGTTAAAATTTCCATTACTGATATCGAATTTATCATCTGTTTTGGTTTCTGTAAATGGAAATCCTTGTCCTTCTTGCGTAGTTCTTGTAATTAGTCTGTTGCTACCTGTTAAATAGTAAAAACTTGCTTCTGTGCCTAAAAGAACATTTTTAGAAATTGCAAAGCGAATCCAGCCCATAAAACCTCCTCCAAATTGTGTGGTATTTGAATTGATTTCAGATGTTGCTTTAATAAAAGATTCTGTTACAGTTTTAGTTATTTGTTTGTCAGTTTGATACAACAAATCGAATCCAGCACCCGAGGTCCAGCGTTCACTTAAGTTAAACTGCTTTTCAACACCAATTCTAAATCCCCATTTATTATTGTTGATGTTTCTTGCAGTAATACCATCGTTGGTCGCGTTTTTATCTAACACCAAACCTCCGCCAGTTCTAAAACCCCAACCAGATTTTGCTGAATTTAATGAATAGTAAATAATATAAGGATTTACATTTTCAGGAAGGCTGTTTGGGTCAAATGGAATCAATTGAGAAATTAGGGCATTGGCTTGAAAGCCAATTTGATGCACAATTTTTTTATCTCTAATTTCTTCATCTTTTTCGGGATTAACATTGTTTTGTGCATTGAGTTGAATTGCAAAACTTAATGCAACAAAAAAGTGTATTTTTAATTTCATACTTAGTTAATCACAAATGGATCAGAAAATTTAGGGTCGGTAACAAATACAGGATCTGTTAAAGTATTCAAGAAGGCAATCAAAGCTTTTTTGTCTTCATTTGTTACATTCATTTTTCTAGGTGCATTGAAATCCTTTTCGTCGCGCAACATTGGACTCAAAGAAGGATTCATTTTGATACCTGTAGAATAATGCTCTATAACTTCATCTAAAGTGTTGAATCTTCCATCGTGCATGTAAGGTGCAGTTAACATGATATTTTTTAAATTAGGTGTTTTAAAAGCTCCTTCATTAAAAGAATTATTGTCAATTGCTGCTCTCCCGCGGTCGTTAATTTTATCGTCTAAGCCAATATTCATAAATCCACCTGAGAAATAAGAACCTGGATTAATCTGATGACATGATCCACATGGGTATTTTCCGAAGAATAGATCAAATCCACTTTTTTCTAGACCTGTAAAAGACACCTGATTAAACATTACTTTGTTAAACTTGCTATTATTTGTATTCATTGCCTGAATAAATACAGCTACTGCATCTGAAATTTTATCCAATGTAATCTCTTCAGATTGATACGCTTTGTTGAATAGCTCTTTATAATAAGGTAAGTTATTTAGTTTAGGAATTAACATGTTTACGTCGTTAATTCCCATTTCTATGTGATTGGCAACAGGTTTTAAAATCAGATCTTTTAAATTGTTTTGTCTACCATCCCAAAAAAATTCATTTCCGCCAAAACCTGGAAGTAGATCTATTGGATTTGGTGGCCCTTCAGCATCATCGAAAAACAAATTTACATTGCTAAAATCTTGTAATGGTGGTGAATTTCTTGAAGTGCGTTTATTTTCTAAACCTTTACTAAATCTTTCATTGTCTGCAAATGCAAAAGCTTGTTTATGGCAACTTCCGCAAGAGATTGTGTTATTTAAGGATAGCTGCTTTTCGTAAAACAAGACTCTTCCCAATTGAGCTTTATGATTGAGAGAAGAGTCAAAGGATGCATCATAATATGAATCTGGCTGATTAGGTAGATTCAATGATAGTTTTTTTGTTTCGTTTAAAACAGGTTCTTTGATACAAGCAACTGCTAAACAAACGCTAGCAAGAAGCAACAAGTGAATCTTTTTCATGTGATGGTTATTTAAATTCAAATCAAATGTATGAAATTAGAAAGTATGAAAATCAATTTTTAACAAAAAATTCAATAGTATTTCTAACAACCTGTCCGGAAGGTCCTGAAAGTGGATGTTCAAAACTATGAGTTGCCCAAGGCAATTCTATGTAAAGATTGGGTATTTTATTTTGTGTTAATATTACATGTAATAACCTGGCATGTTCTGAAGGTACAATATTGTCTTTTGAACCATGAATGCTGATTACAGGTTTGTTACAAAATCCCTTATTTAAAAGAGGACAAGCTTCTGCTGGCAGCAATCTAAAATTATTCTTTTCTACCCCAATATAATCTTGAATCATATTTTTTAAGTCATAAATACTTTTAAACTGTGAACTTAGTTCAAATTGAACATCTGTAATTCCGTATAAATTAACTACTCCTTTTATAGCATTTAAAGTGCCGATAGCATTAGAATCGCTTTGGTTTTTTAGATATCCTATTGTGTTTAACGCGATAGTTGCACCTGCTGAAGCTCCAACCAAAAAGATTTTATCAAAATTGATTTGTCTATTGTAATTTTTTCTGCAGTAATCTATAGAAGCAATTACTTCTTTGCACTGACTAGGATATTTATTTTGGGGAGCAAGTGAATAGTTTAAGGATATTGCGTTTATCTCCTGCTTGGCTAACCATTGCCCTAATTGATGCATATGAGTTTTGTCTCCTGACGTAAATCCTCCACCATGAATTAGAACCACAAGTGGTTTTTTTTGTGAATTTGTTTCTGGAAAATATGCATTGAAATCTATGTTTATACCATCTTCATTTTTTGTTAAAACACTTTGAGGAACAAAATCAATTGCTGGTGATAAACAATAATCGGAAAAAGAAAAGCTGCTGCTAACTTTCACATATTTACCAAAAGACTGATTGATTGATTGCGTTATTGTTCGGATTACAAAATAAGAAGATACAGGTGCAATGCAAAGAATTGCAATTGAAATAATTGGGAAAAGCCACCTTTTCCATGTTCGGGCGAATGGCAAAAACAGCAAAATAACTGATATGAAAAGTAGGTATGGTTTACCTTCTATGATCATCATGTTTAAAATAGCTCCACTAATTGTTGGAAGAGGAACAATTGCTACAAATGAAAAAAGCAGGATGATAAATCCTGCTATTATTTGTAATATCGAAAGAATTGACCTCAATTGAGGTTTCAAAGCAAAAATATTAGTCTATTACGTTTATTCTTTTAGAAACACCGCCATTTGCAGCAGCGCTTGGAGGACAATGATCTACATCACTGTTTGGCATAACTGCAGTATGGTGTAAAGTAACTTCATAGTTTCCAGCAGTTTTGTAATAATGATCTACAGATGGAGTGGTGGTAATTTGGTTTTCACCATCACCAAAATTCCAATGATAATTTTTTACACCTTCACTGCAAGCAGCATTTAATGTAATACGTTGGTTGACTTTAACTTCCGAAGGAGAATCGAAGCAAACCTTTAATACATTAGGATCACAGCTATTAAGAAAAAATGTAAAAATTCCAGCAATTAGTAAAACGTTGATTTTTTTCATGACAGTTTATTTTGGATAAAAGTATAAAGTTTTGCATTCAATAACAATACCAAATCTATTTTATTTTACACAACTGCATTTTTTTATAGATTTTTTTCTAAGTTGAGATTTCAACTTTTCTACATTTTCAGCATTTACTATAATATTACCGCAATTCATTATTCTTTTAAATGGTTTAATAACTTTTACTTTTTTCATTAATTCGTCTACAGAAGGTACTTCTCTCCAATTTATATACTCATCAATTGTTACAGATAGAAAAGCTGTATTTTGAGAAATTCCTCTGGTATCCAGCCACCAACCGTATTTCAAAGAAATTGGAGGTTTCATTTTCTGAAGATCCGCAGGTCCTGGATAGGCTACTATTTTGGTTTTATCTTTTGAAAGGGTAATAGGAACTAAGTTTTCCCAATTCCCATTTAGTTGATAAACAATTACATTAGGTGCGGGCACAAATGCAAAGGAATTCTTTTCAATTTTGATTGCAGGTTGTTGGGTTAAGCAACAAATTATTCCAAAAGCAACCGAGAAAAGAATTCCTTGCATAAGTAGTTTAATTAATAGATAATGGCTTTGTAACGATTTTATTTCCTGTTGTAAACTTCACAAAATAAATACCAGATGGAATATTTGATACATCTAAGTTATACTTTTTAGATTGTTGATTTACAGTATGTTTTGTTACAACTTGACCAAGTGTATTCAACAATTCAATAGTTCCTTTTTCAAAACTAACATTTGTTTCTACCCAAACAGTTTCATTTGCTGGATTTGGGTAAATATTAAATGTAATGTTCTCATTTTCTTCAATTGACAATGCGGTTCTGGAGATATCGAGACTTAATAAGTATGTTCCATTATTTCCAGTAAATATTGGTGAGACCTTAAACAAAATATTTCCACCATTGCCCATTGATATTACGTCAGGCGCAACATCATCTATTGCTGGCGACGGGCCAGAACCTGCATCAAAAGAGAAAACACCATCAACAGTATATGTATTTCCGTTTCCGCTATTTTGACTGTCGTGAAGTCGGGGAGTAACAACATAACTGAAACCCGGCGCAAGATTTAAAAGGTAGTAATCTACATCAGAACCAATATGAATATTTGATCCTGTTGTATTTACTGTAGCTGAGTTACCGCTAAAAGAAGGTGTTAAACTAGCCGCAGTAGCTGAAGTGTTATTGTTTTCATATTGATCAGGGTTTAAAGGTGCAGCAACAACAGTAATTGTTATTGGGTTTGTATAATATGTTCCACCTAGTAAATATTCCTGGTCTCCAGTTTCTTGTCCGGTTAAGGCTAAAATATAACTTCCAGGCGCTACATTCAAATTTGAAGTAGAGAATGTAAGGAATGGAGAAAGGTATGAATATCCAGGAGGTAAGCCTTGGTTTTCGTTTAATGTTCCTATAGTAGTTACAAAGTTTCCTTCTAAATCGTACAACGAAGCCTTATAAACTCCTGTCCAATCATTTATACCTTCATTCCCTAGATTTACATTCACAGAAGCTGCTTGGCCAGAAACAAACTGAGCAGGCGTAAGCGTCATCGCCGTATACAATTGAATATAATTGTAAGGCCCGTTAATATTAATTGGAACTGGATTACTAAAATTAGTTCCAGGCTGCACCAGTTGCCAATTCCCACTTCCTTGTTTGTAAATAATAGCCACGTAATAAATTCCTGGTGTAGTTAATGAACCACTAGTGCTAAATTGTGCATTAACACTTCCATTTGCATTTATTGTTTGATTGGTGAATGTTTGAATAAAATCTGTTACATACCCTTCACTTGTAACTATAACAGCAGCAAAATCAGCAGTTAAACTTGCATTGCCTGTATTACTTATTGTTGCAGAAGCGTCGAATGCCGAGCCAAAATCAATAAATGATGAAGGGCTAATATTAATGTTACTAGTAATTCTTAAACTTGCTGGAGGTGGAGGTGTAGTGCCGCCTGGGGGTTTAATTCCTTTTACCACGTGTTGGTTTCCATTAAAACCACCAGAACCTCCGCCAGTTCCTAAAGATTGAGGATTTAAGGCATCCACATTAAAAAAACCATCATTTTGATTGCTCCAACCCCAATTCATGTGAAAGAAATTGTTGTTATCATATCCATCACAAACCCAGGTATGACCTCCACCACTTCCAATTCCTGCATATTGCATAGGACGGCTGGCGTCTAACTCAGCCTTTAGCAAGCTAATCCATTGTTGGTCAGTATATGAAGAACGTAAAACTCCACTAACACTTGTTGGGTCATATCCAAAATAAGTTTTGTACGCATATTCTGAACAATGCTGAATGGGAGAAGCTGCATTTGCAACGTATGCTCCACTTCCTCCAGTTTGAGCAACTCCATAATTCATTTCAACACTCACTCCGCAATGTTCCATTAATTCAGCTACTGCAGGGTTGTTGGAGGTAACTGAATTTGGCATTGCAGACCAGTTATAAGTTGTACTTCCAAAATTTGCTGAAAGCGTTCCGTAATTTTCTGTATTGTAAGAATGGAACCCGCTGCCTTGCGCAGGATAATTCCAGTATTTCATAATCATTGCCATTGCTGTGGCTACGCAACCTGAAACTGTTCTTGCATTGTATTGCGTATTAAAAGGACAATTGGCGTTATAAAATGGCTGTTGATCCCAACCTAAAACAACCAAAGGGCCAACAGATGAGCGTGTAACATTTGAAGGCGTTTCCTCGCTTCTGAATTTTGACCAAGTATCAGCAATTTCTGGAGTTGCAGGAGAATCGTTATTAATTATATAGGTAATTTCATTTTTGTATTTTTCTAGCCACCCAGCCACTTGTGTCGCCATATTATCAGTTACAAAAACTCCACTTAATGCATATCCTAAAATTGGGTAAGCTTGATCGTCTGCAGAAACAATTACAAATCCATCTGAATTATTTACTTGGAAAATGTAATAAACAGGTGTTTCATTGTAAGTTTCAGTTTTTACAAGTGTTACTAATTGTGGAGCAGAACCGTTTTGAATTCTATAAAAATTAGTTGCTAAATTTTTAGCCTCATTGGGAGTTACTTCATCAGCCCATGTGCTGAAAAAAAATAACGAAAATAGGAATGAAAGTAATATTGAACGCATAGATTTGATTTTTAGACGATGTAAAAGTATATACATTTTTCTATCAAAAAACTATAACAAACGTTACTACCCAAAAGAGTAGGGGACCTAATTTGAGTTTCTGAATTGTGTATTCTTTAATAATTAAACAATACTTTAGACGAACTTAAAAAATGGAATAATGGAAAGACGAAATTTTATGATGAACGCTGGAATATTAGCAGCATTTGCAGGTATTAGTAGTGTAGCTTTATCTGGCAATAACAAGGAATTGGAAAGTTTAAGCGCTACTTTAAATCCTGTTTTACTACCAGCTTCTGCACCATTAGATAATAAAGGAGGAATGCAAATAAAAACATGGGTGCGTTCTGCTATGACCAATGGCTTGTTTTCCAATGTGGAATGCGCAGTTGCACCAAAACTTATGGGCCCTCCTCCACATTATCATAAGGAATTAGATGAGTTAATGTATGTAGTAGAAGGCACAGCATCAATTTTAATAGGAGATGATGTTGTACATGTAGAAGCTGGAGGTTGGCATTTAAGGCCTAGAATGTTAAAACACACTTTCTGGAACGCATCAGATAAACCACTTCGTTTTTTCGATATGTATTTTAATCAACCATTTGAAGAATACTTGGAAAGAATTTTTCATGAATTAACAGTTGAAAATGGCTACGAAGACGGAACTGAAAAGAAAAACATTGAAATAGGTAAACTGAATGATAAATTTGGTTTGGTATTTCCTCCATCTGCTTTTGATGAACGTTCTGAGATTATGAAAAAATACGATTTAAAATAATTTAAGAAGTTAAAAGCATGAATTAAATTAGTCATTTCAGGATAGAATTTTACCCCTAAACTGAATAATCAAAATTGAATTTAAAAAATAAAAACAGTCAACATTGTTAAATCATATACATTAACATATTTTTAAGTATTAATTATAAATTAAAGTCGTTTTTCATATTTGAAAACAGAATAAATTTTTTCAAAATGAATTTGCTAATATTTAATTTTTTTGCATCTTGCTTCTATATATTATATCTATTATTCATTATAAAGTTATTTAAGTTATGCAACAATTATCATTACAAGATTTAGTTCGGCACTTTATTGAAGCAACTAATCAATCTATCTTTCTTACAGGAAGAGCTGGTACAGGGAAAACTACATTACTCAAATCAATAACAGAACATACTCATAAAAGGTATGTAATTCTTGCACCCACAGGAGTTGCTGCAATAAATGCAGGCGGAAGTACCATTCATTCATTTTTTGGTCTACATCCTTTTACTTTCATTCCATTCGGGAACATAAACACCAATAGCGAAAAAAAAATAGAAACAGCATATTCGCTAGCCAGAGGTATCAGATTAAACAATCCAAAAATTGAAGTGATTAAGAACCTAGATGTTTTAATTATTGATGAAATATCTATGGTACGCTGCGATTTATTAGACGCAGTTGATGTAGTTTTAAAAAAATACAGAAACAATCAACTTCCGTTTGGAGGAGTTCAACTGCTGATGATTGGAGATTTGTACCAGTTGCCCCCTGTTATAAAAGAGGACGAAAACATCATTCTAAAACCATTTTATTCGAGTTATTATTTCTTCGAAAGTATTGCGCTGAAAAAAGCTGGTTATATTCCAGTTGAATTAACGCATGTATATCGTCAAAATGACGAGAAATTTCTTGAATTATTGAATGATTTGCGCTTTGGGGAATTAAAAAATGAAAGTCGGGATATTTTAAAATCGAGATTTGTACCTGAATTTAATCCAAAAGATTCCGATGGTTTTATTACATTAACAACGCATGTACGCAAAGCTGATGCAATAAATTCTATAAAATTAAGTGAATTAAAAGGCAAAGAAATGGTGTTCAACGCTGAAATTAATGGAGATTTTAATCCCAGTAGTTATCCAGCAGACGAACACCTTAAATTGAAAATAAATGCGCAGGTAATGTTCATTAAGAACAACCGAGATCAAGGTTATTACAATGGTAAAATTGGTTGGATTGACGAATTTGACGAGGAAAGCGGTCAATTTCTTGTACGCTGCTCAGAAGATGAACTTATTTGGGTTGGAAAAGAAGTTTGGGAAAATATTCAATACTCATATAATACAGACAAAAATGAAATTGGCACAAATAAAAAAGGCGATTTTTCACAATATCCCCTGCGATTAGCCTGGGCAATTACAATACATAAAAGTCAAGGACTAACCTTCGACAAAGCAGTAATAGATGCCGGTAATGCATTTGCAACTGGACAAGTTTACGTTGCGCTTAGCAGATTAAGAACCTTAGAAGGACTTGTTTTAAAGAGTATGTTTTCTGAAAATGAATTGCCTGCCGACAAGCAAATTGATAGTTTTCATAATTTGTTTCCTGAAGATGAAAAAATAAGAACACAATTGTTAAATGCACGTCAAGAATATATTCAACATTTACTAATTAATGCAACAGATTTTAATTGGTTAAAATTATCCGTAAGAAATACACTGGATGCTATAATTCCATATTTAAAATCACTCAATAATGAGCAATTAAACGAGGTTAAAAATTGGGAAAATTGGCATCCAGAATTAATAAAAATAGCACAGCAATACCAACCCCGTATCAGAGAAATGCTAGCTGAAATAGGGCAAGGAAGTGTTCCTGAAGCTTCAATAGAGAGATTTAGCAAGGCTATTTCGTACTTTATAAATGAACTTATAAGCAGATTTGCAAAACCAATGGTAAATATTGCTGCAAGTCTGCAACATACAAAAAATGGACGCAGTTTAATAAGAGAATTAAAAGATACAGAAACTCAGTTAAGAAAAATATTTAGGCAGCTAATTGTAGCAGACGAAACTTTAAAATCTTATCTCGATTTCCCCAAAGAAATTGAAATAAAAAAAGCAATTTTGTATAGGTTAGAAAATATTTATGCCGATATATTGCAACCATCCGTAAAATCACTTCAACCTGCAGATAAAAAATCAAAATTGAACAGAAATATCAACTCCTCTAAAAAGGTAAAAGGCGAAACAGTTAACATTAGTTTAGCCATGTTCATGGAAGGCAAAAGCATTGAGACCATTGCTTTAGAAAGAGAACTTAAAAGTGGGACAATCATTTCACATCTGGCGAAAAGCATTGAAAAAGATTTGATCAGCGTATCTGCTTTAATTGATAAAAATGATTTTGATATAATTAATACTGAATTAGAAATTCTTGAAAAGGAATTAAAATGGGGAGAAATATTAGTAAAGCTTAAAGATAAATATGAGTATAAAAATCTTAGTTTTGTGAACGCTTACAGACGAAAAAGTGAGCTCTCAACAATAACTGAATGAAGTTTAAATACATCTTTTTATTAGCCTTTTTTGGACTGTCTTTATCTTGCTGTGCTCAAAATGAACAAGTAATTGACAGTCTAAAGAGATTAATTCGTATTGCTCCCAAAGACACAACAAAGATATTTGCATACATCAGCTTAGGCCAAATTTTTGAAAATTTTAACATTGATTCTGCTATATACTATTATCAAAAGGCTGGAAATCTAAGCAAAGAAATTAATTCTGCAGAAGGAGAATTTAAATACATCTCTAATTATTCTGCAGTATTAAATACACTTGGAAAATATGATCAATCACTGGCAATAAATTTCAAGTCATATTTACTTGCTAAAAAAGTAAAATCTCCAAAAAATGAAGCAATTGCTTTAAGTAATATTGCTGCTTCATACCAATTTAATAGTGAATTTTCTAAATCACTCGAATATTATATCAAAGCCATGGTGCTATTCGAAAAGATTGGTGTAAATAAACATTTATCTTTAATCTGTTCCAACATTTGTGGCTTATATTTAAGTTTAAATCAACCGCAAGAAGCACTAAAATATGCATTAAAAGGAGTGCAATTAAATACAGACTCCAAAAATATTAACGGTATTTGTAGTGCTTATATTAATTTGGGAAATGCTTACAAAGATTTAAAAAAATACGATGAGGCATTAAAAGCACAAGAAATAGCCTATAAATTTGCAAATCAAGTAAATAACTATCAACTGAAGGCTAATGCATGCGTAAATATTGCAGATATTTATTTAGTAACAAATAGAAATAAAGATGAATTAATAAAGAAGTACGAGGAAGCAAATTTCTATTTTAAAGCCCAAAACGACCCTTATGGAGAAGCACTCTGCTTGAGAGGAATTGCTATCTCATTTTTTAATGAAAAGCAATGTGGCGAGGCAAGAAAATACACAATACAAGCATTTGAAATTGCAAAAAATGCAGGAATTCAATCAGAAATAATTAAAAATAGCCTGCTATTATCAGATATAGAATTGTGCCTCGGGAATATTGATAGTTATTCCTATTACAGGAATCTATACGATTCTACAAACATAATTTACAATAGAAATAATTCCCTTAAAGATGTAAAAGAACTTGAAGTTAAATATGAAATAGTAAAGAAAGAAAAGGCATTAGCAGAAAAAAATCTTGCATTTAATAAGATTTATGATGAAACGCGTCAAAAAGACCAAATGCTCATCACTTTGGGAATTGGAATCCTTCTTTTAATTGGTACTTTATTCTTTGCTTTTCGATTCTTTAAACAGAAAAGAATTTTAAACGAACAAGCTTTATCTACACTAAAAGCAGAACAAGAAAATATCAAACTCAAAAGCCACCTCGAAGGCCAAGAAGTTGAACGCCGCAGAATTAGCCAAGAAATGCATGACGAAATAGGCTCTGGTCTTACGTCAATGATGTTCTTAAGTCACACCATTCAATCGACAAAAGACGACGAACAATTTTTATTAACGGCACAAAGAATAGGTAAATTATCAAATGATTTATCCAGCCAAATGAATGAAATTATCTGGTCTATGAATCAGGAGTACAATTCATTAGCAGACTTAATTGCATATATACGTCAACAAATTTCTGAATTAATAGAAAATGCAAATACTGATTTTAATTTCGAATTTCCTGAAATTATTCCTGATATTCAGTTAAGTGGATTACAGCGCCGAAGTCTTTATTTGGTTATAAAAGAATCAGTAAATAATGCATTAAAATATGCGCAAGCCACAAATATTACCGTTAAATGTGAAATTAATACAGAAATTAATTTTACAATAAAAGATGATGGAAAAGGCATTCCCGCAGCTGAATTTAAACAATTCGGAAATGGTTTACGCAATATGCAAAATCGCATGAAAGAAATCGGTGGTAAATTCATAATACAAACCAAAGAAGGAACTGCTGTAAGTTTTAGCATTCCCTTAAATAATTAATTTTCTATGGGCCCCGGGCGGGCTTTCGCTCATACTCCTTCGGCTTTGCCTCAGGCGGTATTTAGCTCAATCCCTGGGCCGGCATTGTGATTCAATATAATATTCATCTAGGTCATTGAGTTTTTAGAAGTAACCTTGTTGCAGGGAACTTTGTGAGTTTTAATTCATTTTTTACTCCGTGAAACTCTGTGCTTTTTCCTCTGTGTTCTCTGTGCTAATTTTTTTTCACAAAATATTCTGCTGTCACTGAGCTTTAAGAGATTTTTTAAATATAAATATTAAGCACTTTATTTCTTTAGTGGTTAACCATTTTTTTTCATGTTACTTTTTCAAATCTATTGTCTTTGCAAATATTGGAAACATTAACATATCATTAATTTCAAATAAATTATGAACCTTTTTAAAATTTTTGTGTTTTTCTTCTTCCTCATTAAATTCAATTGAAATAATTTTAAATACTAAACATTAAAGTTTTTCTTTGCAAACAATAATAATAATCCAATAAAATGTCAATTAATTTTAAAATCTCTTTATTCTTCTTATTGCTGATTTCCGGTGTAGTCAAAGCTCAAAAAACAGGAAGCATAATTGGAACAGTAAAAGACAAAAACACACAAGAAACCATTATTGGAGCTATTGTACAAATTGAAAATACACAACTTGGCGTTTCCAGCGATATTGACGGGAATTTTAAAATAAGCAACATTCCTGTTGGCAGTTACAATGTAAAAGCTTCATTAGTAGGTTATCAAGCATTGGTTAAGTTCAATATAAATGTTACATCTGGTAACGATATTTTGTTGAACTTCGAATTAGTTGCCGACAACAAACAGTTAAAAGAAGTAGAAATCACTTTCGACAAAGGCAAATCAGCCTCATCGGCCGATATGATTACACCACTTTCTGTGCAAAGCTTAACCACCGAAGAAATCAGAAGCAATCCTGGTGGAAACTTTGATATTTCGCGCGTAGTTCAAGTTTTACCAGGTGTTGCTGGAGCTGGGGGGGCATCCTTTAGAAACGACATTATAATTCGTGGTGGAGCACCTAACGAAAATGTCTATTATTTAGATGGAATCGAAATACCTGTTATCAATCACTTTCAAACCCAAGGCTCATCAGGTGGGCCCGCAGGTATGTTGAATGTTTCATTTATTGAAGATGTAAAATTAAGTTCTTCTGCATTCGATGCACGCTTTGATAATACTTTGGCTTCTGTTTTTCAATTCAAACAACGCGAAGGAAATCCTGACCGCGTTTCTGGAAATGTCCGCTTAAGCTCTTCCGAACTAGCTGCAACATTAGAGGGGCCTATCAGCAAAAAAACAAATTACCTAGTTTCTGCCAGACGTTCTTATTTACAATTACTTTTCGAAGCCATTGATTTACCAATACGTCCTAATTTTTGGGATTTTCAATATAAAGTAACACATAGAATTAACTCTAAAACTACAATCACAGCTATTGGTGTTGGTGCTATTGATGAGTTTAGTTTTGGAATTCCAAGAGTATCGGCACCTGAGAAAACATTTGTTTTAAACTCAACTCCATCAATTAATCAATGGAATTACACTACAGGATTTTCATTAAAGAGATTGGTGAAAAATGGATTTGTGAATGTGGCGCTCAGCCGCAATATGTTTGACAATCAACTCGACCGTTTCGAGAACAAAGACATCGGAAACGAAAATGCAAGAATCTTAAAAATCAGGTCACAAGAAATTGAAAACAAACTTCGGATTGATGTAAATAAATTCAAGAACAACTGGAAGTTCTCCTATGGTGTTGTTGGACAATATGTAAAATTTAACAATGCACTTTACAATAGAATTAGAAAATCTGTTTTGCTTCCAAATGGAGATTCAATTCCACAAATTGCAATCAATTACGAATCGAATATTGAATTCTTCAAATTTGGAGCATTTGCGCAGGCAGCAAAAAGATTTTTTAAAGACAAGTTGCTTATATCTGCTGGTTTAAGAAGCGACGGAAATTCATTTACAAATACTGGAAACAATCCTTTAAATACCATTTCACCACGTTTGTCAATGTCTTTAGCACTTTCAAGTAAATTTAACTTAAATGCTTCTGTGGGAGATTATTACAAGATTCCTGCATACACCGTTTTAGGTTTTAAAAACAATGAAGGAGAACTCGTAAATAAAAACGCAAAATACATTCGTTCTACGCATTATGTAGCTGGTTTTGAATACCTTCCAAAAGAATCGCTGAGATTTACATTAGAAGGATTTTATAAGAAATACAATAACTATCCAGTTTCAATTGCCAACGGAATTTCCTTGGCAAACTTAGGCGGAGGATTTGACGTACTTGGAAACGAAGCGGTTAGAAGTATTGGCGGCGGAGAAACGTATGGTTTTGAATTTTACTACCAACAAAAACTCATTAAAAAGACTTTTGCAGTTTTTAGCTACACATTTGTACGTTCAAAATTCTCTGGAACAAATGGTGCTTTAATAGCCTCAACTTGGGACAATAGACATTTAATTTCTGCAATATTTGGTTATAAACTTAAACGAGGCTGGGAATTAGGAGCGAAATTCAGATTTGCTGGAGGAACGCCTTATACACCTTTCGATTCTATTGCTTCTCCTTTTAGCTTCGCTACAGCAGGTCAGGGAACATTAGATTTTACTAGACTAAATTCGCAGCGTTTAATCAACTTCTCTCAATTCGATATTCGCATTGATAAAAAGTTTTACTTTAAAAAAGCTACTCTCGACATTTATATTGATATTCAAAATCTTTTTAGAGCACCAAGTCCTGCAATTCCAGATTATACATTCAAAAGAAATGCAGACAATACTGGTTTTGAAACAACTGATGGGCAAGCATTGTCACCAAATGGAAGTAACGGCATTCCGATTCTTTTACAAGATCAAACACCGTTATCAATCCCTGCTGTAGGATTTATTTTTGAGTTCTAGTTTGTATTTTTAATTTTTCCTGAACCTGATATACTTGAATTTATTGAAGGATTTCCTTTATAAGAAACATCACCACTGCCGCTAATTTCGACATTTAAATTATTCGAAACAGAAACTTCAGCATTTCCAGAGCCGCTTATTTTAATGGTTGAATTTGCACAATTTAAACCATAAGCATGTAAATCGCCAGAACCTGAAATTTTCAAGTCTTCAAAATTAGTTGTTCCAAATAAATTTATTTTTCCAGAGCCGCTGATATTTGCTAATGTACTTTGGGTTTCTGTAGTCATATTAATTTCCCCAGAACCGCTAATTCTCAAATTTAGTGATGGCGTTTTCAATACATTAGAACTTGTTACTTTCCCTGAACCACTTATATTCAAACTTTGAATTTGCGCAGCTGTGGCATAAACTTTTATTTCTCCGCCACTAACCGCTCCACAATTTTCCTTGTATCCTATATTTAAAATTCCACCAGAAACAATAAATGAAAGCCTTTCCTGAATATTCTCAGGAGCTTCTACCACAAGAGATTGAATAGAATCTTGTTTCACAAAAACATTTGCATTTATTGACAATTCTATGCCCGAAAAAGCAGGCACCGAATAGTTTTTGCTCACATTGCTGCCACTTGCTTTAATTGGGAAACAGTCTTTTTTACAGGAATTTAGTCCTCCAAGCATGAGCGTTGAAAAAAAAATTAGTGTAACATTTTTAAAAATTTGCAAGCTTAAAGTTGGTCCAATCGTTTTCATATAGTTTTTATGTTAGTTTATATTGTGACAATTAAAACACAATTTACCCCTACTAACATTGAAAGTATTTAATAAGAAACAGTGTATTTAACTCATTATCTGAGTGTTTAATTTTCACAGCAACATAAATATTTGTTTGTAATTAAATATTTTGCTTTAATTTGAATGAATTACATTTCCCAAAAACTAGTAATGGAAAACAAAAGACTTTTTGGTCTTGATATTCTTAGAACTACAGCTATAATGCTAGTTGTTTTTATGCATGGTGGTATCATTTTAAAAGATAGTGCCATTGATGGCTTTCCTTATTTTAGATTGATAGATGGAGTAGACATCTTTTTTGTTCTTAGCGGATTTTTAATAGGTAGTATTTTATTAAAAGAAATTAATTCGGATGAGAAATTTATTTCCAAATCACTATTTAAATTCTGGAAAAGAAGATGGTTTAGAACCTTACCGAATTACTATTTAATTCTTACAGTAAACTTCTTTTTTGTTAAATATGGAATTATAAATGAGGACTTTAGTCAGTTTAACTGGAAGTTTATCTTCTTTTTACAAAACTTCTCAGCACCATTTTATGGTTTCTTTTGGGAATCATGGAGTTTAACGATTGAAGAGTGGTTTTACATCTTAACTCCATTGCAATTGCTGTTGTTTTTAAAATTCATGCATCCCAAAAAGGCTTTTCTGTTAAGTACTTTAATAATGATTTTATTTCCTTTAATATACAGAATGAGTATTTTAAATGATTCAATTTCATTTTTCGAATTTGACAGTTTTTTTAGAAAAATAGTACTCACCCGTTTAGATAGCATAGCTTATGGATTACTTGCTGCTTGGTCATTTTATTACTATCATTCTCTTTGGTTGAAGTATAAAAATCAACTTTTAATACTCGGTATTTTCACTCTTATTTTTGCAATTAATTACATTCCCGCATTTTCGAGTTTTTATTTACAAGTGTTGTACTTTTGTGTAAGCCCCATTTCAGTAATGCTGCTACTTCCTTTTGCAATTAACATTAAAAAACCAAGCGGTATCATTGCAAAAAGTATTACTCACATTAGTAAGATTTCATATTCTATGTATTTAATTAACTTCTCTTGTATTGTTGAAGTAATGATGAAAAACTTTCCACCACAGAATTCCAACGACAGCATATTTAAATACGCCGTTTATTGGTTTCTAGTGATATCAATTTCAAGTTTATTATATAAATATTTTGAAAAACCAATAATGGATTTAAGAGATAAGAATTTAATACGTAAAATTAAATATCAGTAGGAATAATTGGAATCGAATCATCTGAATTCTTTCTTTTAGATTTTAAATCTATGTGCACACCCGTAAGAAAGAAATCTCTGCCAGTTTCATCGTTAATTTTGTAATCAAATTGATGGAGATAACCAATTTGAAGGGCAATAGTTTTGTTTAATTTATAAGTGTATCCAATAATTGTTCTGTTGCGCTCAAAGTAAGGCTCGTTATTGGTAAAAAATAGCTCATTGCTAAAGTTAATTTGGTGTGGTTTTAAGTCGTTTTTACTTTTTCCAAAATTATAAACCAATGCAAATCTATATCTAAACCTATTTCTGAAACCATTTGATGTAAACCTAAACTCGGTTCTATATCTATGCTCTACTTTAATTTTACCCAGGTTATTTACAAAAACCAATTGAGGCCAAAGTCTAAATTCATCATTATTTTTTGGAGTAACAAAATTTCCACCTTCTCTATAAGTGTCATAATCACCCGCACCTAGGCCAAAGTTTAATTGCTTGTTAATTTGATATATAAATCCAGCCTTGTATTCATAATAATGAAAATTAGTATAAAATTTTAAAGACCGTATTTGTGCTTCTCCAAATAAACTCCATTTATCATTTAATTGATATTTTAAATTCACAATATTCCAAGAACCCAAATCCTGAGCGCTCATTGAAATATTAATACCAAAAAATAAAATAAAGAAGAAATTTAAAATTTTCATTAATCCCAATTAATTTTTTAAATAAAGATACTTTAATTATCTGTTATTTTAATTGAAAATATCTCATCTGCGTGCATCAATTTATGTACAACGTCCATACCTTCGGTAACTTCACCGAAAGCTGTATAACGGCCATTTAAATGCGGTGTAGCGCAATGAGTAATAAACCATTGACAACTTTCTGTATCGGTTCCTGCACTTGCCATTCCAATAATTCCAGCTTTGTTGAATGCTTTATTGCCAATTTCTGTTCTAATGGTTTCCATGGTGCTTCCAAAACCATCACCACGTGGGCAACCATCTTGTATTACAAAGCCAGGAACCACCCGATGCAATCTTTTACTATTATAAAAACCATCGGTAATTAATTTTACAAATCGCCCAACAGTTCCTGGTGCTTCATTAGTCCACAATTCTAGAATGATATTTCCTTTTGAAGTTCTTATTTCAATTGTCTGGTTTTGTGGGATTCTTTCAACTAATTCCCAATTAATAGGATTGTTAAATTCAGGAACAAGACGGCCCTCGACAATTTTCCCTTTTCTAAATTGAATTGTTTTAAATAGCTCTCCATAAATTTCAGCATCTCGGGGCATCAATAATTTATTCATTGCAGATTCTAAGAAAGAATCATTTGCATAATTTATTTTAATCTTGGATTTATTAACAGATAAAATAGTAGAATCTCTTAATATTTCAGCCGATAATGCCAATAAACTCACATCTTCTGTTTCAATTGCGTCTTTAATAATGCGAGCAAAATAATTTTCTAAAGTAATTCCTTTAGAAACCTGTTTATTCCAAACATCTGCAAAAACCAAAAAACGTTTGTCTTTTCTTATACTAAGAAGAGCTTCATAACCAAATTCACGTATTAAAATACTTTCAGAATCAAAAGATGATTGCTCAATAAATTCCAGATTCTTCCAATATCCTGAAAGTGCATTCAGGATATAACCCTTTATATATTCGTCTTTTTGAATGGTATATTCTTGTATTAATTTATTAGAAAATACCTCAGCTTCTTTATCTTTTAATTTTAATAAAATAGTTTTAGCGTAAAAATATTTGGCTCGCTCATGTTTACATGCATTTGAGAGTTTTGTTAATTCCTCTTGTTCAAAATTTTCAGGGTGTGATATACTCCATTCTGCAATTACTTCTTGAATATGCAAATTGTTATCTTTCAATGCAAATTCAACAATTTCATCGGCCCTTTTTTCAGGTAATTGCAAAGCTGATTTTACAATATTTAAGCGAATAATATAATTTTCTTCCTTGGAATATATTCTTGAAATATCTTTAAAATTTATACAAGATTTTACTAAGCATTTTGAAAGATTTATACGAATATCGATATTACTATTTTCCTCGTATAATTTTAAAAATTCTTGATAATGAATATTGGGAATTACCAAAGCCCTGCTTAAAGCGGCACTAGTAAAATAAGTGCAATTTTCATTTACTATTAATTTCATGCACATTTGCAAATAGTTATCTTTCCAACCAGATAGATATATTAATTGAAATAGTCCTTCTGAAAATGCAGCATATAATTTCTTTTCAATTTTTGTAAATTGGTTTAAAAACCATTTTGGTTGATTGCATTTTCCTAGTGCAATAGCAATTTCACTTTTTACATCGTTCTCTTTTTCTGAATCAAAAGCTTCTATTAAAAAATTTCCCAACAAACTATCTTTTTGTTGCCCTAAAGAAAATGCTGCTGCAGCTCTTACATCTTCATTTTTATCGTTTTTTAGGGCTTCTTTTAATGCTGGTATTACTTTTTCATCCAAACAAAAACCTAATCCGATTGCAGCTTGTTTTCTCACATCTTCATTTTCATGTTCCAGAAATTGAATCAACACAGGTGCGTTTCTTTCGTCTTGAACAATATACACTTCTTGCATTTCGGTATTAGCAAATTTGTTAGCAGGTGAACATGCTAAAAAAAGAAAAAGGCTATAAACAAGCAATTGTGAATAAATGAAATGCTTAATATTTAATTTACACATAAATACATAGTAGTTATTAGCAAATGTAGTTGTTTAGAGCATTTAAGGAAAGTTACTGTATTAAATAATTAGTATTCTCTTAATATAAAGTGTTTGTAAAGCTAAACTGCGGGTTACTTTAAATTAATTGTTTGCTCGGAAATTTACAACTATCAATTTTTTATATGGCTCACGATCAAAATACTTACAGAAAAATACCAGTTGTGGTGATTTCAGATGTGCATTTAGGAACGTATGGTTGTCATGCAAATGAGCTTGTAGCTTATTTAAAAAGTATTTCACCTGAAATTTTGGTACTTAACGGTGATATTATTGATGGATGGCAATTTAATAAGCGTTATTGGCCTTCAGCCCACCACCAAGTTTTGTCGGTAATTATGAAAATGATTTCAAGGGGCACAACAGTTTATTACTTAACTGGAAATCATGATGAAATGCTAAGAAAATTTAGTGATTTAAATTTGGGTAATTTTCATTTAGCAGATAAATTGGTACTAAAACTTGATGGAAAAAGAGCCTGGATTTTTCATGGTGATGTGTTCGATTTATCTGTAAATACTGGAAAATGGATTGCAAAGTTCGCTGGAAAAAGTTACGATTATCTTATTCTTTTAAATAGAGCTGTAAATTGGATATTGGAAAAATTAGGAAGAGAAAAAGTATCAATTTCTAAGAAAATAAAAGCGGGAGTTAAAAAAGCTGTAAAATTTATTGATGATTTTGAGGAAACTGCTGCCCAGCATGCCATAGATCAAAAATACGACTATGTTGTATGTGGACATATTCACCAACCTCAAATAAGAACAATAGAAAAAGAAAACGGAAGTGTTTTGTATTTAAATTCTGGCGATTGGATTGAAAATTTAACAGCCTTAGAATATGATAAAGGTGAATGGAGAATTTACAATTATGAAAAAGAAATGAGTGCTCTTTTAGGTCAACTTCAAAAAGAGAAAAAAGTAGTGGTTTCCCCTTCATTTATTGAAAGTGAAACGTTTGTTGTCTTAAATACTATTTAACAAAAAAAATGAATGTTTTATACGCCATACAAGGCACCGGAAATGGACATGTAAGTCGTGCAAGAGAGGTTGTTCCTTTGATACAAAAATACGTTGATGTAGATGTCTTTTTAAGTGGAAATAATTCGAATATTGAATTGCCTTTTGATGTAAAATATAAGAGCAAAGGAGTAAGTTTTGAATATGATGGAAATGGAGGAATTGATTATCTAAAAACTATTAGAAAGCTTGATATAAAGAGAATTAGAAAAGAAATAAATGATTTTCCTATTGCAAATTACGATTTAATAATCAACGATTTTGAATTTATATCTGCTTGGGCTGCATGGAAAAAAAATGTGCCATGTCTTGCATTTTCCCACCAGGTTTCTTTGTTAAGCGCTTTAACTCCCAAACCAGATGTTTCAAGTTTTGTAGGTAAAAACGTGCTTAAAAGATTTGCTCCAGCTTCTTATGCTGTTGGTTTGCATTTTAAGTCTTACGACGATTATATTTTCACACCAGTAATTCGAAAAGAAATTAGGGCATTAAATCCTATTAATGCCGGACATTACACGGTTTATTTGCCGGCCGTAAATGAAACAGAGTTATTGAAAGTATTATTAAACATTCCTGATGTTAAATGGGAAGTTTTTTCTAGAACTGCCAATAATCCTTATATTGAGCGTAATGTGAGTATTCGTCCCGCTCAATCAGAAACATTTATAAACAGTTTAGCAACTTGCGAAGGGTTATTTACTTCGGCTGGTTTCGAATCGCCAGCAGAAGCTTTGTATATGAATAAAAAACTATTCGTAGTTCCTATAAAAGGTCAATATGAGCAATTTTGCAATGCCGCAGCGCTCGAGCAAATGGGTGTGCCTGTTGCTTGGAAATTCGATAATAACATACAAGTAGCATTGCAAAACTGGATTCAATCTGACAAAAAAGTTGAGGTCTTTTATCCTGATATTACTTGTCAGTTGATTGAGCAAATGTTGTTTGACCAATCACCATTCTTAGAGCCTACTTTAGCAGTGAGTTAAAAATCAATTTTATTACATATTTTTTTCTTTCAATTAAAGTATCAATAAAAAGCTAGCAGAAGAGATAAAATTAAAAATATAGCTTTATCTTATTTATAGTGTAATTCAATACCCATACTTCTCTTTCCAAAGTATCTTTAACCTATTTCTTATCTCGATTTCTCTTGCGTTATTTCCTGGTTCGTAAAATGTGGTACCTGAAATTTCAGAAGGAAGAAATTCTATGTCTACGAAGTTGCCTTCAAACTGATGCGCATATTGGTAATCGGCGCCGTAATTTAAGTCTTTCATTAGTTTCGTTGGCGCATTGCGTAAATGCAAAGGAACAGACAAGTTGGGCGACTGTTTAACCAAAGCTTGCGCAGCCCGAATTGCAGTGTAAGAAGCATTGCTCTTTGCTGAACTTGCCAAATAAATAACCGTTTGACTCAATATCAAATCGCATTCAGGATAACCAATTACGCTCACAGCTTGGAAACAATTATTCGCTAAAATCAACGCTGTAGGATTAGCATTACCAATGTCTTCAGAAGCTAAAATCAACATGCGTCTTGCAATAAATTTCGGGTCTTCACCAGCTTCCAGCATCAAGGCCAAATAATACAAAGCTGCATTCGGGTCGCTTCCTCGCATGCTTTTTATAAATGCAGAAATAACATCGTAATGCATTTCTCCAGTCTTATCGTACAGCTGCGTTTTTTGGTGCACAATTTCATGAATAGCAGCATTCGTAATTTCAATTTCTTCTTGGTTTGCTGCAGCATTCACAGCCAATTCAAATAAATTCAACAATTTACGCGCATCTCCACCGGAAAATTGCAACAAAGCGTCCGTTTCTTTTAAAACAATGTTTTTATGTTTCAACGATACATCATGCGTTATGGCATGATTCACTAATTGAATCAATTCCTCATTCAATAAAGGTTTCAACACAAATATCTGACACCTCGATATCAATGCAGGTATTACCTCAAAAGATGGATTTTCAGTAGTTGCACCAATCAAAGTAATAATTCCTTTTTCAACTGCACCAAGCAAAGCATCTTGCTGACTCTTGCTAAAACGGTGAATCTCATCAATAAACAATATCGGTTTTTGCAACAATCTACCTTGTCTTGAAGCCGAATCTATAATTTCACGCACATCTTTTACACCAGCTTGAATGGCACTTAAAGCAAAAAATGGTGCACCCGAATTCTTTGCAATAATATTGGCCAATGTAGTTTTTCCAACACCTGGCGGGCCCCAAAGTAGGAGGGAAGGTATTGGTAATTTATTTTGGATTATCTTTTCTAACAAAGCGCCATTTCCAACCAATTGTGTTTGTCCTATATACCATTCGAGGGTATCCGGACGCATGCGCTCCGCAAGTGGCTGGTTAGAAAAAAAACTCATTTATTTTATAATAAAAAACAGCCAACTTAATTATCGGCAATACAATTTTATAATGTCGTATCCTTCAACGTGCCCAAGTTCTACAGACTTATTCAAATCTATGCATGCGGCCATTTTTGAACCTGAAATATAATTTAAAACACCTCTTTTGTAATAGAATGAACCTTGAGAAGGATCTATTTCGATAGCTTTTGTTAGATCATCAATAGAACCAGTATAATCACCATTGTTATATTTTGCTATTGCTCTGTTATAAAAAAACTGTGCTTCATTGGGTATCAAATTTAAAGCATCATTAAAATCATTTATCGCTCCCTTATTATCTCCAATTTGTGATTTGCAAAGTCCACGTTGATTGTAAGCTTTGGCGTTAGAAGCATTAATCGAAATTAGTTTAGTAAAATCTGCAATAGCCATTTTAGAATTCTTCTTTCTAAAATAACAGATTCCTCTGCTATAAATAGCATCTTCAAACATCGGAGATAATTCTAGTGCCTTGGTAAATGCAGCTATAGCAGCTTCATAATCTTCCGTTAATCCCTTGGCAGCACCACTGTTATAATAATCTTGTGCAGTAGTTTGGCCAATAGCATTATAGGAATAGAATAGCGCAAAAAATATTATGATTTTACGCATTATTTATTGTTTAAAGGTTTTTGCTTTCTTCCGGGTGAATCTTTTCCACAATATTTTCTAATATATTCTTCTGATGCAGCCAGCTTTAAAGTTTTGGCAGTATTAAAATCAGCACATGCTTTATCTCTTTCATTCAACATTAAATAGCAAGTTCCCCGCGCAAATATTGCTTCTGCAGATGTTTTTTTTAATTCAATTGCATCATTAAACAACTGCAATGCTTCCTTAAATTTCTTCTCTCCAATTAAAGCTGTGCCATCATTGTATAATTTATTATAAGTTTTGTCCTCATCAATTTTATTTTGTGATGTAGCAGTACTTGCAATAAAAAATGTAAGTATTATTAATATGTTTTTCATGTTTAGTCTTGTGATACGCAGTAAGTATTATAATATTCTTCAGCTTTAGGATTTTCAAGTTTTATTGCTTTCTCCCAATCTGCACATGCCCCTTTTTTATTACCTGAAACATATTTCGCTAAGCCTCTATAACTTAGCGCCTCATCATGTTTTGGATTTAACTCTAAAGTTTTGGTAAAATCTGCAATTGCTTCAGTATTGCTTTTTGTTGCTCCTTTTGCAACACCTCTGAAGAAATAGGCATCAGCCGAGTTAGGATTTAATTCAATTATTTTATCACAATCAGCAATGCATAACTTGAAATTTTCATTTTTATAACTTAAATCAGCACGCATGGTCAAAGCTTCTACAAAATCAGGTTTCAATGCAATTGTTTTATTCAATTCTAATAGCTTGTTCTTATCATCTTCAAGTTCCTCAAAAGCCAATACTTTATTAAAAGGAACCTCATAGTTTTTAGCATCCAGTTTCTCAGCTTTTTTCAACTCCTCAATCGCTTCTTTATGCTTTCCTAAATTATTCAAAGCAATCCCTTTTTTTAACAATAAATCAACTGAACTCATTTTTAAAGATTCCGCTTTTACAAAATCTTCTAAAGCACCAGCAGCATTATTACTTTCTAACCTCACGAGTCCTCTTACAAACCAGTTTTCGGCATCAGCTTCATCTTCTTTCACAGCCGCATCAGCAACAACAATTGACTTTGCAAGTTCACCGTCTTTCATCAGCTTTATAGCTTCGCTTCGTTTTCCAGCAGCCTGGGCATTCAGATTATAAAAAGAAATTATTGTAAAAATTATAGCAAAATATACTTTCATTTTAAATTAAATAGTAGTGTTATTAATAAATTCGGGATAAGCAATTTGGTATACACATCCTTTGTAGTTATTGTAATTGTCCTTTTTAAAAGTAAAAGTAACCTGCTCTCCTAATTCTTTAAATGAATACATAGAAATTCCGTTTTTACTTAATTCATTTTTCAAATTCAAAATACTTGGTTGTATTTTGGCCAGCACTTGTAAAGTGTCTGCAATGTTTTCTTTGTGATTAATTAAATCATAATTCGCCTTAAATGAAACCAGCCTTTGTTTCACAAATACACATTCAACTTTCGATTTTGCAGAATTATCATTTAAACGAATGTCGAACGCTGCTTGTTGGTAAGTCTCATAATCATTCATTTCTAAGTAAAAACCCAGCTTGTTTTGTACTTCTTCAATTGTATCGCCTAAAGCAATTTGGTAGTTCAAAAAATCAACAGGTATCGAAGCATATAAATCTTTAGATAAAGTATGTTGATTATTTCCGAACCTAACACTGTCGGGAGCATCGCATGCAGAAAGCATAGAAACAGCAATTATAGCCACACCCAAGTAATATAAAATAGCTAACTTCATTGCTCAAAAGTAACAATTTACTTGTTATTTGCCAAGCATCTCCATCATTTCAAAAATGCTCGCAGTAATTAATTTTTTTTGCGGCCAAGAAAGAAAATGTTCTTGGTCTCTAACAGCATAAATCTTCACATTAGTTTGCGAAAGTTGCTTTTTTAAAAACAAAATATTGCTAGGATACACTAGTTCGTCTGCCAAACCTTGAATCATAATAACTGGAGCTTTTATTTTATTCCAATCGGGCAACATTTTATTTAACTCCGCTTTATGCTCCAGTTTTTCAGCATTCGCAGTCCTAAACATTCTAGGTGTGGCCCATTTCAGCCAAGTTGAAGTAGGATAAGTGATGTTGTAAATTTTTTCTTCTCCGGGTTGTACAGCCGGTGCGGCAAGTATTAATCCGTTCACCAAATCGGGCCGCATTGCTGCTATCTTTGCCACTATCGGACCACCGTAAGATGTACCAAGCAAAATCTTCTTTCTATGTTTCCCAATTTTCTCAAGCATTGGAACAATACATTTTGCCTGTTCTTCAATAGAAGTCAACGCTTTTCCAAATTGAGTATATCCATAGCCAGGTCTATCTATTGCCCACATTTCACAATTCCTTTGCAGTGAATCGTTTAAGTAATATCCATCAAAAACAGAAATTGAACTCGGAGAACCATGCACAAAAATTAGCGCAGGTTTTAATGAATCTCCTGTTACCAAATATCTCAGTTTTATTTCTTTATATTCATAATAAGCAACTTTTACGGCTACCTTCTTCTTCTCGAAATTAGCATAAATTTGCTTGTCAGAAGCCCTAAACTGAAAATACCTACTACAACTACTTATTGAAACACAAACAACAGTTAACAACCAAACACTTAAAACTCGAATATTCATTTATTAAAAAAGAATCAAAAATGTATTTTAATTTTAGAAATCAACACTAACATAATTTTCATGTCATTCCATAATTCTTAAAATGGAAATATCATGCTTAATTATTAATCTATCCCTTTTTACTTTTATAATTTCACCACTTCGTGGTTTTTATTTGTCGCTGTTAATACTTGTAATGCTTTTCAAATTTCCCCCTTTTTACTTTTATAATTTCACCACTTCGTGGTTTTTATTTGTCGTTGTTAATTCTTAAAATGCTTTTCAAATTTCCCCCTTTTAACTTTTTTAATTTCATCACTTCGTGGTTATTATTTGTCGCTGTTAATACTTGTAATGCTTTTCAACTTTATACTTTCAACTTTCCCCTTTATACCTTCCCCTTTCTCCTTTCAACTTTATACTTTATACTTTATACTTTATACTTTATACTTTATACTTTATACTTTATACTTTATACT
>JAIXYK010000022.1 GCA_027490225.1 Bacteroidota bacterium | reverse complement strand
AATGCAACGCTTTTTAAAAGCTGCAGCTCCTAATACGGAACGAGATATTAATGAAAGTGCTTATTTAGGTGACTTGTTGGTAACTGCTTATTCTCAGTTTAGTAGGAATAGAATATTTGGTCAAATGATAGGGAAGGGGTACACCGTAAAATCTGCCCAAATGGAAATGAATATGATTGCTGAAGGTTTCTATGCAGTGCATTCGTTAATGGAAACCAACAAGTTTTTGAAGGTAGATTTACCGATTTGTCAATTTGTACACCGGGTTTTGTATGAGGGAATTAGTCCTTCAAGAGAAATAAGAGTACTGGAAGCTCGATTGAAATAGAAAGCAGGTATTAATTTACTACTTAATTTTCTTCATTCTTTAATTATAAATGAAACCATTAAGAAATTAAGTTTTTTTAAATATTATTCATCTCTTAATTGTAAAAAATAAACCATTAAGGAATTAAGTTTTTTTAAATATTCTTCATCTCTTAATGGTAAAAAATAAACCATTAAGGAATTAAGTTTTTTTAAATACTCTTCATCTCTTAATGGTAAAAAATAAACCATTAAGGAATTAAGTTTTTTTAAATATTCTTCATCTCTTAATGGTAAAAAATAAACCATTAAGAAATTAAGTTTTTTTTAAATATTCTTCATCTCTTAATGGTAAAAAACTAATATTAATATAAGTTACTCAATCTCAATCTGATATTTATCTAGTAAACCAGCAATTCCATTTCTGGAAAATTTTGCTTTTTTAATATAGTTTTTTTCTGGGTCAATTGAGTAATTGTATGCATTCCGAAAATCAGCTTGTTCTAGAATAGTATTTTCAAACGTAGCGTTTAACAAATCGCATTCAATAAATTTTGCACCATTCAAATCAGTTTCTGTAAAATCAACTTGTTCTAGGTTGGTATGAATGAATTTGGCTTTTTTCATTTTCTTTCTAAAAAAGGAACTCATGTTCAGCTGACAATTTTCAAATCCTACTTCAAACAAAAAGTCAGCACAATTTTCAAATTGCAGGCCCAGCAATTTACAATCTTTGAACTGTACATTTTTTAAGGAAGTATTCTGAAATTTTGCATTACTCAAATTACAGTTATTGAAGGTACAATCAACAAAATAAACATCTAACAAATCTACATTGGTAAAAATACAGGTGTCAAATTGACAATTTTCGTACTCTCCTTTTTCAATAGGATTTGCTTCAAAATTGAGTTTAGCATAATATTCGTTTTCAAATAGCTGGGTTCTCATAATGTTGGGGAATTTAGAAAATATTGGAGAAAACAGCTAATCGGTTACATTTTTCTAAATTCTAGGCATCGTCTGCAACCGCTGCAATTCAATCTTCATTTCGCGCATCATATTCATAATGCTATTTAGGTTGAGTTCTTCTTCTTTGTATTTGCCAGTATTGATGGTGCACGTATATTCCCAAAGTTCTAAAATATCATTGGCGTGGATTAAATACGGTGCATACAATTTATTGTCTGAATGCAATTCTAAGCTGCTATCAGTAGCAAGTTTATCATAAACACGCTTGTAAACTATTCCATCGTTTCTGCTCAGTACGATATAGGTGTAGCCGTTTTTAACTTCACTCAAATCTTCTACAAACTTACCAATCACAAATGCTCCTTCATTTAAAGGTGGCATGGAATCACCTTTGATTGGAAAAGCTCTGTGCTTTCCTGTTGGCAAAAATGGCAGATTCATTCTTTGTAATCCTTCAATATATTCTGGATCGGAATACCCACGTAAATAGCCTGCTGTGGCCTTTTCGGGAATCATTTCTACCATATCATTGCCATCGCCATTAATTATCACCGGAAATAATATTCGGTTTTTTCCAACTTTCATCAATGCTGAAGGATTGGTCTTACTCAAATCTCCCTTTAAAAGCGCATCAATAGAAATGGTAAAATGCGAAGATAACTTCAACAACATATCTATTGAAGGTTCGGTGCGGCCACTTTCATAAGAAACCAACCTTGCCCTGGTAATGTCTAACTGCTGTGCCATGGCTTCTTGCGAAAGATTACGCGCACTGCGAAGAAAACGAATATTGGAAGCTATCATATCGATTGTTGCATTTTGAAACACAAAGATGTTACAATTTGATATAAATTGCAACTGTAATTTTCAACACCCATTTGTTCATCGTTTATTAAATGAAATCAAGCAATCAACCAATTGTAAACACAAACAAATCTATTGTCCACATGGACTTAGATACGTTTTTTGTTTCGGTTGAACGATTGCAAAATTCATCACTCAACGGAAAACCATTGTTGATTGGTGGAACGGGTGACCGCAGCGTAGTCGCTTCTTGCAGTTACGAAGCTCGAAAATTTGGTGTTCATTCGGCCATGCCCATGAAACTGGCGCTTAGAATGTGCCCTGATGCAATAGTTATGCGCGGCGATTACGAGCAATACAGCAAGTATTCACACATTGTTACAGACATTATTAAGGAGCAAGTTCCCTTGTATGAGAAAACTTCTATCGACGAGTTTTACATCGACTTAACAGGCATGGATCGCTTTTTTGGTTGTTATACCTTTGCATCTGAATTGCGGCAGAAAATTATCAAAGAATCTGGTTTGCCCATTTCTTTTGGTCAATCGGTAAATAAAACCGTTTCGAAAGTTGCCACCGGTGAAGCTAAGCCAAACGGACAACTCAACATTATTCATGGAACAGAAAAGCCCTTTTTAGGTCCACTTTCCATTAAGAAAATTCCCATGGTGGGCGACAAAACTTACCATTTGTTGAAGAATATGGGCGTGCAGAAAATACAAACGGTGCAGGAAATGCCCGTAGAATTGATGGAAAGGTTGCTGGGAGAATCGGGAGTTATAATTTGGAAAAAAGCCAATGGAATTGACAATACACCCGTAATTCCTTATTCAGAGCGCAAATCAATATCTACAGAAGAGACCTTTCAAACAGATACCATTGATGTAAATGCTTTAAGAAACATTATAGTGAGTATGACCGAAAAATTAGGATTTCAATTGCGCAACCAAAAGAAATTAACTTCCTGTATTACCGTAAAAGTGCGGTATTCTAATTTCGATACGCATACTATGCAAGCCAGAATTCCATATACAGCTTGCGACCATGTTCTCATTAAAAGGGTAAAGGAATTATTCGAAAAATTATATACCCGAAGAATGCTGGTTCGCTTAATTGGCGTGCGGGTAAGTCATTTGGTGAGCGGTAATTACCAAATTAATTTATTCGATGATACAGAAGAAATGATGAATTTATATCAGGCCATAGACAGGATGAAAGCCAGGTTTGGTGAGCAAAAGATTATAAGAGCAGTGGGAATAAAACAAAATTCTAAAGATAAATTTAGGAGGTAAAAGATGTATTTAAATTGTCATTCATTTTTTAGTTTTCATTATGGAGCAATGTCTGTTAAAACATTGTTAGAAACAGCTCAGTTATTGAATATTCGTAAATTAGCCCTTACAGATATTAATAATACTTCAGGCTGTTTAGAATTTATTAGGCAAAGTTCAAAATTCAGAATAGAGCCTGTTGTGGGAATTGATTTTAGAAATGGTATTCAGCAGCAATTTGTTGGGCTTGCTTGCAATGAGGAAGGATTTTTTGAAATTAACAGGTATTTATCACATTTTCTGGAGAATGAAATTCCAATTCCAGACAGGGCGCCAGCGTTTAATCATGCGATGGTTGTTTATCCATTTTCTAAAAAAATAAATTTCAATTTACGCGACAACGAATGGATAGGAGTAAGGAGAGACGAAATTCAGAAGTTTAAATTTTCAGCGTGGAAAAATAAGTCCCATAAATGTGTAGCAATGATTACTTCTACATTCAGAAATAAAAAGGATTTCAATGCGCATCGCTTGTTACGCGCCATGCAGCAAAACACTTTACTGAGTAAGCTTTCTGTAAATGAGCAAGCCAATTGCAATGATTTGTTTGTGGATGAAAAATCGCTTTTGAAAATTTATGAGGAATTTCCAATACTTCTAGATAATGCTCAAAAACTGCTGAATGCGTGTGCCATTAAAATTGAATTTGGAAAGAGTAAAAACAAATTGAAATTTACCAATTCAACCAGCGAAGACATTGAGTTGTTAAAGAAATTGAGTTATGCCGGAATTCCTGAAAGATACGCCGGTGTAAATGAAGAAATAGAAGCGCGAGTAGCCAAAGAAATTGAACTAATCTGCAAACAAGGTTTTTGTGCGTATTTTTTAATCAATTGGGACATTGTTCGGTTGGCACGTCACAAAGGATTTTACTATGTAGGGCGGGGCAGTGGTGCCAATAGTATTGTGGCTTATTTATTAAAAATTACAGATGTTGACCCGATAGAACTCGATTTGTATTTCGAAAGATTTATGAATGAATTTCGGGTAAATCCGCCAGATTTTGATTTAGATTTTTCATGGAAAGACCGAGACGAAATAATCGCCTATATTTTTAAAAAACATGGAAGGCAATTTACTGCCCAACTTGGCACATACACTACCATGCAAACCAAGGCTGTATTGCGTGAATTGGGTAAAGTGTTCGGTTTACCAAAAGCAGAAATTGACGGATTAAGAGAACAATTATTTAATAAATCACAAGCAGATTCCATTACCCAATTAATTTATAAATACAGCGAATATATTTTCGATTTTCCAAGGCATTTGGGTATTCATGCAGGAGGAATTATTATTTCCGAAAAACCCATTCATTATTATACGGCTACGAGCATACCACCTAAAGGATTTCCATTGACCCAATTCAGCATGCTAGAAGCCGAAGATGTGGGTTTGTATAAATTTGATATCTTAAGTCAACGTGGTTTGGGTCATATAAAAGATGCAGTGCAAATTGTAAAGAAAAACCAGGGAATTGACATTGATATTCACGCCATTCCAGCATTTAAAAAAGACCCCAAAATTAAATACCACTTAAAAAATGCCAAAGCCATTGGTTGCTTTTATGTAGAATCGCCCGCCATGCGCATGTTACTAAAGAAATTGGAAGCAGAAACATACCTCGATTTGGTGGCTGCAAGTTCCATTATTCGTCCTGGAGTAGCGCAATCGGGCATGATGCGCGAATACATTTTACGGGCCCGCGATCCTGAACGAAGAAATTACATACATCCTAAAATGCAGGAATTAATGGCCGAAACGTATGGCATTATGGTTTACCAGGAAGATGTTATAAAAGTAGCGCATTACTTTGCTGGACTTACTTTAGCAGAAGCAGATGTTTTGAGACGGGGCATGTCGGGCAAGTTTCGGGGGCGAGAAGAATTTCAAAAGGCCAAAGAACAATTTATTGCAGGATGCGTGGCCAAAGGTTATCCCGATGCCATTACGTTTGAAGTATGGCGGCAAATTGAAAGTTTTGCAGGATATTCATTTTCAAAAGGACATTCCGCTTCTTATGCCGTTGAAAGTTACCAGAGTCTTTATTTAAAGGCTTATTTTCCATTGGAATTCATGGTAGGCGTTATAAATAATTTTGGAGGATTTTACAAAACAGAATTTTATGTGCATGAAGCAAGAATGAGTGGCGCAACCATCCATCCGCCATGCGTAAACAACAGTGAGTTTTTAACCTGCATTTATGGTTCTGAAATTTACTTGGGTTTTATTCACATGGCAGAATTGGAGCAAAAAACAGCACAGGCCATTCAAGAAGAACGCTTTACAAATGGACCATTTACAGATTTAGCAGATTTTACTAAACGCGTTTCAATCTCTGTTGAGCAATTGCGCTTACTTATTCGTATAGGTGCATTCCGTTTTACAGGTCGTACCCGTAAAGAACTGCTGTGGGACATACTTTCCATATTAGGAAATGAGAAAAAATCGATACCTAAAAAAGAACTTTTCGAAACGCCAGTTAAACAATTTCAATTACCACAACTTACATACGACCAGTTTGAAGATGCATTAGACCAAATTGCCATTCTCGGTTTTCCTATCGTTTCACCATTTACATTGATAAATCCTGAATTATTAATGCCAACCTTAACCCACAATCTCATGCAATTTGTAGGTCAAGTAGTTGAAATAACGGGATATTACGTTTGTTACAAACCAACCCGAACAGTAAAAGGCGACAACATGTATTTTGGAACTTTCATAGACCAGAAAGGAGATTTTTTCGATACTGTTCATTTTCCTCCTGTTGCAATGAAGTACCCATTTAAAGGTAGTGGTTGCTACCATATTCAGGGAAAGGTAACGCAAGAGTTTGGTTTTCCGAGTATTGAAGTTGTTGTAATGCAGAAAATTGAATTAAGAAAGGAGGTACTTGCATTGCAAGATTAAATGAAGTTGCGTTCGTTTATGACCAGGAGCTCAAACACACCGCCCCATCCGGGGCGGAAGCATTAGTTATGATTGAAATTTTAATTTCCCAAAAGCATTGTAGAACAACTTCTGGGAAATTATCATTATTAAATTATAATTGCACCTAGTTTTTTAAAGAAGCCATATCAATAACAAAACGGTATTTTACATCGCTCCTAAGCATTCTTTCGTATGCTTCGTTGATGTATTGCATATCGATCATTTCAATTTCAGAGACAATGTTGTGCTTTCCGCAGAAATCGAGCATTTCTTGTGTTTCAGCAATACCGCCAATAACAGATCCTGCAACTGATTTTCTACCTAAAATCAAAGGAACGGTGTTTAAAATTGGCTCTATACCTCCTAAATAACCTACCATTACTAATGTTCCACTAATGGTAAGTGTTGTTAAATATGGATTTACATCATGAATGGAAGGAACAGTGTCAATAATTAAATCGAATTTTCCTTTAACTGAATTCATTTGCGCAGCATCGGTAGATATTATTACTTCATCGGCACCGAGTTGTATGGCATCTTTGGTTTTATCTGCGGTTCTAGAAAAAAGAGAAACCGAAGCTCCCATTGCCTTAGCTAATTTTATAGCCATGTGTCCTAAACCTCCGAGTCCGACCACGGCTACTTTGCTACCTTCTTTTACATTCCAATGTCTTAATGGCGACCAGGTTGTTACTCCTGCACAAAGCAAAGGAGCAACTGCTGGTAGATTTAAATTGGTTGGGATTCTTAGAACAAAATCTTTATTTACAACCACTTTTTCGGAATATCCGCCAAATGTGTGACCACCTAAATGCTGGTCTTTACCATTGTAAGTGCCCGTAAAGCCGTTTAAACAATATTGTTCCAAATGGTTTTTACAGCTATCGCATGTGCGACAAGAATCTACTAAACAGCCAACACCTGCTAAATCTCCCACTTTAAATTGCGTTACTTCATTTCCTATTTTGGTTATTTTACCAATAATTTCGTGGCCAGGCACTGAAGGATATTTTGTTCCGCCCCAGTCGTTGCGTGCAGTATGCAAATCTGAATGACATACGCCACAATACAAAATTTCTATTTCAACATCATTTGCAGTTATATTTCTGCGTTGGATGTCCATATTTTCTAGTTCAGCATCTGGTGCTTTTGTTCCAAATGCTTTAATTTTAATTGATTCCATAATTTTTTATATGATTAATTAATGATTTATATAAGTCTTTAAATATAGTAAATTATGGGCTACTCCTTTAAAATATTAATTGTATAAAAAGATGTTCATTTAAGAGAGCTTTATTGAAACAAATTTTGCAATCAAATCAATGTAAATATTTATTGGATGATTAATGTTATCTTAATGCAAGCGCAAGCGGGCGGAGCGTATACCTTGTATAGCGGAGCACGCGGTGCCGAACCTAAATTGTGCAATTGAAAACCTAATTTTCATGAGGCATGCGCCCAAATAAAGTTATCATTGTATACGAAGTTTGGAATATGTCAAAAAATTAAAATCCGATTAACTAGTTCTTTCGTAAAGAATCATGAACTAAATTGCGACGAGAAAAAAGTCTTAATTTTAAAACAAAACGGATTAAATTTTAAAAGAAAACCACCAGAATGAAATACACTTTCAACAATAAAGAAGATGCTGGTCAATTGAATTTGTTAAAACAAGTTCCTTTATTTTCGCAAAATTATTACGAGCAACCATTAGATTTTTCGTTCCACAGTATTGCATGGAATAGGGGGAAAAGTCAAATCGTTACAATTGATGAAGTAGCATATGAATTTAAGGAAAATTCGGTTTTGCCCATCATGTTGAACCAATCTTTTAGATTTGAAAAATCTGATGATATTTTGCTTTGGCAGTTTAACCGTGAGTTTTATTGTATTGCAAACCATGATGCCCAGGTTGGCTGTGTTGGTTTTTTGTTTTTTGGTCCTTCGCCAACAATGTTTGTTGATTTAAATGCCGAATTTCAGGCTAAAATGGAACGGTTGCTGGAATCGTTTGAGGAGGAATTTCAATCGGACGAGGAAATTAAGGGGGAAATGTTGCGCATGCTATTAGTTAGGTTAATTATAAAAATTACCCGATTAGCCAAAAAGCAATATTTGGGAACGGAGGAAGTTGTGGAGGAGAAATTTAATTTAATACGTCAATTTAATTTATTGGTGGAAATACATTTTCGTAAAGAAAAACAGGTGGCGTTTTATGCAGATTTGCTGAATAAATCACCAAAGACAATCTCTAATTATTTCTCATTGTATAGCAAGAAAACGCCAAGTCAAATAATTCAGGAACGGATTATACAGGAAGCAAAGCGTTTGTTTTACTACACAGATAAATCGGTAAAGGAAATAGCCGATGAATTGGGCTTTGAAGATGTAGCTCACTTTAGTAAATTCTTTAAAAATGCTACATCACAAAACCCTTCTGAGCTGAAGAAAGTGGCTCAAAAGTAAGTTAGGGAAGAATCTACAATACATCGGGAAGTATCTACATTGTGCACCTTTTAGATTGATGACACTTTTGTACCGTTCAATTAACGATACAATTAGTGATGAAAACAATCAACATCTTTTTATTCTTTATCAGCATAACTTTAGTAAGTAATGCGCAAGCTCCTTTAAGGACAAAACATTTTAACCTTTCGAACAGAATAGGGATTCAGGGCTATGATCCTGTTGCATATTTTACGCAAAACAAAGCCGTAAAAGGCAATAAGCAATTTGCAGCATCTGTAGAAGGCGTTATCTACTATTTCTCATCCGCAGCAAATAAAGAAACATTTAATAAAGACTTTAAAAAATACGAACCACAATATGGTGGCTGGTGTGCTTATGCGATGGGTGCAACAAATGAGAAAGTTGAAATTGACCCGGAAACATTTAAAATTAAAGATGGCAAGTTGTATTTGTTTTACCACACCTGGACAAATAATACTTTACCTAAATGGAACGATGATGAAGCTAATTTAAAAGCTAAAGCTGATAAAAACTGGAATAAAATATTTCAATAAATCCGACAATTAAATTCTAACATAATTCATACTAAAAACAAAATAAATGAAAATTTCCCTTATTATTTCTTGGTTGTTAAGACTTGTTGCAGCTGTAATTTTACTGCAAACGCTATATTTTAAATTCAGTGCACATCCTGAATCTGTTGAGTTATTTACCAAATTAGGTGTTGAACCTTGGGGCAGAATAGGTACTGGTGTTATTGAATTAATTACTGGTATATTATTAATAATTCCAGCAACAGGATTTATTGGTGCTTTTTTAGGGGGTGGATTAATGTCGGGAGCTATACTTTCTCACCTTATAATAATTGGAATTGAATCTAAAGGTGATGGTGGTCAGTTGTTTATGTTGGCAATATTAGTATTCTTTTTATGTATTGCTATTATGTATATTCTTAGGCAACAAGCTTTTGATATGTATAATAAATTTATTTAAAAGAAATAACATTTCAAAAAAAACTAAAAACTCAATTTACATTTTTTAATTTAATTATTATGATTTTTCTTCAATTAAACCAACAGTTACAATCGCTTAGTAACTTACTAACTGCTTTGAGTAATGAACAATACATACACCGTATTGAACATTTGGGAAATGCTAGTATTGGCGGCCATACAAGACATATAATAGAGCTTTTGCAATGTGCGTTAGATGGTTACCAAACAGGCACTGTAGATTATGTAAATCGTAAAAGAGATTTGCGTTTGCAGGAAGATAAGAAATTCGCTCAAAATATTATTGAAGCAATTTTAGTGAATGTTAAAAATCCAGATAAAAAATTAGAAATGCTGGTGGAAGAAATTGAAGATGCAATTTCTGATACAGTTACCACAACATTTTTCCGCGAAATTGTTTACAATACAGAACATACCATTCACCATTTAGCTTTAATTAAAGTGGCTTTAATAGAAATGCAGCTAAACCTTGTAGGGCAAGACTTTGGAATGGCATATTCTACCTTAAAATTTAAAGCTGCTCTAATTAACGCTTAATTAAATTATTAAAAAATTAATATTATGTGCACAGTTTTATTTATTCCAACTAAAGATAAAAAGGTTTTTGTTTCTTTAAGAGATGAAAGTCCGATTAGACCGAGGGCAATAGCTCCTGAGTTATACAATTTTCAAGATATTAATTATTTGGCTCCTAAAGACGCATTTGCAGGAGGAACATGGATTGGTGTAAATGAATTTAGAAACGTTTTAATTCTTTTGAATGGTGGTTTTGAAAATCATCTCAAAAATGAAAAATACACATTGAGTAGAGGAATCATTGTTAAAGACTTACTTTCATCATCATTACCAGTGCTCGACTGGAACATAATGGAAATGTACAATGTGGAGCCATTTACTTTGATTGTCTGGAGCGAAAATAAACTGTTTCAATTGGTTTGGGATGGCGAAACTAAACACAGGTTTCGTTTAGACGAAAGCATTCCTCATATTTTTTCTTCTGCAACATTGTATAATAAAGATGCGAAAACTAAACGTGAGGAAGAATTTAAGAATTGGGTTGTAATGGATCCTCCGGTTTCAAAATTTACTGTTTTGAATTTCTTTAAATCTTTTCAAGATGAACATAATGGATTTTTAATGAATAGAAATGAAGTAGTTAAAACCTTAAGTTATTCATTTTTAGAATTGTCGGACGACAAACATGCCACATTAGATTATTACGATTTTTCAAAATTTACACATCACGAAAGCAGCATAGCTCTAAAAATGAATGCTGAAGATTGCATGTTGCCCAATTTTAATTTACCAAAAAAAACAGCTTAAAAAACGATATGAAAAACGAACTTATTTTCTCCAAAAAAATTGTGATAACTGCTGGCCCAACAAGAGAAGCAATTGACCCTGTTAGATTTATTTCTAATCATTCTACTGGTAAAATGGGCTATGCCATTGCTGAATATTTATACAGTTTAGGTGCGCAAGTAACAGTTGTTTCAGGTCCGGTAAATATTAAAACAACGCTTCCTAGTTCAGCCATTGTTAATGTTGTGAGCGCGGATGAAATGTTGGAAACAACTCAGAAATTTGCATTGGATGCAGACGTAATTATATTTTCAGCTGCAGTTGCTGATTATAAATGCGAGCAAATTGCAACACAAAAAATTAAAAAGAAAGAAAATAGCTTGCAATTAAATTTAGTTCCTAACGTGGACATTGCTTTTACCATATCTAAAAATAAAAGAGAAGAACAAATATTTATTGGTTTTGCATTGGAAACTGAAAATGGAATTGAAAATGCCATTTCGAAATTACGCAGAAAGAAATTTGATAGTGTTGTATTGAACCTGCAAACCGAAGCGGGTAGTGGATTTGGTCATGATACCAATCGCATTCAAATAGTAAATAGTGATGAAACAATTATTCCTTTTGAACAAAAATTAAAGACAGAAGTTGCAGTGGATATTAGCAACCATATTGTTCATTTACTGGAAGAGAAATCAGCAACCATTTATTATGCTTAGCAGTCAAATAGGACCTTTTGAGTATGTTTCAATACTTATCTCTATTATTTTAGGGTTAGGAATTACGCAATTGCTTTCGTCTTATTCTGATTTATTATACAATTATAAAAAGGTAAAATTTTATTGGCCACATACTTTGTGGATTTTATTCATCCTCTTTTTACACATTCAAGATTGGTTTATAACATACCAATTACGCAACAAACCAGCCTGGTATCTTGGGGAATTAATGTTTGTATTACTTTATCCAATCACTTTATTTATTATTTCAAAAATGCTGGTTCCTAATAATGCAAATGAAGAGAAATTGAATATGAAAATGTTTTATGAAAGTCAATTTCCAATTATATTTTTTCTGGTTTGTATAAGTGCTTTAATTTCTGTTTTATTTAATGTTATTTTATTAGATAAATCGCTGATGGAGCAAGGCCTGATGCTATTTTTAATTGCTGGGTTGGGGTATATTTCTTATTTCAAGTTTCAAAATAATACCGTTCACAAAATAATTGCCCTATTAATTTCTTTAAGTTCCATCCTATCTATCATTATTGAAGAAGAAGTGTGGATAATAAAATAAAGCCATGAAAAATTCAAAAACTTATTTCTTTTTAAGAAGGTTAAAAATAAAAACCTTTAGCTGGGAATATTGGCCTATGTGGCTGGTTTATTTGCCAGTAAGTTTGTATTATTTGTATTTAGCTGCAAAGGCAAGGTCATTTTTCTTTTTCTCAGCTGCCAATCCATCTATAGAAACGGGTGGAATGTTTTTCGAAAGCAAGCAAAAAATATTCGAATTAATTCCACAGAAATACTATCCGAAAACTTTGTTTTTTAATGAGTCTTTAGAAACAGAAGAAATTTTAAGTAAAATGAATAGAGCAGATTTGAGTTTTCCTGTAATTGCAAAACCAGATAGAGGCGAACGTGGCTGGTGTGTGCAAAAAATAAATTCTCCAATGGAATTAATTCAATATAGAAACACCAATAAAATAGATTTCCTTATTCAACAATACATTGATTATCCATTGGAATTTTCTGTGTTTTATTACAGAAATCCCAATGAGTCAAATGGCACAATTACATCTTTAACATTTAAAAAATTATTAACTGTTGTAGGCGATGGTAAATCAACCCTTGAAGAATTAATTAGAAAAAACGACCGGTCATTTTTGCAGTTTCATAAATTAAAAAGCAATCCTAAAATTAGTTTAAAGGAAGTGCTCTTAACAAACGAAGAAAAAGTGCTCGTTCCTTATGGAAACCATGTTTTAGGAGCTGAATTTAAAAACTTTAACCATATTATTGACCAGCAATTGATTTCAGTTTTCGATACTATTAGCAAATCGATTAATGGATTTTACTATGGCAGATTCGATTTAAGAACTACCAGTATTGAAGATTTAAAAGCAGGCAAGAATATTTCAATTTTAGAATTGAATGGAGCAGGAGCAGAGCCAGCGCATATTTATGATCCAAAGTTCTCATTTTTTGAGGCTCAAAAAGTCTTGGCAGCGCATTATAAAATGATGTTCGATGCAGCAAAAGCGAATAAACAAAAAGGCGATGCATTTATGACATATGCAAGCTTTAAAGAAACGAGGAGCTTAGAAAAGGCATATAAACTTAAAACTGCTATGGCATGAGCATTATTGGAATTCCTTTAGGATTATATGGGTATATTTTCCCAGGAAACATTAATTTAATGGTGTTAGATTTATATACAACAAAAAAATATAGGTTATTGATTTACGTATTATCATTAATCCTGATTTTTGAAAGTGTGTATTGTTTTGTAACACTTTCATTATTAGAAACTTTTAAGCAAAATACAGCCCTCTTCAAAGGAATTGAAGTTGGTTCATTTATACTTATTTTCATAATGGGAATATGGATGCTTACTGATAACAGAAAACAAAATGATGTAATCCACCAAAACACATTAAGAAGAGGCATTTTTAGTATCATATTTCATCCGCAACAAATTCCTTTTTGGTTTATTATGGGTTTGGTATTTAATCCATTTATGGGCATGCAATTTTCAATGGAAAGTTCAATTAACTTTCTTATTTTTAATGCTATTGGGACTTTATTTGCCATGGGGATTTACATGTATTTTGGAGGCAAAATATTGGGTTATTTTAAACTTAAAATTGGAACCTTAAATAAAAGCATGGCATATATTTATATTTTAATATCTATTTATTCACTCATTAACTTTTTTATATTTTGATAATTCGAAAATGCATGCAAATACCTCTACATCAAGAAGAATATTTATCAAAATCATGAGGATTATCGGAATAACATATTTGGTATTATTTATATTATCGTGTTTGTTTTCCTCCTGCTTTACTTTTATTCTTTCACAAAAGGAAATTGATAAAAGTTTTGAAGGTTTGCTTTTAAAACCTAAGCAGCATCAATTAGTAAATAACGGAAGCACAATTAATTATGCAGAAATAGGCAACGATTCTTTGCCTACGGCATTTTTCGTACATGGCTCTCCTGGAAGTTGGAGTGCTTTTATTGATTTTATGAAGGATACACTGCTTTTGCGAAAAGTCAAAATTGTATCGGTTGACCGTCCGGGTTTTGGAGATTCAGATTTAGGTGAAGGACAAATCAGCTTGCAAATTCAAGCTGCACAATTAAAACCTATTGTAGAAAAATATAAGAAAAATGGAAAGAAAATGATTTTAATAGGTCATTCACTCGGTGGACCGCTCATCGTTAAAATGGCAATGGATTATCCTGAATTAATTGATTATTTAATAATTGCAGCAGGCTCGGTAGCGCCAGAATTAGAACCCAATGAGAAATGGTTTCGCGTGCCAATGAATTTTTTCCCCATTAAAATTTTAATTCCCAAAGCATTCATTGCTTCAAATTATGAATTATTGCACTTAAAATCAGAACTTGAAAAGATGCTTCCATTTTGGAAAAATATAAAACAGCCTGTCACAATTATTCAAGGTAATAAAGATGTTTTGGTGGATCCTAAAAATGCAGATTTTTCAAAGAAGATGCTCGTAAATTCCCAAAAAGTGGAAGTTGTTATGGAACCAGAAATGAATCATTTTATTCCTTGGTCACATCCGTATTTGATAAAAAATGCCGTTTTAAATGCTGCAGCAGATTCTTTATAAACATTCAAAATTAAATTTAGCAACAAGCATCAAAAAATCAGCTGTATTTACCACTCCATTGCTATCTAAATCTTGTTTGCAAGCATCGCAATTTTGACCAAACAAGCCTACTAAACTCAAGAAATCTGAGGTGTTTACAAATCCATCTCCATTAAAATCTTCTGGAATACATGCTACAATTTCTAATAAAATGTCAGAAATACAACGAGCTCCTAAATTGTCTATGGCAATTATTTGAACATTAACAGTTCCCAATTCATTTACGTTTACTGTGTAAGTGTATGGGGCAATGAGATCTGAAATCAATAAAAAATTCTGTCTTAAAAATTGAACAGCAGCAATATTGCCATCAGCATCTAATGCTGTAATATCTATCAATACTTCACTAGGTGATGTAATAGTAATGTCAGGAGTTGGACTTAGAACGTTGCAACTTGGAGGTGCATTAGGAGTGCCTAATCTTACCCAAACCCTTGGTCTTTCTTGACCTCCATTACCAGATAATGAAAATTGACCAGTAATATTAATTGTTGTAAATAACCCTAAAGAATCTGTAAAAAGTGGAGAATTAGGTGTGTCGCTATTGGAAGAAAACCCTCCCATGTTGCGGCCATTAATGGTTAAATTATTAACATTTGCAGTAAGTCCAGTGGAACTCCCTTGTATAAATAAATTAATGTATTTAAATCCTTTTCCAATTAAAGATGCTTCAGTATAACTTATAGATTCTTGGTTATCAGCATAGTCTGAATCTCTGTTAAAATCAATATTCCAAGTAGTTGTACCAGTTAGATAATCATAAGTCATTAAAAAAGTATGAATATCACCATACACATTTCCATTGCTATTCCAAATAGGAGCACCAGAAGGATTCAAATTTAGAATCCCAGGTTGCCCAGGAGCAGGAGTAGAAGGAGCTGAAAATGAGCTCTCAAACCCAGAATTTCCATTTCTTATTCTCGCATCAATTTCAAATGCTGGCAATGGATCTGTTGAAACGATTGCTTGGGAAATAGATGTATTTGAATTAAAAATAAGTAATAAATTGATTATAAAAAAAAGGAAATTAGAGTAATTTATTTTCTCATTTCTCATGGAAAAAGTTGATTTATTAAACAACATAATTTGGAATATTTAGATTAAATCTAAGGTAAACTTCTAAGTGTAACAGCATGTGAAGGTTATAATATTTTATTGTTAATGATTTATCTATACCGAATTGGATCTAAATGATACAAAGATATTTTTTTTACCTCTCAGGTTTTAATCAAAATCTTTTTGGGGAGCTTTCTTATGTGGAAAATCAATTTAAATGGATTGTTATGAAAAACTTCATTCAGTATGCAGCAGCTTACTCATAATGGAATAAAAATGTCTAATTTTTAGATGAAGCTGATTGACTGTTTCTTTGAGGAATCATTAAAAAATTTAAAATCTTTTTGAGCTTAGTGAGCGTAAATAGCTGTGCATAAATATCATAATTTAAAAGTATTGAATACACTAAACGGCTGAATAAGCTTTTTCGTCGGTCATAATTAAACGTTTATCGAATTGTTAAATTATGATTAAGCCTTTATTATATTTTGCATGTAACAAAAAATTATGGTGCTATATAATCTTAATAAAAGTACGAAAATATCATTGAATAGTGTTGAAAAATATCAAGCAATAATTTGTACTTATTGGGTGAATCATAATTTAATTTAAACAGAAATATGGCATTTATTAAAATTGACTCAACTGGTGTAATTACAAATGCGGATTCCGAAATCTTAAAGCTTTTAGGAACCAAATTGAACGACATCATAGATGTGAGCTATTCTGATTTTCAACGTTTATACCTCAAAGGATTAAATTATGATGGAAAGCAAGCATCTAAATATTACATTTCAGCTAACGGGCAGTTATCTTTGATATATTGCGAACAACCTGAACTTGATGAGTTGAGTAATGCCACCGTTCAATTTAATAGCCTATTTGATAAATATCAAAACAAGGAAGCAAAAAGTATTTTCATACGCATGCTTCAAAAAATATGCTTGTTTCAAAGTTCAAAAATAGCATTTGTTGATTTGAATGGTGAGACCTTGTGGATAAACAAAGCTTTAGAAGATTATTCCAGAAAACGGATATCATTTAAACCTAATCAAATACTTACAACAATTCAAAATGAACAGGCAAGTTCTTTTCATTTAGATATTTACAAGAGTTGGGTAGAAGGGAGTTCACATTCAGCTATTTATAGAGTGAATTCAAATGCCTATCAACTATTTTTTGAACCCCTTGAATTTAAGAAAAATGCCTTAGCCGGCTTTAAAATCGAAATTAAAGAAATTGCAGAAGAAAAGCAAATTGCTACGAATGAAAATCTCACTTCATTTCCATTAAAAAACCCTTTTCCTGTTTTTAAAATCAATATTGATGCACAGTTGATATTTGCGAATGGACCCGCGACACAAATTTTCTGTAGAAAAGAAGGAAAGTTAAAAAGTGATTTTGAAGCTCAGTTTTTAAACATAATTAATTCGTTTGCAAAGAATGATGAATCTAAAGTAACGCGCATCTATTCTAATGAAGCAATCTATACTGCTGCATTTCAAAGAGATGATAATAATTTTAACGTCTATTGTTTTGAAATCTCAGAATTGGTTGATGTTGAAAAGAAAAACAAAGACAATGTTTCGTTATTGTCTGCAATTGTAAATAGTTCAAGCAATTCAATAATATTGCTTAACAAACAGAAAAAAATTACCTATTTTAATGTAAAGGCCAAAAATAAGTATAAGGAATATTTAGGCAGCCAGCTCATTATTGGAAATGAGTTTCCCTATTTTAATGATGTTGAATTTAAAAAAACTATTAACAGGTCTATTGATACAGTTTTTACTACCAAGAGAAAAGTAACTTTCGACATTGCTTTAAAGTCGTCCACAATTTCCAGTTTATGGTATAAATTTATCATTTATCCGGTTAAAGATAATGAAGGAACAGTAGATTCAATTTGCTTAAATATAGAGAACATTACCCATGCTAAAAATATTGAAAATCAAATTAAAAATACTAAAGAATTCTATGAAGCTATATTAAATAATTTGCCAGCTGATGTTGCAGTTTTCGATAAAGATCAGAATTATTTGTTTATCAATCCCATTGCCCTGAAAGATGAAAAAATTCGTAAATGGTTGATAGGAAAAAATGATTATGACTATTTTAAATTCAAAGGATTAGATAACAGTATAGCAGATAGACGAAGGGATAAGTTTTTACAAACCATTAAAAACAGGGGAATAAACGATTTAATAGACCATCAAATTAAACCTGATGGAAAATCGCATTACACTTTAAGGCGTTTTTATCCATATTTCAATGAAGATGATTTGAAGTTTGTAATTGGATATGGAATAGACGTTACTGAAATTAAATTAGCACAGGAATATTCAAAAATAAGCGAAAATAAGTTTAAGAGCCTTTTTGAGAATAATCCAATGATCTTGTTTATCCTAGATCAGAATTTTAAAGTAATAAGTGCAAATAATGCAGCGGTTAATCAATTTAATATCAAATTAAACGATTTACAAGATTTTAATTTTTTAGATTTAATTGAACCAGATTTTTGCCAAGAGTTTGAAGCGAAATTTAAACAGGCATTTAAAATGGAAATGCACCAAAGCCATACCTGTTTATGCGAATTGAATTATAATAATAGAGAATTTAAAATTGAATTTTCGGCAACTCCAATTGTTTTAGCATCTGGCGAAACTCATCTTTTATTGGCTGGTTCTGATTATACAGAGAAAATAAAGAACCAGGAACGTTTAAGGCTTAGCGAAGAATTTAATCGGAAACTAATTGATAACATGCCAATACCTTTCGCAATTGTTGAATCGGAAAAAATGGTATTTATGAATCAAGCATGTTGCGATTTATTAGAAATAACAAATAAAGAGGAGTCTGTTGGTAGTAGTTTGCGTGAATTTATAAATGAAATTGATTTTCCTGTTATTAAAAAGAAATTGCAAAATAGCTTTGATAAAAAAACACCAAATTCAATTGAGATAGAAATAAGTACACAGAATAATTCAACAAGATTTGTTGAAGTTAAATGTGGTTTAATGGAATTAAATAACAATCAAATAACTTTCATTTCATTTAATGACAAAACTCTAGCCATCACTGAAAGTAAAGCGCGTATATCCGCAGAGCTTAAAACAAAACAAATTGTTGAAACCGCCATAGATGCTGTAGTAACAATCAATAGTAAGGCTGAAATTCAAATTTGGAATCCTAAAGCCGAGCAAATTTTTGGTTGGAAGCATTCAGAAGTAAAAGGGAAAAATATTAGCGACATAATTATACCTCCAGGAATGCGCCAAATGCATAAACATGGAATGGAGAGGCACCTGGTAACTGGAGAATCTCGGGTATTAAATACTCCACTAGAACTATCAGCAGTAGATAAGTTCGGTAAAGAATTTCCAGTTGAACTTTATATCACTAGAATGGAAGTAGAAGGTGAGGTATTATTCAGTTCATTTATTCGTGATATAACAGAACGAAAAGCAGCCCAAGAGGCACTACAGAGTTCAGAAAGAAAACTATCTATTTTAGTTAGCACGCTTCCTGTAGTTCCTTACACAACATTATTAGATGCCAACTATTCTTTTACTTATTTAAGCGACCGTATCAAAGCGTTTTTTGGATATTCTGCAAATGAAATTTTAAATGAAGAAGGATTTTGGATTTCTCACATATTGGAAGATGATTTAGATTTGTTAATTCAAAGCCAGAAAGAACTCTTAGAAATTGGAGAAACTAATATTCAATATCGAATTAAAAATGCTTTTGGTAAAATAATTTGGATTAGAGACTCACGACGCATCATATTAAATGCTAATGAGGGAGATGCCAACGTTATAACAGGTGTATTTCAAGATGTTACACAAACTGTTGAAGACGAAGAACGACGCAAACTCACAGATAATACATTGTTAGAGATTTCAAGATTAGATGTAACTTCTAAGTCTAACCTAAATGATTTTTATGATGCAGTTTTCGAAGTTTTAAATCGAAATTTAAACATCTCGGGCTTGTCTATTTGGGAAATAAATAAACACACTGAAAAGGGCACATGTATCAGCGCTTTCTATAAGGATGAAGAAGAGATTTATCAAAATCTTGGAATTCAAGTAGAAACTAAAGAGTTAATAGGCTGTCTTTCATCTTCCAAAATCATTCATACAAACAACACCGACAGTGCATCTTCTGAAATAGATTTAATAAATAAAGTATTTAGAAAAACAGCTGATAATTCATTGGTTATTTGTTTGTTAAAAGGATTAACTGATAATAGCCAGTTTCTTGCATTAGAATCAAACCAACCTTTCTTTAAATGGGAATATGAACACCTTAAATTGGTGAACTCAATTTCTGAGCTTATCTCAGCAAATATCGAATATTTTCGACGCTTAGATTCTGAGAGTAAATTACAGGAAGTCTACAAAATAGCTAAAATTGGGGCATGGGAAATTGACAAGGAAGCTAACATAACTTTTTGGTCAGAATCAATGTATGATTTTTATAATCTTAATCCTAAAGAAGATAAACCATTAGATATAAGTAAAAAGCTGGAATATATTCACCCCGACGAACGCAGTGGTTATATTAGTTTATATTTAGATCTAATTAAGAATTTAAAACCATTTAATACTGTAACGCGACACGTTTATCCAAATGGTGAAATACGGTATTTTGAAAAGTCTGCAGGAGTAAATAGAAATGCACTAAATAATATCATTTTTATGGGCGTTACTGTTGATATAACTGACAAGAAGTTAGCAGAAATAGAGCAGGAAAAGCTTAGAATGAATCAGTTTCTAAAGAATTCACTTGGAGCAAAAATATCTAATGTCGAAAACCAAGATGAGTTAATGCAGATATTTCTAGAATTACTGGTTGAAGCAAACTTTGTAAAAAACTGCTGCTTAATCGGTAAACTTAATAATTCTGAGCAAGATCCAGCATTCGTTATAATAAAAGTTTTCCCAAACAATAAAGTATCTGCCACTTTAGAAGAAGGTGTCCAATTAATTATTAAACAATATTCTGATGGTGATTTAAGCTTTTTAAAAGTAATTACCCGAAATCAGTTATTAGGTCGTATTGATATCTCAGGTAAAGGAAATTACTTTATATTGTTTAACTTCTCTGAAGATGATAATACAATTGATAACAAAACTGAAGTTTTAAGCTCCTTGCTAACTATGGTGAAAGAAAAATCGGACAGAATATTTTCAGAAGAACAAGTGAAACAACTCAATGTGGAACTACTCGATTCTAATATTCAATTGCGCCAATATTCATTTATAGTTTCTCATAATTTAAGAGCTCCTGTCGCCAATATTTTAGGATGCCTAGATATTTTTGATGCCGACAATATTGGAAATGCAGGAAATCTTAAACTTCTTGAAGGCCTCAAAACTTCAGCAAAATCTGTAGACAGAATATTAAAAGATTTGAATGAAATTTTGAATATAAAAGAAAACATAGCTAATCAATTTGAATTTGTTTCTTTCGAAAACGTGCTTCATTTAGTAATTGACAGTATTAGAGAAGATATGAAGGACGTAGATTTCGAATTAAATTCGGATTTCAGTAGGGCAGAGGGTTTTGATTCGTTTAAGCCTTATTTGGTGAGTATTTTTCAAAATATATTATCGAATTCTTTTAAATACCGCGAACCATCCAGAAAACTAATTATTTCTATTACATCTAAATTAGAAAACAATAAATTATTGCTCGAATTCAAAGACAATGGACGAGGTATCGATTTAGAAAAAAACGGAGACAAACTTTTTAAATTGTACTCAAGATTTCATTCAGATGTTAAAGGAACCGGAATTGGCTTGAACATGGTGAAAGAGCAAGCCAGAGTGATGGGTGGAGTAATTAATGTGGAAAGTAAAGTAAATGAAGGGGTGTTTTTCACATTAATTTTTACTAAAAATAATTAAATGACAATTTGGCTAATAGACGATGACGACATCACCAACATGCTTCATAACTTACTCATGCAAAAAGAATTTCCTTCAGATAATACTGTAATCTTTAATTTGGCAGAAAAAGCAATAGAAACATTATCCAGCGGAATTAATTTACCTGACTATATTTTTCTGGATATAAACATGCCAATTATGGATGGATGGGAATTTTTAGAAGCATTTTCTAAATTAGAAAATCCTAATCTTCAGAAAATTCAAATTTATATTCTTTCGTCTTCTATTGATCCCGACGACTTTTATAGGTCAGTAAATTCAGAATATATCAAAGGCTTTATTTCAAAACCATTAAAGCCAGAAAAGCTTTCGTTTTTAAATTAATAGTAAATAATTAATAGTTAACAATTAATAATTAATAATTAATAATTATTGTATTTCACTGGAATAATCATTAGATTATCCCAGTGTTTTATTTTACATTATTCATTATTCATTATTCATTATTCATTATTCATTATTCATTATTCATTATTCATTATTCATTATTCATTATTCATTATTCATTATT
>JAIXYK010000056.1 GCA_027490225.1 Bacteroidota bacterium | reverse complement strand
TTTTTGCAGTTTTTCACAAATCCAACTTCGTCCACGCCACTCCCTTTAAAATCGATTTCAATTCCTACCTCATTGAAAGAGCGAATTAGGAATTCTCTTACAGTTCTAGTTTCGCCTGTAGCTATTACAAAATCTTCGGGGGTTTCTAATTGGAGCATTTTCCACATAGCTTCTACATAATCTTTAGCATGTCCCCAATCTCTTTTAGCATCAATATTACCCATATAGATTTTGTCTTGCATACCTAATGCTATTTGAGCAACTCCACGCGTTATTTTTCGAGTTACAAATGTTTCTCCTCTGCTAGGGCTTTCATGATTAAATAAAATACCGTTTACAGCAAACATATTATACGCCTCGCGATAATTTATAGTTATCCAATAACCATAAAGTTTAGCAACAGCATAAGGCGACCTGGGATAAAAAGGAGTAGATTCAGACTGTGGTACTTGTTGAACTAATCCATATAATTCTGAAGTTGAAGCTTGATATATTTTTGTTTTTTTTGTCAAATTCAATAATCTAACAGCTTCAAGAATGCGCAAAGTACCTAACCCATCAACATTTGCTGTATATTCTGGCTCATCAAAACTAACTTTTACATGGCTCATAGCCCCTAAATTATAAATCTCATCAGGTTGAACTTCCTGAATGATTCTTATAAGATTGGAAGAGTCAGTTAAATCTCCAAAATGAAGGAAGAAACGACCGTTATCTATATGAGGGTCAGCATATAAGTGATCAATTCTATCGGTATTAAACAAAGAGCTTCTTCTTTTAACTCCATGAACCATATAGCCTTTTAAGAGAAGGAATTCTGCCAAATATGCTCCATCTTGACCGGTTACTCCTGTAATGAGGGCTGTTTTCAATTTACTTTAATTTTTTATGCAAAAGTAGTCATTTCAATTGTTTAGTTTTTACTTTGCAACTATGAATATCGTATTTGCCACAAACAATCTGCATAAAATTAGAGAAATAGAGAATTATATTGATAAACGCGTATGTTTAAAATCGCTCAAGGACATTGGTTTTATTAAAGAAATCCCTGAAACCAGCGGGACTATTTTAGGTAATGCGATTCAAAAAGCCAGGTTTTTATTTGATGAAACAGGTTTTGATTGTTTTGCCGACGATTCTGGGCTTGAAATTGAAGCAATAAATAACAGACCTGGAGTTGATTCAGCACATTTTGCTGGACCCCAGAGAAGTCATAGCGACAATATCAATAAAGTTTTATCCGAAATGCTTGGTTGTGAAAACCGTAAGGCATTGTTTAAAACTGTTTTTGCACTTTGCCTAAAAGGTGAAATTCATGTTTTTGAAGGAATTATAGAAGGAACGATTACAAATTCTATCCATGGAATTGATGGATTTGGATATGATCCTATTTTTAGACCAATTGGTTTTAAAGAGACATTTGCTGAAATGCCATTTGAATTAAAAACAAAAATAAGCCATAGAGCAATTGCTTTAGAAAAGCTAAATTTCTGGTTAGATGTTAACATTTTAAGATAGTTTCTGCAACATATAATATTAGATTACATTTGCGAAAAATTAGAAAATGGAGGTATTAAAATATTTATTCGATTTTGTTTTACACATTGATCAGCATTTGCAGACTTTTATAACAGAGTATGGAACACTCACTTACATCATATTATTTACAATTGTTTTTGTAGAAACAGGTCTAGTCATAATGCCGCTTTTACCTGGAGATTCCCTATTGTTTGCAGCGGGAGCCTTGGCTGCCGCAAACCCAGAAGGACTTAATATTTTGATAGTTATTCCTTTACTAATTGCAGCAGCTTTGCTTGGCGATAATGTGAATTATTTCGTTGGAACTGTATTTGGAAAACAAATTCGGTCGAGAGAAAGAATTTTATTTTTAAAGAGGTCTCATTTAGAAAAGACAGAAGAATACTATAAAAAATGGGGAGGAAGAACGGTCATCATTGCCCGATTTATACCAATTGTTAGAACTGTTGCTCCTTTTGTTGCAGGTGCTGGCAGTATGAACTATAAGAGTTATATCAAATACTGTGTGTTAGGAGCTATACTTTGGGTTGCTGGAGTATCTACGATTGGCTATATTTTCGGAAATTTGGAAATTGTAAAAAACAATTTCGAAACAATTATTTTTTTAATCATCCTTATTTCTATACTTCCTCCGATAATTGAGTTTTTGAAGTTTAAATACAGAAAACAAAAAAATTGATCGGATTATTTCTCTGAAATTTGAGTACTAGCAACTTTATTTTTTATCCAAGTTGAGGTAATGGAACCAGGTCTTTCGATTGGTAATCCCATTGCTCTTGATATTGTTAATTGTGCTAAAACTCCTAATGATCTAGAAACACCAAAAAGAACAGTAAAGAAATCATATTGTTTTATTCCATAATGTATTAATAAAGCTCCAGAATGAGCATCAACATTAGGCCATGGATTTTGAATCTTTTTAATTGTACTTAAAATTTCTGGCACAACATCATATATGTTCCAGATTATAGAACAAATATCATCATCAGGCATATATTTTTTTGCAAACTCCATTTGAGCTGTAAATCTTGGGTCTGTCTTTCTAAGAACGGCATGACCGTATCCCGGAATTACTTTTCCTTCCGAAAGAGTTTTGTGCACAAACTGCACTATCTGCTCTTTAGATGGAGCTCCCCCTCCTAATTCCTTTTGTAAGTCAAGAATCCAACGAATCACTTCTTGGTTTGCAAGTCCATGCAATGGTCCTGCAAGACCATTCAGTCCTGCGGAAAAAGAAAAATAGGCATCACTTAATGCTGAACCTACTAAATGAGTTGCGTGTGCAGAAACATTGCCGCCTTCATGGTCAGCATGTATTGTTAAATAAAGACGCATTAATTCACTTACCTCATGATTATCAAATCCCATCATGTGAGCGAAATTTGAACTCCAGTCTGCACCCTTAAGCGGTTCTATTTGATTATTGTTGAAATAACATTTTCTATAAATGTAGGATGCAACTCTTGGTAATCGTGCTATTAGATTCATTGAATCTTCAAACATTGGATCCCAATAATCTTTTTTATTTAAACCTTTCTCGTATTTAGAAGCAAATTCTGATTCAGTTTCAAGTGCAAGAACTGCGGCACTTAACTGAGTCATTGGATGCGCATGTGCTGGCATAGCATCTATAACTTTAAATACATGGTCAGGTACAACACTTCTTTTTTCCCACTCTGCGCTAAGAAACTTTACATCTTCCTCCGTAGGAAGAATTCCTGTTAGCATCAAAAAGAATATTCCTTCTGGCAATGGTTCATTTCCGTTTTCTGCTTTTGGGAGCAAATTTTTTAATTCAGGAATACTATAACCTCTAAATCTAATTCCTTCTTCTGGATCTAATTTAGAGGTTTCTGTTATCATACCAACCATCCCTTTCATACCTCCAAAAACTTGAGATAAGGTAATTTCTCCAAGTTTTAAATTAGCATTATCTGCAACCAATTGTTTGGTTTCTGCAGCGTAAGTAGTTATCTTTTCAGAGAAAAGAGATTTAAGTGATAAACTCATTGATTGTAGAGCTGAATTTTTAATATTGCCGCAAGTATAATGATTTAATTGTTCCATTTCCCAATAATTTTTAGCACTTTTTAACTTCATTCAATTCAATACTTTTTGTTTTGTAAAAGGGTATTGTTTCTTTTTAAATATTATCAGTAATAAATGTTGCAAAAACTTATCAAACAGAATTAAAAATAAATATTTCTTTTTTTGTAGAATTTTGCAGAAATGGCAACTTACTAGCGGTGGCCAAAAAGTAATTAAGTTGGATTAATGAATTAAAATGAACAATTCTTCCATTGATTTGGCAAAAGTTCTATATTGATAAAGAAGTATCTATAGTTATTACAGTACTTAGAAATTCTAGGTAAATAAAAATTCCTTGCAATATGATTCGAAAAGGACTTTAATAATCTTCATTTAATTTAGACCATTAAAAATATCAGTTAACGGTGGTCTTGGTAATGGTTTTTGGAGGAAATTATTAGAATTTTTAAGATTGATATTAAAAAATTGAATTGTCTTTTTTAGAAACTATTGTCAAGTTGAATAGGCATTGAAATCATAAGGAAATTCATATATAATATTGCTATTATTATGTATTGTGATTTGCAAGATCCATTCTATATGATTTATGAAATGCTTATAAAATCGATGAATAAATTTACCATGCTAGTTTGTTTTGGATAGAATTACAAAATTGAACTATTATTAAATTAAGTTCAAAATATATTATTCACTAATAAGAATTACAAATAAGGAAATAATTTTCTAAATATTAGAAGATAGAAGAGTAATCAAAATTTAAAATTCTATTGAAGCAAGAAATTGATTTATTTAGAGTTATATTTTATGAATTGGACCTAACAAAAAAAATCAGAAATGAAAAATATTAAAGGGGAATTAAAAAATCTCTTTTAAAGTTTATGAATAAATTGTAATTCCATTTTTACAAATTAGAGGAATTGTTATTGGGAAGAATTTATTCATAATATTCGATGAAACTTGGATATATCCATTTTATATTATAAAAGAAGAGTATCAAAAAATAATAATTACGCATTTAATTCAAAAACTAAAGCATAAAATTTATTATTAAATTAACCTCTTAGTACATCTTTTCCTGCATATCTTCCAGAATCACCAAGCATTTCTTCTATTCTCAGAAGTTGATTATATTTTGCAATTCTATCGCTTCTTGAGGCAGATCCTGTTTTTATTTGTCCAGTTCTAAGTGCAACAGCTAAATCTGCTATTGTAGTATCTTCTGTTTCTCCAGAACGATGACTCATTACAGCAGTATATTTATTGTTCATTGCAAGTTGAACAGCATTTATCGTTTCAGTAAGAGTTCCAATCTGATTAACTTTTACAAGAATTGAATTACCTGTTGAAGTTTCAATTCCTTTTTGCAATCTATCTACGTTAGTTACAAATAAATCATCTCCAACAATTTGTACCTTTTTACCTATTTTTTCAGTTAGACTTTTCCATCCATTCCAATCATCTTCAGCTAAACCATCTTCAATTGATAAAATAGGGAATCTTTTACTCCAATCTGCCCAATAATCAACCATTTCTGAAGAAGTGAGTTTGTCGCCTGTTGATTTTTTAAAGTGATATAACCCAGTTTTTTCATCATAAAATTCAGATGCAGCCGCATCCATTGCAATCCAGATATCTTCTCCTGGTTTATATCCAGCTTTTTCAATTGCTTTTAATACTGTTTCAATAGCCTCTTCATTTGATTTTAAGTTTGGCGCAAATCCACCTTCATCTCCTACATTTGTAGACATTCCTTTACTTTTTAATACCTCCTTTAAATGATGGAAGACCTCTGTTCCCATTCTCAATGCTTCAGAAAAAGACTTAGCATTTGCAGGCATAATCATAAACTCTTGAAAATCGATGCTATTATCAGCATGTGATCCGCCATTCAAAATGTTCATCATAGGAACTGGCAATAATGCTGCATTTACACCACCAATATATCTAAACAATGGCTGATTTGTTTCAGCAGCTGCTGCTTTAGCTGCAGCAAGAGAAACACCTAGAATTGCATTTGCACCAAGATTTGATTTATTTGCGGAACCATCTAGCTCAATCATTGTCATATCGATGATTCTTTGGTCTTGAACTTCAATTCCAACAAGTTCTTCATTGATTGTAGAATTTACATTATTTACTGCTTTCTCTACTCCTTTTCCTAGAAACCTCTTCTTATCTCCATCTCTTAATTCTACTGCTTCATGAGAACCTGTAGAAGCACCGGAAGGTACAGCGGCTCTTCCGAAAGAACCATTCTCTGTAAAAACATCTACTTCTATAGTTGGATTTCCTCTAGAGTCTAGAATCTGTCTTGCATGAATTAGTGATATTGCACTCATATTTTAAATATATTTTTTAAAAGTGTAAATTTAACTTTTATCTTATTCTTTCCAACTTTACCCCAGATAATTTCATTTTATAAAGGATAATTTTTAATCAAAAAACGATTTAATCAAAAAAAATAGATGTATAGACTTATGGTTTATTCAAAATCAATTTAATATGACTTTAAATAAGAATAATTAAAGTTGATTTATTAACTTATTTTCAGCAATCATTTTAATGAAATCATGAAATAAATAATTTGAATCATGAGGACCTGGAGAAGCTTCAGGATGATATTGAACAGAAAATGCAAGTCCAGATTTTAATCTGATTCCAGCAATAGTTTGATCATTTAAGTGGATATGTGTAATTTCGATATCGTTGTTACTTTCAACATCTTCTTTAATTACAGAAAAACCATGATTTTGAGAGGTGATTTCTGATTTTCCGGTTATTATATTTTTTATTGGGTGATTAATTCCTCTATGTCCGTTAAACATTTTATAAGTACCAGCATTTAAAGCTTTAGCTAATATTTGATGGCCAAGACAAATACCAAAAAGAGGGATTTTATTTATTAAGATTTGTTTAACTGTTTCAATTGCATAGTTCATAGCTGAAGGGTCGCCTGGTCCGTTCGAGATCATAAAACCATCAGGTTTAAATTCTTGCATTTCTTGGAATGATGTTTTAGCTGGGAAAATTTTTACAAAACAACCAAGATTGATAAGATTTCTAATAATGCTTTGCTTAACTCCTAAATCAAGAAGTGCAATTCTGTATTTTGAGTTTTCGTTTCCTTCAGTGTATGAATAAGGGGTAGAAACATAAGAGGATAACTCTAACCCATCCATAGAAGGTTCTGAATTAAGTCTAATTTTTAATTCTTCTTCTGTTAAGTTCTCAGAAGAAATGATAGCATTCATTGCACCTTTATTTCTGATATATCTTACAATAGCTCTGGTATCTAAATCTGAGATTACTGGTACATTTTCTTCTAAGAACCAATTTTTAATACTTCCTTCTGATTTTTGTCTTGAAGCGAACAAGGAGAAATTTTTACAAACCAACCCAGAAATTTTCATTCCTTGGCTTTCAGATTCAATATCTAACTTTCCATAATTTCCAATGTGAGTATGTGTGCAAATTACAATTTGCTTGTAATAGGAAGGGTCACTAAAAATTTCTTGGTAACCAGTCATACCAGTATTGAAGCAGATTTCACCAGTTTTAGTTATTGAAGCGCCATAAGATTTACCTCTAAAAGTGGTTCCATCTGCAAGCATCAATACGGCATCTTTTTTATCTAAAGTATTCATAATTTATTAGCGCAAAGGTTAAAAAAAAAGGATAAAACCAATAGGCTCTATCCTTTTTAATATCCACAATCAAATATCTATTTTTCTAAAATAAAATTTGAGTCTTTCATTATTTTTATTATTCAACCGAATCGTTCAAAGATTCAGCACTAGTAGTTTCTGAAGTAGTTGTTTTTTTCTTTCCAGAGCTTCTTCTAGTTTTCTTTTCAGGAGCTTTAGAAGTTTGAGTAGAATTAGAATAAACTTCATTGAAATCTACAAGTTCAATAAATGCCATTGAAGCGTTATCACCTAAACGATTTGGTAACTTAATTATTCTGGTGTACCCTCCTGGTCTGTCAGCAATTTTAACTGAAATATCTCTGAACAATTCAGCAACAGCATTTTTATCTTTTAAATATGCAAATACAGTTCTTCTACTGTGCGTGCTGTCGTCTTTTGATTTAGTTAGAAGAGGCTCAACATATGTTCTTAAAGCTTTCGCTTTAGCCAATGTTGTGCTAATTCTTTTATGTATAATCAACGAACTTGCCATATTTGCCAGCATTGCTTTTCTATGCGGTGCTGTGCGGCCAAGGTGATTAAATTTTTTACCGTGTCTCATGATTCAATTTATATTATACTGGAATTTCCAGCTTTAGTCTTTATCAAGTTTGTATTTAGCTAGGTTCATTCCGAAGTTAAGATGCTTAGTAACAACTAATTCTTCCAATTCTGTTAATGATTTTTTTCCGAAGTTTCTGAATTTCAATAAATCATTTTTGTTAAATGAAACTAAGTCAGCAATTGTATCTACATCAGCAGCTTTCAAGCAGTTTAAAGCACGCACAGACAGATCCATATCCACTAATCTTGTTTTAAGCAACTGGCGCATGTGTAAAATATCTTCGTCAAATTCTTCTGTTGCAATCTTCTCTTCGATATTCTCTGTAATTCTTTCGTCAGAGAAAAGCATGAAATGCTGTATCAATATTTTTGCAGCTTCTTTCAATGCATCTTTTGGATGTATTGAACCATCAGTAGCAATTTCTATCAATAATTTCTCGTAATCTGTTTTTTGTTCAACACGATAATTTTCAATTGAATATTTTACATTTCTAATAGGAGTGTAAATTGAATCAATTGCTATTACACCAAGCTGAGGGTTTGCACTTTTATTTTCCTCTGCAGGAACATAACCTCTTCCCTTATCAATTGTAATTTCTATCTTCAAAGTAACTGAAGGATCCATGTTACAAATAACAAAGTCATGATTTAATACCTGAAATGCAGAAGTAAACCTACCTAAATCACCTGCTGTTAATTGAGATTGATTACTAATTGTTATTGAAACTTTCTCGTGATCAGTTCCTTCAATTTGTCTTTTAAAACGAACTTGTTTAAAGTTCAAAATCATTTCAGTCACATCTTCAACTACACCTTTAATTGTAGAGAATTCATGATCAACACCTTCAATTCTAATTGAAGTTATAGCAAATCCCTCTAAAGAAGATAGTAAGATTCTGCGAAGTGCGTTTCCAACTGTAATACCATATCCTGGTTCTAACGGTCTAAACTCAAACTGACCAAGTTGATCGGTAGAGGAGATCATTATTACCTTATCGGGTTTTTGAAAAGCCAGTATTGCCATTATTTTTTTTATTAATTGAAAAAATGTTTGTAAAAATTATTTAGAGTACAATTCGACGATGAGTTGCTCTTTAATGTTTTCTGGAATTTGTTCCCTTTCAGGTAAATGCAAGAAAGTTCCATTTAAAGTTGACGGATTAAACTCCATCCATGGAAATTTATTTGAATGACCAGATAAAGAAATGGTAATTACTTCAAGAGATTTTGATTTTTCACGAATCGCAATTTTATCGCCAGACTTTAGCGTATATGAAGGGATATTAACTACATTTCCGTTAACTGTGATATGTCTGTGAGAAACTAATTGACGAGCAGCAGATCTAGTTGGAGCAATACCCATTCTGTAAACAACATTGTCAAGTCTTGCTTCAATAAACTTCAAAAGCATTTCACCTGTAATTCCTTTAGCGCGTGATGCTCTATCGAAAATTAAAGCGAATTGTTTTTCTAAAATTCCGTATGTGTATTTAGCCTTTTGTTTTTCTAAAAGCTGAATTGCATATTCAGAGGTTTTAGCTCTTTTTTTAGACTGACCATGCTGACCAGGAGGATAATTTTTCTTTGTTAGAACTTTATCGGGACCGTAAATCGCTTCACGAAATTTACGGGCTATTTTTGATTTTGGACCAATATATCTTGCCATTGGATTATTTTTTTAATAATGAATTAAACACGACGACGTTTAGGAGGACGACAACCATTGTGTGGAACTGGAGTTACGTCAACAATTTCTGTTACTTCTATTCCTGCATTATGAAGGGTTCTTATTGCAGATTCTCTTCCTCCTCCAGGACCTTTAACGAAAACTTTAACTTTTCTTAGACCTAAATCAAATGCTACTTTTGAGCAATCTCCTGATGCCATTTGAGCAGCATAAGGAGTATTTTTTTTAGATCCTCTGAAACCCATTTTACCAGCTGATGACCAGCTAATAACCTGACCGGTTACGTTTGTTAGTGAAACGATGATATTATTGAATGTCGCATTAATGTGGGCGTGACCCACAGCATCAACTTTAACTACTCGTTTTTTTGTTACTTTAGTTGTTTTAGCCATTTTATTTAATTCAGATGATTAATTTCGGATACTTAGATTACTTGGTTACTTTCTTCTTGTTAGCAACTGTTTTCTTTTTACCTTTCCGAGTACGTGCATTATTTTTAGTGGTTTGACCTCTAACAGGCAATCCAACTCTGTGACGAATTCCGCGATATGCTCCAATATCCATCAATCTCTTGATGTTTAATTGAATTTCTGAACGCAAAGAACCTTCAACTTTAATTTTTTCGTTGATAATTTCACGGATTTTACCTAATTCGGCATCATTCCATTCTGAAACCTTTTTATCAAAATGAATTTCAGCTTCAGTTAAGATTTGTTGTGCAGTGGATCTACCTATACCGAAGATATAAGTTAAACCAATTTCACCACGTTTATTTTTTGGAAGATCAATTCCTGCTATACGAGCCATATGAATGATTGCTTATTATGATTAACCTTGACGTTGTTTAAATTTAGGATTCTTTTTGTTTATTACATAAAGTCTCCCTTTGCGGCGTACAATTTTGCATTCCGCGCTTCGTTTTTTGATGGAAGTTTTTACTTTCATTTTATGTTTATTTGTAGCGATAAGTAATACGACCTTTTGTAAGATCATATGGAGACATTTCCACTTTTACTTTGTCACCGGGTAAAATTTTAATATAATTCATGCGCATTTTGCCGGAAATATGTGCAATAATGATGTGCTCATTTTCGAGCTCAACGCGAAACATTGCGTTTGATAATGCTTCTACGATGGTACCATCTTGTTCTATTGACGACTGTTTTGACACTTATTTTTTTGTTTAAAATATTATTAGATTTCGATCTTTTAAAACTGATTCTATTATTTCAAATGATGATAATATTTCAGTTTTATCCTTTAGCACTGCGATGGTATGTTCGAAATGAGCAGAAGCTTTTCCGTCTGATGTTTTTATTGTCCAGCCATCTTTACCATGAGTAATATTTTTTTTACCAATATTAATCATAGGTTCAATAGCTATCACTAAACCTTCCTGGATTTTTGGTCCCGAACCTCTTTTTCCAAAGTTAGCAACTTCAGGAGCTTCATGAAGATTTCGTCCAATTCCGTGTCCAACTAATTCTCTCACAACAGAAAAACCATTTGATTCGCAGAAAGTTTGAATTTCATATCCAATGTCATTTAAACGTTTTCCAACAACTGCGGCTTCAATTCCTTTGTAGAGACTAGCTTTGGTAACACTTAACAATTTCTTTTTTTCATCAGATATCTCTCCGATTGCAAAGGAATAGGCTGAATCTCCGTAAAATTTATCTTTCAATACACCACAATCTACAGATATAATGTCCCCTTCTTCGTATGGTTTGTCGTTAGGTATACCATGAACAACTTGGTCATTTGGAGAAATACATAAAGAATTAGGAAATCCATTGAATCCTTTAAACGCAGGGATTCCTCCATTATCTCTAATATATTCCTCAGCTATTTTATCAAGTTGAAGACTAGTAACACCAGGCTGTATAAGTTTTGCAACTTCAGCCAAAGCGCATGCAACAAGTAAAGAACTATTTCTTATTAATTCAATTTCTTCGACGGTCTTGTAATAGATCATTAAAGAATATATTTTATCCAGCCATGCTCATTGTCTCCTGAGCACGTCCTTTAATTCTGCCACTTTTCATTAAACCGTCATATTGACGCATTAACAAATGACTTTCAATTTGTTGTAAAGTATCTAAAACTACTCCTACCAAAATTAATAAAGATGTTCCTCCGAAGAATTGAGCAAATTTATTAGTTACCCCTAGTATCATTGCTAAAGAAGGCAAAATTGCAATCAAAGCGAGAAAAAAAGCACCAGGTAAAGTTATTCTAGACATAATGCTATCAATATAATCTGCAGTAGGTTGACCTGTTTTAATACCAGGAATGAAACCGCCATTTCTTTTCATATCCTCAGCCATATTTCTTGGATTTACTGCTATGGCTGTATAGAAATAAGTAAAAACAATAATTAGAAGTGCGAAAGTGAAATTATACCAGAATCCAGTATTGTTTGAAAATTCTGACATAAAACCTTGCATTGACTCAATATTTGCAATACCGACTATAGTAATTGGAATGAACATTATAGCTTGAGCAAATATTATAGGCATTACTCCAGCAGTATTAACTCTTAGTGGTATATATTGTCTAACACCTCCAACTTGCTGGTTACCTTGTATTCTTTTTGCTACTTGTACAGGAATTCGTCTAACTCCCTGAACCAATAGAATTGCAAAAACTACAACGAATAACAAGAAAACTAATTCGAGTAAAAACATTACTAAACCTCCTCCAGATTGCTCTACACGAGAACCGAATTCAGAAAGAATTGCTGAAGGCAATCCAGATATTATCCCCACCATTATAATCAAAGAGATTCCATTCCCTATACCTCTATCAGTTATTCTCTCACCTAACCACATAACAAACATTGTCCCCGAAACAAGAATCAATGATAAAAATATCCAAGAGAAACCTCCTGAGGTAACATCTAGAGCATTTGTCCCTAGTTGAGAGTTTAAATTTGCCAAATAACTAGGTGCTTGAACAGCAGTAATTGCGACAGTTAAGAATCTAGTAAATTGGTTCATTTTTTTACGACCACTTTCACCTTCTTTTTGAAGTTTTTGAAAATAAGGAACAGCAATCGTAAGCAATTGAATTACAATAGAGGCTGAGATATAAGGCATAATCCCTAGTGCAAAAATTGATGCATTAGAAAAGGCACCACCAGAAAACATATTAAGTAGGCTTAGAATACCTTCCGATGTTTGCTGCTTAAGTTCACCTAATGCTTCAGGATTTACTCCAGGAAGAACTATGAAAGAACCAAATCTGTAGATTAAAAGAAACAATAAAGTATTTCCGATCTTCGTACGAAGTTCCTCTATTTTATATATATTCTTTATAGTGGTGATTAAATTTTTCATTAAGATAGTATAGTAGCGTTTCCTCCTGCGTTAACTATAGCGTTTTTTGCTGTCTCAGTGAAAGCATGAACTGTGATGTTAATTTTTGATTTCAATTCACCTCTTCCTAATATTTTAATCAAATCGTTTTTACCAGCTAATCCATTTTCAATTAGGGTATTGAAGTCTATAACTGTTAAAGATTTTCTTTCAGAAAGTTCTTGTATTGTATCTAAGTTGATACCCCTGTATTCAATTCTATTAATATTTTTAAATCCGAATTTAGGAACTCGTCTTTGAAGTGGCATTTGACCACCCTCAAAACCTACCTTACTAGAATAACCAGATCTTGATTTAGCCCCTTTGTGACCACGAGCAGAAGTACCACCTCTACCAGAACCTTGACCTCGCCCAACTCTTTTGCTAGTTTTAGTAGCTCCGTCAGCTGGTTTTAAATTACTTAAATTCATAATTATTTATATTTTATGTTACAGTTGTGTAACTGTTAATAAATGTCCGATTTTCTTAACCATTCCAAGTATTTGCTCTGTAGCTTCGTGTTCTACTGGAACGTTCATTTTTCTAATACCGAGCGCTTTTAAAGTTCTTTTTTGACGCTCAGGACGATCAATTCCGCTTTTTATTTGTACTACTCTGATTCTTGACATGATCTGTAAAATTAACCGTTAAATACTTTTTCCATTGTAATACCTCTTTGCAAAGCAATAGAAGCTGGATCTCTTAATTGACTTAAAGCTACAATAGTTGCTTTAACCACATTGTGAGGGTTTGAAGAACCTTTTGATTTAGCCAAAACATCAGTAATACCAACACTTTCTAAAACAGCGCGCATTGCACCACCTGCAATTACACCTGTTCCATGAGCAGCAGGCTTCAGGAACACCAATGCTCCTCCAAATTTGCCTAATTGTTCGTGTGGAACAGTTCCATTAATAATTGGAACTTTAATTAATGTTTTTTTAGCATCATCAATTCCTTTGCTTATTGCATCAGCAACTTCTTTAGCTTTACCAAGACCGTAACCAACAATACCTTTTTCATTTCCAACAACTACAATAGCTGAGAATGTAAAAGCTCTACCGCCTTTAGTTACTTTGGTTACACGATTTACAGCAACCAATTTGTCTTTTAGTTCAATTTCACTTGAACGAACGCTTTTAATATTTGAGTTTGACATAGTTCGTTAAAATTTAAGTCCTCCTTCACGCGCTCCTTCAGCTAAAGACTTTACTCTTCCGTGATATAAGTAACCATTTCTATCAAATCTTACTTGAGATATTCCAGCTGCAATCGCTTTCTCAGCAATTGACTTACCTACAAGAATAGCTTTTTCAATTTTATTAACTTTTTTGGATTCAATACCTGCTTCTGCTGAAGATGCGGATACTATTGTGTGACCTTGGTTGTCATCAATAATTTGAACATAGATGTCCCTATTACTTCTAAAAACACTAAGTCTTGGAGCCGACGCATCACCCGTAACAACTTTGCGGACGCGTTTTTTAATTCTTGCTCTTCTAAATTCTTTTGTGATAGGCATGATTTCCTTATATCTTATTTTTTACCTGCTGATTTTCCAGCTTTTCTTCTTAAAACTTCATTTGTAAACTTAATACCTTTACCTTTGTAAGGCTCAGGAACTCTGAAAGAACGAATCTTAGCTGCTACCATTCCTAACAATTGCTTATCAATTGATTTCATGATAATAATAGGGTTTTTTCCTCTTTCAGTTTTAGTTTCTACTTTAATCTCATTCGGTATTTCAAAAACTAAATTGTGTGAATAACCTAATGATAATTCCAATAGTTGTCCTGTATTTGACGCTCTGTAACCTACACCAACCAATTCTTGTTCAGTTGTAAAGCCTTCAGAAACACCTTTGATCATATTATTAATCAATGATCTATACAAACCATGCTTTGATCTTTGGTCTTTGTCTTCTCCTGTTCTAACAAGAGTAACTGTATTATCACTTTGGTCAAACTGTATTCTATTGTCAACTGTTTGAGTAAGTTCTCCTAAAGGACCTTTAACATGAACAACGTTCTCTGGTGTTACAGTAAATGTAACAGATCCTGGGAGTACAATTGGTAATTTTCCTATTCTTGACATTTTTTCAAATAATTAATTTATGTAGCAAAGAATCTCGCCACCAACATTTTCTCTTCTTGCCTCTTTATCAGTCATTACTCCTTTGGAAGTTGAAACGATTGCGATACCCAAACCATTTAAAACACGAGGAAGGTTTTCAGCATGTGAATATTTTCTTAGACCAGGTTTAGAAACTCTAGTCAACTCATTAATAGCTGAAATTTTACTTACCGGGTTGTATTTAAGAGCTATTTTGATCAAACCTTGAGGATCACCTTCTTTGGGATCTTCAAATTTGTAGCTTAAAATATAACCTTTCTCAAAAAGAATTTTCGTTAATTCCTTTTTGATTTTAGATGCAGAAATTTCTACTATACGGTGATTTGCAGAAATTGCATTTCTTAGTCTCGTCAAGTAATCTGCTATTGGATCAGTCATGATTTTATTTATTATATTGTTATTACCAGCTTGCTTTTGTTATACCTGGGATTTTCCCATCAAGCGCCATCTCTCTAAAAGTGATTCTTGACAATCCAAACTGACGAATATATCCTCTTGGTCTACCAGTTAATTTGCAACGGTTACGAAGTCTAATTTTCGAAGAATTTTTCGGTAATTTTTGTAAACCAGTTGAATCTCCTGCTGCCTTTAATGCTGCTCTTTTAACTGCGAATTTGGCGACTAATTTTGCTCGTTTTACTTCACGAGCTTTCATGCTTTCTTTAGCCATCTTGCTTTATTTTTTCATGTTTTTAAAAGGTAAACCAAATTCTTTCAAAAGAGAATATGCTTCTTTGTCGGTAGGAGCGTTTGTTACAAAAGTAATATCCATACCCATAATTTTTGAAACTTTATCAATGTTGATTTCAGGAAAAATTATCTGCTCAGTAACACCTAGTGTGTAGTTTCCATTTCCATCAAAGCCTTTGTCGTTAATTCCACGAAAATCACGGATACGCGGTAGTGCAACATTAATTAGTCTTTCTAAAAACTCATACATTTTATCACCTCTCAATGTAACTCTTACACCAATTGGAACACCTTTTCTGAGTTTGAAATTTGAAATATCTTTCTTAGATTTTGTTGCAACTGCCTTTTGACCAACTATTGTAGTCATTTCGACAATAGCTGATTCAATCATTTTTTTGTCTGAAACAGCAGCACCAATTCCTTGGTTAATACAGATTTTTTCCAATTTTGGAACCTGCATTTTGCTTTTGTAACTGAATTCGTTTTGCAATGCACCAACGATTTCAGTTTGGTATTTAACCTTTAAGTTAGGATTGTAGCTCATTATTTAATTACCTCCCCGGATTTTTTAGCGTAACGAACCAATTTACCTGAACCATCATCTTTTCTGCCTGTTCTGCTAGGTTTTTTAGATTTTGGATCAATAATCATCAAATTTGAGATGTGAATAGGGCCTTCTTGCTTAACAATACCTCCCTGCGGGTTTTTGGAACTCGCTTTCTCATGTTTTGATATAAAATTTACGCCTGTTACGATAGCGCGCATTTTTTTAGTATTTATTTCTCTGATTTCTCCAGTTTTACCTTTGGAATCTCCAGCCAAAACAATTACGTTATCTCCTTTTTTAATGTGCAGTTTCATATTCATTTTTTTAAAGCACTTCTGGTGCTAATGAAACGATTTTCATGAATTGTTTTTCGCGAAGTTCTCGCGCAACAGGACCAAATATTCTAGTTCCTCTTAATTCATCGTTATTATTTAGTAGAACTACAGCGTTGTCATCAAATCTAATGTACGAACCATCTGCTCTTCTTAATTCTTTTTTTGTTCTTACTACTACAGCTTTTGATACAGTTCCCTTTTTTGCATTTCCTGAAGGAAGTGCATGTTTAATAGTAACTACTACTTTATCGCCTACTGAAGCATATCTTTTCTTAGTTCCACCTAAAACACGAATACAAAGTACTTCCTTTGCTCCGCTATTATCGGCAACTAACATCCTAGATTCTTGTTGTAACATTGATTAGTTTTTTATTATTATTTGGCTTTTTCTACAACTTCAACTAATCTCCAACGCTTATTTTTGCTGATGGGACGTGTTTCCATTATTTTAACAGTATCGCCTAATCCACATTCATTTTTTTCATCATGAGCTGTAAATTTGGTTGTTTTCTTTACGAATTTACCATATTTAGGATGTTTAACTTTGCGCTCTACTGTAATTACAATGGTTTTATCCATTTTATTACTTTTTACAGTGCCAACTCTTTCTTTCCTAAGATTTCTTTCAATTGCTTCCATTTTACAATATTTAAGCAGTAACTAGATTATTACGATTTGATAACTCAGTTTTTAACCTGGCAATACCTCTGCGTGTGTGACGAATTAACATTGGATTTTCAATGCTTGATACATTATGATTGAACACAAGCTTAGATAATTGTTGTTGTTGTTCAACTAATTTATCATTTAGTTCGCTTAGTGAAAGCTCTTTTAGTGATTCTTGTTTCATTTTATTATGCGTTTGCTTCTACGTAATCTCTTCTTACAATAAACTTCGTAGTAACTGGTAATTTTTGTGCAGCTAATCTTAATGCTTCTTTTGCAACTTCCATAGTAACTCCTTCGGCTTCAAAGATGATAGTTCCAGGCTTTACAACAGCAACCCAAAGTTCTGGAGCTCCTTTACCCTTACCCATCCTTACTTCAGCTGGTTTTTTGGTGATTGGCTTATCTGGAAAAATTCTAATCCAAATTTGACCTTCACGTTTCATGTAACGCGTTACAGCAATACGTGCAGCTTCAATTTGACGGGCAGTCATCCAGACACCTTCCATTGCTTTTATTCCAAAAGAGCCAAATGCTAACTCATGACCACGAGTTGCGTTGCCCTTCATTTTCATTTTGTGCTGCTTCCTGTACTTGGTACGTTTCGGCTGTAACATTGTATTTGAATTATCGTGTTATATTAATGATTTTCCTTTATTCTACACTTTTAATAGTGCTATTTTGGGGACGGCAAAGATATAAACTTGTTTTATATTTCCAACAAGAGAATGAAAAAAATTTCAACGTTTTTCTTGTTTTAATTTAATTTTGGCTGTATACCTTGGTACGTCTCAAAAAAAAAGGGAGTTAAAGCCTCCCTATTTTTTTATTTTCCTCTTTTTCTACCTCTTCCACGATCTCTATCGCGATCATTTGGAGGTTGATTTGATCTTTCTCCTGTTGATTTTTGTGTAGGCATACCAATATTTGGAGATAAATCTCTTTTGCCATAGATTTCACCTTTACAAATCCAAACTTTGATTCCTATTCTACCATATGTAGTGTGTGCCTCTGATAAAGCGTAATCAATATCAGCTCTCAAGGTATGAAGAGGTGTTCTTCCATCTTTGTAACCTTCAGTACGTGCCATTTCCGCACCACCTAAGCGACCTGAAACCTTGCACTTTATTCCTTCTGCTCCCATGCGCATTGTAGTTGAAATTGCCGTTTTTAAAGCCCTTCTAAAAGAGATTCTTCCTTCAATTTGTCTAGCTATGCCATCTGCAACTAATCTTGCGTCTAATTCTGGTCTTTTAATTTCGAAGATGTTAATTTGAACTTCCTTTTTAGTTAGTTTTTTAAGCTCTTCTTTAAGTTTATCAACTTCTTGACCACCTTTACCAATAATAATTCCTGGTCTGGCAGTATTTATAGTTACAGTAACTAATTTTAAAGTTCTTTCAATAATGATTTTTGAAACACCTGCTTTTGTTAAGCGAGCACTCAAGTATTTTCTTATTTTGTGATCTTCTACAAGTTTATCTGTAAAATTTCTTCCTCCGTACCAGTTAGAATCCCATCCTCTAACGATGCCTAAACGAAGACCAATTGGATTTGCTTTTTGTCCCATGTTTTTTTTATGACAGAATTAATTGATAACTATTGGTTTAGAATCTAAGATTAGAGTAACGTGATTAGATCTCTTACGAACTCTGTAACCTCTTCCTTGAGGAGCAGGTCTTAATCTTTTAAGCATTCTACCGCCATCAACAGAAATTTCTTTTATGTAGACATTGCTATCTTCAAGACGTAATCCATCATTTTTAGCTTGCCAATTGGCAATTGCTGAAAGTAGAAGTTTTTCTAATCTGCCAGCAGCATCCTTGTTAGTAAATTTCAAGATAGATAATGCTTTATCTATTTCAACACCTCTTACTAAGTCTGCAACTAATCTCATTTTTCTTGGAGATGTAGGGCAATCGTTTAATTTGGCAAATGCTATCTGTTTTCTTTCAGCTTTCATTGCATCTGCACGGAGTTTTTTTCTGGCTCCCATTTTATTTTTTGTATAAAGAACGTTAAATTATCTTTTTCCTTTGTCTTTTCTGTTTCCAGCATGTCCGCGGAAGGTTCTTGTAGGAGAAAATTCTCCCAGTTTGTGACCTACCATGTTTTCAGTTACGTAAACAGGAATAAATTTATTCCCATTATGCACAGCTATTGTTTGTCCAACGAAATCTGGCGATATCATTGAGCGTCTCGCCCAGGTTTTGATTACAGATTTTTTGCCCGAATCAGCCATTTGGAGAACTTTTTTCTCCAATTTGTAGTCGATGAATGGTCCTTTTTTTAGTGAACGGCTCATTTTTTATATTTTCTCAGGGTTGAACAAATTATTTTTTACGACGCTCTATGATGTATTTTGTACTAGCGTTCTTAGGTGCACGAGTTTTATATCCTTTTGAAGGGATACCTTTTCTACTTCTAGGGTGACCTCCAGAAGCACGCCCTTCACCACCACCCATAGGGTGATCTACCGGGTTCATTGAAACACCTCTATTTCTTGGTCTACGACCGAACCATCTGCTTCTTCCAGCTTTACCAGAAACTACTAGTCTGTGGTCAGGGTTTGAAACACTTCCGATAACAGCCATACAAGTGCCTAAAATCATTCTTGTTTCTCCCGAAGGAAGTCTTACAATTACATACTTGCCATCTTTAGCTTGAAGTTGGGCAGAAACACCCGCACTGCGCACTAAATTAGCTCCTTGTCCAGGCTTCAACTCTATATGGTGAATTGTTGTACCTAATGGAATGTCTTTTAAGAACATAGCATTTCCTGGTTCAACTACAGCTTGAGCACCTGACTTAATTTCGTGTCCAACTTCTAGTCCTTGAGGAGCAATAATATATCTTTTTTCACCGTCCGCATATTGAAGTAAAGCTATTCTTGCTGATCTGTTTGGATCATATTCAATAGTTTTTACGATTGCTGGAACATCTTGCTTATCTCTTTTGAAATCGATAATACGATATCTTTGTTTATGACCTCCGCCTAAATAACGCATGGTCATCTTACCACTATGATTTCTACCTCCTGATTTTTTTTGTTTAACAAGAAGCGTTTTTTCAGGCTCACGTGTAGTAACATCCTGATAGGTATCTGCTACTTTGAAGCGAGTACCTGGTGTGATTGGGTTAAATTTCCTTAGTGCCATGATAATTATACGTTACCGTAAAGATCAATAGTATCTCCTTTCGCTAATTCAACGACTGCTTTTTTGCAACGTCCTACTAGTCCAGTATTGATTCCATTTTTCGTGTTACGAGATTTAACTTTACCGATGTATTTCATTGTCCTTACGTTTTCAACGCGTACTCCGTACAATTTTTCAACGGCATTTTTAATTTGGATTTTATTTGCCTCAGTACGCACAACAAAACCGTAGCGATTTAACTTCTCAGTTATACCGCTCATCTTTTCCGTGATTATTGGGTTGATGATGATACTCATAATTAGTTTTGTGTTAAGAGGTTTTCAATAGTTTTTAAAGAATTTTCAAAAAGAACAATATTCTTTGCATTCAAGATGTCGTATGTATTGATTTCTGCAGCTACGACTACTTTACTTTTCTGTATATTTCTTGAAGATAGATAAACATTTTCATTCAATTCTGGAATGATTACTAATGTTTTTGTTCCTGAAATTTTAAGATTATCTAGGATTGTATTGAATCCTTTAGTAGATGGTTTTTCAAAGTTAAAGCCTTCGACTACAACAATTCCATTTTCAATAGCTTTGTAGGAAAGAGCTGATTTTCTTGCTAATTGCTTAACTTTTTTATTCAATCTAAAACTGTAATCACGAGGTTTCGGTCCGAAAATTCTACCACCACCTACAAATAACGGTGATTTGATACTTCCTGCACGAGCTCCACCTGTACCTTTTTGACGTTTTATCTTTCTGGTAGAGTGATTGATTTCTGCTCTTTCTTTAGATTTGTGCGTTCCTTGTCTGCGATTTGCTAATATCTGCTTTACATCTAAGTAAATAGCATGATCATTAGGTTCTATGCCGTAAATATCACTGTTTAGTTTCAATTTACGTCCGGTCTCTTGACCGTTGGAATTAAATATTGCTAGTTCCATGGTTACTTTTCAATCATTACAAAAGAACCTTTAGGACCCGGCACTGCGCCTTGAATCACTATTAGATTCTGTTCTGGTAAAACTCTTAATACTTCTAAATTCTGAATTTTCACTCTGGAACCTCCAGTTCTTCCTGCCATGCGCATTCCTTTGAATACACGTGATGGGTAAGATGAAGCTCCTAGAGAACCTGGCGCACGCAATCTGTTGTGCTGACCGTGAGTAGCCATACCAACACCACTAAATCCGTGGCGTTTTACAACTCCTTGAAAACCTTTTCCTTTTGAAGTTCCAATAACATCAACAAACTCGCCTTCAGTGAATAAATCAACTGTTACTGTTTGTCCAAGTGTTTTTTCTTCACTGAAAAACTTGAATTCAACTATTTTCCTTTTTGGGGTAGTTTGAGCTTTCTCAAAGTGCCCTTTCATTGCTGATGAAGTATGTTTGTCTTTCTTTTCATCAAACGCCAGTTGAACAGCGCTATAACCATCTTTTTCGATGGTTTTTACTTGTGTTACTACACAAGGACCAGCTTCTATAATTGTGCATGGTATGTTCTTACCAGCGGCACTGTAGATGCTCGTCATTCCGATTTTTTTTCCTATTATACCTGACATTTTACTTTGTTAAAAATTCAATTTTATGTTTTTTGAAACTAAACTTTAATTTCTACTTCAACACCACTTGGAAGTTCAAGTTTCATTAATGCATCTACAGTTTTTGAAGTTGTAGAGTAGATATCGAGCATTCTTTTGTAAGAACACAACTGAAATTGCTCTCTAGCTTTCTTATTTACGTGCGGTGAACGTAAAACAGTGTAGATTTTTTTGTTTGTTGGTAATGGAATTGGTCCACTAACAACAGCTCCAGTAGATTTAACTGTTTTCACAATTTTTTCTGCCGACTTATCAACTAAGTTATAGTCGTAAGATTTTAATTTAATCCTGATTTTTTGGCTCATGATATGAATAAAGAACGTTTATGCTTTTGCTGTTTTTCCTTTTGCTTTCGCGATTACTTCCTCAGATACATTTTTAGGTGCTTCTGCATAATGCGATGGTTCCATTGTAGATGTTGCTCTTCCTGAAGATATTGTTCTTAAAGTTGTAACATAACCAAACATTTCACTCAAAGGAACTTTTGCTCTAATAACTTGTGCACCAGCACGGCTATCCATTCCTTCTAATTGACCTCTTCGTTTGTTCAAATCTCCAATAATATCTCCCATGTAATCTTCAGGTGTAAGAACCTCCACTTTCATAATTGGTTCTAACAAAATAGGTTTAGCTTTTGGCAATGCTTCACGGAAAGCTGATCTAGCACAAATTTCAAATGAAAGTGAATCAGAGTCAACAGCGTGATATGAACCATCAGAAAGTGTAACTTTCAAACTATCCATTGCATATCCTGCTAGAACACCATTTTGCATGGCACTTTTGAATCCTTTCTCCACCGATGGTATATATTCACGAGGAATGTTACCTCCTACAACTTCATTTACGAATTGTAATCCTTCTTTTCCTTCATCTGCAGGTGAAATTGTAACTACAATATCAGCAAATTTACCGCGACCACCAGATTGCTTTTTATAAACTTCTCTATGTGTGATGCTTCCAACAATTGTTTCTTTATAGTTAACCTGAGGAGCTCCTTGATTACATTCTACTTTAAATTCTCTTTTTAAACGGTCTAGGATAATTTCTAAGTGAAGCTCACCCATTCCAGAAATAATAGTTTGTCCTGAATCCTCATCAGTTTTCACTTTGAATGTAGGATCCTCTTCTGCCAATTTGCTTAACGCCATTCCTAATTTATCTACGTCAGCTTGAGTTTTAGGCTCAATAGCAACACCAATAACCGGATCAGGGAAATTCATTGCTTCTAAAACAATTGGATTTTTTTCATCACAAAGAGTATCTCCTGTTTTGATATCTTTAAATCCTACAGCAGCTCCAATATCTCCTGCTTCGATGTACTCAATTGCATTTTGCTTATTTGCATGCATTTGGAAAATACGAGAAATACGTTCTTTGTTTCCGCTTCTTGTATTCAATACGTAAGAACCTGCATCCAATCTTCCAGTGTATGCACGAAAGAAACACAAACGACCAACGAAAGGATCTGTTGCAATCTTAAAAGCTAGTGCAGTAAATGGACCTTTAGGGTCTGGTTTACGTAAAACTTCTTCTCCTGTGTCAGGATTTGTACCTTTGATGCTTTCTTTATCTAATGGACTTGGCATTAACTCCATTACTAAATCTAGCATTGTTTGAACACCTTTATTTTTAAAAGCTGTACCACAAACCATAGGAACAATTTTATTTGTTACACATGCTTGTCTTAAAGCTGTTAAAATTTCTCTTTCAGTAATTGATTCAGGGTCTTCGAAAAATTTTTCCATCAGACTATCATCAAATTCAGCTATAGCTTCTAAAAGTTTTCCTCTCCATTCCGTAGCTTCTTCAAGCATATCAGCAGGAATAGGAACTTCGTTAAAAGTCATTCCTTTATCAGCTTCATTCCACTCAATTCCTCTGAAGTTGATTAAATCAACAACACCTCTGAAAGTTTCTTCTGCACCAATTGGTAACTGCAAAGGAATAGGATTACCTCCAAGAACTTCTTTCACTTGCTTTACTACTGCAAGAAAATCAGCTCCCTGACGGTCCATTTTATTAACGAAACCCAAACGAGTTACATTGTAATTGTTAGCTAGTCTCCAATTTGTTTCTGATTGAGGTTCAACACCATCAACAGCAGAAAACAAGAAAACTAAACCATCCAAAACGCGAAGCGATCTGTTAACTTCTACAGTAAAATCAACGTGACCAGGAGTGTCAATAATATTTAATTTGTATTTGTTATCTCTGTAGTTCCAAAAACAAGTTGTAGCAGCAGAAGTAATTGTTATTCCACGCTCTTGTTCTTGTACCATCCAATCCATTGTAGCTGCACCATCATGTACTTCTCCAATTTTGTGATTTACACCTGTATAGTATAAAATCCTTTCGGTAGTTGTTGTTTTACCCGCATCAATGTGAGCGGCAATACCGATATTTCTCGTATATTTTAGATCGTGACTCATTTTTTTATTTTCTTATTATTAGAATCTAAAGTGAGAGAATGCTTTATTCGCCTCAGCCATTCTGTGAGTATCTTCTTTCTTTTTGTGAGCAGAACCCTCACCTTTTGAAGCTGCAACTATTTCAGAAGCAAGTTTTTGAGCCATTGACTTTTCATTTCTTCTGCGAGAATACATGATTAACCATTTTATTCCCAATGCAGTCCTTCTGTCTGGTCTAATTTCCTGAGGAATTTGAAATGTAGCTCCTCCAACTCTTCTGCTTTTAACTTCAACTGTTGGACTAACATTATCAAGGGCACGTTTCCAAACTTCATGTCCGCTTTCTTCTGTTCTTTTTGCAACGATATCTACAGCGTCATAAAATATTTTGTATGCAGTATTTTTCTTACCGTCATACATTAAGTTATTTACGAAACGAGTAACTAGCGAATCGTTAAATTTAGGATCCGGTATACGTTCAATTCTTTTGGGCGTGGTCTTTCTCATGATTTCGAAAGGTATTCTTGTTTTTTAATGTTTATTTCTTTTTTCCAGCTGGTTTTTTTCCTTTACCTGCAGCTGCAACTTGTCCTGGCTTAGGTTTTTTTGTTCCGTATTTAGAACGTCTTTGATTTCTTCCTTCAACACCAGAAGTATCCAATGCTCCGCGAACAATGTGGTATCTAACCCCTGGAAGATCTTTAACACGACCTCCTCTGATTAAGACAATACTATGTTCTTGTAAATTGTGACCTTCTCCAGGAATGTATGCATTTACCTCCTTTGCATTTGTTAATCTAACACGCGCCACTTTACGCATTGCAGAATTTGGTTTCTTTGGAGTAGTAGTGTATACACGTGTGCACACGCCGCGTCTTTGCGGGCATGAATCCAATGCTGGACTTTTACTTTTAGATGCGTTAGGCGTTCTGCCTTTACGAACAAGCTGCTGGATAGTTGGCATGCTTTACTGTTTTGATTTTATGGATGTTAAATACTCTTAATTCTGTCTTCGCCCTTTTTTTGGGAGCGCAAAGATAGTAACTTGTTTCTATTATACAACATGGTCTGATAAAAATATTTTAATAATTTTAAATCCATAATTGTGAATTACTTAAAACACATATAAATTTACTTGCAGCATATGCTTTCAATAATTTTTTTTTATTGATTTATTTATTCATGCGCTATTGAATACTTTTGTCGGATGCCAATAAATTTTTTAGACCAGTTAAATCCAATTCAACGCCAAGCAGCAGAAACCATTGATGGCCCCGTTATGATTATTGCAGGAGCAGGATCTGGTAAAACAAGGGTACTTACTTTTAGAATTGCCTATTTGCTAAGTAAAGGAGTAGATGCTTTTAATATTTTATCGCTCACGTTTACGAATAAGGCCGCTCGTGAAATGAAAGCAAGAATTCATTCTTTGGTAAATAGCGGTGAGGCTCAGAATCTCTGGATGGGAACATTTCACTCTGTTTTTGCAAGAATACTTCGTATGGAATCCACTAAAATAGGGTATCCATCAAATTTTACCATATATGATAGCGATGATTCAAAAAGCTTGATAAAATCAATTTTGTCGGAAATGCAGCTTGATGATAAAATTTACAAGCCATCATTGGTGTTAAATCGAATCTCATCTGCAAAAAACAATCTTATCTCAGCAGCAGAATATAATACCCACAGAGAAATTTTAGAAGAAGATCGTCAAAGTGCTAAGCCCAAGATAGGACTTGTTTATGAAGCCTATGAAAAAAGGTGCTTCAAAGCTTCAGCTATGGATTTTGATGATTTGCTTTTTAAAACGAATGTACTTTTGAGGCAATTCCCTGAAGTACTTTATAAGTATCAGCAGAAATTTAAATATATACTTGTAGATGAGTATCAAGATACTAATTTTAGTCAATACTTAATAGTGAAGAAGTTAGCTGCAATGTTTCAAAATATTTGCGTTGTGGGTGATGATGCGCAAAGTATATATGCCTTTAGGGGGGCAAACATTCAGAACATTCTTAATTTTGAGAAAGATTACCCTGATTTGAAAATTTTTAAATTAGAGCAAAATTATAGGTCAACAAAAACAATTGTCGAAGCAGCAAATAGTGTTATAAAGAATAATAAAGACCAACTTAAAAAGATTGTTTGGACAGATAATCTCGATGGCGATAAAATTAAATTAATAAGAGCATCAACTGATAATGAAGAAGGTCAGATGGTTGCAAACAGAATTTTTGATTTAAAAATGAATGAGCAGATTGCAAATAAGGACTTTGCAATTCTTTACAGAACGAACGCTCAAAGTAGGGCCCTTGAAGAAGCATTAAGAAAAAGGGGATTACCTTATAAAATTTATGGAGGATTGTCTTTTTATAAGCGAAAAGAGATCAAGGATTTGTTAGCGTATTGCCGGCTTACAATTAATCCAAATGACGAAGAAGCTTTGAAAAGGATTATTAATTATCCAGCCCGAGGAATAGGAAAAACAACCTTAGATAAAATAATTGTTGCTGCAGATCAACATAATAAAAGCATTTGGGAGATTTTGGTTGACATCGATGTTTATAAACCAGTTACAGGTGCAACTGCTTCTAAAGTTTCTGATTTTGTAATGATGATTAAGAGTTTTAGACATGGACTTCATTCAACCAATGCTTTTGATTTAGGAATTCATATTGCAAAATCTTCGGCTTTACTAAAAGAGCTAAGTTTGGATAAAACACCCGAAGGAGTTAGCAAACACGAAAATGTTATGGCCTTGTTGAATGGAATGCAAGAGTTTGTTGATACTAAACCAGAGAGTGAAGATGAAGTTCAGGAAAGAACGTTGGATGTGTACATGAGAGATATTGCTCTTTTAACTGATGCAGATGAAGATGAAAAAGATGACCCCAATAGGATTTCCTTAATGACTATTCATGCTTCTAAAGGGCTAGAGTTTAAATCTGTGATGCTTGTTGGTTTGGAAGAAAACCTTTTCCCTTCGCAGCTTTCCCTCAATTCTAGGGTAGAACTAGAAGAAGAAAGACGATTATTTTATGTAGCGATTACAAGGGCAGAAAGATTTTTAACAATTTCTTATGCAGCAATGCGATATCGTTATGGGAATATAACTCACGCCGAACCGAGTAGATTTTTGGAGGAGATTGATTCAAGATTAGTTGATTTGCCTCAAGAGCCTGCGAGTTCAGGTTTTTTTGATTTTGAAAATGAAAGAAAGGGGTTCAACAGTTTTCAACCGAAAGCGAAAACAGATTTCTTTAAACCAAGAAATATTGGAGATAATGAGATAAAACAAAAAAGTGCACCAAAGGGATTTGTTCCAATCAATAAAACAGAAACATCAAAAGGAGAGTTCAAACAGAATTCAGCTTTTATTCCTGACGATGTTAGCTCAATTCAGTCAGGAATGCAAGTAGTACATGAAAGATTTGGAAATGGGAAAGTTATTAATGTTGAAGGTAGAATTGGCGAAAGAAAAGCTACCATTTTATTTGAGGGTGTTGGACAAAAACAAATATTACTTAAATTTGCGAAACTCAAAATAACAGGTTAGTAACTGTTTAAAGGATTAATTTGAGTCCTAATCTAATTTTATGAAGTACAACTCTCAGCGAAAGCAGCTGATTATTACTGAATATGGCAGAAATATTCAAACTATGGTTGATCAAGCTATGTTGATTGATGATAGAGAAACTCGAAATAAAACAGTTCGTTATATAATTTCTGTAATGGGGCAGTTAAATCCGCAATTAAGAGACATTAATGATTACAAACACAAACTTTGGGATCATTTATTTATAATGTCTGATTTTAAATTAGATGTTGATTCCCCCTATCCAATTCCTGTTAAAGAAAGTTTTGAATCAAAACCAGAAAAAGTTAATTATCCTTCAGTCAATATAAAATTTAAACACTATGGTAAAATAATTGAGAAATTAATTGAAAAAGCAAAAGATCAGGAAGAAGGACCTATAAAAGAAGCAATCACAGCTTCCATTGCTTACCATTTAAAGAAATCTTACCTCACGTGGAACAGAGATTCTGTTGATGATGAAGTTATATTGAAAGATTTAGCCGGTTTATCTGATAATAAATTGATGCTTTCAGCCGCAAATAAACTTCCAGCAAGCAGTGAAATAGCGTTACCACAAAATTATTCACAACAACCGGGTAAGAAGTTTAATAAAAACAAACAAAAACAAAAACAGTTCAAGCGTAAATTCGGCAGCAGTAATTCATACTGAAAGCCATGAACAGATTTGAAATCAAAGGAGGAAACCGATTAAGCGGTGAAATCATCCCACAAGGTGCTAAAAACGAGGCACTACAAATAATTTGTGCAGTACTACTCACTGCCGAGAAAGTTACCATACATAACATTCCAGATATTGTTGATGTTAATAAACTCATTGAGCTTTTAGGAGCCTTAGGAGTGAAAACCGAGAATCTTGGAAATGGATCATGGTCTTTTCAAGCCGACAATGTTGATGTTGACTTTATGATTTCTGAGGAATTCAAAAAGAAAGGTGCGGCACTGAGAGGTTCGGTTATGATTGTAGGACCACTTTTAGCAAGGTTTGGAAGAGGATACATTCCAAAACCTGGTGGAGATAAAATTGGAAGAAGACGTTTAGATACCCACTTTATTGGATTTCAAAATTTAGGAGCTAAGTTCGATTTTGATAGTGTAGAAAGTTTTTATAAAGTTGAAGCAAAAGAACTCAAAGGAGCTTTTATGCTTTTGGATGAAGCTTCGGTAACTGGAACAGCCAACATACTTATGGCAGCTTCAATGGCGAAAGGAATAACAACCATATTTAATGCTGCTTGTGAGCCATATATTCAACAATTATGTAAGATGTTGAATAGTATGGGTGCTAAAATTACTGGTGTAGGTTCTAATCTTTTATCAATTGAAGGAGTAAAAGAACTTGGAGGTTGTACTCATAGAATGTTGCCAGACATGATAGAAATAGGATCTTTTATTGGACTAGCGGCTATGACTCAAAGTAGCATTAGAATTAAAGATACTGGATATGATCATTTAGGAATGATTCCCGATGTTTTTAGAAGATTAGGAATCGAATTAGAAAGAGACGGTGATGATATAGTTATCCCAGAACAAGAAAATTATACCATAAATAAGTACATTGATGGCTCTATTCTAACAGTTGCAGACTCTCCTTGGCCTGGATTTACTCCAGATTTATTAAGTATAGTCCTTGTTGTTGCAACGCAAGCTAATGGAAGTGTACTTATTCATCAAAAAATGTTTGAAAGTCGCTTATTTTTCGTTGATAAACTCATAGATATGGGAGCTCAAATTATTCTTTGTGACCCACATCGTGCTACAATTATTGGACTCAACCGAAAATATAAATTGAAAGGCATTAGAATGACATCTCCTGATATCAGAGCAGGGGTTTCTTTATTAATTGCAGCTCTTTCTGCAGAAGGGACGAGTGTAATTGATAATATTGAACAAATTGATAGAGGTTATCAAAATATTGATACTAGGCTAAGAAATCTAGGAGCAGATATTAAGAGATTCTAAGTGGTCGCAGCTATTGCTAATATTTTAAAAGGAAAAAGGCCCTTTGCTTTTTACTCTTTAGTAATATGTTTGGTTTTAAGTTTAATTTATTTAACCACAAACAGACTTAATAAAGATCGTTGGAAAGAAGTTATTGTAAGCGACGGAATTGGATATTACAGTTACCTTCCTGCATTTTTTATTTATAACGATCTTAACTACAATTATTTTTATACTGACACCCTTGATTATGTTGCTATTCGGTTTGGAGTAGGTTCTTTTTGTTACCCAGTAAATAATAAAGCGGTAAATAAATATTATTGCGGTGAAGCCTTAGCAATTGCTCCTTTTTTTGTTTTAGCAGACATAATTACCAATTTAGCAGGAAATGAACGGGATGGATATTCCTTTTTTTATCAGGCCTCTGTTGCTATTGCTGGACTTTTTTATTTTCTTTTTGGCATTTGGATGCTTATTCTATTTCTTCGAAACCAGGGAATCAAAGAGATAAATATTGCTTTAGTAGTTCTTCTGTTTTTCCTTGGTACAAATCTGTTTTACTACGCCTTGGAGCAACCTTACATGTCGCACGTGTTTTCTTTTTCGTTCTTATGTTGGTGGCTAAGAAATTCAGATTTGCAGGCAAAGAATCCTAAATTATCTAGGTGGTTTCTATTAGCTTTTATTGCAGGAATGGTCATCATAATAAGACCCGTTAATGCCATTTTATTATTATCAATATTTGTAGTTTATCCTCAGCTCAAGGACTTTAAATCCCAGTTTTTAGAGCTATTGATAAAACCATTGGTTTTAATCTTTTCGATTTTTATATTTTTCTCTATCATCGGAATTCAAAGTTTGCTTTATTACAAGGCTTGCGGTAAATTTTGGGTTGATTCATATGGAAATGAGGGTTTTAATTTCGCATCTCCAGAAATTTGGAATGTCTTATTTAGTTTCAGGAAGGGTTTGTTTATTTACACACCTATTCTGCTACTCACTTTTATAGGATTATTTTATTTTGCTAAGAATTATGGGAAAACAAGACTTTTCATTTTATTCTCAATTTTGGTTATATTCACATATGTGATTAGTTCTTGGTGGTATTGGGCATATGGTGGCAGTTTTGGGATGAGACCATTTGTAGAGGTTTATCCTCTATTTATATGGGTTTTCGCTGTTTTCATTGAAGGGATTACTAATATATTTTTGAAGATTTTGATTTCATCAATATCATTTTTTTGCATATTCTTAAATCAGATTCAGGTTTACCAGAGTGTTGCCAGTATTTTACCTTACGAGAATATGAACTTTGAGAAATACAAAAGATTGTTTTTACAAACTGAATTTCAATTCATATATATGTTTCCATCTTTACCTGAACCTCCAAAGTCTGATTTGATAAAAGGAAAGAAGATTGGTGGTAATTTTAATGGTTTCGAAGAGAATTATGGTTCAATTGTCCCATTTATAGATAGTAAAGTAAGATTGAGTGGAAAGAAATCTGCTTGCGTAAATAAGCGTTTAGGCGAAATAGCCCATGTATTCGAATTTCCTTTAAATAAACTTATAGAAAATACAGACACTTTAGGTTGGGTAGTTTTGAGTGCAGATTTATTATTGGAAAATGTAGATCAAGATTCAAAGTTTATTTTGTCATTGACTCATGAAGATGAAGTTTACTACTATGAATCACAATTTCTTATTCACCAAATTCATAAAGCGAATCAATGGAAAAATGCCAGTTTTTACTTTAAAATTCCTGAGATGAAAAGTGTTAATGATAAAATTATGCTATCACTTAATAATAATAATTCAAGTTCTGTTTGGGTTGACAATTTGGAGCTAACTTTCTATACGCCGAATTAATGAAGAAGGCATTATTTTTGCTATTTTTGGCCCTCAACAAAAAAAAATGAAGAAAACAAATTTATTGCTATTACTTGCAGCGATTGCATTTATAGCCGGTGGTTCCGTCTTAACAAGTGGGAATTATAAATCACATGAGCCTAAACCAGCAATTGGACTCAATGTAGGAAATTTAGCTCCCGATTTAGCATTTGCTAATCCAGAAGGAAAAATGATTAAACTTTCTTCTTTGCGTGGAAAAGTTGTTTTATTAGATTTTTGGGCTTCATGGTGTGGTCCATGTAGAATGGAAAATCCTAACGTTGTTAAGGCTTATCAGAAATATAAGGATTTAAAATTTATAGGGGCAAAAGGAGGATTTACAATTTTTAATGTTTCTTTAGATACTAAAAAGGAAGCTTGGGTAAATGCAATAAAAAAAGATGGTTTAGTTTGGGATAATCATGTAAGTGATTTATTGGGCTGGAGTTCTAAAGCTGCAGCTACATATGGAATTAACAGTATTCCAGCTAGTTATTTATTAAATGCTAAAGGTGTAATTGTTGCCAAAAATCTTAGAGGACCTGCTTTAGAAGCAGAACTAGATAAACTAGTAAAAAAATAATTAATTATTAATTTGAAAGCCTTACTAATTAAATTTAGTAAGGCTTTTTACATGTCATTATGTCTCTGTTTTTTTAGTGGCACCTTAGTTGACATCGGGCTCTCAAATAAATATATGCCCAAACGCATTTTAAATTTTTTTAAATCCATGAATCAAGATGACAATAAAGTTACGTCGGAGAAAGATGTAACAAATACAGAGGAGCAAGTATCTGAGGATTTTAATGAAACTTCTGAAGAAACAATTGAAAAAGTTACAGAAACTTCAACTTGGCAAGAAAAGTATAACGAGCTGAATGACAGGTATCTAAGATTGTATTCAGAATTTGATAATTTTAGAAAACGAAGCGCAAGAGAAAGAATAGACTTTGCAAAAACAGCAAATGCTGACATATTTTCAGTTTTACTGCCCGTTTTAGATGACTTTGACAGAGCAGCAAAAGCTTCAGAGAATGCAACAGAAGTAGAGCCAATTAAAGAGGGGATAAAGTTGATTCACCATAAATTTAAAAATACCTTAATGAATAGAGGTCTTGAAGAAATGTCTAGCATAGGAAATGTTTTCGATTCAGAATTGCATGAAGCTATTACTAGCATTCCAGTTGAGTCTCCTGATGACAAAGGGAAAGTTATGGAAGAACTAGAAAGAGGTTACCAGTTAAATGGAAAGGTGATAAGATTTGCTAAAGTTATAGTTGGAAGTTAATTAATAAGGAATGGCAAAGAGAGATTTTTACGAAATATTAGACGTACCAAAAACTGCTGATGAGCAGGAATTAAAAAAAGCGTACCGAAAAATGGCAATTAAATATCACCCGGATAAAAACCCAGGTGATAAAGCCGCTGAAGAGAATTTTAAAGAAGCCGCAGAGGCTTACGAAGTCCTAAGTGATGCTAACAAAAGAGCCCAGTATGACCGTTTTGGGCACAGAGGAGTAGGAGGAGCTTCAGGTGGAGGAAATCCGTTTGGTGGTGGAGGAATGAATATGGACGATATCTTTAGTCAATTTGGAGATATTTTTGGACAGGGTAATTTTGGTGGATTTGGTTTCGGTGGTCAGCAACAGCAAGGAAGGAGAGTAAATAAAGGCACCAATCTAAGGATTAAGGTGAAATTGACTTTGGAGGAAATTGCAACAGGCGTAGAAAAGAAAATTAAAGTAAATAAGTTTATACCTTGTAAAGTATGTACAGGAACAGGAGCAGATAAAGGTTCTTCTTTTAGTACTTGTGGAACTTGTAAAGGTGCTGGTAGAGTAAATAGAATAACAAATACTATCCTAGGACAAATGCAAACGGCTTCTACTTGTCCTACGTGTGAAGGAGAAGGAAGAATCATTGCGAGTAAGTGTAAAAATTGCCATGGTGATGGAATTGTTAGAGATGAAGAAGTTATTACACTAAATATTCCTGCAGGTGTTGGAGAAGGCATGCAATTAAATGTCGCAGGTAAAGGAAATGCGGCCCCAAGAGGAGGAATAGCAGGTGATTTAATTGTAGGAATTGAAGAAGTGGAACATGCAGAATTGAAAAGAGATGGAAATAATTTATATTACAATTGCTACATTAATTTTGCCGATGCTGCTTTAGGAACTTCCATTGAAATTCCAACCTTAGAAGGAAAGGCAAAATTCAAAATAGATGCGGGAACTCAAAGTGGAAAAGTATACAGGTTGAGAGGAAAGGGACTTCCGGAAGTTAACAGTTATGATAGAGGTGATTTAATGGTAGATGTTAACGTTTGGACTCCCCAGCAATTAAGTGCAGAAGAACGAAGCATTTTAGAGAAATTTAAAGAGGCACAAAACTTTACTCCTCAACCCGGAAAAAAAGAGAAATCGTTTTTCGAAAGGATGAAAGAATATTTCCAATAAATAGGATTTTTTTTCTCTCTTAGTCATTTCACATGCTTATATTTGACGGTCAATCAAAACAAGATTGACCTTTTTTATTTTATTATGTCTAATACTCTTTTTGAAGCACAATCGATTTCTAAAAAATACGGAGATTTTGTTGCGCTAGATAACATTAATATTTCAGTACCCAAAGGGTCAATCTTCGGCTTGTTAGGTCCCAATGGAGCAGGAAAGACAACGTTTATAAGAATTATTAATCAAATTACCTTACCAGATACAGGGAATTTACTTTTCAATGGAAGAGAATTTCTTACTAAAGATATTGAAAAAATAGGCTATTTGCCTGAAGAACGAGGTCTTTATAAAAAAATGCAAGTTGGCGAACAATGCCTATATCTTGCACAATTGAGAGGATTGGATAAAGTTGAAGCGAAGAAAAGATTAAGATTTTGGTTTGAGAAGTTTGGAATCCAAGGTTGGTGGAATAAAAAGGTAGAAGAGCTTTCAAAAGGAATGGCACAAAAAGTTCAGTTTGTAGTTACAGTAATACATGAACCTGAGCTGCTGATTTTAGATGAGCCTTTTACAGGTTTCGATCCAGTTAACGCCAGCTTGATAAGAGATGAAATCTTAGAAATAAGAAAAAAAGGAGCAACAATTATTTTCTCAACCCATAGAATGGAAACAGTTGAAGACTTATGTGATTCAATTGCGCTTATTAATAAAAGTAAGAAGATACTTGATGGAACTGTTTCTGAAATAAGGAAACAATATAAGACTAATACCTTTAGAATCGAGTTTATTGGAAATTTGGTAAATTTTACAAATGCAATTTGGGCTGGCGCTGAATTATTAGATAAAAAACAAGATGGCGACCATTGCACTGTTACATTAAAAATTTTGGGTCAAAACTCTCCAAATTCACTTATAGCTAATGTATTACCAACTTGTCAAATCATTAGCTTCAATGAAATTGTCCCAACTATGAGTGATATATTTATTAAAACTGTACAAGCAGATTAATTATGGGTAAAATAGGCTTAATCATTAGAAGAGAGTATTCTACACGGGTTAGAAAGAGGTCGTTTATAATAATGACTTTTTTAGGTCCAATACTTATGGCTGCAATAGGAATTGTTCCTGTATGGCTGGCAAGTGTAAATGAAAGCGTTAGAATTGTTCAGATAATTGACGAATCAGGTACTGTAGAATATAAACTAAAAAGCAGCAACAACATTAAGTTTGTTTACTCTCAACAACCTTTTAATTCCGCTAAGAAACAGTTAGAGAAAAGTGATTTTTATGCAATGGTCCATATTCCTTCTTTTAAAGATGGAGATCTAGTTCATTTACAAAGAAATATTAAAATTTACGCTTACAGTCAAGTTTCTCTTAATGTAAAAGTCTACATTCAAAACCAGATAGAGAAACAACTAGAGCGAGAAATGCTTAAGGCTGAAAATGTAGATCAAGCAATTGTTGAAAGAACAGAATCAACGATTGATGTTCAAATTCCGGTTATCGAATTAGCAGATGTAAAAAATAAGAATGCTAGCGCAGATGTAGAACTTAGCACTGCTTTAGGGGCATTTAGTGGAATACTCATTTATATTTTTATTTTCCTTTTTGGTGCTCAGGTTATGAGAGGAGTAATAGAAGAGAAAACCAATAGAATTGTAGAAGTAATTGTTTCATCAGTAAAGCCTTTTCAATTGATGATGGGTAAAATCATTGGGATTGCTTTCGTAGGGCTTACACAATTTCTATTATGGATATTGCTTACCGCTGGTATTTATACCGCTTTTTTGGGTTCTGTCAAACAGAAATTCAGCTCTGATAATATTGAAATGATTATGAAAAAATCACCAGATGGCACTTCTGTAGATGATATAGATAAAATAATGAGCACCCAAAAAGCAATAGAAAGAGTAAATCAGATTAATTGGGGCTTATTGATTCCTTGTTTTATATTTTATTTTATTGGAGGTTACTTGTTATATGGAGCACTTTTCGCTGCGATAGGAGGAGCCGTTGATAGTGAGTCTGATACGCAACAATTCATGTTGCCAATAACTATCCCTTTGATTTTTTCTTTTGTCATGGCCCAAACAGTTTTGAACGACCCAACTGGAACCATGGCCAAATGGCTTTCCATAATTCCTTTTACATCTCCAATTATAATGATGGTTCGATTACCTTTTAAAGTCCCTGTAGAAGAATTAATAGCTTCGATGGTTTGCTTGGTTTTGGGGTTTGTATTCACAACATGGATAGCAGCAAAAATTTACCGTACAGGTATTTTAATGTACGGTAAGAGAATAACTTGGAAAGATCTTGGAAAATGGCTTCGTTATTAGCTTTATTTTCTTAACATTGAAAAATTAAATTCCAAAAAACTGAAGTGAAAATTGCAATTATAGATATTGGTACAAATACATTCAAACTCATGATTGCGCGCATCCAAGAAGATGGTTCAGTCGTAATTATTGATAAAGAAAAAATACCAGTTAAACTTGGCGAAGGCGGAATAAATAATGATATCATTGCTCATACCCCTTTTTTAAGAGGAATTAAAGCGATGAAAACTCATAAAGAAAAAATTGACCGCTTTCAGGTAGATGAAGTATTAGCTTTTGCTACTTCTGCCATTAGGAGCGCGAAGAATGGAAAGGAGTTTGTGAGAAAAGTGAAGGCAGAAACAGGAATTGAAATTGAAATTATTTCTGGTGATAGAGAAGCTGAACTTATTTATTTTGGAGTTAGAAGAGCCTTGGAAATTGGAAATGAAAAAGCTTTAATAATGGACATAGGAGGCGGTAGCACTGAGTTTATAATTGCAGATGCGAATAGGATTTATTGGAAACATAGCTTTGATTTAGGTGCTGCAAGACTTTTAGAAGTAATAAACCCTTCAGAACCAATTACAAAACAAGAAATTAAAAAGTTAAAACTATATCTCAAAGAACAACTTTCTCTTTTGTGGGGTGCTTGCGAGATTTATAGTGTTAAGACTTTAGTTGGTTCTTCTGGCAGTTTCGATTCTTTATCAGAAATGATTTATTATAAGTTTAATACAGAAGAAAATCCACTTATTAAAACAGAATACCATTTTGACTTGAAGAATTTTGAAGTCATATATAAACTTCTTTTAAATTCAACAATTGAAAAACGTTTTAAGATGAGAGGGCTTGCTGCAATGCGGGTTGAGATGATTGTTGTTGCAGTAATTATGATTAAATATGTTTTCAAAAAAATAAAATTAAAAGAGATGCGGTTGTCTACTTATTCACTTAAAGAAGGGATTCTTTATGATTACATGCAAAACGCACAAAATAAAACTAAATAATTTTTGAATTTCCCTTTGTTATGGCTCGCATTTTAATTGTTGATGATGAACGTGCTATCAGAAGCACATTGAAAGAAATTCTCGAGTATGAAAATCATATTGTTGAGGAAGCCGTGGATGGTGCTGAAGGTTGGGAAAAGATTCAGAAAGGTGGTTTTGATATTATTCTAAGTGACATTAAAATGCCGAAAATGGATGGTACCGAGCTACTTGAAAAAGTACTGTCTCTAGGGTTGGATTGTCCGATGGTTATGATATCAGGACATGGAACAATTGAAACAGCTGTTGATTGTATTAAAAAGGGTGCTTACGACTTTATTGCAAAACCATTGGATCTAAACAGACTGATGATTACAATGCGCAATGCCCTCGATAAATCTACTTTAATTCAAGAAACCAAAACATTAAGAAAAAAAGTAGTAAAGTCTCTGGATATGATTGGTGATTCACTTCCTATGAGAAAGGTGAAAGACATGATTGAAAGGGTAGCACCAACAGATGCAAGAGTGCTAGTTATGGGACCAAATGGAACAGGTAAAGAATTAGTTGCCAGATGGATTCATTCTAAAAGTAATAGAAATGAATCACCTCTCATAGAAGTTAATTGTGCAGCAATACCATCCGAATTAATTGAAAGCGAATTGTTTGGACATGAAAAAGGTGCCTTTACATCTGCAATTAAACAGAAAAAAGGACAATTCGAACTTGCTCATGGCGGAACCTTATTTTTAGATGAAATAGGTGATATGAGTCTTTCGGCTCAAGCGAAAGTTCTAAGGGCATTACAAGAAAATAAAATAACAAGGGTAGGTGGAGAAAAAGAGATAAGTGTTGATGTTAGAATTATAGCAGCTACAAATAAGAATCTTCAATTAGAAATAGAAAAGGGTAATTTTAGAGAAGATCTTTACCATAGACTTAGTGTAATTCTTATTCATGTGCCATCGTTGAATGATCGTTCAGATGATATTCCTGCTTTGGCAATGCACTTTTTAGAATTGATTTGTAATGATTATGGAATACCTTTAAAGCAAATTTCAAAAGAAGCACTAAATTTATTGCAACAAATGAATTGGTCGGGAAATATTAGAGAGTTCAGAAACGTTATTGAGCGATTGATTATTCTTACGGATAAAGAAATCTCCAAGAATGATGTTGAACTTTATGCTTTACCGAATAAAAAAAATAACTAAAAAACAGAGATGAGAAATTTAATTTTACTGATATTTTTTTCTCTTCAATTTTCTGGTTTTTCTCAAATTAGACAGTTAACGCCTGGCCTTCAATCTGTTTTGAACGGCGACAATGAGATGAAAGTAAGGAACTTTAATCAAGCGGTTCTTGAATATTCAACTGCTATTGCAACTGATCCTAGTTTTGCAGAAGCCTATTACAAAAGAAGTCTTGCATTAACCAAATTAGCAAGATATACCGAAGCCCTAGATGATCAGAACAAAGCAAATCAGTTAAAACCTGGAATTGCAAATTTATATGATACTCGGGCACAATTAAAAATGTTAGTAGAAGATTTCCCTGGTGCTGTGGAAGATTTTACTAAAGCCATCGAAACGGACCCAACTCAACCAGAACTTTATAATCAATTGGCCCATGCACACATGGCTACTGGAGATTTTGGATTAGCAATCGAAGATTACAATAAAATGATTCTTTTAGACCCTAACGACACATTTGCTTACGTGTTTCGGGCCTTAGCATATATCAATTTGAAAGACCTGAAAGCCTCTAAAAAAGATTTAGACAAGGCTTTTGAATTAAATGCAAATAACTCGGTTGCATTTGAAGTCCTAGGATTACAATACATTGAATTGTTAAAGTATGATGATGCGGTAGCAGCGTTTGATAAAGCAATAAAGTTAAATCCTCAATTTGCCATGGCATTTTTTAATAGAGGTGTAGCCAAAAAACTAAATGGTGATATTTCTGAAGCGCTTTTAGATTTTAACAAGGCAATTGATTTAGATCAGAATTTCTCTACAGCCTATTTTAATAGAGCATTGGCTCATAAAAAATTGGGTAATTTAGAAAAGTCAATAAAGGATTACGATAAGGCTATTGTTTTAGATAAGGATTACTCAGATGCATTGTTTTTTAGAGGACTTACAAAGAAGCTGCTTGGAGATTATGAAGGTGCAATTCAAGACTACAATAAATCAATTTCCTTAAACCCAAATGACGCAGAGGCTTTTAACAATAGAGCGAATGTAAGAATGCTTTTTGGGGATTATACTTCTGCCATAGAAGATTATAGTATGGCGATTAAGTTAAAAGAGAATTACCCTATCGCGCTGTATAATAGAGGTATAGCTAAAATTATGACCAATAAACAAGGTTATGCCTGCGATGATTTTAAGTCAAGTTCCGATGGAGGTTATGAACCAGCTTTAAAAGCCCTTAAAGATTTTTGTTTTCAACGATGAAACCAGTATTTACCTTTCTTATCCTATTTTGTTTTTACTCCTATTCATTTTCACAAACTAAAAGAGTGTTGTGGATTGGCAATAGTTATACTGCAGTTAACAATCTTCCCCTACTTACATATAATCTCGCATTAAGTGCAGGAGACACACTTGTTTATGATTCTAATACACCAGGAGGAATGACATTTAATGGGCACTCAACAAATGCAGCAACTCTCCAGAAAATCGCTTTAGGAGACTGGGATAATGTTATACTTCAAGCCCAAAGTCAAGAACCTTCTTTTTCACCAGGACAGGTGGCTTCTCAAACTACTCCATTTGCCCGAAAGTTAGATTCTTTGGTTCATGCTGCAAGTCCTTGTGCGGAGACTGTTTTTTATATGACCTGGGGCCGAAAATTTGGAGATGCAAGTAACTGTGCAAATTATCCGCCTGTTTGTACATTTTCTGGTATGACAGATAGACTTCGTTCTTCTTATAAGTTGATGGCCGATGAGAATGAAGCTTTATTAGCTCCGGTCGGCATGGCATGGAAAAAAGCCTGGGAAACTGATGCTACGATTGATTTGTGGTCCTCAGACAATTCTCACCCGAGCGTAGCAGGATCTTATTTAGCCGCATGTGTATTTTATACAACCTTGTTTAAGAAAACTCCGGTTGGTTTGACTTACAATGCCGGTTTATCTGGTGCCAATGCTCTTTTTCTTCAAGAGGTGGCAGCCAGTGTTTTCTTTGATTCATTAAGTGTGTGGAATGTGGATAGATTTCGGCCAATTGCAGATTTTAATTCAAGTGCTAACGGAACTTTAGTTTCCTTTTCACAAAATTCACAAAATGCTACTCAATACTTTTGGGATTTTGGAGATGGAAATTCAAGTGATGAAATGTTGCCAACTCACGATTATTCTATTATTGAAGGTCAATTTAATGTTCAATTAATTGTGAGTGATGGTTGTTTTTCTGATACAACAATAAAAACAGTTTTAATCAGCCCTTTAAGTTTAAATAAGGTTTTCAAAAACGTAATAGAAATTTATCCTAACCCAACTGAAGGAATAATAAGTATTAAATCGGAGAATTTAATTGATATGCAATATTCTATTTTAGATTATTTGGGAAGAGTAGTAATTTTTAACAAACCTTTATTATCTAATTCAATTAATTGTTCAACATTAAATAGTGGAATGTATTTTATTAAATTCGAAAATAAATACTCAAATAATTTTATTCCATTTATAAAATTAAATTAAGAACGTAATTCTGCATTTAATTCTTTATTTAGTGTATTAATTAGTTTGTTCATAATACTTTCTATTTGGGCATCTGTCATAGTTTTTTCTTCATCAATCAGATTAAATGAAACAGCATAAGATTTTTTTCCTTTCGGTAATTTCTCTCCTTCGTAAATGTCAAATAAATTAATATGTTGAAGGTGTTTTCTTTCAGAATTTCTTGCAGATTTTACTATGTCTTGAAATGAAATATTAGCATCTATTAATAATGCTAAATCTCTTCTTATAGAAGGGAATTTACTTACTTCTTTGTATACCATTTGATAGTTTTTGAATATTTCAAATAATATATCCCAATTTAATTCAGCCAACCAAACTGAATTATTAATATCTGTAATTTTATTAACCTTAGAATTCGTTAAACCAATGATTCCAATTACTTTTTTATTTACTTTTAATTGAATGCATTGATTAAATAAATTATTTTCGACTTCTTCACAAATAATATTTAATGGATTTATTCCAATTAATTGCAATATGCTGTCAACAACTCCTTTAATTTGATAGAAATGAGAAGGTTTGTAAGTTGATTGCCAGCTTTCCTGATTTGTATTTCCTGTGCTGGCAATTCCTAAAATATTGGTTTCTATATATTTCTCTCCAGTTTTTCCATATGTTTTCCCCCATTCGAATATTTGCAAATCATTTTGTTGACGATTTATATTCCAAGCAATTGTTTCACATAAATTAAATGTGAGACTTTGTCGCAAAGTATTTAATTCTGTGCTCAACGGATTTAATATTTCTATTTTATTAAGTCCATTATCACCAATTAAATCATTTTTATTTCCAGCACCCAA
>JAIXYK010000038.1 GCA_027490225.1 Bacteroidota bacterium | reverse complement strand
GTTCCATTCCATGTTCCTTCTGTACTTGCCCAAGTTCCGGCTGTTGGTGCAGAACGTCTATACCATATTCTTGGTACCAAAGCTCCGGTTGTTGGCATTCCCGAACCATTATCGGTAATTATTACCGAATTTAAAGGATAATTAACATTTGAAGAAGTATTTATTAGAGGTGTGTAAACAATTGATGGTGGAACAATATCAACTGTTGATATATTATTTGCAAAGGCTCCAATATCGCTAGGTGATAACCCTGCCCGAGCAGCTCCTGAATAATCATTCGCAACAGATGAAATTACGCTAGCATCGCCATTAGATTCTGCAGGCGAAGGAGTAACAACATTTAAAATACTCGCTAATAATGGAGTTGCAGTAATGTCGCTTGAAGCTGCACTAAAATTTGGAGTTCCAGCACCAGAATTCAACTCTTGTCCAGTCAAACTAAAACGATATGCTTGATAAGTATTTAATGCTGTTGTTCCATTGTTAACAGAGCCAATAGCTGAGCCGGTAGCGCTATTTGTCCATAAAATGTTGTAATCCGAATTAACCCCAGTTGTGGTATTGTAACTAATGGCAAAGTTTCTTCCTGTACTTGAATTAGCTCTAATATTTGCAAATATGTTATTTTTAACTGTTAAAACTCCCGAAGCAGCAGAGCGCCTAAATGCAAAAGTATTTGCAGTTGATGCAACGGAACCTCCAATAAATACGGTATTATGGTAAAATAAATTTCCGGCTGTGGTGCTGGTTTGGTCTAGTCCATTAATAATACAACCGTTGGTATTGTTTACAGATGTTCCAGCGATATTTAACCCAAGTCGAATTACATTATTTGCTATTAATGAAGAACCACCATTCACTTGAATTCCATTTATTGAAGCTCCCACGTTTCCGCCAGTTAGGTTGAAACTATGAATAAAATTTCGGTTAACATTATTATTTGATAAAGTGGAAGAACCTGTAAACTGAATACCAATTAAACTTACAGCGGCATTTGCAGATGAACTTAAGTTATAAATTATGTTCCTTGTAATTGTTTGAGTTGTAGAGCCTGTTGCCCCTGGACCAATAGCAACAATTCTTGGATTTGCAGTATTCGTGCTAACCGAACTCAGATTGTAGATTTGGTTGTTATCAATATTGAAAGAACCTGCTGTTCCACAGTTAATTCCAAAGAATGTAGCTGTAGTTGTTGTATTTGTGCTTGTTATGTTAGCTATTACATTATCTTCCACATTAGTGGTTCCAGAAGAAGCAACTCTAATTCCAATAATTGTTTGTTCGTTGGAATTTATACTATTTGTTGTAGTAGGATGACCAACTATATTTCCAATGGCTTCGGTATTTCCTTGAGCTAATGATATCCAAAAATTTGTAGAGCTAATCGAAGTTAAACTTAAGTTTTGTATAGTATTATTGTTTACCGAAGAAAGTGCATTTCCATTGTTAAGAATTAATCCAGCAATTCCCCCGTTTGAATTTGTCCAAGCTGTTCCTCCGCAATTTGCAGCAGTTCCTCCAACAAAATTATTGCTGATTTGATGATTACCAAAGTTTGGTGAATTTAACCATACTGCAGTTTGACCTGTTGTACCCGTGAAAGTGCAGAAGAAACTGTTGTTATTAATTAGCCAATTATTTCCATTTCCAGTGGCTGAGGTAAAAACTCCATAATTTGTAAAATTACTTATCTCATTGTTTAAAATACTGTTATCATTATTTTCTCTTCCAGCTATGCCTGAGCCTGCTGCATAAATAATATTGGCTGGATTAGCACCAGATATATTCCGCAACTGATTGTTGTTGATAGAAATAAAATCATTTCCATTAGGACCTAAAGTTGTGCTTGAAATTGCTATCATTCCTGTGGAAGAGGATGCTGCCCCCCCTTCTACTATACACCATTGTAAGTTATTATTTGATGATTCGTTTTGATATATAATAGTTCCACCAATTACACTTGTTGTCCTGGTATTTCTGATTGTCCATTGTCTTGAAGTCCCCAAACCACCAGGTCTTCCATCAAATGTAACTCTTGAGGCTCCATTAAAAGTTATTAATACAGCCCCTCCACCCGGATCTCCACTTGTGATTCTATTAGTTACACCTAAAGCTGGTCTGACAGTAGAAGTCCAGGGCCCTCCAACATAATTTATGGTATTTAAAGTTAGAGGGAAGGATTCACCACTTGTTCCGTTATAATTTGTGGTCATTTCAAAAATAACATCACATGTAACTGAAATAGAATTTAAAGCAGCAAATACATTAGTTATAGAAGGGAAATTTTCTCCAGTCCCAACAGTGTAATTTCCACAAAGGTTTCCAACAGTTCCAATAACATAAAAACCTAATGCATTTGGACTATTTACTGAGGAAGTAATAGTTGTTGAAATACTTGCCCCTCCAAGAAAATTATAAATACCTGATAACGTAGTTGCGTTACCAATAGCGTTTGAAGCAGACAATCCACTTTCGGTTATTCTAACCTGTCCTACAGTTGTGATAGATGCACTATTACTTATTACAGAAGATGACCAATAATTATCGGAATTAATTGCAGAAAAACCAGCCCCGGCTGAACCGCCTGTGTTTCCATCAAATACTTCTGCCTGAATAACAGCCGAGAGTCCTGCATTTGTAATTGGATTAACCAACTCAAACATATTAAAACTACTTTTTCCAATTGGAAATCTATAAGTTGAACCTGAAGATAAACTTGTTTGAAGTGTTATTCTCATAGGTCCACTAACATAAGATGATGAAGAACCTCCAGAAACAGCTGTTGTGGCTACATTTGTAATTGTAATAATATTAGCTGAAGTTGTCGTAACAATACCATTGGTCAAAGTTAATGCACCAGTTGTTGCAGTTAGAGAAATCGGCGCATCAATAGTCAATCCTGCTGAATTGCTTACCTCCAATCGATTGAGATTATTTGTAAGAATGGTGCCTATTGTTAGATTTTGAGCACTCGTTCCGTCAAATAATAATCTGCCGGTTCCAGTTCCACCATTGATTGCTCCGTTATTGGTATATGTAGTACCTATTTGTATTGTTTGATTTCCTAAGGCCAAAGACGTTGAAGCATTAATTGTTAAGCCAGCTACACTAGTGCTACCAGACATTGTAACACCTCCTGTAGTAGCAACTACCATATTAAACCTATTCGCTCCAATGCCGCCAGTTACAAATGAAGAAAGCACTGACGAACCAATCAATCTTATTGTACCTGAACCATAAGTTGCGCTATTAATTGTACCAGAATTAGTTATACAAGAACCTCCTACCGCTGAGTTCAAATCTAATGTATATGTTGCTAGATTTAGGGTATTGTTAAGATCTATTGTCAATAAGTTAGCTACTGTATTTCCCAGAAGATTTTTTGTTACTGCTGCGCCTGAAGTAAGCCTTAAGATTGCATAATTTGGGATGTTTGAAATGTCTTGTGCTAGGTTAGAATTGTATCGAACAGTAGAGCCTGAATTGAGAATGATATTGGCATTCACAAATCCAGTAGGAAAAACTGTAGCGCTTGAAGCTGAGCCCAAACTTAAAAAACCATTTGCTCCACCACTCACAGTAAGCGTTCCAGTGGCATTACCGGTTATCTGAAAACCTCCATCAGCGAGTGTTCCTGTAACAATATTTATATTACCGTTTATTGTTAATGCTCCTAATGCGGTTTTTACTGAATTGGCTTGTGTAGTTAAATGATGGTAAGAACTAGGAGCAGATGATATGTTTTGTGCCACATTAGCGCCATAAATTACTGTACTTCCAGCGGCAAGGTTAATATTAGCTGTGGTATAGTTCAAAGGAAACTGAGTTGCAGTTGCGCCGTTACCTATTTGAAGTGTTGCACCATTTAAAACATTTAGCGAACCAGCAGCATTTCCAGTAATTTGAGACACGTTATCAATCAAAACTCCTGAATTCACATTTAAATTGAAGGTTGTTAAAATTGCACCAAGTGTAACCGCTACTCCAGCATTTTTTGCTACAGTAAAATTAGAAACAGAGGGTCCTGTATAAGTTCCGATAGTAAAAGTTATTGGAGTTGCGCCCACAAGGTTGATACCTGTATTTGTGGGACTAGAATTAGCGTTGATGGTACCACTATTTGTCCAAGTTCCTGAAAGATTGATTCTAAACAATCCAAAGGCTGTTGTATTATTAACACCATTCACAAAGTTACCGAGTACAGTAACATTAGCACCAAAAGATTTTGTTACTGCAGCGGTTGCAGAGGTACTTAAATTTCCATAATCTGGTAATCCAGAGATAGTTTGTGCAACATTTGAATTATATACCACAGTGCTGGTTATATTCAGAGAGATGTTTGCATAAAGAAAGTTGGAGGGGAATGTTGTTGCTGCAACAGTGGAACCTAAATTTAAAGTAGTAGCTGCAGCTAAACTAAGCGTACCTGTTGCATTTCCTGTAATTTGAAATCCGCCATCTGCAAGTGTTCCTGCACTTACTGTTAAATTACCGTTCACTGTAATAGCTGCGGTTGCTGTTTTTATGGAAGCGCCTTGAACAGTTAAATTCCCATAAGAAATTCCTCCTAAAACATTTTGTGCAACTGTGCATCCATAAATTACATTGCTGCTTGCACCAAGAGTAATGTTTGCAAAAGGAAATAAAGTTGGAAAAGTTAATGCAGTTGCGCCATTTCCAACTTGTAAAGTTGCTCCATTAGAAATATTAACGGTACCCGAGGCATTTCCTGTAATTTGAAAAGTTGGCATCAATAAAGTACCTGCCAAAACAGATAAATTTCCTGCCACTGTCATTGCGCCAGATATTGCACCTGTAGCGCTTGTTTGGCCTACATTATTCCATAAAAAGTTGCCAAATATACCAGTTACACCTGTTGGATTTGTTGTTGTAACTCCAGTAATGTTACAAGTTGATGTAGCATTCCAGGTTGCTGTTGGAATAACAGAACCATTTACAGCATGATTATATGTACCTGTTGTAGCCGAAAATGAAAGCGTTGCCGCAGTTGAGGTAATAACAGCAGCTGCATTATTGCGAGTCATGGTTCCTGTAACGGTGCAAGTAGCTGGTGCCGTTGCTGTAAATGTAGTTGCCGCTGTGGTTCCATTTATATCAAAGTTGGCCCCTGCATTCACTGTTAAAGAGCCTGCAGTTGTTAGTGCTAATTTTGCTCCTTGATTTAATGTTAAAGTATTAGCAATTGTCGTAGCTCCTAAGTTATGCGTAACCGTTGAAGTAGTATTGGAAATCGTTACAAAACTTAGATTTGTTCCTGCCGGCAAATTTGAAATTGTTTGTGCAGTGGTACCATTAAAATTAATCAATCGAGCTCTAGTTCCAGTTGCATTTACGTTACCTCCAGTGCTATGGGTAAAGTTTCCTGCTATATTTAAATCTCCACCAATTTGTTGCGACATGCTAAAAATACCACTTGTGAAGAAATTACCCGTTACTGTAAGCGCTTGATTGGTTTGGTCCATATCGAGCGCTGCACCTGAATTTACAGTAACATTAGCCACTGTAGATGTTCCAAAAGGTCCTACAGCTGGGGAACCAAAAAAGACGGTACCGGCATTTATTAGTAGTGTTCCATTTATTGTCCAATTTCCTCCTGTCGTTCCTCTTGAAATTTGAAGTCCGGCAGTATTCATTGTAAAATCCCAAACATTAATAGTTCCAAAAGCATTATTACTGACAGTAGAATTAAATACATAACAATCTCTATTAAATGGCTTAACAGCAGCTCCGTTGGTAGTATTGTCTACTTTAAAATATCTTTCGTATCGTGCACCTGTTCCAATAGAACCTCCTGCATTTGCTGTAGGAACAGTTCCATAAACAGAACCACCTGCAGACGTTAAATAGCCAAACCATGAAAATCTCACTGTAGGAGGAACTGCTCCACCAGGAAATGAAGTCCATGGAATTGAAAGCTCTCTTGAAGTACCACTTTCGCTGTAAGTACCAAAAGTAGTAATGGGTGCACTCCAAGTGTTGGAGCCGGTGCGGGTTCTAATTTCCCTGTATCCAGATTTAAAGTAAACAACTAAATCTGCCTTGAATGGTAAATTTGCGAAATTAGTTCCATCATAAGCATTACCAATAGAGGTTCCATTTGCAGCAGTTGTACCACCGTCAATTGGAGCTAAAACGTCAATATCAAAATAAGCAACTGCACCTTCAGCAAGATTGGCTCCCGTAACTCCAATATATAAATTGGTAGCATTCCATGTCATGTACCAAACCTGACCACCATTAGTTTGCTGATTTTGGCCATCGGTATGGGTACCATATTCTCCTGCAGCCACAGTTCCATTAACTGTGGGTGTATTATATTGCGCAAAGGACTTTACTCCAGATATGCTTAAAAACAATAAAAACGCAATGACATTTTTCCAATTATAGAAATTTATATCTGTTCTTTCTGTGTACTTTTTTTTCATAATTACAACTTAAATAAAACTATAGTTACTAATACCTATTACCCCTGATGCAATTAGTATAAAACAACTTTAACTTGGAGGTAAGTTAACATTATGACATCAAAAATTTTACATTCATTTAACATTGAAAATAAGATAGTCGGTTAATAAAGTTAAAAATCAATGCATTCCAACTTATCAACAAGACTGTGAATAAATACGAAAGAAATCCACTAAAATTTAGAAGATATTTGTAAACTACAATCTACAATGCCAACATTCTCTCACCTGCACGTTCATACCCAATTCTCTCTTTTAGATGGGGCTGCCGATATTAAAAAACTATACAAAAAAGCCATAGATGATAATATGCCTGCAATGGCAATTACCGATCATGGAAACATGTTTGGAGCTTTTGCTTTTGTTGCAGAAGCTTACAAGCACAAAAACGACGATGGCACTTTAAAAGTAAAACCTATTGTAGGATGCGAGTTTTATTTAGTGGAGGACAGATTTAAAAAAGCATTTTCCCGTGATGATAAAGATGTGCGTTTTCATCAATTGTTGTTGGCAAAAAATGAAGAAGGCTACAAAAATTTAGTAAAGCTCTGCTCTTTAGGATACATTGAAGGATTGTATGGAAAATACCCAAGAATTGATAAGGATTTAATTGTAAAACATCACAAAGGTCTGATTGCAACTACCTGTTGTTTGGGTGCCGAAGTGCCTAGAACTATTCTAAAAAAAGGAGAAGAAGCGGGTGAAAAAATCTTTAAATGGTGGCTGGATATTTTTGGGGAAGATTATTATGTGGAACTTCAAAACCACAGCATTCCCGAACAACAAATTGTAAATGAAACGCTCATTAAATTTGCAGAAAAATACAATGTAAAAATTATTGCAAGTAACGATTCTCACTACGTCGATCAACAAGATGCCAACGCCCACGATATCTTACTTTGCATCAATACAGGGGAGAAAAAAAGCACACCAACAAACAAAGATTTTGGAGATAGTGATGACTCGATAAAGGGAAAAAGATTCGCATTTTATAATGACCAGTTTTACTTTAAAAAACAAAGTGAAATGAGTCAATTATTTAAACATTTACCTGAAGCTATCGATAATACAAATGAAATAGTTGGAAAAATAGATTTACTCGATTTAAAAAAGGAAATCATGTTACCTTTTTTTCCTTTTCCAAATGAGTTTGATAATCAGGAAAAATACCTCAGGCATTTAACATTTCAAGGCGCCGCAAACAGATATGGAACTATCTCTCCAGAGGCTGAAGAACGCATCAATTTCGAATTGAGTGTAATTGAAAGAATGGGATTTGCCGGTTATTTCTTAATTGTAGCAGATTTTATAAAAGCAGGACGAGATTTAGGTGTTTTTATTGGTCCAGGTCGTGGTTCTGCGGCAGGTTCTGCAGTTGCATATTGTATTGGCATCACCAATATAGACCCGATTAAATACAACTTACTATTTGAGCGTTTCTTAAATCCAGAACGTAAATCAATGCCCGATATTGATACGGATTTCGATGATGAAGGTCGCCAAAAAGTGATTGATTATGTCGTTGAAAAATATGGTAAAAATCAGGTAGCTCAAATCGTTACTTACGGCTCTATGGCTGCAAAAATGAGCATCAAAGATGTAGCCAGGGTAATGGATTTACCGCTCAATGAATCGAATGCGCTTGCTAAATTAGTTCCCGAAAAACCAGGAATAAAATTGAATAGGGTTTTAAAAGCTGAGTTATCGGGCCCTGGAAGTTTAAAAGAAAAAGAGGGCTTACAAGGTGATGATTTAGAAAATGTAAAATTATTAAGAGCGAAATTTGCTGAAGTTGGCACACTTACAAGTGAAGTATTAAATGAAGCATTAATTTTAGAAGGTTCGGTTAGAAATACTGGTGTTCATGCTTCAGCATTGATCATAGCTCCAGAAGACATTACCAATTACATTCCAGCTGCAGTAGCAAAAGATTCTGATTTATTAGTTACCCAATTTGATGGTGGCGTAATTGAATCAGCAGGAATGTTAAAAATGGACTTTCTTGGTTTAAAAACCCTGACCATTATTCGTGATGCGCTCCAATTGATTAAAGAAAATTTCGGGTTGGAAATAGATATTGATGGCATTCCTTTAGACGATAAAAAAACCTTCGAACTTTATCAAAAAGGAGAAACAAATGGAACTTTTCAGTTCGAATCTGAGGGAATGAAAAAGCATTTGCGCGATTTAGTTCCTGATAAATTTGAAGATTTAATTGCCATGAATGCCTTGTACAGACCAGGTCCTATGGAATACATTCCTAACTACATCAAAAGAAAACATGGTGTAGAAAAGGTACAATATGACTTGCCAGAAATGGAAGAAATCCTGCAAGAAACATATGGTATTACCGTATATCAGGAACAGGTAATGTTGCTTTCTCAGCGTTTGGCGGGCTTCTCCAAAGGACAAGCAGATATGTTGAGAAAAGCAATGGGTAAAAAAGATAGAAAAACGCTGGATGAGCTAAAACCATTGTTTTTGGAAGGCGCCATTAAAAATAACTTAAATGCCGAAAAATTAGAAAAAATCTGGACCGATTGGGAAGCATTTGCGTCTTATGCTTTTAACAAATCGCATTCAACTTGTTATGCATTTGTTGCTTATCAAACAGCATATTTAAAAGCAAATTATCCTGCAGAATTTATGGCAGCCAACTTAACCAACAATTTGGCATCAATGGATAAAATTTCATTCTATATGGATGAATGTAAACGTATGGATTTAAACGTATTAGGACCAGATTTAAATGAGAGTAAATTAAAATTTGCCGTAAACAGAAAAGAAGGTAAAAGCATCATTCGGTTTGGTTTAGGAGCTGTGAAAGGTGTAGGCGAATCTGCCGTTGAAAGTTTGGTAACAGAAAGAGAAAAAAGCGGCCCATTTTTAACAATTTACGATTTTGTGCGAAGAGCAAATTTGCGTTCAGTAAACAAAAAAACTATGGAAAGTTTAGCTATTTCTGGTGCATTTGATGGATTATGCGGACCAAACAGGGCTCAATTTTTCCATACAGAAGCATTCGGAAAACCTAATTTCCTTGATACTCTAGTGCGTTATGGACAAAATGTGCAAGAAGGTAAAAATAGCGCCTCAAATAGTTTGTTTGGCGATAGTTCAGAAGAAATTTCAGTTCCCGAACCTAAATTTCCAATAGCAGAACCATGGCATGTTTTGGAAATGTTGGAAAAAGAAAAAGAATTGGTTGGCATATATTTAAGTGGCCACCCTTTGGATGACTATAAAAATGAAATGCGCAGTTTTATTCCATTTAAAAATTTAGAAGATTTAAAAGATTATAATGGCAAATCAGAATTAAGAAGTGGTGGAATAATTACCGCTTTTAGCGAAAGATTTACAAAGAATGGAAAGCCTTTTGGAAGTTTTGTTATTGAAGATTTTTCAGGTAAAAAAGAATTTGTTTTATTTTCTGAAAAATTCCTCTTACACAAACATTTTTTAGAAACCGGAAGAATTGTTTATTTAAACTGGAAAGCCAGTAAAGACTACAGAAACCCCAACGAATTAAGTGTTGAAATCCTTAAAATGGGCGTGCTTGCCGATTTAAAAGACAAGTATTCAAAAATTTCATTGACGATTTCTGAAACGGTTTTAAGCGAAAAAACAATTGAAGATTTATCTATACTGCTAAATGGTCATCCAGGAAAATGCGTGGTTAGAGTTAATTTAAAATCAAAAGATCCGGCATTAAATGTTGAGTTTAAATCAACGCATTTAAAAGTAGATGCAAATCCTGAGTTATTAAAAGCAATTGAGAAAATGAGTGGTATTGAGTATTTTTTAAATTAAAGGTTAAAAGTAAAAAGTTGAAAGTAAAAAGTGAAAAGGTAAAAGGTGATATGTGGAAGATGGAAGATGGAAGATAAATAAGTTAACACTAATTAGGTTTTTGATTTAATTATTACGAAAAAATGTTTGAACAAAATCTATTAAACACATTTAATAAACTGGAAACCCCATTTTATTATTACGATTTAAATCTTTTAAAAAACACTTTAAATCAAATAATAAAAGCTGCTCCTACTAAGTACAAAATTCATTATGCTTTAAAAGCCAATAATAACAAAACCATTTTGAGCACGATTAAAGAAACAGGTTTTGGCGCTGATTGCGTAAGTGGTAATGAAATCAAAAGAGCTATAGAAGTAGGATTTAAAACTCAAGACATCGTTTTTGCGGGTGTTGGTAAAAGTGACAAAGAAATTAATTTTGCACTGGATAATAATATATTTTGCTTTAACGTAGAAAGTATTCATGAATTACAAGTAATTAACGAATTAGCTTCTATTAAAAACAAAATTGCTTGTATTGCTTTGCGTATCAATCCAAATGTAGATGCATTTACACATAAATACATTACTACAGGTTTAGAAGAAAATAAATTCGGAATAAACCCTTATGAATTAGATGCTTTTTTAGAAGAAATTAAAAAATATAAAAACATTGATTTAATTGGATTACATTTTCATATTGGTTCGCAAATAGAAGATTTAAATCCTTTCAAAAATTTATGCCTCCGTGTAAATGAAATAAATAAATGGTTTATTTCTAAAGGTTATTTATTACCACATATTAACTTAGGTGGAGGTCTTGGAATAAATTATCAAGAACCTGACAAAGAAGCTATTGTAGATTTCAAAGCTTATTTTGATGTATTTCAAAACTATCTAGAATTATTACCACTGCAGCAAATTCACTTTGAGTTAGGCCGCTGTATAGTTGCTCAATGTGGAAGTTTAATTAGCAGGGTGCTGTATATTAAAAATGGAACAAATACGAATTTTGCCATTTTAGACGCAGGAATGACAGAGTTAATAAGGCCAGCATTGTATCAAGCTTATCACAAAATTGAAAACCTTACAGCCATTAGTTTGGAAAGAAAACAGCAGTCGATATATGATATTGTAGGGCCAATTTGTGAAAGCAGCGATTGTTTTGGAAAAGCAGTAATCTTTCCCGAAACATTCAGAGGAGATATTATCGCGATACGCAGCGCCGGCGCTTATGGCAAGGTAATGAGCAATAGATATAACCTAAGAGATGAAATAAAGGAACTTACTGCTTAGTTTAACGCAACAATGTTACACTACCTTGCTTTCTTAATTCGCCAGCTTTTGAAGTATAATCTGCAATAAAAAAATAAATTCCGTCAGAAAGTTTATTTCCTGAAGACGTTCCATCCCACACTTTATCAATACTTTCTGATTCAAATACCAAAGTCCCCCACCTATTATAAATTACCAATTTAAAAATTTCATCATTGCAACTGGTTACAGGAAAGAATGTATCGTTAATACCATCACCATTGGGAGAAAACGCGTTAGGCGCATCAGGCAATACAAATGGCTTAACCTTTAGTTGTGCTTCCTTGGTTATAACCTCACCTTGACAGCCCCCTGAAATTACACACCTGAATATTGCTTCATTATAAATATCTTCAACCGATTTTAAGGTCAAAGTTCCACTTCCACTGCCAGAAATATTTCCGCTATTTTGAATATCTTCAAATCCATTTCCTGTATCAACTTGCCACTGGAATATGCCAACTCCGCTGTAAGGAAATGTAAAGATCACTTCCTCACCTGTACAAACATTTTGATTCTGAGGATCACCTGTAATAGAAAGATTTGGTGGGGCAACAATTAAAGGCAGCGTATCAGTATATAAAGGATTTCCGCAAGGACCACTAATCTTACAATAAAATAAATTTCCATTTTCGCTTAATGGAACATTTGTTAAAGTAAGTTCATTAGTACTCACATTTCCATATATTGGGGAATTGAAAATGGTAACAAAATTATCTCCATTATCCTGACTTCCATACCATTGGTAAGTATAACCTGCAACGCTATTTCCAACTGTAAAACTTCCATCATCTCCTGTACATAATTTCAATGTATCTGGTTGAGAAAATGAGCCGCCTGAGATTGAAACTACATTCAACGTTAATCTTGCATCTGCAGGTCTTTGAAAATACTCAATTACCATATCTACATTTCCCGACAAACAGATTCCATTAGGAAAAGCTGTTACAGTTGATTTGAAACTATTGGGATATGACTGCTCAATAAAACTATCCAAAATCCAAGTTATTCCACCATCCAAACTCAAACGAATGCCATCATCTCCTTGAATACTAAATGAATAGAACCCAGGTGCAAAAACTTCTTTGCGCAATAATCGCATACTGAAATTACTTGTGTAAGTAGTGCCGCATGGTAAACTTGTACCGTCATTTACAGAGCCTGGCACTCCACCTGTTGATGATAAATTGATGTCTAAATTTAAAGAATTGTATTTATTATATCCTTTGTAGTTAGCAGAAAGAAAAAAGCCCTGTGCATTCACAAGTGTTGGAGTATTTATGATTGCTGAAGTTGTTGGAACCCAAGTGTAGACATGCGCATTCCAAGCTCCATCACCAGCAGAATCTTGTGGTACTGCAGGAAGTAAAACTCCAGGATTAGTAATAGTGATTTTATTGGTGCTATTGCACTGAAACAAATCATTGGCGGTATATCCACTAGATGATTTCATCTTAATGGTATAATTAGTTCCTATTGGAGTTGTTGCAGGAATTAAATACTCAATATAAATATCATTTATATTTCCGTTAAACGCAAAAGGTCCATTTTGCCAATTTGCCCCCTGATTAAAGCTATATCTTAAAGCAACCAATGTTTGTGTTCCATTAGCAAATGAACCTGCAGCATTAGAAAGCAAAGCCTGAATTACTGTTCCATTTGGAAAATTCTCAATTTGAGGCACTTTTAAAATCAAGCCAGCTCCAGCACATACCACAGGACAATCGTAAGGAACTGGTTCAGAACGAGAAATGTATTGCGCTAAAGACAAATGTCCTAAGAAGCAAAACAACATTAACAATAACTTATTCATTTTGCAATAATATAAAAATGTGGGCGCATTTATAGTAAAATATAAGTTAAATTACTATTTATAAATCTCTTTCAAAATGGAATCTAAAAAACAATTCAATTAGAAAGTCAGTAAAATAAACGTTTATAAACGTTTAAATACGACAATCTATTTTCTTTTAATTAATTTTGCTTCGTTGGGAAGGGGAGTTGGGTTTCCTGAAGAATTAATTTTAAATTTCCAAATTTAAACTGAAATTTATTTTTTAACAATAAAGATCATGAGGCTTACTATGGATAAGAATGATAACAAATTAACACTTTTCAACACACTGAAAAACAACTAATTGTATAATTTTCACACAAATTTAATTATGCAACCTATTCGTTAATATAACCAAATTTTAAACAATTACTAGTAAATGTTTATGCTGCAGATAGTATGAAATATTGCTATTATTAAAGTTATAAAAGTCCATCAAAAACCTTTGAAACAAAGATTGGTTTAATTGACTTTACACTTCTGAAGGCCTAGGAATTACTTAAGATTTTTAAATTTCTAAAACTAATTTCCCTTTTTTAAAATCGATAAAATTCTAGAAATATCAAAACTTAACCCAAGAAGAAGAAAATTAAAGCTGTTTATTGATAGAATATCTGAACAATTTATTGATTAATTATTTGAAAAAGATCTACAATATCGCTCATTAGAAGACATAACAAATAGATTTATAAAGAAGTACTTTTAATAGGTTACATTGACAACAAATCGAAGGACATTAAAGTGTCGCTAATTAATTAAATATAAGCATTATAAATAATCAAACAATACAGAAAAGAAGTAAACTTAAGACAATTCTCTTTCTGCTATTTATGACTAATTATTATTTAATATAAATTTTGTTATAATTTCTTAAAGTATTTTTTGCAAGAAAAACAAGTTAATACATTTATAAAAGTCAAGAATACCTGCAATCAATGACAGCAAAACCTATAACTAGTGATACATTCGTCCGGATATTTTTTTCACAATTAGCTATATTTAATTCCATAATATCCTCCCTAATAATTGATGTTTAATTCCAATAAAGAATTATAATTCAACATGCTATCAACAAGCGCGTATCTGCAGAAAATCTCAAAATATTTTGAAAGTTGAAAAATCTAGCTATATTCGCCGCTAAATTAAAAGGAATGGTATTTAACTCTCACAATATTGACTTAGGAAACGGTAAAAGAACAATCTCTGATTCTGAAGTTTTGTTAGTAGAAACAGAACGTTGGAAATCAATTGAAAGAACTGTTAACATTCTATTTACCAAAGATGAAATAAAAAACAAACGTGTTGTTGATTTAGGTTGTTTAGAAGGTGGTTATTCGCTTGCATTTGCTCAATTAGGTTTTCAAGTAATTGGGATAGATGCCAGACAAGATAACTTGGATAAATGTGAATGGGTTAAAACACAACATAATGTTCCTAACTTAACATATATTTTAGATGATGTTAAGAATTTGGCAAACCACGGTATGTTTGACCTCATATTTTGTGCAGGTTTACTTTACCACTTAGATGAGCCTGCAAAGTTTATTGAAATAATGGCAAAACAATGCACCACTTGCACAATTATTCATACCCATTTTGCATTGAATCCTGATTCTTTTTATGATAACCGCAGAAACTTAAATGTAATTCAAAGGTCAGTTAAAAAATTGTTTAACCTTCCTAATTATCATTATCCAGCAAAAAATGATTTCTGGTTATCGGAAGTTGTAGAAAACGAAGGTTATCAAGGACGTTGGTTCTATGAATTTGATGAAAACGCGACCAAACAATCCATTGAGAAAAATTTTGCAGCATCTTATTCTAATTACAAATCATTCTGGTTTGTTAAATCAGAATTGATTAAATGTGCTAGAAAAAATAATTTCAAAGTAATCTATGAGCAATACGACTTTGTCGATAAAAATACTGGTGAAGATTATATCGAAAAATTTGACAGAGGCATGTTTGTTTTGATTAAGTAGTAATAACGATTTTCTTTTACAGTAAATTGGCGTGGCTCAAACCAAACTGTTTTTTATTGAAATAATAATCTAATTTATTTCATTTAATTAATTTACAAAATAAGTTACTTTATAAATTATTAAATCAGTGGTTTTTAATATTATAAGGACTCCAAAAAACTTGTACTTATGTTGATTAAAAGAAAATATTACATTTGTTTCTCTTACAATGGTTGAATCTACCCCTTTAGTTAGCGTTATAATCCCTGCATTTAATGCTAGCGCTTATATAGAAAGTGCCGTAAATAGCGCAATAGCGCAAACGTATAAAAACATTGAAATTATTATTATCGATGATGGTTCAACTGATGATACATTTAAAGTAGCAAAAAATCTATCGATTAAATACAATAATGTTAAAGCATATACCCAAATTAATGGGAGACAAGGAAAAGCAAGAAATTTTGGCATTAAAAATTCATCTGGAGAATACATTGCATTTTTAGATGCTGATGATGAGTGGTTGCAAGATAAAATCGAAATTCAACTTAAACATTTATTTAAACTCAATGCAGATTTAGTATTTTCTGATGGATATTTATTTGTCACTGATTCAAATAAGGCCCTTGCAGAAATATTTAAAACAACCAATCAAGCAACAGAAATAGGCTCTTTAAAAGGAATTATTTATGGTAAAAATGGAGTAAAACTTTTACATCTTAAAAATAGAATACCAACTTCATCCGTGCTCTGTAAAAAAAGTGTTATAGAAAATGTTGGCTTGTTTGATACCCAATTTTTATTGCACGAAGATTATATGCTATGGTTAAAACTTACGAATAATGGCTACAAACTAGTTGGAATTGAGGAAAAATTATTTTTATATAGATTTCACTCGAACTCTTCGACTTATGGCTTTCGTAAACAACTATTCGTATTAATTGATTGCGTTTATGAAATGGGAATTCCGCTTACCACTGAGCAAAAAATTCAAATAATAAAACATAGTAAATCGCTTTTTGAAGATTTAAATCCCACAGGTGAAATTAAGTTAGCCAAAGGAATTATGGAAAAATATGCTCAAAATGCTGCGGGTGGATTAGCAAAATATTTTATGAAACTTAGTTTATCGCTAAATCTTTTCAATGTCTTTTTAAGTCTGTTTTACCGAGAGTCGCGGTCTTTATTCGAGAAACAAATAGATGAAAGTAATCTTATATTACCGTTGCAACAAGAGAATATACTTAAATAATTGCGCATATTTTATTAATGCAAATAATTTAGTAATTCATAAATATTAAATTCTTCTATAAAAAGATAAAATAGCTCATAAGTGAAGCTAATATCTGTTTGTTGGCAAGAAGATGTAATTTGATAAAAGATTGATATTCTGCTATATAATTAACTAAAAGCTAAAGAATAAACAAGCTAACATGAAAATATTTGCAGAAACAGAACGATTGATTTTAAGAGAAATTTTAGCAAAAGATGTAGAAGCGTTTTTTGAAATGGATTCTAATGCAGAAGTCCATAAATACTTGGGAAATAACCCTATTAAAACGCTTGACCAAGCATTTGAACTGATTGCAAATGTTCAGCAACAATACATTGATAATAAAATTGGCCGTTGGGCAGTAATTGAAAAATCTACAGGTGAATTTATAGGTTGGAGCGGATTAAAATTGATAAAAGAAAACTGGAATAATCACATTAATTTTTATGATATAGGTTATCGATTAAATCCCAAATATTGGCAAAAAGGTTATGCTACTGAATCTGCAATGGCCGCCTTAGCATATGGATTTAATAATTTAAACATTTCGGAAATAATTGGTACTGCCAATGTCGAAAACAAAGCTTCCAGAAATACCCTTGAAAAATGTGGCTTAAAATTTATTGAGAAATTCTATTGGAACACAATTTACTGCGATTGGCTTAGGATTACAAATGAAGAATGGAATGAAATAAAATTCAAAAATAAAATCCAGAAACTTTAAATTACTTTGATTTAAATAAAAGAATACAAATTTATTTAAATTACTTTTTTCTTCTCTTTTTAATGATTCTTCTCACAAATAAAAATACAACTGTGCCAATTAAAATTAAAGGCCAAATTGCAAAAACTCCCAAAACAAAATCTATAACAGATGACCAGCCATTACTAAATGATTTTTTAACCCTTTCTAAAAAGTTATCCTGAGTTGTTGGTTTGTAGATGTATTCTTTTTCTTGAAACAAATTAAGATCTAGCGTGCTAAAAGAAACTTGGTCACTCAAATATTTTAATCTTCCTTCTTTGCTTTCGATTTCTTCTTGCAAGTTTCTAATGTTTTCTTCAATTTCCAGGATATCTTTTACTGAGTTGGCTTTTGCAAGTAATTCTTTGTAGCGTTTTAGATATTCAAGTTTATTCTTCAACCTTGTTTCAATGTCATAATACTCTTCGGTTACATCTCTTGCTTCAATAGATTTAGATTGAATTTCATCTTTTCCATTTTCAATATTAGCGATCAATTTTTCGAAATTTACCGCAGGAACACGAATTTTTAAATCATAAGAAATTTTAATAGTACGGTTTTGCAAATCTTCAACCTCATAATAAGCATTTAGTTTTTTTAATTCGTTATCAAGAGCCTTTTTACTGCTAACAATATCTTTCGTTTTAAGTGAAATTTCTCCATCTTTTATAATCTTCTTTTGAATATTTTTTGATTTATCAGAAGCTGGTTCTTGTCTTTTAACATCCTCTTCTGTTGGCATAACTTCATCAGGAATGGAAATTGATGCAGATGCTGCTTTTGCACTAATTAGTGCATCTTCATATCTCACCTTATCCAAATTAGCACTTTGACGTTCTCCACCTCCACCCCCACCTCCTGTTCCAATTTCAAGAATTGCATTTACGTCCTCTTTACTATTGTTGCAAGATAATAGCGTAGTTAGTGCAACAATAAAAATCATTAAAACATTTGCTCTCATTTTCAAATTATTTAAGTGAAACAATAAGATTTAGTATGCACACAGAAATTCCATGTTCAGAGAAAACGCAATTAATTTCAATCAAGTATGAGAAAAATCTTAACCAATAAATAATTCTATTATTAATCTATAAACAACTTAGTTCTGGGTAGTTGCGCAGTTACCAATTTTTGAATCTTTTTCTTGTAGGCTTCAGAGAATTGATTGTCTAATAAAATTAGTTCTTCTAATTTCTTTAACTTAAAAATTTCCTCGGGTAATTCCTTTAATGTATTTCCTGCTAAACTTAATCTCTTCAATTTAGTTAAACTTCCTATTTCTTTTGGTATTGTTTTCAACTCAAGATCAGACAAATACAATTCTTCTAAATTGACAAATACAGCAATTGATAAGGGAACTTCTTTTAATTCTCCACCAAAAACAGGATTAATTTGAATAGACTTAACCATTTCTGGTTTCTTTGCAGCTTCTTCTAATGACCTGCATTTTACACATTGAGAAAATACAGGAAAAGAAATAAATAAGCAGCTATAAATGAGGTACTTCTTCATGTTATGGTTAATCAATTGATTACAATAATGCTGCAATGTAACAAGTTTATCATTCTAATTAAAAACAACTTAGCTGTGTTTCATTATAATACCGAACTTTGTTTTTGAATATTTATCAAAATAAATATGGAAAATTATATACTCACAAAAAAAGCATCACTTAATACTAATAAATGGGCAGGCGGAACTACTACGCAATTAGCTATTTTTCCATTAGAAGCTGAATATACAAAATTTAATTTCGATTTTAGAATAAGCTATGCAACAGTAGAAATCCCTGCATCTACTTTTACTTTCATGCCAGGAGTTACAAGGCATTTAACGATTCTAAAAGGCGATTTAAACATAAATCATATTGACAGATACGAAAAACACTTAAGTAAATTTGATACAGATGTTTTTAATGGAGAATGGCCCACCACTGCAAAAGGACAAGTAACCGATTTTAATTTAATGACCCGTGGAAATACAAAGGGAGAAGTGGAAACGCTTGTAATAGCTACCGATTCGAAACATGCGATAACTTTAGAAAATAAGCTTACATACTTAGGAATTTACTTATTTGCAGGAATGCTAAATATAAAAACTGAGAATGAAATAATTAATTTGGAAGATGGAGATTTTTTATTGTTAAATAATAGAATCAATTATATAGAACTAAATGCATTAGAAAATTGCGAAATAATAATAACGAAAATAATGCTAGGATAATGCTTACTATTTAAGTGAAACTTCTGTTTTTCATAAACATGCTAATTACCTAAATGCCAGCGGCAGCGGTTGAGCGGCCTGTTTGAGCTCTTTTAAATTGTCAAAGCGTTTAGCATTGACAATTTAAAAGAGCGAGTAGCGAAAACGCGACCTTTAGGGGCCGCCCAAAAAATACTTTTGAAGGCTATTTTATTACATTTGGAGAATCATTCGTAATGATGGCTGATTTTATAAACGAGCAATAAAATATATGAAATTCAAAATAGGTACTTTAATAATTATTGTAGTATCCATTGTAAATATTAACTGGAGTGCGGAAAATAAAAAAGGATTCAAACCTCATGAAATTTACAAATCAAAGGATTTAATTATTACCCAAATTTCACAAAATTCATTTAAGCACACTTCTTATTTGCAAACGGATGAATTCGGAAATGTTCCTTGTAATGGACTCATTGTGAGAAATAAAACTGAAACAATTATTTTCGACACGCCCACAAAAGATGAGGGTTCCGAAGAATTAATAAAATGGATAAAAGATTCACTTCACTGCAAAATAAATGCAATAATTCCGACTCATTTTCACAATGATTGCTTAGGTGGATTAAAGGCTTTTCATGAAAATAGTATTCCATCTTATGCGAATTACAAAACTATTGAACTAGCCAAGGAAAATGAATTTGAAGTTCCACAAAACGGTTTCGAAGATTCACTGGTTTTAAAAGTTGGCAGTGAAAATATAATTGCAAAATATTTCGGTGAAGGCCACACTAAAGACAATATAATTGGGTATTTTAAAAGTGAAGAGGTTATGTTTGGAGGATGTTTAATAAAAGAACTAAATGCAAACAAAGGCTATTTAGGAGATGCGAATGTGAACGAATGGTCAAATACAGTTGAGAAAATTAAAAAGAAATATCCGGCTGTGAAAATTGTAGTTCCCGGGCACGGTGCGCATGGAAATAAAAAGCTGCTGGATTACACCATTAATCTATTTAAGGTTTAGTCAAAAACGCTTAAAAAAAATAAATGTGGTTTTTAACTTAATTTTAAAATTTTGCTTTTTTTAAGCTAGCCAGAAATACGGTGTCTGCTTCGTTACATCCATTTCGAAGTATTACCTATACATCTTCAATGTCTGTGCCTCACATCCACCGCATTTCTGACTTTTTGATTGAAACCTTTTCGCATTAACCCAAAATAATCTCAAACAATAAAAATGAATTCAATTTACAACAATGCAATTAAGATATTCTTAGGATTTCAAATTGCAATTATATTATTTCATCTCTGCATTATTGCTAAAATTATTCCCTACAATATTACTTGGGGAGGAAGACTTCAGAACGATAATGAAATGTACGTTTTTGAGACTATTTCAGTATTAATAAATCTGTTTTTATGTTGGATAATACTTATGAAAAGTAACCTTGTTAAATACAGATTTCCGAACAAAGTAGTAAATGTAATTTTGTGGATTTTCTTTGTTATTTTCGTATTAAATACAATAGGAAATATTTTTGCAAAGACATTTTTTGAGAAACAATTTGCATTTTTAACTGGAGCTTTTTCTATTTTATTGTTGATTATTTTAAAGAAAAAAAAGACAACGAATCAATAAGCTAGCAGTCTGCTTAAACAGCTTGTATTTTGTAAATTAAAAATTATAAAAGCTATTATAGTAAATTTAAATCGCACAATATAAAGCTAGTTGTATTTAGAAATGTTAAATATATAACTGTATTTGCTTTACAGTTATATTTGACAAGAATTACCAAATAGGAATTGTTGATTTATCTTATTGTTTAATGATAAATGGACTATTAGCTTGCATAAAATAATCGAAATAATTAAATAGTATGAATGACATAATTTGCCCAAATTGTAAAAAGGTTTTTAAAGTTGATGAGGCTGGTTTTGCTGATATTTTGAAGCAAGTTAGAGATCACCAGTTTGAAGAAGAATTGAAGAATAGACTATTTCTTGCCGAAAAAGAAAAGGTAAATGCTGTGAAACTGGCAGAAGCAACTCTCAAAAACACTTTGCAGGAAAACTTGGCCAAAAAAGATCAAGAAATTATAGAATTAAAGGCATTAAACGACCGCAACTTATCTGCACAGCTGGCGAAGAAAGAAGCCGAAATTGCTGAGATGAAATCAAAGATAGAAAAGGCTGAAATTGAAACGAAGCTAACAGTAAATGTAGCTGTTCAAAAAATAGAAAAAGAAAGAGACGAGCTGGCCAATAGTTTAAAAAACAAGGAAATTGAAAAGCAATTGTTTGAAAAATCGTTAATCGAAAAATTCTCCTCGGAACTTAAAACGAAAGATGATATTATAAAACTGAAAGATGAGGAAATTGCTTTACGAAAGGACCTCAAGCAAAAGCTTTCAACAAAAATGCTTGGGGAAACCTTGGAACTACATTGTGAAACTGAATTCAATAAACTACGCGCAACAGGATTTCAAAAAGCATATTTTGAGAAAGATAACGATGCCAGAGCTGGCAGCAAAGGTGACTATATTTACAGAGAAACAGACGATGCAGGAAATGAAATCATCTCAATAATGTTTGAAATGAAAAATGAAGGAGAGGAAACTGCGACTAAAAAAAGAAACGAGGATTTTTTAAAAGAGCTAGATAAAGACCGCACTGAAAAGAAATGCGAATATGCCATTCTTGTTTCTTTGCTGGAAGCTGAAAACGAATTTTACAATGGTGGAATTGTAGACATGTCTTACAAATACCCGAAAATGTATGTAATTCGCCCACAGTTTTTTATTCCAATCATCACGCTGCTAAGAAATGCAGCAATGAATTCCATGAAATACAAAGCTGAATTAGCCTTGGTAAAAAATCAAAATATAGACATTACCAATTTTGAAGAAAACATAAATAATTTTAAGGAAGGATTTGCCAGGAATTACGAGTTAGCCAGCCGGAAATTTAAAACCGCAATCGAAGAAATTGATAAGACCATAGATCATCTTCAAAAAACGAAAGACGCTTTATTGTCATCTGAAAACAACCTGCGACTTGCCAACAATAAGGCAGATGAGTTAACAATTAAAAAGTTAACGCGCGACAATCCAACTATGACAGCAAAGTTTGAAGATTTATCGAAAAAAATCGATTAGAGTTAAACTAATAAATAACAAAAATGAATGTATAATACCTTCAATAATGACGTGGCAGCGGATGAGCGGTTTGAAAGGTTAATTCAATAGTTTTGAAACTTACAACATTTTCAGAATTGCTATTTCTTCCTTCTATACTTGCCTTTTGTTTTATAATAATACTTTGAGCGATTTTGGTTCTTGATTGCGTTCTTATTAGTGCTCACAGGCTGGCGCAAATGCCCTTTATGATATTTCCCTTTGTAGTCTATGTAGGGTTTTACATACACCGCTTTTTTAACTGTTTCAGAATCACTGCTACTATTACAAGCTGACATTAGCATAAAAATGCTGGTTGTAAAAAAACAATATAGCCGAATTCTAAATACATTTTTCATGGGTTTGTTTCTCTTTAAATTAACAGCTAGACGGTAATAAGAACATTCCTAAAATAAAAAGGGACAAACGCATTGCTGAATTTGTCCCTTTTGTGGTCCTGCAGGGAGTCGAACCCCGAACCTCCTGATCCGTAGTCAGGTGCTCTATCCAATTAAGCTACAGAACCTTTTGAGAGGCGCAAAGATAATTTTTTATCTAATGCGTAGAATAAAGTTTGAATAAATTTTATTTTTAAAGTAAATTCTTTATTATTAAGTATTTACATGATTTCAACAGAAAGTCCTCGGTCTAATAAAGCAACAGCTCTTGGTTGTAACTCGTCGAAACTTCCTGTTTTTACACTGCATTTACCATTGTGATGTACAATAAGTGCGCATTGTTCAGCCTGTAAAGTTTCGTGGTTACATATTTCAATTAACCAACGGATTACGTCATCAAATGTATTTACATCATCGTTAAAAACAACCAAATGTCTTTGATCTACTTCGAGCAATAATGTGTCTGAATCTTCTTCTTCTAAAAAATGAGTAGCGTTTCTCATGCCGATTTTAAAATTTTATGCAAAAGTAACGAATTTAAAGGCTGGTTTCCAAAAAGATTTTGAAATCTATTTCTGTCGTTTATTTATGAGATATGTGCGACTTTCTTTTCCTTTAATCATGCGCTGTATGTTTTTAACATGCGTAAGAATTACCAGTAATGGAATTGTTACAGCAAATATGATAGTAGCGTCATGGTGGGCTCTTTCTATCCAGATAATAAAAGTGGCATAAAACAAGGAAGCTAAAATAGAACCCAAAGAAACATAATGGGTTAACAACAAGACAAGCGTAAACAATGCAATACAAAATAATGCTGCAATGGGCTGCATACCAACAGCTACACCTAAAAGTGTTGCAATTCCTTTGCCTCCTCTAAATCCTGCAAAAAGGGGAAAAATATGTCCAAAAACAGCAGCAGCACCGCATAAAACTCTGAAATTCTCGAATAAAACTGGTGAATCTGGTGCACTTAAATTCCAAACGGGCAGCATCACGGCGAACCAACCTTTTAATGCATCGATGGCTAAAACAGGAATGCCCGCTGTTTTACCCAAAACCCTAAATGTATTGGTAGCACCAGCATTTCCACTGCCGAATTCACGAACATCTGTATTGTAAAAAGCCTTTCCAATCCACACAGCAGATGGAATTGAGCCTAACAAATAAGCTATTACCAATAAAGCCAAACCCGTAATTAACATATTGCAAATATAGCATTAATGTTAAGATAACATACCAGAAGTTTATTGATATTCAACTATAAAATGTTGAAAAAATCACCTGTGCATTTACTCTATAAATTCAGTCCTACCAATTCATGCAGCGTTTTCGCATCTTTCTATTTCTCTAAAAAGTCTCTTTTTCGTTTTTCGATTCCTATCATAAACTGGTAAGGAGGTTGTCCGCTCGGAACATCTATTGATCGTTTTTTGCCATCAAGTTCGCGAATGGTTTTATTAAAGTTTTCATCGCCTGCAATGATGTTCATTATGTTTCTGGTGTAATTAAAGAAGAACCATTTTTGAGATTCTAATTCAATGTAAACATTCAAAATGTCTCCTCCCCTTTTCTTTACCATTTCTATTTTACCTTTAATTACTTTGTTTATAGGCGTTTTACCTATATTCGAAATAGGTATCCAACCTTCAGAAATGTAAGAACGCGTTTCTGTATTCCATTTCATTTCTATGTTTGAAAAAACAATTGCCTTGTTTAATTCATCAGGAAATTTCTTGATAGTTCCGGTTGCACTTAAATCTTTTAACACTTTGTCGGCAGGCTCTTTACCAATTAATCCTGTAAGTGCCTTTTTATAATCCGCAGAAGTTACATCAGCAGCTTGCAAACCTGTGGTTCCTGCGATGGTTTCTTCAATCATTTTCCATAATTCTGGCGTCATGAAAAAATCCATGGCTATCATTGCTTTAAAACTGGTTTGGTCAGAAACAATACTATGCGAGGCCTTTCCAAATGTTTGAAGTTTTACCTGCCCCAGATCTAATCCAAAATTAAGTCTTCCTTCGCCCGAGACATCGCAATTGGCTTGTTTCATAGCAACAAAATCGTCTGGTAATTCAGGATTAGCAAATTTTTCTTTCGAAGTTATCTGGAACTCCTGTTTGGCTTTATCGAACTTTAAAAAACCTCTTGCATTTAGAATCTCTTGATCTCCGGTTTTCTGTTTCTTCGACATAAACACAGGATATACGTGAGTTGAATCTTTTATTAATACTAAACCTGCCATTAACTTTTCATTATCAATACTTTTAGGAAACGAATCAACAGGTATCATGATGTTTCCCGGGTCAATTTCATACTTGAATTTTAACCAATTTCGGGCAATGCTTTCGCAAGTGTGAGAAATACGAACACCTCCATCAAAAATCAAAAATTTACTGGGTGCATATAAATTAACTTTTCCTTGAAACTCAAATTCTGGACTAAAAGTGAACTTCAAGCTTTCATCTATATCGCCAGTTCCGATTGTATTACCAGCGGTATCTTGTGTGATTGATTTAAAGGTAATTTTTTGAATTTTTCCCAATGCATCTTCAAAATCATAATCACCAGAGGCCTTGTATTTTCTTTTAGCAGTTACTTCAATAGTTGCATTGTAAATATCGTGATATTTCAAATCGTTGTTAGCAGTTAATCTTGAGTTGGTAAATGGCGTCATTACGGCATTCCTCTCTACGTTAATTTTCTCTTCATTAGGATAAATTGTTGCATCAGCAACACGAATCAATTTTACACCTTCGGTTCTAATTGTTCGGTCGGCCAAAGCATACTTAGCTCTTGGCGCAACGAAAGTAATGGAATCTTGGTCGGGCCGAACGGAAACGAATCGGGAACCAATTAAGTCAATCTCGTTCATAGAAGAATTCATATCAACCTCATCTTTATCCATATACCAGCGCAATTCGTCCATGTAAGCGATGTATTTATTTACAGGAAATTCAATGTATGAATCGGCTGAATTCGATTTAAACTGCCCTTGTCGGTTTTTGAAACTAACATCCGCTTTTACGTTATCGGTCTTAATGGCCACTTCTTTTGTACCATCGGGATTTACCTCGTTACGTGCAGTAAAGGCAAATGAGGCGGTATCTGACTTAAAATCTTCCCGTTTAAACCTGAATTCTTTGGATGCTACTTCAGCGCTGGCAAATTCGAGCAAACCACTTCCCGTCATACCATTCTCACCAATATTTATTTTCCCTTTTAATTTAGACTCTCCTGCGTAAAGTGAGAGAGCTTCTTTTGTTTGTGCTACTTCAAACTTGTTAGGTTTGTATGGTTCCCAATGTAATTTTACTTCTGCGGCTTCTACGTCTGGATATTCTACGTTGCCTTGCGTGGCAGCTTTAACATTTAAATTCTTACAAAAGGCATTCACTGAGTCAGGAAAAAACACAAAATCATTAGATTTAGCAGAGGCTGTGATGTATTGAATCTCACCATCACCTCGCAAACCTTTGTGGCTAAGCTGCAAAGCATTTATAAACTTACCTTTTTCTTGATAAATTGGCAAACCAACATCTCCAGTATTTCTTTTAAAACCTAAAGAATAATCTTCCTGCAACTTTAATTCTTCTCTTAAATCAGGAAAAATACCCGCAGAAGCGAAATTGCCCTTAAATATTAGCCCTTCGTTAGAGAAATTATCCAAACTATCAACTTGATAAGGGTCTAACTGAAAGTAGAAATTGCTCCTTTTGTAAACTCCACCTAGAATAGAACCTTTTTCATAATATGCGTAGGAATTTTTGGCTGAATTAAATATGGGGTATTTGGCCAAGGACTTTACCCCGCTTTTGTTGTAAGGATGGTCAATTAATATGTCTCCAATTACATTTTCAATTACAGTTTTTACTTTTTTGAGTTGCACTTTTCCAAACTCATCTTTTTCGCTTGTTTCTACTCTCAATCTGAGTGAATCTACGTTATCGAGATTGAGTTTAAACCTATCATAATCGAAATCGAATTTCTTACCAAAAAACTCAAAACGACCAGCCATGATGCGACCAGCAAAGTCAAAATTCCTGTTTTTGTGCAATACCAATTCCTGATTTTTAGGAAAAATAACCACGTTTTGAGAATCACTTAAAAATATTCTTTCAACACCATGTAGTCTTAAATCGTAGTTCAAAAGGCTTAATTCACCATTGTTTTCTGAACCTCCAACATTTGAATAAAATTGTATTACATCATAATCGGCTCTTCCATTTACTGCAAGAATATATTTGCGGAGACGTGGTTTCACAGTAACCATTTCAGTTTCCTCGTTATATAAAATAAAGCCCATGTTGGAAAGTCTTCTTAAGATATGCCGAATTTGGGTTATTTCAGATTTGTAATATGAGGCGGCTTCAGAGGCAGAAAACTCCTCTCTTTTTAATTTATCGGCTAAATTTCTCAGTACCAATAATGGACTTTGTTCATCGATTCCTTGAATTTCTATGTACCTTTCTTGTCTAAAGTAATCTGCTGATTCGAAAAGCCCTTTGCTTTCTACTGCTCCGGCAATGGCTTTAAATCTAATTGTGGGTTCTTCGAGTTTCCAAGAAAGCACCTCAAAATCCATATCAATTTGATGAAAAGAATTGAAAAAAGGAGTTTTGGAAGTTCCTTCATTGTTTCTAAGTAAATATAATTCTTTTTTATCGTCGAAATATCTAAATACCAATCCTGGATGAACTATAGAATCAGTATCTAATCTAAATGTTACAGCTGCTTCAGCGGTTTGCAAACTATTTTGTTCAATTAAAAATGATTTGGAAGTAGCTTCTATAAATGTTTTACCTTCTCTTTTAAATGTAAACTTTGCAGGTCTTAATTCATTACCTGAACCTAATAATGAGCTTCCTTGAATAGTTAATCCACCTTCATAATCAATGTCTTTGAATATTCCTGGTATTAAAAATTCAGCGTTGTAAGATGTAAAACGAGGATAAGTAGCTTCTCTTTTATCTGAATTATCTGTTAATTTATCAGTTACAATTCCGAGCAAAGGCTCTTTGAAGTATTTTGGAAAAGAGAAAATTGCTGAATCTGCTACAAATTTGGTTGTTTTAACTGTGAGTTGGTATTTATTTAGTTTTGCATAAGCCTCGTTTTCTTTCAGGTTAACTCTTGACCAAAGTAATTTTCCGTCTTTTCCGTAAAAGGTATAGCTTGTAGGGTAAAAAACGCCAGAAGTATTGTAAATTATTGTACTATCAGCTCTTGTTGTTCCAGATAAATCTGTATTTGGAATGATTATTTTGGGAATAGAATCGTATTGAAACGAGAATTCCGATGTTTTTACTGCCCATTTTACTGCATCAGAAGCATAAAGAGCATTAATTTTAAAAAGGTTTTCTGAGGTTTTAACGTATTGCGCAAATTTACCTGCATTGGCTTTAACCATGTATTTATCTAAGGTCACATGCCAATCAATAAATTGCTGGGTTGTTTTATCACTATTTGCAAAAGCAATGATACAATCTACATATTCTTTAAAATTAGGAATTGCTGAAAATCTTTTCTTCAACATGGCATTAGATGTAACAATGATGGTCTGTTGCTGTGTTGCCGATAGTTTTGTTTTCCAAATTGGTTCAAAAACATTGATGAGCTCTTTTGCAACTTTTTTATCGGCAGTTTCTATGTACTGTTCCAGTTCTTTAATGAATACTTCTGGACTCACGTTAAATGACTTAATTGGCTGAGCTGCGATTTTGCCAATGCAAAAAAGGGTAATAATACCTATAAAAATTATTCTAATTGATGACATAAAAGTAATTGAAACGGGATAAAATTATACAATCAAAAACAGCCTGAAACACTTATGCTTATTAATTTTGAACAAGTTTTCAGCAGGTATTGTTAAGTGATTTTAAATTCATTTTTTGTAGTTTGCTTATTTTAATTTAGGTTTGTGCAAAATGAAATTTCAAAATTTGATATGAATCTAATATTAAAAAGAGTTTTTCCGGTTTTTATTGTCATTGCATTTCATGCAGTAGTTTTAACCAGCTGTGGAGGAAACAAAAGTGAAGAAGGAAAAAATTCAGATACAAGTGTGGTAAATGACACAAATATTTCACCTGAAGCATTTTTTCAAGTTCCATTACCTGGAGATTTATTTTTACAGCTAAAGGAATATGGAGTAAAAGCAAAAAGTAATTTGTTAAATCCTGTTGAAAATATTAATAAATATACTGATCAAAAAACGAAAGCAATTAATTTTGGTGCATATAGCAGCGATTTATTTTATTGTTCAACTTTTGACCAAAAGGCGGATGTTTTAAAATATTTTGACAACATGAAAAAACTTGCCGATGAGCTAGGTATTTCAAGTGTAATAAATGATGAAACATTAAAAAGAATTGAAAAGAATTTAAGCAATAAAGATTCATTAAATAAAATTACAAATGAAGTTTTCTTTGATGCTTCTGCAAATTTAGAAAGCAACGGACAAGGTGCAACATTGGCATTAGTTGTTGCGGGTGGATTATCTGAAAGTATTTATTTAAGTATCCAATCTGTTGGTGCTTTTAAAGCCAATGATAAAAGCATTCAATACATTGCTGATCAAAAATACCCCTTAGAAAATTTATTCCAATATTTAGAAAAAAATGCTGCAGATGAAAGAGTGGCACAAACCAAAAACACTATCAAACCGCTGAAAGAAGCATTCGATAGCATTAAAGAAGATGCAAGCGAGCGTCAGGTTATTGAAGGCAAAAATGTAATTGGCGGAAGCACAAAGCTTTCGATAACTGAAGAAGACTACAATAAAATTTCAGCAATTGCACTTAGTGTGAGAAACGAATTAACGTTAAACAATTCAACATCAAAATAATTATTTGAAAACCATGTCAAGAATCTTAATGCTCATTACCATAATATTTGCGGGTTATATATTTTCAATTCAAGCCAAAGCACAAAAAGGCAGCACTGCTATTGAAAAGACTGTTTATTGCACAGATTACCATAAAAAAGCATGTAAATTTTCTAAAAAGGATTTAGAGTTTAAATATAATTCTCAATCAAGAAGCGCATTGTTTAGACCGGGGCAAGTGTCAGAATTTTCTTTCACTTCTTTTAAAGGCTATGATTACAGATTAACATTCTGCGGTGAAGATGTTTTAACAAAGGGAGCGCCCATTGCTTTTAAGATAACTGATGCAAAAACCAAGGCTGTTTTGTTTGACAGTAATGCATCTGACAATGCAAAAGAATTTGAGTTTTCTTGTGATAATAGCTTGAATTTAAGAGTTGAAATGACACTCCCAGCTGCTGAAGGTTCTGAAAAAAATACTTATGGTTGTGTTGGTTTTTTGCTACAAAGTAGAAAGAGTTTACAAACTGGTTTTAAATAATCCACTATAAATGTTTGACATCTACGATTTTTATGAAAAAATGGAAGATGGAAAGATCATGCTTTCCTTCAAAGGTGAAATCACTTCAGATTTGCTCACTTCCATTTTACATATTATGGAATCGAAGTTAGATAACATTGGTGAAGAACCTAAGTTAAAGAAAAAAGTTTACAACGTATTGGTGGAATGTCTTCAAAACCTATATCACCACAATGATGGCACTGGAAATCAAAATCTAGTAAAATCAGATAATCAAAATTCTGCTTTGTTTTTAATAGGCAGAAGCGATAACAGCACCTACAAAATAATTACTGGTAATTATATTCTGAAAGAAAATGTAACTGATTTCGAATCTAAATTAGAAAGAATCAATAGCATGAATAAAGATGAATTAAAAGAATATTACATAAATACACTAAGTAATGAGTCTTTTTCTGATAAGGGAGGAGGAGGACTTGGAATGATTGATATTGCGCGTAAATCCGGGCAAAAGTTTGAGTATAACTTTACACCAATCAATAATATTTATTCCTTTTTCAGTTTGATCATTAAAGTAACACAATAAATATGGAAATTCTTTCAATTGATATATCTCCCAAAACACCATTTGTAAAATTCAATGCACAAGATGGTAAACTTGAATTTAGAGGTCGTTCAATTCCAGAAAACTCTATTGAATTTTACACGCCAATTTTTGAATGGATTGACAAATATTCAATTCAACCAAAGGGTGAAACGAATGTGAATATTCAACTGGAATATTTTAATACCAGTTCTTCAAAGTGTCTTTTAGATATTTTCAAAAAACTGCAAAGTTTGCACATCAGCAGCAAAAGTAAAGTTACTGTAACTTGGTATTATGAAGAAGATGATGAGGATATGTTAGAAGCGGGTGAAGATTATCAGGCAATTATAAAAGTGCCTTTTGTAATGAGCAAAATCTAGTTTTAAATTTAAATCTGGTTTTTCTTCTGGATAATATTTTTAAGTTTTATTATAGATTTATCCAGTTTCATTATTCTTTTTAGTGTTTTATTTCTTAGGGTGATGTAAAGTAAAAAAGTCATCATCCAAATAATTGATAAGTTTGCCCAAAGGGTTGTAATTTTTACTTGCCAAATGTTTTTATAAGGCGCATAAAAATGCCCTGAAACCAAATTCCCTTTGTTGGGTAATTGATAAATTGGTTCAAAATTCCGGATGTAACGTTTATTATCGGTGTCAAGAATAATCTTATCGAATTGATCGCTCTTTAATAACAACTTATTGAGCTGATTATTTAAATAATTATTGTTAATTAAATTTACGTTTTGTCCCCATTTCTGAATTATCTTATCTTTTTCATTTCTCCATTTTATTTCGCGCTGGTTGCATATTTTTTTAATCTTTGCCAGCCAAATTTGTACTTCTTCTAAGTCGGTTTGTTTGATTTCACTTTTCGAAAATCTTAAAGGATCTGGAAAAGTAACATAGGTTTTAGAAGCATTTTTAAATTCAATTTCATTGGTTAAAAGCGTAAGATTTTCATTGTATTCAGCTTTCCATTTCCCATCATTCAATCTATCAACCAAAGCTTCCATTCTGGGGATCCAATAATTAACAGTGTAATTTGCTTCTGAAATACCAATATTCAATTCAAATACTGGTGCTTCTGCTTCATTGTTCGAAAATCTGTTTACTACTAAAGCCTCATAAGCCCACCTGGAAGTCATTATATTTGCTACTACAGGAACCTCGTCGATAGTAGTTTTTATAGATTTATTTAATTGGTCGAAACGCACCAAAACCCCGCTGAGTAACAACTGTGGAATTATTAAAATAGGTATTAAAATATAAATAGTAATTGCAGAATTAAATGTTGCAGAAATGTTTAATCCCAATAAGTTCGCAAAACAGGAGACACTAAATAAGATAAACCAATCTTGCAGGTAAAGCCCTGAAATTCCCATCATTAAATGTCCAACTATTACAAAGCTAGCAGATTGAATTGCTGATAAAATAAATAACAATGCTATTTTGGAAAACAAATAACTGTGTTCACTTAAATTCAGGAATTTCTCTCTTTTACGGATTTTCTTGTCTTTGATAATCTCTTCAGCACTTACAGTTAATCCAAAAAACAAAGAAGCGATTACACAAATGAGGAAATAAGCAGGAATATTTAAGTTTGAAAAATAAGTGTAGTTTTTTTCTGGACTATATCTCAAAAAATACCCCATTAATAATGCCAATAGCGGGGCTTCTAAAAGATTAATAGCCATGTACTGAGCATTGCTCAACTTAGATAAGAAATCTCTTTTAAAAAAGACTTTAAACTGTGCAAAACGCCCAGGCCTTTTGAAGGAACTTTGCGGAAAAATATAATTGTCATCAGCTGTTTCGACCGCTGGAACAATACTTCTTTTAAAAAATAAATTCCATTCTTTTGGATTTATCTTTCTTTTTGATGTAGCTAAACCATGTTCATCAACAAGACGAGATTCAAGGATATCAAAAATTTGCTCTGGATTTACGTTTCCGCATTCTGCACATTCACTTTCATTTGCCTTATTGTGATCTACTATCGTTTTAAAGTATATAACAGACTCTACAGGATTACCATAGTAAACAGGATAACCACCAATGTCCATTAGCAGTAACCTATCAAACATTTTAAATATATTAGAAGATGGCTGATGAATTACCACAAAAATTAGTTTCCCTTTTAAAGCCAGTTCTTTTAAAAGGTCCATAATATTCTCAGAATCTCGTGATGAAAGTCCTGAAGTAGGTTCATCAACAAATAAAATGGAAGGTTCTCTTATGAGCTCCAAAGCTATATTTACTCTTTTTCTTTGCCCTCCAGAGATTGTTTTCTTAAGTGAACTTCCAACTTTCAGGTCACGAATTTCATGCAATCCTAGCTCTTCTAAAGTTCTATTCACTTTAATCAAGCGTTCATTGTCATTTAGGTCTGCAAAACAAAGTTTAGCATTGAACCATAAATTCTGAAACACTGTTAGCTCTTCAATTAACAAATCGTCTTGAGAAATGTAACCTATAAGACCTTGACTTACTGATTTAAATTGGTGTAAATCAATTTTATTTATAAGTACATTTCCTGCAGTGGGTCTTATATTTCCATTGAGAATATTGAGCAAAGTAGATTTACCTGCACCACTTGAACCCATTATACCAATGAGTCTACCACTTTCTTCACTAAAACTAAATTTATGAAGGCCAACTTTACCATTGTGAAATTGATACTGAATGTTTTTTACTTCAAACAATAATTTCTGCTCTGTATTTTTTTTAAGAAAATGTCCAATTACATCACTGTAATATATTGGTAAAATCTTCTGTCCACGAATTACTGAACCTTGAGAAAATACATATACATGACCATGAAACAGCTGTTGTCCGTTTAAATAAACCTCATCATTTCCAAATTTTCTCAAAAAATAAATACCTGAACTCTTTAGTTGAAGTACTTTTAATTTTTTTTCAAGTCCATTGCAAACAAAATGGTGACCTTTATTTGGAGCAGGTATATTTTCGCCATGTATTACAAGCCAATTTTCAGAATCCGGCGGTCCTCCATGTGGTCCTGCAAAGGTTAAAACATCACTAATTTCAGTTTCTTCAATATTAAAGGTAGAAGCAACGGTTAAAGCGAAATCGTTATCTCTATGATTTAATTCGCCACTTGCTGAGAGAAACTCAACGAGCCTTATAAAAACAAAGCACTTTTGAGAATGGGTAAGCTCTCCGTTTATTTTGGTGCATATTACCAATACTTTAACTGAAGATAAAGCAGCTCGTTTGCGGTCTTTTGTCTCATCTCCACTTTGGTGATTGGTTTGAATTAATGCATCAAACTCTTGCATATATTCATCTACCTCTTCATTACTAATTTGTCTTTTAAAAAAATTTTCTACAACCGAACGACCTCTTTCATTATTGCTATCGGCCCTTGCAACCAGCGCAAATAACTGTAAAAGAGCTTTGAGTATTTTCCGGTTCATATTCTAATAGAAGCAGCAAATTAGCAATTAAAGTTTATTAAATGTCTTTTATTAATATCAAACGTATGATTTTTTTAATCCTTCAAATACTTTTTGCACAGCGGGACAAATGAGTGTATTGTTAAAACTCAATCTCAGCAACTGGAAAAACTTTTTTCGGTTTGTATGTGGATATGTTTGACAAGCTAATGGCCGAATATCATAAACAGAACAAGAATTGTCGGGATTTAAAAATGCACAAGGGGCAGTATTCAAAACATAATCTTGGTCGGAATCAATATGTAAATATTTTTCTACAAAAGTTCCAGGTTTCATTTTAAAATGTTTAGAAAGTCTATCAATATCTTTTTGGTAAAATATTGGACTTGTTGTTTTACAACAATTGCCGCAAGACATGCAATCTATCTGCTCAAAAGCCTCATTATGCAGCTTTTCTGTAACCTCGTCTAAATCTTTTGGCTTTTTTCTAATTAGTTTTTCAACCAATTGTTTGTTCTCTTTTTCAACTTTTTTCCCTTGTAAAAAAATTTCCTCTGTTTGGTATTGCATAATTTTGTTGACAATTATTTCGGCTAATAATCATTGACCAATTATTACTTGCTAATTTCGCCGTCTAAAATAATTGAATAAAAAGAACGTTGGTAGGTGTAATGCGATTATTTATTAAACAGATTTCAATAATTATTTTCCTGATTTTTATTTCATTTTCCGGAGGCAATAATTTAAGGGCTCAAACTGGAGAAGGCATTATTGCTGCAGATTCCAGCTCCACAGAAAACGGAATAGAAGAAGGCGAAGAAGACGATTCTATTGCAGTTGATATAAATCAGGAAGCATTTGAATTGATAGAAGACGAAGGTTTGTGTGCCATATTAAATTGTGACTTGTACAATGCAATTTGGGACACAACCAGGATAAATCCTTATATGGTCGATTTGAAGTTGAAGAAAGATACTACTTTACTTCAATTGGTACATGATCCTGTTTGCGATTACTCTCATCCTGCATGTGGAGAAATAACTTCAGAATTTGGATGGAGAAAATACCGTTATCACTATGGAATTGATATAAATCTTGAAACAGGGGATTTGGTATTGGCTGCTTTTGAGGGAACCATTCGTGTAGCAAGATACAGCCCTTCATATGGCTATTATGTGATTATCAGACATTTAAACGGTTTAGAAACGCTTTATGCACATTTATCCCAGATAAAAGTTGTTGCTGGAGACTATGTTCAGGCGGGCGACGCAGTTGGTTTAGGTGGAAATACAGGGCATTCTAGGGGTTCGCATTTACATTTCGAAGTGCGTTTTTTAGGTCAACAAATAAATCCTAGAGATATTATATCTTTTGAAGAATATGCTTGTACCAATCCTGAAATACAGATTACGAGTAAAAGCTTTGATTACTTGCATGTTGCAGCAAAACACAAAGCCGAACTTTCTGCACGTAAATATTATAAAGTAAGAAAAGGTGATACGTTGAGTAAAATTGCCAAGAAAAACAGAACTACTGTATCTAAACTTTGCAAACTCAATAAGATTAAAAAGAAAACGAAATTGCGAACAGGAAGAAGACTTAGGGTGCGGTAGTTTTCTTTTTAAACCCAAAATACAATCCTGCTGTTACATTCCATTGTAAAAATGTGAAACCATGTTCAATTCTTATGGGGTCATCATTTGCGGTGAGCACATCTGGTAAATAAATTCCACCAAATCTCACTTGCGACCTTAAAAAATATCTTTTGTAAAACCTAAATTCAGGACCCGATTTAGCGCTGATAGAATATCCAGCCAAATGAAATCTGTTATTGAGTCCTTTTTCAAAAATCCGCACATCGGAGCGAGGAATTACAAAAATTCCTCCTACCCCACTTTGAAGATAAACTCCTAATGTATTTTTCTTATTTACGAATAATTGAATATAATATTCAGCATCAAAACTTAACAAATTCAAACCATCCGTGTGTTCAAATTTTAAAAAATCTTGAGAAATTAGCATGCGTGTATCAAGGTAAGAACCTGCATATTTTGGAGATGCTTCTTGTGAGATAACCCCTGAAACTTGCGCGTATTGGTCGTTATCCATTACGTATTTCATGTGATCTAGGCCTAAAGATATTGCCCAATTTTTATTAATTCTGTAACCAAATCTATAGTTATACTGAGGAATCCAAATGTGTTGAATGCCAAAATAATTTTTGATTGTAAATTTTGTGGGTCGGTCTTTGGCAGTAACATTATAAACGGTAAAATCTTCTTTATTTCCGCCCTTAATATGTAAATCGCTGTTGC
>JAIXYK010000003.1 GCA_027490225.1 Bacteroidota bacterium | reverse complement strand
TTGCAAAGGACGTTTCTCTGGAAAACGAGATTTATACCATTTCCACTAATTCATTGCAATTCAAAAGCAAATTGGCATTCGGTAGTTTTGGTAAAATAAATCCATCATTCATCACAACAGAAAATGCCACAAAAAAAGGTGAGTATATTGGTGTGAAATATCATATAAAAACAAATTTCCCGAACGATTTAATTGCCCTGCACAATTTTAAAGATGGATATTGCGGCATTTCGAAAATTGATAACGAAACCTATTGTTTATGCTACTTAACAACTGTAAAAAATCTAAAGGAAAATAACAATAGTATTCCCGAAATGGAGAAAAATGTTTTGATGAAAAATCCTCATTTGAAAAAGATATTTACAGAATCAGCATTTTTATTTGAAAAGCCATTCGCCATAAGTCAAATAAGTTTTAGAAAGAAGAAAACATATTCAAACAATTTGATTCTTCTAGGTGATGCAGCTGGAGCAATTGCTCCTCTTTGCGGCAACGGAATGAGTATGGCCATGCGCGTTTCTCATTTCCTTTCTCAATATGTAACTAAATTTCTTGAGGGAAAAATTTCAAAGCAAGAATTGTTGGATTCATATGAAAAACAGTGGAATGCTAATTTTTCACTGCGCATTAATACTGGTTTTTATTTACAAAAATTATTGGGAAAGAATTTTCTTACTTTTTTGAGCTTAAAATTTCTAAACACCTTTCCACGCTTGTTGAACAGGCTAATTTCGCTTACGCATGGAAAATCATTTTAATTGAGAATTAAGCGTTAAATGTCGCATGAACGACAATTCAATTTTTGTGAAGAAATTAAATTCGCTCAAATAATTAAAGCAATGAAAAATATACACTTATTATTGGCCCTGTTGTTACTCCAAATGGTTGTAGATGCTCAGGAAAGAGTAGTTTTACTCGAACAGTTTTCAAACTCAAGCTGCCCGCCATGTGCACAAAGCAGCCCACCAGTTTATTCGTATGCTGACAATAATCCAGAAAATGCCATCGTAATTTCTTACCACACTGGATTTCCGTATACAAATGATTCGATGCACTTGGAAAACCCAGCAGATGCCAACCAACGTGTGAGTTTTTATTCTATTGTAGGCGTTCCATATACTATCATGGATGGAAATGTTTTTAGGGGAAGCAGCAGTAGTTTTGTTTCCAATATAAGTTCAAATGTAAACAATAGAAAAGCTGTAAATCCTCAATATGACATTAATTCAACAGGAATTTTATTGAGCAACAATACTTTAACAGGAACATTTCAGTTTAGCTCGCTTTTGGCGGAAAATGCGAACGAAAATTTAATCGCACACATTGTAGTTATTGAGAAAAACGTTCTAAAAAGTTCTTATCTCTCATCACCAGGAAACAACAGTGAAACTGAATATGGTTATGTGATGAGGAAAATGCTCCCAAATGCTGCAGGAACGGTCCTTATTAACAAAGATTTGAATGGCACCGATGTAGTAAATTTCAGTTGGGCCTTAGAAAACATTAAGGATGAGAGTGAAATTCGAATTGTTGCATTTGTCCAGAATCTAGATACGAAAGAGGTGTTCCAAAGCCAATTGTTTGAAATTGGAAATGGAACTGTTGGTTTAGAAAAATCTATAACAAACCAAAATGAAATGCAAATTTTCCCAAATCCTAATAATGGTGCATTTACCTTACTTTTAAACAACAGCCAATTCATTGAAAGTATAACAATTATTAATCAATTGGGGCAGGTTATAAACAGACAAGCTATAAATTCAACAGCTGTAAACATTCCTAATTCATTTCAATTAGAAAAGGGAATTTATTTTGTGAAGTTGAAAACACAAGGAAAAGAGTTAGTTAAGAAAATAACGGTTATTTAATTTAAAATATGGATTTTAATAGAATGCTATTACTTGCGGCGTTTATAATAGCTTTAGGAAATATAAAAGCACAAGAAAATCCTGAATTTAAAAAAGGATTTAAATACAATAACAATTTTGATTTGTCTTTGGCCGCAAATTCGGACCAATTTGTTGGTGCGCTTTCGTGGGTACATTTTATTCCAACTGGTAAAAAGCAGAAATTTAAAATCGGTTATGGGCTGAGATTTAATTCTCAATTTGGAAGTCAGCTAAATTTTGTAACCGCTCCTGCCATTATCACTTCTAAACAAGAAGGTCCGCAAGTTTTGTTTTCTGAGACATTTAATGAAAATGTAGATACTTTATTTGTTTCCAAAAGTCAGGTAAACTCATTAAACGCCAGTATTAATTTGCAATACACTTTTAAAAATAAATTGGATATAGGTTTTAATATTGATGCTGTTGGGTTTTCATTCGGAAAGGAAATATCAGGAACTTACATAGACAATCAATCTTCAGTTTTATTGAATGGCTCGCAACAAATGGCAAAACCAACAGCTCTCAATGCTTTATTAGTGAGCGATAATGATATTGGTTCTTTGAATTCTGAATTATATGTGAGATATTGGTTCAATAAAAAATTGGCGATCAAAGCGGGTGCATCATTTTATTTTACGGAATATACTACAACTAATAAATTGCGTTTAGAGAATGATCGTTGGAGGAATAAAAGCCTGATGGGAATGATTGGTGTGACATTTAATCCGTTTAATGAATGAAAAAGTTTTTTTTAATCGCATTCACATTTGTTTGTTTATTTACGAATGCACAAAATAAAGAGTGGAAAGTTGTTTCGTCTTCCATTAAATTTAAAATTAAAAATGCAGGATTTAATGTAGAAGGTTCCTTTTCGGGGCTGGACGCAAAAGTAATTTTCGATAAAAATAAGATTATTGGAAATTCTATAGAGGCAAGTTTAAATGCGGCATCCATCAATACAAATAATGGCTCAAGAGATGGGCATTTAAAAAAGGAAGAATATTTTGATGTGGCAACTTTTCCAAAATTAACGATGGCTGCCACGCTTTTTGGAAAAGAAAAAGACGGTAATTGGAGAGGCTATTTTAAGTTGACCATTAAAAATAAAACCAAAGAAATTGCAGTGCCATTTACTTTTATAGAGAAAGATGGGAAAGCAACAATAAAAGGGAGTTTTATAATAAATCGCTTAGATTTTGGTGTGGGTGAATCGAGTTTGATTCTTTCCGATTACGCCACTATCAATATAGAAGTAATAGTAAATTAAAATTGGATTAGTTTTGATTTTAGGGCTGAATAATTTCGTGTTATTCAGCCCTGTTTTTTTTATCTCATCAAATACATCTTCCCAAAACCTCTTTCAAAATAAGTGTCGGCGGAAGTTTCACGGCGTTCTATATCTTGTTTATCAATAGTAGTCATTACACGGTACAAATAAATTCCGTTTCCAAGTGGGTCGCCAAATTCATCTGTACCATCCCAATAATACTCTGTAACATTTCTTCCTATTCTTATTGGGCCCAATTCATCTCTTCTTATGTCTTTTACTACTTTACCCGTAATGGTCATAATTTGAATTCGGAACTCTTCTGGAATAACAGAACCTGTTAAGGTGAACACAAAATGCGTACGTGTACTAAATGGATTTGGATAATTTAAAATATTTGTAATGGTCGATTTATTTACCACTTCGAAGGAGATTTTGTATTCAACAGAACCACTTTTATTATTCGACCTATCTTTTGCTTTCACAATAAAATCATACTTCCCGTCTATGGTAAATGTTGGACGATATTCAATCTTTGCTTTGTTTGCTGAGGTAGAACCTGGTATAAACTGAAGTGCAGCATTCCCATCAAAATAAACCTGTGTAGCGTTTGTTTCTCCTGGCATTCTCAAATAAAGTTGGAAAGAAGCTGTATCATCTAAAGCCAAATAAGGGTTTTCATCGGCCAGTTGAATTACAATTTCTGGTTTAGGAGAAATGATATCGCCATTCAAAATATGCACATTGTCGAAAGTAACATCTAACAAAGGATTTACATTATCGCTTGTTACAAAAAATGAAAGACTTCCCAAATTGTTAAAACGATACTGTTCTGGTTGATCGAAATTAGGATTTGCTTCTACCCAAATGGAATTCAACCCTAAATATGGTAATGTAGAAACCGAAACGGTATCAAATAAAATTTCTCCGGCAGCCAATGGCTTTTGTCTTGAATAAGTTATTGGAAAAATGTTGCGTTGCGCATCTTGAATCCAATATGATACCAACATACTGTCCATCGGTAATTCGCTCACATTTTGAATGGCAATTGCTAATTTCAACTCTTCGCCTTGTTGTAAAGTATCTTTAAAGAAATACAATCCAGCCAAAGGATTTAAAGCACATTCAGGTACTGGGTCGTAAGTAACTTGCCAACGGTCTAATTGCACAGGCGAACGCAATGAATCATCTCGCATAAATGCATTCAGCTTCAAATAAGTGTATTGTGTGGTTCCTATAGCTGGATTCAAATCCATTTCACCAACCGCAGGCGATAATGCATCAACAATTACATCTTCCACACCATTTGCTCTTACACCAATAACCTGAACACGAATACTGTCGTGAACATTGTCTACTCCTTTTACCTTGTAACTCAAAGTATCCCAACCAGAACCTGGCCCAATAAGCGTTGAAGTAATATCACCACTTACCCAGCTATTGAACATTGGTGCTGACAAAACAAGATTCGCATTTGCAGAATCTGCAATCAATTCAACTTTAGTTTCGGGATGACCTTTTTTCACAAAAAACACGTAAGGCGCTTCATTTGGTAAAGTTTGAATACTATCAGCACCTAAATCTTGGAAAGCTTGTATTACACTTGGATCCCAATTTTGATAGTTTCCATAAATCCATGTATAAGCTAAAATGTAATGTCCATTAGGAACATTGTTAATCATATCGCGCATTGAAGCCAATTCAGCAGGATATCCTTCTGAACGAAAAACGAAATTCGCCATTCTGTTTCCGCTTTTACATGCACAGTTGCTGTTGAATTGTCCAAACTGATTGCCTTGGTCCCAGCAGTTTTGAGGAGATAACCAAGGTAACAATGTAACCGAATCAATTACAGCAATATACACTGCAGGATCTAGGCTGCAGCCTGCATCTGCCCAAACTTCTGCATCAATTTTATAAGACGTTCCCCACAATTCATCTATCTCCCATGGAAAGCCATAAGCGTAGCAAGAAAGTTCTTTTGCTGTTGGCACAAAATCAAATTTCCTTGTGGTTCTGTCGTAAATTAACTGGTTGAATCTGTTCTTTTTGTACTGGAAAAAATGGTCTTGAGACCATCCTCTTTTGCCTTGAATGTGTTGAAAAGAGCTTTCTTTCCAGCTATAACCTCCACCAGCAATACTGTCAGGCGAAACTCTCCAAAAATACACACCGCTATCTTGAAGTGCAATAGCCGGTGTCCAATTTAAAACTCCTCCAGCCTGATTAATTGTTGTTGTTAATTTGAAAGGACTATTAAACAAGTCTGTAGTATCGAGTTCGAAAATATAATTTCGAGCAGGAGCAAAAGGATCTCCAGTAGTAGCTTTTAAAGTAATTGTATTTGAAGGAACTAAAGCAAATTCATACGGCCAAACAGGTAATACATCTGCAGAGCGAATCAGCAATGTGCTATTAATAATATTGTTATTCTCATTAAACTCTGAAATTGAATTCAATGGATCCACTTTTACAACAAATGAATTGATGCCTACGCCACCTTTAATGATGTCGGAAACAGGCATTTTAATAGTTAATGTATCTCTGTAAAATAAACCTTGAACGGCTTTAGAGTAAACTGTGGTTAAACCTGTACCAGGAAATGTTCTTGTAACTTCTACAATTACTGGAGTATTTATAGCCATTCCAATATTTTCAATCACAATATTCATAGCAAATGAATCTACCTCGGTAGTTACATCAGTTGGGTTGTAAAAAACACTTTGTTGAGTAATACTATAATCAGGACTAGGTTGACTATTAATAACTACACCAGGATCGCCATGCAAGGTAGTTTCTGTAATTACAGCCCTGCGAAGTGGATCGTTTTGATAAATAGCGCGCGTAACCCTTTTCATATTCATTCCCATTGGATCGCCATAGTATTTACGACCAAAAAACTTGTACAATGAATCGGTATACGTATGCAATTGACTTGGTATTCCTAAAGAAACAGAAGAAATATAACCAATGGTTCCCTTGTTTGGAATGAGCATAAATTCTTCACTTTGACTAAATCCAAATCCAGGTGGCTGGTGAATATCGCCAGCATAACAGGAATTACCAATTAAAAATGGATATTTCCCCTGATTGTTATAAGCTGAAGGATTATCAATGCTCACATCAAAACCGCTACCTGTAGCGTGACCGAAAAAAGTCATTAAGGAAACACCATTGTTGATATAATCAGCAATTAACGCACTTTGTGTTTGCTCAATGGGCGTAGATGTAGTTTTTTGATACGTGTAAACAGAACCACCGAAATGTGTACTGTCAATGGTTTGTTTATAAGTGTTGAGATAATTGAGATACGTTTGTTGTTCGCCCTGGCTTTGACCTCCACCAAAATGCAGCACTTGTTTCATCCACATTGCCGGAGGTGCCGTTTCATATTCCTGTAATTTGTTGAGGTAAGCAGTTACATCGGCGCCATTTTTTGCTGCAATTCTACCCGTTGCTAAGGCAGGTTCTACTGGAAATGTGCCGTTTAGTCCAGCAGTTAGCATTACATCTGATGAAGGAAATCCAAAAGTAGGTACTAAATTTTGGTTCCAGTGCTCAGCATCTTGTCTGTTGAAATGTGCTGAGATAGACTTTCCTAATAACAACAAATATTCTGGTTTCTCTGTCCAGTATGATAAAGCAGTATATGCCAAATTGCGCACTGCCATTGGGTGTTGTGCTATACCATGTGCAAATTGGTCGTAAAGTTCATCGATATAAAAAATACCCGTGCTAAATTTCCCACTTCTGTAATTTCTATAGGCTTCGGCTTCAGTTGCAAGAGAACGATGACTTACAATTAAAAATTTAATGTTATTTAAATCACGAATAGGGGTGAATTTTCCGGGCTGTCCAGCTAAATAATTTATTTGTTGAATGTTAGCTGCTCCAATAGAAGTAATTTGTGTTTCATTAGCAATAAAGCACTCTTTTAATGCACCATTTCCATTTGGTACAATCACTTTAAAAACACCTGCCTGATTTGTAGCTTGAATTCTTTTTCCATTCGTTAAATCATAGAACCAAACATTACTTGCTGCGGCGTTAAAATTAGTGATGTTCAATAAGTACTTTGTATTTGCAGCATTATCAGGAAGCAACATTTTGTAAGTTCCTTGATTCTCAAGATTGAAATTATGAGGATATTTCCAAGTGTAATTACTGTAAACACTGTTCGACGTAACTAACTGATTAAGTGAATTGTTAATCCCTAAATATGAGAATTTAAATGGTGTTGTAGCTGCCCCTAAAGCAGATGAAGCCAACGATAAATTGAAAACGCGGCTGCCATGACCTTCAAAAGTAGAATCTAGAATTGCGCCATTGCCCAGTTGCACTTGGTAGCGATGGTCGTTAAACCAGGCAGCATTAGAGATAGATTTATACACTACTTTTAATTCTGCTGCAGGACCTGTTCCAACAAAATTACCAGAAGGCAAGCTAGTAATTTGATTGAGTAAAGGAGCAGAGAAAACTGGTCCAGACCAACCTTCGCCAGAAGTATATTCCGGTTCTGTTGAATTGTTGGCATCTGTTTTACCGAAGTAATAATCAGAAGTTACTTGATTTACAACCTGACGAATAAAATATGGAGCGGCTGTATAAGCAGTAAAATTTTGATCCGTCTCAATTGTTACTCTCCTGTTTGTAATTGAGTTATTCCATGTTAGAAAATAAACAGCAGTATCGGTAAACAACGAATAGTAAGGATTGCTTTGTGCATTGTTGCTTTCATAGAATTGCCTATCAAACCAACCATCGTTTTTTCTTCCGTAGAATTCTATATAATCTCCATCATTCCATTGTCCATCAGCCTCGCCTTCTAGGTGAATGGGTAATTCTTCACCTCTTCCGAAGATTTGTACATTTCTTGGGTCAGCAGTTGCGATTGCAGGCACTGCTGCCAAGAGTGTTGACCATGAAATTCGGTAAATTCCATCGTTCCACACTTTTATACGGTGGTATTGCTGTTCGTATGAAATCCATTCGTTTCCAAATGTTTGCGCATTTGAAAATGATTGGAAAATACAGATGGAAATTATAATAAGTAGTAATCGTTTTGTCATAAAATGCTTACTTAGTTTCTTGTGTTTTTGTTGATGAAGATTTGGCAGCGTTAATGTCGAATCTCAAAGAGAAAACATTAGAAAACAAAGCCGTGCTTTGGTCACCAATGTCCGTAAGTGCATAATCAATTGTAACTCCTTTAATTTTAAGACCAAGCCCTAAGTTAGGTTGGAAAGTCATTTGGCGGCCATCTCCTGCATCATTTACAATGGTTTGAAAATTACCTACACCACCTCTTAAGAAAACGATGTTTTTAAATCCAGCCTCGAACCCAAAAACAGGACTTGAAGAAAAAGTCTTGTCGCGGATAAGCGTATTGCGCATTCCGTCGAAAGTAGTTTGTAGGTTTAATTCTGTGAGTAAAGTAAATTTTTTACCAAACTCAAAGCTTTTTGCCGAACCTAAAGTTAATGTTGGAAGTGTTATTTCTAATGAGTTTTCGGGAATTGTGTTGTTAGTTGCAGCAAAAGTTGCTCGTTGAGCATCTGTTAAATTAAAACTCCAGGCATTGAAAGTCGAAGATACATCTCTGGCCATTGCAGCAAATTTCCACGATTTTTTGGTGTATTGTATTCCTGCATCAATGCCGAATCCCCAGGATTTTGCAAAATCTCCCACTTTGCGGTGCACCACTTTGGCAGTTCCTCCAACACTCAATCCTTCTTTTAATTCTCTTGCATAAGAAAGCATAAATGCATAATCGGCTGCCGAGAATGTTAAAATTCTATCGTAGTTTATCACTCCATTTGCATCTATCAATTCTGAAGTATCAGGAATGTCATCTACACCAAAACGAACAACAGATAAACCAATAACGCTTTTCTTATCTATACGAGTAGCCAATGCGCCGTAGTCATATTTGGCAATACCTGCAAAATACTCGGCATGCATCAAGGCTCCCTGGAACTTTGCATTTATACCAGTAAGGCCTGCAGGATTCCAATAGCCTGAAGTAACATCAGATGCAGCAGAAACAAAAGCTCCTGACATTCCCAATGCACGGGCACCAACTCCAATGGCTAAGAATTCATTGCTGTACTTTCTTGCTGTTTGTGCCGAAAGCTGCAAAGAAAAAAGAGTGAAGACAAAAATAGTTAAGTGTCTAATTTTAACCATAAGTAAAATATTTTTTTGTAATGGATATATTTGTGTGTGAAAGCTTTGCATAGAAATGTATGTGTAAATTAGAGAACACATAAAGCGTAAGGAAGGTTGATTTATTTTGCAGACCACGAAAGTTTTTTTCCTTTGCAGTATAATTGGCTGCTATGTTGCGCTGATTGTTTATTTTTTGAATGAAACGATTAATTAAAAAAACGCACTTCGATAATGTTAACGCCATGCGTTTCTTCGCATTATTTACCATATTTTTTGCGCATTGTTTCATAACTAATAATCAACAAATTAAAGTTGCTTCTTTGTTTCTTGACCTGAGGCAAGTTAGCTCCAATCTTAACACTGCTGCATACAGTTTTCTGTTTATACTAACAGGGTTTTTAAACACTTGGAGTATCTTCGAAGAAAGGTTTATCTATAAGACAATGAACTTATTACGCTTCTATATGCGTCGTTTTCTTACCTTATTACCACTCTATTTTGTTCTTTTTTTTATAGGAAATTACATCGTTCAATACATAGGCTTCCACCCAAATTCGGGTTCCGACCACGAAATTTCTGTTTTGAGGTACCTTACTTTTTCTTTCAATTTTAATTACAAAGAAACATGGGACAGCAGTGCAGCAATTTTAGGAAACATGTGGTCTGTTGCAGCTTTAATTCAAATTCTTGTTGTTTGGCCCATTCTGATGAAAATTTTCAGGAGAAACGAAGGCATTATGTTTATTTTATTGGGAATAACCTTTATAGCAATGGCCTGGTATTTAAAAGCGCTTCCTGTTGCTATCAATAAAGAGGGAATGGCAGAATACCATCCTTTTGTATTCAATACAATAAATGTAATGTTCGATTTTATGATTGGCAGTTACATTGCTTATTTCAGCTTCTTTAAGTACAAAACTTATGGCTTTCTAAAAAAAGTTTCCAAGCGTACCATAGGATTTTTGTATTTAGGTTTTATGGCGTATTTAATTTTTAGAATTCGTTTGTTGTTCGATTTCGGAAAAGAAGTTTCTCCGTTTTTGTTATTCTTGGCAGATAAAATTTTAGTTTCCGTTTTTGCGGGCTTTTTCCTCTTCGAACAAAATTTTTGCTCCAATTCGGTTTTTAAACTTGCAAAAATTAAGTTCCTTTCTGCAACAGAGAAATACATGTACGGCATGTATGTTATGATTCCTTTTGGAGCTTATTATGGTTATAAATTAATTAGTTTCTTTAAAAGTGAAGAAACCTTAACACTGGTGCTTTTAGCAGAACCCTTACTTGGTTTTATTATAACCATTGTACTCGCCGTTTTATCTTATGAATTCATAGAGAAATCTTTCGTTAAGATGAAAAAAGAGTACCAGCCAACGCGTGATTATGCCCCAAATATTGCGAACGATGCTAAAGCGTAATATTCCAAATTATATAACTTTAGGTAATTTAATTTGCGGTTGCATTGGCATTCAACAATTGTTTGCCGGAAATCCAATATTGGCTTCTGTTTTTGTTTTGGCTGCAGCAGTCTTAGATTTTTTTGATGGAATGGCAGCCCGCGCTTTAAAAGTAAGTTCACCAATAGGAAAAGATTTAGACTCTTTGGCAGATGTAGTAAGTTTTGGCGTGCTTCCTGGTTTTATGGCGTATTGGCTCATGGCAAGACCTGCAATTTCATGTGTAAGCGATAAAGAAGTAATGATTAGTGCAGGATTGATGTTTCCTGCAGCGTTTGCTTTATTAATTCCATCCTTTTCAGCATTTCGCTTGGCTAAATTTAACCACGATACCAGGCAAACCGAATCTTTCATTGGTATGCCAACACCAGCCAATGCCTTGTTCTGGTCTGGCATGATGTGGTTGCAAGCAGATGGTTATTTGGCAACAACAAGCTATGAAATTTGGATATATTTGTTTTTAGTAGCCCTTACATGTTACCTGCTCATTGCCGAAATACCTATGTTTTCGTTTAAAATGAAACACCTTGGCTGGAAAGGAAATGAGCTGCGTTACATATTTATTGGCTTATGCATTCCTCTTTTTATCATGTTGAAATTAGCCGCATTGGCTCCTGTGGTTTTGTTGTTTGTGGTGGTATCTATTATCAACAACAAAGGATTCGGTGTTAAAACTCCTTAAATCAGTTAGCAATTAAATTTAAAGGTGTCTCAAAAGGCAGTCCATTTTGGGGCTTCCCCCAGCGGCAATTCTACATTTAGAAAACATTTTTAAATTTCGAAAGCCGCTGTGGTCAGGCCTTCGCCCATACTGCCCTCCTAAAGTCGGGCGGTATTTGGCTCAGTCCTTAAGCCGGGCATTGTAAAAATTCTACTTAACCAGTATAAAACAGCATATAACAATCCATTTAGGCTTGCCAATTAAATTTAACGCAGTATTATTGCATTTAACTTCAAATTTTTTCTAACAATATAAATGCTGTCTCTCTATGAAAAAAAATGCCACTAGAAGAATTGCATTTTGGGTTTTACTAATCACATTATTTAATACAGCGCAGGCACAATTTATTTCTATTGGCCCCAATCCATCGAATGTTATAAATACAGTTATCACAGGAGCGCCGGTTTTATCAATTAATACAAATCCCCAGTCTATGGGCTCCGGTGGGGTAGGTGTTGTGGCATCAGAATTAAATTTGCAAAATGGCCTTGATCAGAATCCTGCATTACTTTCCTCTAAAGAAAATATTGTAGGTTTTCAGCTTTTAAATTATACATCATATTTAAGAAGCATCACGACACATCCTCGATTGCTGGAATCGAGTTTTTACCGTTCTTTTAAAAGACACGCTTTTGGGAGTTCTTCACGCTATTTGATTCTTCCTGAAGTTCTGTTCACAGACATTGTCGGAAACACTGTAAGCACTTTTATTCCAAATGAATTTTTTATTAATGTAAATTATGCTTATGAAATATCAGAGAATTTTTCTCTAGGTGCAGGAGTAAAATATATTCGCTCTAATCTAACTAATGCTACAACAATACAAGGAACACCATCCAATATTCCCACCGTCTTTGCAGGAGATTTTGGTTTAAGCTATCGAAAAATCTTTAAAGAGAGCGACAAATTCTCTTTGAAATGGAATGCAGGTCTTTCCATATTGAACATTGGCAGCAAATTGCGATACACCGAAACTTCCAATGGATTCTTCCTTCCACAAACCTTAAAACTAGGAAGTTTAATCACATTATATTGGAAAAAGGCCGACAACGATAACATCGCACTCGATTTTTCTTACCAAGCCAATAAACTGTTAGTACCAACCCCACCAATTTATACAATAGGAACTAATGGAACTCCTGTAATTGCGGAAGGACTTGACCCTAATGTAAACCCATTTCGAGGATTAGTACAAAGTTTTTATGATGCTCCAGATGGATTACGTGAAGAACTCAGAGAAATTATTCACCAGTTTGGCTCAGAGGCCAGGTTTAGTTTGGCTGAAAACAAGGTTTTAATTGCATTTAGAGCTGGTTATTTCAACGAACATGCTTTAAAAGGAAACCGCAAATTTATTACAGCAGGCCTTGGTGTTGGAGTTTATGGCTTTCGTCTAGATTTTGCCAGATTGTTTCCAACACAACAAAACCATCCTTTGACAGGTACTTTCTACCTCGGCATTGGCGGACGATTTAGTTTAAACGAAGGAAGTTACTTGAAGTTCATTGAGTAGAAACCGAATGTTCTTGTAAAGACAATATCTCAACTTGGTGTTGGAACTTTAACTTCTTAGAGGAGGAATCAAACTCAATTTTTAGAGTGTTAAATTCAAATTACTTAAACAAATAAATACTCAGTCATTCATAAAATCAGCAACAACCTTATTCAAACTATTTCCTTCTTTCTTAAAACCGAACCCATTTTTTAAATTCAATTCCCGCATTTTCCTTTCCATTGCTTCTACAGAAATTTCATTTTGTTGCATGGCAACAAACCCAAAATGCTCCTCAAAATGCCTTGCCAAATAAATTTGTTCCGTTTGTCCGGGTGTGGGAATGAGTATTGCGTTTCTGTTTAATTGCAGCAAGTCCATTAAAGTGGAATAACCCGAACGGGCAATGATACAGGCCGATGCTGCCAAACTGTTGGAGAATTCATCATCATTCGCATTTATCTTCCAATGAATATTTACATCTTCTCTAATTTTTACTATTGGATATTTATTTCCAGAAAGAATTATGACTTGCTTCACATTAGCAGGTAAATTTTGCAAGATGCTTTGCAACATAATTTCAGGCTGTGGCGCAGGACCAGAAAGGATAATTGCTACATCATATTTACATTGCGTTTGGGTGTGTTCATTTTCGAACCTGCTTAGCGGACCAATAAAATGTACGTTTTTACGCGTCTTTATTTCCGAAAGTTTTCCGCTTAAATTGTTTGTTTGCGCAACATCAGGAACCCAAATCTCATCGAATTTACTCAACATTTTATTTACATAGTGCTGAGCCACAAAACCGAAAATCCTAAGTGCCCTAGGAATTGGAAGATTCAACTGGTGCGTTATAATTACAGAAGGAATTCCCGAACCGCTCAAACCATAACGGTTATCAGAAATTACCGCATCAATTTTATGTTGAAGAACAATGCCTTTCAACAACTCATTTTCCCTGGTTATCACCTTTTTTATTTGCGCAGCCTGCAGCAAAACAGCTAACCATGCCGGTAAATTTTTACTGTATTTAATTTCTACATCGGGTAAATGAACTTGCTCCAGTTCTGGAAAATCAGCTTTTAACCTTGCTAAAACGCTTTTGCTTCCTGCTAAAACCGGAATTGCATTTTGTGCCAGCAATGCTTTTATCACAGGAATACAACGGGTAGCATGTCCTGCGCCCCAATCAAGCGGAGCCACCAGCACGCGTTTAAATTCGTTGTGAATCATGCTACAAATTAAGTGTAGAAAACAATCAAACGTTTACTTTTGCAAAATGAAAGTATTAATTACGGGTGCTACGAGCGGAATCGGGAAGGCAATAGCACTGCACCTTGCAAACTTGGGCTGCAAGATAATTTTTCCGGCAAGAAATTCCGAAAAAGCAAAAGCATTAATTGCCCAATTGGCCCAGATAAATGACACTACTCACGACTGGAGAATGTGCGATGTAACCGAAGAAATTACCTTAAAGGCATTCAACGATTACGTTCAGAAAAACCATGGAATACCTGATGTAATTATCAACAACGCTGGTATTTACGATTTTGGAACGGTGCTCGAAAGTTCGGAAGAACAATTAGAAACAATGCTGGACCAAAACTTCCGACATGCTTACCGCATATCACAATATTGGATACCGTATTTGAAAGACGTAAAAAAAGGAACCATCATTTTTATTGGCTCACAAGTAACCAAAGAATTGCGCACAGGAGCTGCCGCTTACACCATGGCAAAAGGCCTTTTGGAATTTTATGCAAAATTGGTTGCCGAAGAAATGCGCGATGCCAATGTTGGCGTAACGCGCATTGTTCCTGGCTCAGTAAATACGCCCAGCTGGGGCGATATGGATGTGCCCAAAAGTTCATTTGTGCAAAGCGAAGACATTGCCTTAGCCGTAGAGCAAATTATCCGCATGAAACCAGGAACCTGGGTGGAAGAAATTATTATAAGAACTAAAGATAGAAATTGGTAAAATGGCCAAAAGAAAATTGAAAAATTTCGCTGAATTGTTAACCTTCGATAACGTCATTCAGCATGTGTTTGGAGAAGAGAAATACGACCTTCCATTAAAAGGAAAATGGGGCAAGGAATTTTTTAAAAACGATAAACCAATAACCGTGGAATTCGGCTGTGGAAAAGGTGAATACACTGTTGCGCTGGCCGAAAAACATCCCGAAAGAAACTTTATTGGTGTAGATATAAAAGGTAACAGAATGTGGCGCGGAGCCAAAACGGCCCTCGAATTAGGTTTAAAAAATGTGGGATTCTTAAGAACCCAAATCAACGACATTGAATATATTTTTGGTGAAGGAGAACTCAGCGAAGTTTGGGTAACATTTCCCGACCCGAAACCAAAGCCCGGTGATGCCCGCAAAAGATTAACATCTTCCGAAAATTGTGCAAAATATAAGGTGATGATGGGCGAAAATCCAACTGTAAACTTAAAAACCGACAGTGATTTTATTTTCAACTTTACCAAAGAAGTAGTTGCCAATAACAATTACAAAACGCTGCGCATAAGCGATGATATTGACCGCGATTTTCCTGGTGATGAACTGTTACAAGTGCGCACCTATTATGAAATGAAATTCCGAAAACAAGGAATTCCAATTCATTACATCAAATTTGAAGTATGAAAGACAAACGCGACAATAGAGACTTTTTTGAGAAAGTTTTTGCCGTAGTGAGTTTGATTCCTTATGGCAAAGTTACCAGCTACGGCGCTATTGCAAGATACTTAGGCTCAGGAAGTTCTGCCCGCACTGTTGGCTGGGCTATGAACATGGCACATTCGCTTGAAGATGCTGTTCCGGCACATCGCGTAGTAAACAGAAATGGCTTACTTACCGGAAAGCACCATTTTGAAACACCAGAAACCATGGAGAAATTACTGGCTTCAGAAGGTGTGGTGGTGGTAAACGATGCCATTCAGAATTTTCAACAACATTATTGGGACCCGAATTTATCCTTGGTAATTTAACTGTTTTACCCACGAATCAATTACCTTAGCGGCATGCAGTTTTCAGCAATTTTAGGTCACGATGCAATTAAAAAACGCTTAATAAAAAGTGTTACAGAGCAACGTACCGCACATGCTCAATTATTTTTTGGTGCAGAAGGTTCCGCTGCATTACCATTGGCAATTGCTTACATGCAGTATGTTTCTTGCGTTGATAAAAACGAAAACGATAGTTGTGGGAAATGTGCTTCCTGCACTAAAATGCAGAAATTTATTCACCCAGATTTGCATTTTTCCTTGCCTGTAAACTGGGAAGGCCCAACTGATAAGCTCAACACCAAATCGTTTCTTCCCCAATGGAGACAATTGCTTTCGCAAAATCCGTATGTGGGTTTAGATGAATGGGTAGAAAAAATAGACATTGGAAACAAGCAGCCATTTATTTCTAATTATGAGGTTCATGAGCAGATTGTTTCCTTAAACGTTACATCATACGAAAGCGAATATAAGTTTTTGTTGATGTGGCTGCCCGAATACATGCGCACCGAAGGTGCCAACAGCCTTTTAAAAACACTGGAAGAGCCGCCTGATAAAACACTCATCATTTTGGTTTCACAAGATTACGATAGAATTCTAAAAACCATACTTTCGAGGACACAGCTCATTAAAATTCCTCCTTATTCTATTGATGAAGCAAGCCAGGTTATTCACTTAATAACACAACAAAGCAAGGAAAAATGCGACTTGGCAGCAGGTGTTGCCGAAGGAAACATTACACAAGCCAAATGGTTATTGGAGAATGGCGAAGAAGCAGAATTGCAACTCAATTTGTTTAAGGAATGGATGCGCGCCTGTTATTCCTACAACATTGTAGAACAAGCGCGTATTTCTGAAAATTTTGCTAAACAAATGCGCGAATGGCAAAAAGGCTTTTTCGCTTACGCATTATACATGGTTCGGCAAACTATTTTGCTAAATCATGCTGCGACAATTAATCGGGTAACAGATTCTGAAAAATCGTTCCTCGAAAAGTTCTCAAAATTCTTTAATCCTGGAAATTACGCAACAATTTCAGGCTTCTTAAATGATGCAAGTCACCATGTGGCAAGAAATGCTTATGGAAAACTATTGTTCTTCGATACTTCCTTGTTAATTTCAGAAGTATTTAGAAAAGAAAGAGAAAGAGCAACAATTACATCTTAAATGCGATTTCAATTAAAATTCGCTTAATTTTGTGGAATCGGGGCTGTTTGGCTTTTTTGGCAATGTGTTGATAATTAAGCAAATAAAACCCGCCTATATATAATATTGTTCTAATGGGATGCGATAGTTGTTCTTCTGGTAGAGGCGGTTTGCCTGCCGGATGTAAAAATAATGGTGCTTGTGGCACGAGTGGATGCACAACCTTGCCAGTTTTTGACTGGTTAACAAACATGGAATTACCAAACGGAAAGCAGGCTTTCGACGTGGTAGAAGTGCGATTCAAAGCAAGCCGGAAAGAATTTTACCGAATTGGTGATAACAAAGGCCTTGTAGTTGGCGATGCAGTTGCTGTAGATGCAGCTCCAGGTCACGACTTGGGAATGGTTTCAATGACAGGCGAATTGGTAAGGCTGCAAATGAAAAAACTGGGCGTTGCCAACGACTTTCAATTAAAATCTGTTTACCGCAAAGCAAAACCTGTTGACATTGAAAAATGGCAATTGGCGGTTGATAAAGAAAAAACTACCATGATGCGCGCAAGAGCCATTGCGGTGGAACTAAAATTAAACATGAAAATTAGTGATGTAGAATACCAGGGAGATGGCAACAAAGCTATTTTCTACTACACTGCCGACGACCGTGTTGATTTTCGTGAAATGATAAAAGTGCTGGCCGATGAATTTAAGGTACGTGTTGAAATGCGTCAAATTGGTTCTCGTCAGGAAAGTGCCCGCCTAGGTGGAATTGGTTCTTGTGGCCGAGAATTGTGCTGCTCAACTTGGCTGCGCGATTTTAGGTCGGTAAATACAAGTGCTGCACGTTACCAGCAACTTTCATTAAATCCTCAGAAACTGGCAGGTCAATGTGGAAAACTAAAGTGTTGTTTGAATTATGAATTGGATTCATATCTAGATGCTATCAAAGATTTTCCAGAAACCAATGTAAAGCTGGAAACAAGACGTGGTTGGGCATTTCACCAAAAGACCGATATTTTTAGAAGAATACTTTTTTACTCTTACACAGATGATCCAAGTAATTTTATAGCGGTTCCTGTAGACCGCGTTAAGTTTATTTTGGAGATGAATAAAAAAGGTGAAAAGCCAGAAGCTTTGTTGAGTGAAAAGGAAATCCCTAAAGTTGTAAAAACTCCTGATTATGAAAATGTTGTAGGTCAAGATAGCTTAACCAGGTTTGATGCCAGCAAAAATAAAAACAAGAAAAAGAAAAAAAACAACCAAGGAGCACAAAGAGGACCTGAAGCTGCAAATGCAAATAACAATCAACCGCAGAATAATTCTCCTAGACCTCCTCAGCAGGCCTATCAAAACCAGCAACAAAGACCAGTTCAGCAACAAAACAATCAACAACAAAGGCCAGCTCAGCAACAAAACAATCAACAACCAAAACCTGCGCAGCCTAATAACAATCAACAAAGGCCTCCACAACAAGCGAATAATAAACAGGAGCAGAGGAATCAGCAAAACCGCAATAAACAAAGACCGCAACAAAACAGACCACCCCAAAAACCAAATGAACCAACTGCTTAAACTTACTCTGCTGTTTTTACTTCTTGTTGGATTAATCTCTTGCGATAACAACAGAATATTTGAAGACAATACGCCAATCGAAAACAACGTTTGGAAAGTTAATAAGCCAGTTACTTATTCGGTAGATATTTCAGACACTGTTTCGCCTTGCAATTTTTACCTCAACGTAAGGCACGATGGAGCTTATGATTTCAGTAATCTCTTCATTTTTCTAAAAACACAATTTCCAAATGGGAAAATGGCGAAAGACACGGTTGAATTGCTGCTTCAAACCCCTGAAGGAAAATGGACAGGTAAAGGTTTAGGCGATATTTGCGACAATCAAATAATGTTTAAAAAAGGACTGCGTTTCCCATTAAAAGGAAAATATACTTTTAGCATCGAACAAGCCATGCGCATGGCAGAATTACCCAATATCATTGAAATTGGAATGCGCATAGAAAAGTCGAAATAATAATTTAAAAATGAAAACTCAAAAATTTGCCCGGGAATCTCATTGTGAGTCATCGGAAATAGTATTGCCCAACGATACCAATACACTTGGAAATTTAATGGGAGGTCGTCTTTTGCATTGGATGGATATTACTGCAGCAATTTCAGCACATAGACATTGCAAACGCATTGTTGTTACTGCTTCTGTTAACAATGTATCTTTCGACAGGCCAATTAAATTAGGTGATATTGTAACCTTAGAAGCCCAAGTTTCGAGGGCTTTTACATCATCAATGGAAGTGTTTATTGATGTTTGGGTGGAAAATCATTCTACAGGCGTAAGAACCAAACACAACGAAGCCATTTACACTTTCGTTGCAGTTGACCAATTGGGAAATCCTATTTCAGTACCTGAATTGATTCCCGAAACAGACCTTGAAAAATCTAGGTTCGAAGGAGCATTAAGAAGGAAACAATTGAGCCTTATTTTAGGCGGAAAAATGAATCCGAATGACGCTACTGAGTTAAAGGCGCTTTTTATTTAAGCGGATTGCATAAAGTCTTAATAGAATTTAAGTTTTTATTAAATTATAAAGAAGCCTAAAAAGGTTTGGGCGGCTTTGCCCGCTATCCGTTTTAGTCCTCGCTCCTGCGTCGCTCCGGGCTGCCACTGCTATCGGGGCCGCGGCATTATCTTATTTTTCTACTAAGCAAATATATTTAGCTGCAGGTGTTGCTAGACCGCGCAAAATTAATAACCCCATCAGGGTGAAAAATGCATCTTTTTTCTATATTTGTTTAAGGTGATATCATAAATCAAAACAACTTATGAATAAATTTCTATTTCATATACCATTAATAAAACGTAATTGTATTGTATTTTACCTGTTTTTAGGACTTTTCGATTCTTATGATGCCCAAACAGTATATATTTCTCCAAGTAATGATACTGCGCTTTGTGTAAATGAAACTGTTTTATTAACAGCAAATTTTGCTGATTCGGTTTTAGTTTTAACAGAATTTTCGGATGGATTTTTTGGGTATGACATTAGCGATATACCTTTTGGAACAGAAGATGGTTTAGGAACACCGGTTATACTTTCTGATGATCAAAATAGCGATTTTTTGCCCATTGGTTTTAGTTTCAATTTTTATGGAACCAATTACACCGAGTTTAGAATAAGTGCAAATGGTTGGATTGGCTTTATTGCGCCGCTTACAGGTTACTTTAATATGGATCTTGAGACAATGGATGCGAATAAATGTTCGAATATGTATCCCAATACAGGTATTCTGGGAGTGTTAAATGATTTTAATCCTGGAAATATTGGAAATAGAATTCGGTATCAAACCATTGGTAATGCGCCCAACCGTAAGTTAATTGTGTCTTATAATTCTATCCCTTTTTTTAACGCTAGCTGCACTTCCTACGCAACTTTTCAAATACAATTATCAGAAACTTCGAATATAATTGAGGTACATATTGCAAATAAGCCAGCGTGTGATCAATGGGCCAATTCATTTAGAACTGGTGTATGTGGCCCTATACCTAATCCGTGTTCCGAAACAAGCCCCATTTGCAGTTTTTATGGTTACAGTGGAACAAATGTCGAGATGAACAATGTTGCATGGAGGTATACTCCTCAATTAATTGGTCCTAACTTAAATGCAACCTACAGTTCACATTATTGGTCAATTAATGGTGTAATAAATTCTTCAGGAACTAATATTAATGCTTCACTACCTTCACAAAACCAACAACAAAGACAATATGTGCTAACTGTAAATTATGATATACCTTGTTTTAGAAACTATTTGCTAAGAGATACAGTTACCATTAAGCGCAAATCATTTAACCCCGCATTTAGTGTTAACGAAACTGTTTGTGTTGATGAAACTAATTTAGTAACATTCACTGGCTTTATCGATTCAACAAATACATTTGAAATCAATTGGGATTTCGATGGAGGTGTAGCCTTTCCAGGTTCAGGTTTAGGTCCGCATGAATTAACATATAGTCAAGAAGGTTTAAAAGATGTGAGATTAAGTATAAGTAGCAACTTATGCGATTTGTTAACGTTTTCATATTTTATTCAGGTTGACTCATGTGGTACAATCAGCATAGAAAAACTAAGCTCTCCTCTAACTCTCAATACATACCCTAATCCTACCAGCGACAGGTTAACCATTAATTTATCTAATAGCCTCGAATACCAACCCATGAGGAAAATAGAGATTTTTAACATGATGGGGCAACTAATTTATGAAGCGTCTAGCAGTAGTCATGAAATTAATTTATCGTTAAAATCAGAAAACCTACCTTCTGGTATATTGCAAGTCAAAATTATAGACACAAATAATAATGCATTCCAAGCCCGTGTCCTATATGAAAAGTAAACTAGTTATTTTTTCCATATAGGATAGATAATCACTCTATGGTGTTATCGGCTATTTCATCATGTTCAGCAACACTTCGGTTTCATCATGTAGCATTGATGCTCTATAAACAATTTGTGAAAGTTCATTTATGTTGGTTTATCACCTTTTTTGCGTGCTTTTAGATTAAAACAAACCGACTCACAACTCACAACTCAAAACTTTAAAAAAACTTTTTCCTTTTTCCTTTCTACTTTTCCCTCTCCAACTTTCTACTTTTTCTTGAATGCCCGCGTGAGGTATAGCAGCGAAAAGCCCACAGCGAGGCACGAGCGAGGACTTGCAGCGAATAGACCGGCCCGAAGGGACACGCCCAAAGGCAAGCTTTAAGACAAATATTTCCCCACCAAAGGCATTCTGCGCCCAAGGCCAAATGCTTTGGTAGAAACACGAATCATTGGAGGTGTTTGAAAACGCTTGTACTCATTAGTATTTACCATTTTCAATACACGATTCACCAAAGCTTTATCAAAACCTTGGTTTATTATTTCTTCAGGACCTTTCTTTAGTTCAATATAATTGTAAAGCACCTTATCTAAAATTTCATAATCAGGCAGAGAATCGCTGTCTTTCTGGTCTGGCCTCAATTCCGCACTTGGTGGTTTTATAATGCTATTAATAGGTATAATTTCTTTTGCTCGGTTTATATAATTTGCCAGTGCATATACTTGTGTTTTATACACATCTCCAATTACAGAAAGTCCACCGCACATATCACCGTACAAAGTTCCATAACCAACGGCAGCTTCACTTTTATTAGAAGTATTTAAAAGTATATACCCTTTTTTATTGCTCATCGCCATTAACAAAACACCGCGAATCCTGGCTTGCATGTTTTCTTCGGTTAAGTCTTCAGCCAGTCCTTCAAACTCAGGCGAAAGTGAATGTTTTATCGCTTCAAAAGCAGGAGAAATAGGAATGGTTGAAGTGGCAGCATTTAGATGCTTGGCTAATTGTAATGCATCAGCAATAGAATGTTCACTGGAATAAGGAGATGGCATTAAAATACCCAACACATTTTCATTCCCCAGCGCCTCAGCCGCCAGCGCAAATACAACAGCAGAATCAATTCCTCCGCTTAAGCCCAAAATTGCTTTGGTGAACCCCATTTTTCCAAAATAATCTCTAATGCCTAAAATTAATGCTGAATGAATCCTTGAAATATAGAGGTCTTCACCCACAAAGTTATTACTCATTTCAAAAGGAATGCTCTTAGCAGTTTTTACCCAATCTAATTCAAAAACGCGAAAATCTTCTTCGAAATATGCTAATTCGCATACCACATTTCCTTTGGCATTCATTACCAGTGAACCTCCATCGAAAACCAATTCAGTTTGTGCCCCAACGTGATTCACGTAAAAAATGGGTAAATTAAATTTATTGGCTGTTTGATGTAAGACCCGCTTGCGATTTTCTGCATGCGCGTAAGAAAAAGGAGAAGCTGCAATATTTATCATAACAGTTGGCTGCTGTTTTATCAGCTCATCCATGGGCCATTTTACATACATCTTATCATCATCAATGTCCCAAAGGTCCTCACAAATGGTTAATGCGATGGTTTCTCCTTTGTACTCGATGCAATGGAAATCTTCATTTGACTCGAAATAGCGGTATTCATCAAATACATCATAATTTGGTAAAAGTGTTTTATGCACAACTCTTTTAACTTCGCCGCCATAAATGAAAAATGCAGAATTAAAAAGGTTTTTTCCTTCAACTTTTGGATTTATACTAGGTCCTCCAACTATTGCAGCAATATTTTTGCATTCAAGTGCTATCTCATCGATTGCAATTAAGCACCTTTTTATAAAATCATTAAACTCTAAAAAGTCGAGCGGTGGATAACCACAAATGCTCAATTCAGGAAATACAATGATGTCAGCGCCATCTTTTTCTGCTCTTTTTATGGCAGAAATAATCTTTGATTTGTTCGCTTCAAAGTTTCCAATATGTGTATTAATTTGAGCAAGTGCAATTTTCATAATTGTAAAAATAAAAAAAGCCCGCCTGTTTAATTGCGGGCTTACTTCGTAAAATTAATTTTTAAAACAAAACGCCGATGTTCAACTGAAGATAATTTAAAATTGCTCTTTCATCAGCAAAATTAGGATTGCTAACATTTGTAGAATTTTGTGATTTCAATAAATTGGTAATTCCGTTATTAAAAACAATTCCTCCAACTAGTGCTGTATTTCCACTTATTGAATATTCAACTCCTCCACCTAAGAAATAAGCACCTCTGAATAGATTTACAAAATCGTTACTATTAGAACTTAAAACTGTAATTTTTGAGGTATTGTTTACAGATGTAGAAAACTCTGTATTAGCACGGTACCTGAAACCAGCACTCAATCCTATATTGAAAAAATAACGCATGTATCCAATTTCTTTTGTTCTGGCTTTAATACCAAATGGAATTTCAATAAACCTCATTTTATAAACCTGATCCAAGGTTTGCACTGTGTTTAATGTTGTAATTGTACCTTTAACTTTACCTGTACTATAATTAACATCCACACCAGTTTGAATAGCAAATTGATCATTCATTTGAATTTCGGCTTGTGGCCCCCATGAAAATCCAACATTTACTCCACCATTTTCATAAGATTCATTTGGTGGAATATTTTTATAATCCGCTTTAATCCAAGTTATTTGAGGAGCAACTCTTAGCCCGAATCTAAATTTTCGTTTACTTTCTTGGGCATTTAATTGTAAGCTTAATAAGGCTATACTGCAAATAATTAATTTAATATTTTTCATGTTTCTAAGTATTTTAAGGTTTGTTGAAAGGAGATTCAACACAAGGCATTTGTTTTATTAATTTTGACCTTTTTGCAAAGATAATGTGATTCTATTTTATGAAACTACTTAAACTGTTTATTTGGCTGATTTTTTCAACACTACTTTGTGGATGTGGAGGAACAGAAAACAAAGTAGAAGACCGCATTGAAGCAACTATTTCAGAAAAGAAGATTACGCCATTAAAAGTTGATATTGAGCGATTTGAAAATGACTTATTTGCCATAAAATCTGAAACATTTACCAATGATACTATGAGGTTAGTCAAAAAATATGGCAACTTCTTCGATTTATTTAGCTCCCAAATTATTCGTTTAGGTAATAGAAATGAACCAATTTTCAAGCAAAATATTATACATTTTTTGGAAGATCCAGATGTAGATGAATTGTACAAGGAAGTAAAAAAGCAGTTTCCAAATGTTAATGAGCTCCAAGAAAAAGCTGGAATTGCATTTGGCCGTTATCATGCAGCTTTTCCGGATAGCAGCATTCCCAAAATCTATACAATGATGTCTGCGCTTAATTACAATATTGCTATTTCAGATTCAAGCTTGGCCATTGGTTTAGATATGTACCTTGGTGAAAGTTTCAAATTTTACAAATGGAGACAGTTTGAAAAATACAAAATAGAAAAAATGCGCAAAGACTTAATAATGAGTGACATGCTGCGCGGTTTCTGTTTAGCGACTTTCGAAATGAAAGCCATGCAACAAGACCTTATTTCTTGGATGATTTACCATGGAAAAATTCTATATCTCACCCAACAACTCATTCCCGAAGAAACAAAAGAAAACATACTATCCTATAATCCAGCACATTTAAAATGGTGTGAAGAACACGCAGCTGAAATTTGGGCGCATTTCATAGACCAAAAGATATTTTTCAATTCCGATTTTAAATTAAGGACAGCTTATATTAATGACGGACCATTTACAAACGGGTTTCCTAAAGAATCGCCAGCTCGAATTGGTGTTTGGTTAGGATTTGAAATCGTAAACAGTTACATGTTTAAACATCCTGATGTAACTTTGCCACAATTAATGAATAATCAGAATTTACATCAAATCTTTAATCAATCAGGTTATAAACCAAATAAAAAATGAGTACCACTAAATCAGACATCACATTTCACGTAGAATTAGACATAAATAAGGTACCTGAGAAAATCACTTGGGACGCAACAGATGGTAGCGTAAAAGATCAAAATGCAACAGCAGTGATGCTCAGCGTTTGGGACCCTTCCGAAGAAAATACATTAAGAGTAGACCTTTGGACAAAAGATTTAAGTGTTGATGAAATGAAAAAGTTCATTCACCAGAGTTTACTATTGATGGCCGATACTTTAGAAAGAGCTACAGGAGAAGATAAGATGGCAGAAACAATGCGCGACTTCGGAGCTTACTATGCCGAGAAATTAAATTTGATTGCACCCGAAAAAGCATGATAACCAGAGTTTTGCTGTTTATGCTGTTGCTAGTTAGGTTTGATGCTTTTGCACAAGCCTTATTCTATTCAAACGGCGCAACAATAGTAAATTCTACCATTCTTAAAATTAATGGTTCGTTTGAAAATGCAAATAATGGAACTTTCCAACAAGAAGATTCATTGCATATTAAAGGCGATTTTTTAAATAATGCTTCTTTCACCAACTCAGGAATTATTGAATTACAAGCTGACTTTATAAATAATGGGATTTTAAACGCAAATGCCGCCGGAGCGCTTAATCTAATTGGAAATACGCAAGTACTTAAAGGAGATTCAGCTATTCATTTGAATCATATTGCTGCACTTGGAATTGGAAAAAAAGAGCTGCTCAGAAATGTGCAAACAGCAACCCTTGCTCTTAATGATAAAGAATTCAGTCTAAACAATAATGTGCTTTTTGTTAGTTCTGGTAATTTGAATGCAATAACAAGAACTACCGGATTTGTTAGTGCTGCTTTTCAGGGTGCATTAAAAAGGAAGTTATTGGCAAATAGTACTTATTTATTTCCTTTGGGATGGGATACAATCTATAGTCCAATAACGTTGTCAATACCAGCCGACAGTGCTGATATGGAAGCCCGTTTCGCTTTTGCAGATGCAAGTGCAGAAGGATTGCCTCGCACTTTTGTAGACAGCAGCATTTGTTCTACCAACGCAAATTTCTATCACTTAATAAAAGGAAATGAGAATACAGGTTTTTCTATTTCAATTAAAATTGATTCGTTGTTAACGCTTCCTTTTACACATTTGTGTTCGAGAGCAACAAGTGGAGCTGCAATTTGGCAATTAAACAATAATTTAAATGCCTCTTCTACAAACAGTATCGTTACATTCACTGGCAACGTGGCGGGAGCAACTGACAGGGCTTTTTTACTTTGCCGAAAAAGACCTCAACAACCTTCTATTTCTGGAGATTCTGCAGTTTGTGAAAACGATAATAGTAATATTTATCAAGCAGGAAATTTCGGAAACAACACTTTGATTTGGTCTGCAGCTGGAGGAAACATTCAAGGAAGTACTTTTGCGCAAACTGCAAATGTAAATTGGACTACAGCTCAATTTGGTATAGTAAGTCTTACAACTACAGATTTTTCAGGATGCTCCTCTTTGCCAACAAATTTCACTGTAAGTATCTTACCAAATCCTTCAGCGCAATTTGTATCAAATTTAGCTGAATTGCCCTTTGAAGATCAGGTATTTACTTTTGTTAATAGTACTGTTGATGCTCCTTTTTTCAGCTGGACTATCAATAATCAAGGACCTATTATTGATTCTGTGTTAAATTGGACATTTGATGAGCCGGGCGATTATCTAGTAACGCTATTTGCAACCAATAACTTTGGCTGCACAGATACAGCTCAAAAAAAAATAACCATTGTGGAAGGTCTGTTATTTCCCAATTCGTTTTCGCCAAATGATGATGGAATAAATGATGAATTGTCTTTTACCAATAGCGGTTTGCAGAATTTTTCATTAGTAATTTTTGACCGCTGGGGAACAATTGTTTTTGAAACAACGTTTTCGAAACTTAGTTGGAACGGACGTGATGTTGCCGGGAAATTGCTTCCCGCAGGAACTTATTTTTATTTACTAAAAGCTTCTTCGGGTGAAAATAAGTACGAAAAAAGAGGTGCGATTAGCCTTTTTTACTAATTGAAATTCTTAGCGCTTTTAAGCATGGTGTACAAGAAAGTCACTGCAGCAATAGCGGTCACTGCGGCCACTGAGCTTGTCGAAGTGAGCTTTCAGAAATCTCCTTTATCTGTTTTTGTTAATGCTTGAAACCCAAAAGTTCCATTTGTTTCATCAATCAATTTCAACACCTCTTCTTTACCTGCTCCCGATTCTGCTGAAGTAACAATGTATGCAGGCATTTCTTCCCATTCTAAAAGCACAATTTTTTTATAAGCTGCCAAATGAGATTGAATTTTATTATGTGTTAATTTATCTGCTTTTGTAAAGAGCATGGTAAACGGAACACCATTGGTGCCTAGCCACCTTAAAAATTTAAGGTCAATTTCTTGCGGCTCCAATCGAATGTCAATCAGCACAAACAAATTCAATAGATTAGGCCTGTTTGCAATATAATCGTGGTTTATTTTGCTAAAACCAGCAATCAATTCTTTGCTGGTTCTGGCATATCCATAACCAGGTAAATCAACTAAATACCAATTGTCGTTGATTAAAAAATGATTAATAAGTTGGGTTTTACCGGGTTTGCCCGATGTTTTGGCCAATTTTGCTCTGTTGGTAAGCATATTAATCAAAGAACTTTTTCCCACATTAGAGCGTCCAATAAAAGCATATTCAGGTAAGTTGGGCGCAGGGCAGCGACTCACATCAGAATTACTTATAACAAATGTTGCAGTTCTAATTATCATAAGTGGTAAGTATTGATTTTTTCTTTTGCTGGGTTTCAAAGTATTCTTCCACTGTACCTTTGGGAACCGCAGCTAATAGTTCTTGTGTGTATTGTTTTTGAGGATGATTACACAAAGCATCAGCCTCATTCAATTCTTCAGCTTCACCATTATGAAGCACTAATATTCTGTCTGAAACATAACGAACAATCTGTATATCGTGCGAAATAAAAATCAAACTAAATCCACATTCACTTTTCAAATCGTTTAACAAGTTAATGATCTGAGCTTGTATAGAAACATCTAAGGCCGAAACAGACTCGTCGCAAATCAATATTTTAGGATTTAAAGCCAAAGCTCTTGCAATGCAAATGCGCTGGCGTTCTCCACCCGAAAACTCATGAGGTAGCTTTAAAAAGCAGTCACTTTGAAGCCCCACTTTAGCTAATAACTCAAGTGCCTTTTCTTTTCTTTCGGTGAATGTTTTTAAAATAGCATGTGCCTCGAGTGGTTCCATAATAGCGGCACCAATGCTCATTTTGGGATTCAATGCTGCAAACGGGTCTTGATACACATATTGAATATTTTTTCTCCAGTTTCTAAGTTCAGCCGGCGAAAGGTTAGCCAGCGTTTTGCCTTCAAAATGAATGTTTCCTGAAATATCTTGAATCAATCCAACGATACATTTTCCTAAAGTTGATTTTCCACTTCCCGATTCTCCCACAATTCCAAAGGTTTCACCTGGGTAAATATCGATATGAATATTTTTAAGCGCACCAATTTGTTCTTTTTGAATGCTAAACAAGGAATTCCTTCTTGCATATTGCGCACTCAAATTTTTTATACTCAAAATTGGCTCCTGCGCATATAATTGTTCTAAACGCGCTGTTCTTATGCCATTATCAACAATACTTACCGGCGCATTTTCTTGTAAAGTAGGTAGTTTTTTAAACCGATTACTCAACGGAATTCTGCAATTAATCAATGCTTTTGTATAAGCATGTGTTGGAGCATTCAGCAGGTTTACAATGCTATTTTCCTCCACAATACTTCCGCTTTTCATCACCAATGCCCTATCAGCAATTTTAGTGAGTACACCAAAATCGTGGGTTATAAATAGCATGCTCATGTTTTGCTTCATTTGCATTTGCAGCAGCAAGTCTAAAATTTCTCTTTGCACTGTTACATCCAAAGAAGTAGTAGGCTCATCAGCAATTAGTAATTCTGGATTTCCTGCAAGCGCCATAGCAATCATTATTCTTTGCTTTTGTCCTCCCGATAATTCATGTGGATAAGCAGTATAAACGGAAACCCCATTTTTGATTTGCACCTCATTTAAAAGTTCCAGCGTGCGGCTTTTGGCTTGCGCATCAGTAAGTTGTAGGTGTAGCTTCACAGCTTCCTGAATCTGATATCCACAATTCAAAACTGGATTTAAAGAAGACATGGGTTCTTGAAAAACCATTCCAATATTGCTTCCCCGCCAGTTGTGCATGCTCTTCAAGGGCTTCTCCATTAAGTTGGTAGTTACGCCCTTTTTGATAAAATTTATTTCACCTGAAATAGAAGTGTTTCTATTTAACGCGACAAGCCGCATGATAGACAAGGCTGTTATAGATTTGCCGGAACCAGATTCTCCAATAATTCCAAGGCATTCGCCTTTTTGAATGTCAAAATTTACATTGTTTACTGCGCTAAATTGCTTTGAGTTTTTCTCAAAAGTAACACAGAGGTTTTTTACATTGAGTAGTTTTTCATTCACAATGCCGGTTGACTAACAGGATTTTCACTTACAGGTTTGTGCAAGTAGATAGAAAGCGACCATTGTTTAAAATCTGCAAATTCACTTTCATCTACCATTTCTATAGTTACGGGCTGGTTATTTGAGCCATTGGCAATATTCCAAACAAGATAGCCTCCTTCTTTTTCGTAAGGGCCATATTTCTCGTTAAAATATTCTCTGAAACCAACCAGCATTTTTTGTCCTTCTTCTAATTTATCGAATTCTGCTTCTACTAAAATTTCATAGAGTTTATCAGATTCAAAGCCATATTTAATGTTGTAGTTTCCTGTTTCACCTGTTTTGCCTTCATAAGACAATAGATTATCGCCAGATTCTGAAGGTGCAATTCCCTCTGCTTCCTGCACCACATCTTGTGAATCGCCAATGTTTAAACCACGAAAAACGCCTTCATCGTTTTTAATTAATTCAGCAAATGCTTCTCCGTGCTTTTCTAATCGCCCTTTACAAGAGGAAATAGAAACAATTACAAAAAGCAAAACAATTTTAACGTGTAAAGACATATCTTAAAAATCGCTGCAATTTACATCAAAATGAGGAAAAGATGGAATCAAAATTATTAATTCGAAATTTGTGACTTCTTTAGAAGTGAATAATAAAAGAGATTTGTTACTTATTTTGCAAATGACTAATAAATTTTATTCATAACTTAATTCAATATTTAAAATCGCAATAAATGATTCCAATTCACGATTTGTCAGAAGTTCATAAAAAAGAACTTAGAATGGATATGTTAGGAACATTAACGCATTATGATTCTACGGAACCTCATAGGCATAACTATTTTGAATTCATGGTTTTCTTAAAAGGTGGAGGAACGCATATTATTGATTTTGTTGAATTTCCAATACAAGATTATTCAATACACATTGTAGCACCAGGGCAGGTGCATCAGGTAAAAAGAGCGCTCGACTCCATTGGATATGTGTTTATTTTCGAATTAAATCTTTTAGAACAAACAAAAGAAATTGAAAACCTGCTCATGAATCATATCTGTTTTGAAGTAACCGAATTTGCGCCTAATTATAAATTTGAACAATCGTTTACCGAAGAATTAATATGGAATGTAGAAAAAGCTTGGAAGGAATATTCTTCTAATGAGCCTTTCAAAAGTCTAGTCGTTCAGAATCACTTACAGCTTTTATTCATGAACTGCCTAAGACAAAAAAATTATGGGAATTTAAATGTAGAATTAAGAAACAATGATGTTTATGTGAACTTCCGAAGAATGCTAAACAAAGAATACAAAACGCTTAAAAAAGTAAAAGACTACGCAACTGTATTAAGCGTTTCAGAAAAACAGCTAAATGATATATTGCATCAAAGAACCGGAGAAACAGTTAGTTCTTTGATACACAAACAATTGATTTTGGAAGCCAAGCGACTCTTAAATACTGGCATTCCTGCCAAGGAAGTAGCTTACGAACTTAATTTTATTGATCCTGCCCACTTTAGTAAATTCTTCAAAACACAAACAGGACTTTCACCTTCCGAATTCAAAAATGTACAAGCATAAGGAGCAATTGTATATTCTTTCAGCCACTTGTTAGCGATAATATTGTGTAAAATTAAAATCACAAAAAATGAAAACGAAAGATATTCTTGCAGCTGCCTTATTTTTGATTGGCTCAACAACTATGGCGCAAAATTGGTTTACAGTTACGTCTGGAACCACTAACAAATTAAATGCTATTGATTTTCCATCTCCAACTATAGGTTATATAGGTGGAAATCAAAACACGCTTTTGAAAACTACCAATGGCGGACAAACCTGGAACCCAATTACTCCTCAAGGTATCACATCTATTGGTGATATTACTTCCTTAGAATTTGTAACAGAAAATGTAGGATTTATTACGCTAAGCACATTTAACGTTTACAAAACAACAGACGGAGGAACAAGTTGGACATCTTTACAAGATTTATCTTCTTGTTTCAATGAAGGCATGTATTTTACCGATGAGAACAATGGATTTATTGGCGGCTCGGGTTGTTTTAGTGGTGAAATAATAAATAAGTTAAACGCTAACCAATGGAGCACAGCCACAATAAACGCTTCTAATTTGAACTCTAGCAATAGAATTGTTGGATTTGATTTTTTGCCTAACATTTTTGGATTAGCTGCCAGTACAAGTGGTTATATCTTGCGCACAACAGACCAAGGCGAAAATTGGGATACAATTTCCACTTCAGCTAGTGCCAATCCTTTAACGGATGTATTAATTGTAAATGCTAATCTCTGTTATGCCAGTTATGAAACTGAAAATACCGGTTTCGGGCTGTACATTTCAACAGATGGAGGACTTTCTTGGCAAGAAGATATTAATTCAGCCACTTTCTTCTACCCCAATTTTTTTGCCCTACATAAATCTGGCAATGATAAAATATATGTTGGAGGAAAGCCCTCATCTTCATCTGGCGGACTTGTTTACGAAAATATAGGTGATGGTGTAAATTGGAATTACACCTCTGTAGATACAACCATTAATGATTTTTCTTCTCACAGCGACTCAGTTGTATTTGGTGTTGGCGACAATGGATATATAATTGTAAATCAAGAATTTTCTTCTGTAGGAATGAATGAATTGATAAACTTGGAAAATAAAATTCAATGTTATCCTAATCCGGTGTCTTCAGAATTGCAGTTCAAAAATTGGGAACCCTTAACTTCCCAAAACGCAATCATTCAAATTGTTTCTATAACAGGACAGACAATCTATTCAGAAAGATTTCAATCTGCTATAAACCTTGAAAAATTGAGCCCTGGTATTTACTTGGTTAAATTTGAAACCATAAATGGAACAATTACAAAAAAGATTGTGAAAGAGTAATCCTCTTCTCTAGCCGCAGGTTTTAGCCTGAGGCTAGAAAAACGCGGTGAAGCAAGGTACGAAGCGGCAGTCGCCATTATTTTGAATGCTTTTTTTGAAACAAAAATCCAACATCGTCTAAATTTTTACTTGTTTCGCATTATGAAAAATGCATTTGAATTTCTACAACAATTGAAAGAAAATAACAACCGTGAGTGGTTTTTGCAACATAAACACATACACGATGATGTTATGCAAGAAAATAAAAGCTTTTTCAACCAGGTTTATACTCAACTCCAAAAACACGACAGTTTACAAGGCATTCACATTTTTAGAATTTATAAGGATGTACGTTTTTCAAAAGATAAATCGCCCTATAAAAATAATTTTGGATGTGGCTTTTCGCGCACCAAACCCATGTTACGCGGAGGATATTACATTCACTTAGAACCTAATGAGAGCTTTGTAGGTGGAGGTTTCTGGTCGCCCAATAGTAATGATTTACTGCGCATTCGCAAAGAATTCGAAATGGACACTACAACTTTAGAAAAGATAACTGCTAACAAGACTTTCAAAAAATATTTTGGGGAACTTCAAGGAGACGAAGGTGTGAAAACGGCACCCAAGGGTTTTGATAAAAATCATCCTGCCATCGATTTAATTAAGAAAAAGCAATTTGTTGTAATGCGAAAATTTAAAGATACAGAAATCTTATCTCCTGATTTTGGAAAAGAAGTAATGGCAACTTTCCTTGCAATGAGGCCTTTTTTCGATTATATGAGTGAGGTGTTAACTACAGATTTAAATGGAGAATCTTTAATTTAAGATGGATTCTATAAAAAAATACCAATCTTCATTTACCTTATGCGTTCAATTTGTTCCTGACTAAATCTATCTATTCCATTAAAAGCGCAAAATAGCTGTGCAACAGTTAATGTGTCTTGCTCACAGTAATCTCTTATCCGTTTTTTGTCTTTTTTATTCCACCATAAATCAAACACCATTTCACCGCTGGTTTCTTTTTTGGGCGATGGAATTTTGAAAATATGCGCCAACAAGTCTAATGAGGTGTAATGCTTATAATCTCCGAATTTCCAAAGTTCCAATGTATCTAAGTGTGGAATTTCCCAAGGTTTTTTACCTGCGAGCTGTAATATTTTTGGTAATTCAATACCATATACCAACATGCGCCTTGCAATATAAGGAAAGTCGAATTCCTTGCCATTGTGGGCACACAGCAATTTGTTTTGTTGGGTTTCGAGGAATTTTCTAAACTTCTGAAGCAAGAGCTTTTCATCTTCTTCCATAAAACTCTGTAATTGGAAAATTGGGCTGTTTTTTCCTGAAATCTTTCCAATAGAAATACAAACAATCTTTCCAAATTCTGCATAAATGCCCGCTCTTTGATAAAGCTCAGCTGGGCTTTCTTCTTTTTTTGAAAGTTGATTGGTTTTTTTTGTCCAGAACTGTTGTTCTATTTCATCAAGCGAATCGAAATTGGGTTTTTGTGGCACTGTTTCTATATCTAAAAACAACACCTTTTCTAATAATGAATGCATAATAATTTTTATAATTTAATAAATGGATATGTTTAAAATTCATATGTAATGCTACTTTATTTAATGCTTAATAATAATATAATCAACAACTTAAGATTTGCCAAGTTTTACTTTATCATAACGCCCTTTTTAAATAGAACAGGAATTTGAGTCAAATATTCTTCTTTAACTGTTTCTGGTAAAAAGATAAACTTCTTATCGTAAAGTACATTGTTTTCATAAAAGCTTACCCAAAATTCATTCGTCAGCGCGAAAACATCTTCCATTATTGGCTCCACTTTATTGAATGTTAAGGCTGGCATGTTTCCAATAAAATGCCTCAGAAGTGAAGTTTTTACTTCTTCCCCATTTAAAGTTCCATACCCCTTAGAACTTACGAAAACATTTTCAATGTCTTCTCCCTTTAAATTTACCAAATAAACATTCCAGATTTCTTCTCCTGAATCATTACTTTCTTTTACAATACATACAGCTACGTCTGTAACTTCAGGATACACAATATCTTTTTTCATTTTCTTTAATTGATTCAAAAATAGCAGATTGGAGCACTATAAATCGTAACCTTTTGATGATTTTATCCGTACGGATTGTTGAAAACTTTGTTAATTACTTGTTTTTCACTAAAATAGAACATACTTTTATCCACAGTAACAAAAGGAAAAATATGAATCACACACATATACTAAGATTTTTGTTGATGTTATTGCTCACAGTGGGCTTTTATAGCATTCAAGCACAACAATTTATTCTGGAAAATCCAGGTAAAATGTTCAAAAAACAGGAGAGAAGACCTGCCCCAGTTTTAAAAACACGCTATTCTTTTGATGTTTCTCCTTCAACAGGAAGAGAATATTTAAAGCAACAAGACCTATTAGATGCAAAAGGTAAATACAAATCTTCAGGGGTTTTTGCTGACAATGGAAACAAAGCAGGCGACATAAAATACACATACGACGCAACGGGTAAATTGCAAAAACAAGAATTAAAATTTATTGGAAAAAACGAAAAAGAAGTAACTACTTTTTTACCTGACCAAAAAATTGCCAAAATTGAGACCTTAACAAAGGGTGATACTTTACTAAAGCAGAAGTTATTTATTTACGACGAGAAAGGTTATTTGAAAGAAGAGCAAAACTTAGTAGCGGGTAAAATTGTAAATAAAAAAATGTACGATGATATTTGGAATGATAAAGGAAAACTACTTCAGACTTGTCATTATGAACTAGATAGTGCAGGAAACAGAGTAGGCCCACAAGCTCAATTAATTGTTTACGAATACGATAACCAAGGAATGATTTTGCAGGAAACAGTTTATAATAATAAGGAAAAGCGCAAAATGTTAAGTTGGGTGTATTACAAATATCAACTCGACAACGATTACAGAATCATTAAGCAATCAGGTTACGATGAAGAACAAAAAGAGATTTACCGCAACGAATTGACTTACACCGATAGTTCAATTACAAGCATGGTTTCAAAAATGTGTGCTACTTGCCCTGCAAAAACATTAGAAAAAGTAAATGGAACACAAATGGTATTTAATGCCTTCGGAGAAAAGATAAGAGAATCAGAATTAAATGCTACCGCTGCAATTGTCCAATCTACTACTTACAAATACGATGATTTTGGAAATAAAACCGAAACGTATGTTGTAAAAACAGCAGAACCAGAAAAGTTGATTAAATCGAAAACGATTTTAGAGTTTTATACAGACCAGGTAACTTCTGCTAAAACGAAATAAACAGTTTTTGAATAAACTAAATTTAGGTTTACAAGCTTAAAATTCAGGCATATTTATAGCCACTACATTGGTTATTTCTGGCACAGCATGCTTTATAGCTTCTGCAACACCAGCCCTCAATGTCATACTACTCATAGAACAAGAACTGCAAGCTCCGTGTAATTGAACCATGGCTTGAAAATCTTCAGTGATATCAGTTACGGTAATATCTCCTCCATCTGCCTCTAAATAAGGACGAATGGTATCTATCGCTTCCTCTATTCTTCTTATTAAATTAGATTTTTCTTCTACTTGCATGGTTTTGCGAAGATATTATAATTTATCTAAGCGGTAACTTCCTTTGGTTTAACACCTGCATTCTTTAAAGCAACCTGCTGAGCCACATTCATTGCCAACTGAAGAAAGGCCTTACTAACAGGTGTGTTGTCTTGTAAACCTGCAGGACGGCCGCTATCGCCTGCTTCTCTGATACTTTGAACCAACGGCAATTGCGCCAGTAATGGAACATTTAGCTTTTCTGCCATTTGTTTTCCTCCGTCTTTTCCGAAAAGATAATATTTATTATCAGGCAATTCTGCAGGAGTAAAATATGACATGTTTTCTACTATGCCCAAAACCGGAACATTTATAGAAGGAATTTGAAACATGCTCACTGCTTTTTCAGCATCTGCTAAAGCTACCAGTTGAGGTGTGGTAACTATGATGGCGCCAGTTAAAGGAATTCCGCTTACCAATGTAAGGTGAATGTCTCCAGTTCCGGGCGGTAAATCTATGATTAGGTAATCTAATTCGCCCCAATCTGCATCTCTAAAAAGTTGTGTAAGAGCCTTAGAAGCCATTGGGCCTCGCCAAACTACTGCTTGTGAAGGATCAGCAAAAAAACCAATAGATAAAAGTTTAATTCCATAGCTCTCAACTGGAACCATTAATTGACCAGCTTCTGTATTTCTTACCAATGGTTTTTCGTCAACTACATCA
>JAIXYK010000047.1 GCA_027490225.1 Bacteroidota bacterium | reverse complement strand
TAAAGTGGCACGCGAGCTGGGTTCAGAACGTCGTGAGACAGTTCGGTCCCTATCTGTTGTGGGCGTTAGAAAGTTGAGTGAACCTGACTCTAGTACGAGAGGACCGAGTCGGACGAACCTCTAGTGTACCTGTTGTCACGCCAGTGGCACCGCAGGGTAGCTATGTTCGGTTGAGATAAGCGCTGAAAGCATCTAAGTGCGAAACTCATCACAAGATTAGCTTTCTTTTAAGGGTCGTAGAAGACTACTACGTTGATAGGCTACAAGTGTAAAGTCAGTAATGGCATAGCTGAGTAGTACTAATTGCCCGTAAACTTTCTTATCGCGGTTAAGTTTTTTTAATATTATTTTGTATTTTCTTTCGTATATGTCACTTATTTATTTATAAATAAGCAAAATCTTCAGGTGACTATAGCGGCAAGGCCCACCTCTTCCCATTCCGAACAGAGAAGTTAAGCTTGCCAGCGCAGATGATACTGCCTTTACCGGTGGGAAAGTATGTCGTTGCCCGATTTTATATAAAGCCCCTTAATTGGGGCTTTTTATTTTGATTTAATCTGACTTTCTAGTCATAAAAATATTGCGGGGTGGAGCAGTTGGTAGCTCGTTGGGCTCATAACCCAAAGGTCATCGGTTCGAGTCCGGTCCCCGCTACTAAAAGGCGATGTGTTATTTACACATCGCCTTTCTTGTTTTTATATATTTGACCTAAAAATTTCGATTTTATTTGAACATAATCATTCTATTTACGTTCAAAACTTCCTATACTTTAATCCTTTAGATGAAAAAAGCGGCTCTCTTAATACTTCTATTTTTAAATTGTTTTTTCTCTCTCTTATTTGCACAAACTGAAAATGCAAACTATTTTGATGGACAGGTATATTTTAAATTAAAAGACAATTACCAGCATCCTTCTAAGTTCTTAACAGACAAAGTAAATCTCACTGAGTTTCCTTTTCTAAATGAAGTAAAGGAAGTTTATGACATTTCTAAACTAAGAGCATCATTTTATTTTGCGAAGCAAGAAAATTTAAGACGGACTTTTAGACTTTACTTTAATAAAGCTGAAAAGGTAAATGAATTATTACAATTTCTTAAAAATAACCCCAGCATTGAGTATGCTGAAAAAGTTCCTATTCATAGAAAAACGATTGTTCCAAATGACTTAGGAGCAAATAACACAGGCAGTTCAGGTCAATGGTTTCTTCATAAAATTAGGGCACAACAAGCCTGGGATTTGGCTTTAGGGAACTCAGGAGTTAAGGTTGCAGTTGTAGATGACGCGGTTCAAACTACTCATCCAGATTTAACAAATGTCTGTATTGCAGGAAGAGATGTTGCAGATAATGATAACGACCCAAATCCACCGGATGCTACTTTTGACCATGGTACCCATGTTGCCGGAATTGTTGGAGCTCAGACTAATAATGGATTAGGTATTTCTTCTATTGGTTTTGGCATAAGTATCATACCTGTTAAATCAACCAATGCTGTAGATTTTATCACTGACGGTTACGAGGGTGTAACTTGGGCAATCAATAACGGGGCAAATGTTATAAATATGTCATGGGGAGGTTCCGAAGGAAGTCAAACAGGACAGAATATTATGAATGCAGGAAATGCAGCAAATGTTGTTTTAATTGCAGCAGCAGGAAATGATGATGTTAGTACTACATTTTTCCCTGCAGGTTTTAATTTTGTTATTTCAGTTGCTTCTACTTCAAATTCTGATGCTAAATCTTCTTTCAGTAATTATGGCGCTTGGATTGATATCTCTGCTCCAGGAAGCGCTATTCGAAGCACTATCCCAGGAAATGGTTATAGCCTTAAAAGTGGAACCTCTATGGCATCTCCCCTAGTAGCAGGTCTTTGTGGTTTAATGATTTCGGCAAATCCTAATTATACTCCCGCCCAAATATTAACATGTTTACAAGAGTCGGCTGATGATATAGATGCTCAAAATGGTGCTTACATTGGTCAATTGGGTGGAGGAAGGATAAATGCAGAAGCTTCAATAATTTGCGCAAGTGCCAGCGCAGTTGCTTTTGATGCTTCTGTTTCTTCAATAATCTCACCTCCAAATTCTTCTTGTGAAACAAATTTTCAGCCTGAAATCACGTTTAGAAATAATGGACAGTCTGCAATTAATTCATTGCAATTCACAATTCAATTGGATTCCAATACTCCAATTATTTTTAATTGGTCGGGGAACATCGCTTCTCAACAAAGTATTAATCTTGTCCTTCCTTCAATGTCAGCTGCTGTTGGAAATCATACTTTAAATATATGTTCATCAACAATTAATAATAATCAAACAGACGGTTTCTTAAGCAACAATTGTAAAACAAGATTATTTACAATTGTTTCCCCAATTGGGAATAACCTACCTTTTATTGAAACTTTCGAATCTGGTAACTTCGCCACTAATGGCTGGTCACTAGTTAATCCTGATAATTTATTGACTTGGGAAATTATAACAACGCAAGGAAATACTCCAGGTTCTAAATCAGCTAGAATTCCCTTTTTTAGCTATTCTTCTATAGGAGAAAGAGACGGTTTAGTTTCCCCAACTTTCAATTTAATGCCATATTCTACAGTTTCTTTAAGTTTTGACCATGCCTACAGAAGATACGAAGCAGGAATTACTGACTCTTTAATCATTAGTATTTCAACAGATTGTGGAGCAACATATCCAACTAGAGTTTTTATAGGAGGAGAAAGCGGCTCAGGTAATTTTGCCACAGCTGGTATTTCAACAGCTGATTTCATACCTAATAGTGTTGACGTATGGTGTAATGGCCCAGTAGGCTCAGATTGTGTTAATTTAGATTTATCAGCTTTTGCTGGAAATTCTGGTGTTAGAATAAAGTTTGAAGGTTATAACAATTATGGAAATAATCTGTATTTGGATAATATCAACATTACAGGAACAATAGTTGGAGCACCTGCTATTGCAGATTTTTCAATCCAAGGTAACAATACTATTTGCGCAGGAGAACAAGTTCTTTTTACAAATTTGAGCGGCAATTTACCAACAGGGTTCTCATGGACTTTCCAAGGAGGAACCCCAGCTGTTTCAAACTCAACTAATCCATCAATAACTTACTCCCAACCGGGAACCTATTCCGTAACGCTGGTGGCTACCAATTCAATTGGCCAAGACACTGAAGTTAAAACCAATTTTATTACAGTAGCTCCTACACCAATAATCGAGGTTTCTTCTACTGATAGTGAAGTTTGCAAAGGAGAAGCTGTAACGCTAACAGCAACAGGAGCAGATACATATGAGTGGTCGCCAATTGTTGCAATTTCTTCAACTACAGGCTCTTCAATTCAAGCAGGCCCGCCAACAACAACTACCTATACTGTAGAAGGTTTGTCTACATCAGGTTGCTTAGCTAGCTCAACTATTACCATAGAAGTTAATGATTTACCTTCAGTTCCTCAAATAACTCAACTTAGTGTTGGAGTTCTTCAATCGAGTTCTTCAATATCTTACCAATGGCTTTTTAACGGAATAGCAATACCAGGCGCAACTTTTCAAACTTATGCACCGACACAAACAGGAGAGTATCAAGTAGAAGTTGAAAACGATAAAGGTTGTAAACGGAGGTCAGAAATACTGTATCAAAACGTAACTTCAATCGGCGATTTGTATGATTCTTCCTCAGCGTTTGTTATCTCTCCTATACCTGCCAATAATAGTATTAGTATTTTAAATGCTCCTTTTGCAATTGAAGAATTATCAATAATTTCAATGGCTGGGCAGCTTATTTTTCATTCGGTATCATACATTGATAATATTAACGTTTCTGATTTTGCCTCAGGTATTTATTTCGTGCGAATACAACACAGAAATGGTAGTACTTTCCGACGCTTAGTTATTGAAAATTAATTAAATTTTTATGATTGATTTCAAAATTTAGTTATTTGTAAAACTAAATATGTGGCTTAATTTCGCAGAATTAAGATTAAAAGAGTTTTATGTAAAATTTCTTTAATACTTTTTGAAAGCGAGATTTAAGAAAAATGACTAAAGAAGAAAAAATTAATGCATTCGATCCCAATGGAGTTGGCTTAATTGAAAGCAACATATTTGGATTACCATTTTCGGAAGAAGAATCGGATATTGTATTATTACCCGTTCCTTGGGAAGTTACAGTAAGTTATTCTGCAGGAACAGCTGAAGGTCCGTTAGCTATTTTAGAAGCCAGTAAGCAAGTTGATTTATATGATGTTGACGCTCCTAATGCTTGGAAATCAGGATTGTATATGTTGCAAGCAGATGAACATATAAAATTGTTGAGTGATAATTCCAGAACTATAGCAGAGCAGCACATTGATTCATTAACAGAAAACATTCCCTCACTGTTAAATAAAGATATTGACATTGCGAGCAAGAAATTAAATGATTGGGTTGAAGATAATACTTCTAAATTGTTACAAGAAAACAAAATAGTTGGTCTTATTGGAGGTGATCATAGTACACCTCTTGGATATTTACGAACTTTGGCTAAAAAATATCATGACTTTGGAATTCTGCAAATTGACGCGCATTGCGATTTAAGAGATACATATGAAGGGTTTGAATTTTCTCATGCTTCAATTATGTTTAATGCATTAAAAATTCCCCAGATTTCAAAGTTAGTTCAAGTTGGCATTCGAGATTTTTGTGAAGCTGAAGCAAATTTGATCAAGCAATCAAAAGGTAGAATTCAAACATTCTTTGATTATCAATTAAAAGAGGGGCAATTTGAAGGTGAATCGTGGAAAACACAGGTAGATCGAATTGTAAGTCATCTTCCTAAACATGTTTATATCAGTTTTGATATTGATGGACTTGACCCCAAACTTTGTCCTAATACAGGAACTCCTGTTGCAGGAGGATTAGAATATCACCAAGCCGTTTATCTCATCAAAGCAGTACAAGAATCTAAAAGAGAAATTATTGGCTTTGATTTAAATGAAGTTGCTCCAGGGGATACAGAGTGGGACGCAAATGTTGCTGCAAGACTTTTGTATAAAATGTGCGTTTTTACAGGTAAATCAAAAGGTTTATTTTAGATTAGATACTTTTCAAAATCAATTTTTCCAAAATCATTTTGTTTCGTTTTCAGAATATTTTGACAGTTTAATTAAATACTCTTTAAAATATCAAACCTTAGACAGTTTCAAAGCATTAATTTTTATATTTGCGACGAAACTCAATTCATTAAATGTTAGAAAGATATAACGCTGAACAATTAGTAAAAACTCCTTTTATTGATTTTGATTCAAAAACAGGTATTTTTGAATTGAAAGGGAAGTCTATCCCAGAAAATAGCGTATCTTTTTATAAACCTCTTTTAGAATGGTTAGATAATTACTGCGTTTCTCCTAATATTTCTACTGTATTAAATTTTCAATTAGATTATTTCAACACTAGTTCTGCCAAAATTATTGCAGATATCTTAAAAAAACTTGATAAGCTTCAAGACTCCGGTTTAAGCAATGTCGTTGTAAATTGGTATTATCAAGATATTGATGAAGACATGCTTGAAGCTGGAGAAGATTATATGACTTTTACAAAAACTGTTTTTAACTTAATTTCATACACCAAATAATAAATAAATGAAAAAATACGTCTATTTTTTACTTGTTTCAACTTTTGTTTTTGCTTCATGTGGAGGAAATAATGAAGAAAAGCCAGAGTCTGCATCTATTGATACTTCCGCTAAAGTTGACACTTCCTCTGGTCCTGTTGATGAAGTTGTAGACTTTAAATTTCACGTTTATTTAGCAAATATTCCTTCACCTTTCGAAACAATATATGAATTATCAAGAGTAAAAGCACCTTTCGATAAGAAATTAATAAACTCTTTAGAAAATGAATCGAAATATATAACATCTAGTAAGAAAGCTTTAAACTATGGTGTTTACGGAGTAGATCTAGCTTATCTTGCAACAAATGAGCAATTTAAAGAATTACCAAAGTATTTTAAAACCACTCGAAATATTGCAAATAGCTTAAATACTGCTGAAAGTTTTGATAAAGTAGTAGGAAAACGTATGGAAAGCAATTGGGAAAATAAGGATACCATTACAAGATTAATGGATGAGGCTTTTGAAGCCACAGATGCTTATTTGAGCAACAATCAACGACAATTAATTGCAATTCAAATATTAACAGGAGGTTGGGTAGAAAGCCAAAATATTCTATTCTCTGTAATGAAAGACGTAGAAAAAAATGTTAAATATGAGAATATTTATAAAATCTTAAATGAGCAGCGATTTCACTTAAAGAGTATTACCGAACTCTTAATGAAATACGACAATAAAGCTGAATTAAAGACATTGATTGCAAAAATGTCTGCACTTAATGAGGAGTTTCAAAAAACGAATAATGAAACAATGGTAGAGAAGAATAAACTAGCTGAATTGTCTGCAAAAATTTCAGAAATAAGAACAATGATTATAAATTAATCAAGTTAAAATTTTCAAGAAAAGCAAGAGTTGATATATTTCGTCTCTTGCTTTTTTTTTAATAATTATGAGCGAGAAAATACTAAAGGCATTAATGCAATTGTTTGCACTTATCGGAAGTAGTAATTCCGAAAGTAATCGCAGTATTAAAACAGTTGAGTTTTTCTTAAAACAGCAATTGAATAAAGAACAAGTTGAAGATTATCTTAAAATTTATCAAGATTATTTTAACTCTTTCGAAACAAAAGAAGTAGGCGAAAAATTAAGGAAACGAACTGCTGTTAGTTCTGTTAAAGTAATAAAAATTTGCAGAGAGATTAATAGCGAATTAAATCAAAAGCAGAAATTATTAGCCCTTTTACGTTTGATTGAAATTACCAATATTGATGGTAAATTAAATGAATCTGAAGCTGATTTCTTATTAGCCGTTTCATCAGAATTTAATATTCCTGAAAATGAGTATGCAAATTGCCTTTCTTTTGTTTTAAATAATGAGGAAAATAGTCCTATAGAGCCTTCAGAGTTGTTGATTATTAGCAATTTGGCAAACAATCATCCTGTCGAGCACGCGCATTTCTTCGAAACTAATGATGAAAAAATAAATGTTCTCCGATTACGAAGCATTGGAATGTTCATTATAAAATATAAAGGTGAATCTGAAGTGTTTCTTAACGGACAGTTACTCGAAGGAAAAAGAATTCATATTTTCTCACAAGGAGCTTCTTTGAGGAGTAAGAATTTTAAACCATTGTATTACAGTGAAATAGTTGGTCATTTTATTTCAGACAATCAAAGTCAAGACCTTTCTTTTGAAGTTAAGAATATCAATTACAGGTTTAAAAATAGAAAAAAAGGATTAAGGGGAATTTCATTTGCAGAAGAAGGTGGGAAAATGGTAGCGATTATGGGTGGAAGTGGAGCTGGTAAATCTACTTTATTGAACGTTTTAAATGGAAATAATAAGCCTAGCGATGGACAAGTGCTGATTAATGGTTTTGATTTGCATAAAGAAAAACAAAAATTAGAAGGTTTTATTGGATATATCTCTCAAGATGATTTACTGATTGAAGAATTATCTGTTTATCAAAATCTTTTTTATAACACTAAACTCTGCTTCGCCGATTACAGTGATTCTCAAATTTCGGAATTGGTAAATAGTTTACTGAAAGACTTAGGTTTATTTGAGATTCGAGATTTAAAAATTGGCACCCCTCTGCAAAACACTATTAGTGGAGGCCAAAGAAAAAGACTAAACATCGCTTTAGAGTTAATTAGAGAACCAACTGTACTTTTTGTAGATGAGCCCACATCTGGGTTATCTTCAAGAGATTCCGAAAATATAATGGATTTATTGAAGGAATTATCGCTTAAAGGTAAACTGGTTTTTGTGGTTATTCACCAGCCTTCTTCAGAGATTTTTAAAATGTTTGATAAACTATTAATTTTAGATTTAGGAGGTTATCCAATTTATTATGGAAACCCTGTTGAGTCGCTAGTTTATTTTAAATCGGCTGTTAATCACATAAATGCAATAGATGCGGAGTGTAAAATGTGCGGAAATGTAAATCCAGAACAAGTCTTTAATATTATTGAAACTAAAGTATTAGATGAAGATGGAACGCCCACGCTTAAAAGAAAATACTCATCAAAAGAATGGAATGAAATATTTCTAAAGAACCAAGAAACCAAAATTGATAATAAATCTCCTTCAAAAAATTCTATTTCGTCTAAATTTAAAAAACCAGGTTTCCTAAAGCAACTTAATGTTTTTATAGTAAGAGATGTGCTCTCAAAAATAAGCAATAAGCAATATTTGGTAATTAACTTCTTAGAAGCCCCTCTATTAGCATTTATTTTAGCTTTCCTTACAAAGTTTAGTTATACCGACAATAAATATGTTTTTTCTGAAAATAGGAATTTTATCGGTTATATTTTTATGTGTGTTGTGGTTTCTTTGTTTATAGGTTTAACGGTGAGTGCAGAAGAAATAATAAAAGACCGGAAAATATTAAAAAGAGAATCTTATCTAAATTTGAGTAAGGGTAGTTATTTGTTATCAAAAATTATTTTGCTCTTCTTTATTTCTGCAATCCAGTCGTTATCTTTTGTATTAATTGGGAATTATATGCTGGAGATTAAAGGTATGTATGCTGATTATTGGTTTGTGCTTTTTACAACATCATGTTTTGCAAATATGCTGGGATTAAATATTTCTGCTTCTTTTAACTCAGTTGTTACCATTTATATTTTAATACCAATTTTATTAATCCCACAATTAATATTAAGTGGTGTTATTGTAAAATTTGATGAATTAAATCCTCTGTTGTCTGGTAAGAGCAGGGTTCCTTTAACAGGCGATTTAATGGCTTCTCGCTGGGCTTTTGAGGCTATTGTTGTAAATCAGTTTACTGAAAATGATTACGAAAAAATAATTTATAATTCAGATAAAACAATGTCTAATGCCGAGTTTAGAAAAACGGCATGGTACAACAAAATGAATGAAACCTTGATAGATTCTGAGCAGAATTTGAAATCAAAAAGTAAATTGGATCCTAATAGTATTGTCTTACTTAGCAATGAAATTGAAAAGTCTCAAATTGAAACAGGTTTAAAGTTTAAGTTTTTCGAAGAATTAAAACAAGGTATCTTGAGTAATGAAATCATCAAAGAACTTAGGATATATCTCGAATTAATAAAGACTTATTATATTGAAATCTATAATTCAGAAGAAATTAAAAAGGATAAGATTTTAGAAAAGTTCCAGTTAAATCAGGAAAATCTTAAGTTATTTAATTCGTTAAAAGAATCTTCATTTAATAATAAATTGTATGATTATGTTTCAGAAAAGGACCCTTTGGCTGAAAATGTATATGTAGAAGATAATAGAATTTATTCAAACGTAAAACCTATATATCGTGATGCAGAATATAAATCATTTGTTAGGGCACATTTGTTTTCACCAACTAAAAGGGTTTTTGGTAAATTGTATCCAACCTATTGGGTGAATGTATTTGTTATTTGGATAATGTCTTTATTCTTGACCATCACCTTATATTTTGATGTATTGAGGAAAATAGTTGATGGCTCAGAAATCTTTAGTAGAAGATTTTCTAAAGAATAAACTTAAAAAATTAACAGGTTCAAATACGTATACCAACTACACAAATATCATCTGTTTGTTCTGAATTACCCTTCCAATCTAGTATTGTTTTCAATAGCACATTTCCTTGCTCATTTAAAGGTTGGTGGTGATTTTCAATTAATAATTGCTTCAATTTACTTCTTTGAAATTTTAATTCATCTTTTCCTCCAAACTGATCTGCATATCCATCACTTAATAAGTAAAATGCATCTCCAATTTCAAGTTGCATTTCATGATTTGTGAATTTCTTGCTACTATGTGATTTTCCGATTGGCTGTTTATCAGCTTTAATCTCAATTAATTCTCCAGATTTTTTAATTAACCAAAAAGGATTATTTGCCCCTGACCATTGCAAGAAGTTTGTTTTGAAATTTAGGGCACAAAATGAAATGTCCATTCCATCCATGATTTCATCATCATCTTCATTATTTAAAGATAAATCAAAGCTTACAATCTCTGAAACTTTATCTAAAATTTCAGATGGATTTCTGATTCCAAATTCACGCACAGTTTTATTTAAAGCATTGCTGCATATTACAGAAACAAACGCACCTGGTACTCCATGTCCGGTGCAATCGCAAACAGCAAAAAATATTGTATCCGAATCTTCTAAAACCTCCATCCAATAAAAATCGCCTGCAACTATATCTTTGGGCAGATACAATACAAATGAATCTTTAAAGTGTTCCTTCACTTTAACTAAAGGTGGAAGTATTGTGGCTTGAATGCGCTTTGCATAAAAAATACTGTCTAAAATTTCACGGTTTTTTTCCTCAACAATCTGTTTCTCATTTACTAATTCTATAGTTCTGGCTATTACATTCTCTTCCAAAACTTTATTTTGATTCTCTAGAATTTGTTGCTTTTCTTTTTCTTTTTTTAAATTTTCTATTGCTAAGTTTTCTATTTTAATGAGTTGTTCATTTTCTACTTCAATCAATTGATGCTTCAGAATATTGTGATTATCCAGAATTCTTTTTCCTAATAAAATTAACAACGTTAATGGAAATATTATCGCTCCGAGGCCTAGGAAAAACAATTCTAATATGTGGCTTTTTGTTATGATAGAAACAATAAATAAAGAAATAGACCCAATTGATGTCCAAACGATTGCAATTGTATTTTCTTTTTTTCTTGAATAACCTTTGTAAGCTGTGTAAAAACAGCCAATAACACTATATAAAAATAGCGGAACAATTAATAGCCACGAAATTAAGTTGATATCACCATCATTTTTTTCTAAAAAAAAAGGTGCAAAAATTAACATAATACCTATTGCAAATAATGGGAGTAATATTTTGTTTTTTTCAAGTAGTATTTTAGCTAGTAAAAGCGAAATTAATTCTAATGAAAATATCAAATCTATAATGATTACTGTGCGATTTACATTTAAATTAAGACTTAAAAAGAGTATGCTAATTGAGAAACAAAACACGGAAAAGAATAAATTCTCCCTTTTTATTTTATATGCAAAAAAAAGGACGAAGAAAATAATTCCAAAGGCAACAAAAAATGATGACAGCGCAATATTTCTGTTACTGTTATAATGTAATATTTCTTCTATTGATAATTCCATCATTAATAAGCTTTCCAAATATATTTATTTATAATTAATCAAATAAAAGTAATTAAATAAAAAAGCCCCAGATTAACTGAGGCTTTTAATAAATTGAATGTTTACAGTGTTAGCAGTACTGCTCAAATGCCATTTTCAGGTTTTCGGCTATCATTTGTGGAGAACGACCTTCAATATGATGACGTTCTATAAAATGAACTAATTTACCATCTTTAAACAAAGCCATTGCTGGCGAAGAAGGTGGATATGGTGCGAAGTATTTTCTTGCCTGTGCTGTTGCTTCCGCGTCGTTACCTGCAAAAACTGTGGTTAGTTTTGATGGTTTATTACCTTCATTTTCTAGTGCTAATTTAACTCCTGGTCTTGCAGCTCCTGCAGCGCAACCACATACCGAATTTACAACTACTAAAATAGTTCCTTCTTTTGAAGTTAATGTGGCGTCTACCTGTGCGGCTGTTTTAAGTTCCTCAAAACCAGCAGTTGTTAGCTCTGCGCGCATTGGGGTAACAATTTGTTCTGGGTACATAATAATCGTTTTTTTAAGAATACAAATGTAAGTTTAAAAAACACAGATGCCACTATTTTGTTTTTGAAATTCATTTTCTAATTAAAATGTTGCTAAGTCGTCGCAATTCCTAAATTTGCAATTCTTAAATTAAAAAATAATTAATGGATCAGTTTTCTTATTTGTCTAATGCAGATCCCGCAGTACTCGACGATTTATATACCAATTATCTTCAAAATCCAGCTTCTGTCGATGAGACATGGGGAAAGTTTTTCGAAGGCGTAGCTTTCGCAACTCAAAATTATCCCAATAAACCAGGCCTTGGCGTTGGTGAAATTCCGGAAAATGTAAGCAAGGAATTTAAAGTTATAAATTTAATTAATGGCTATCGTTCTCGAGGACATTTATTTACTAAAACGAATCCCGTAAGAGAAAGAAGACAATATACGCCGACCTTAGAGATTGTTAATTTTGGTTTAGATGCCAACGATATCAATACTGTTTTCCAGGCTGGTACTTTAATAGGGATAGGCCCCGCATCTTTGCAAACCATTGTTCAACATTTACAAGAAACTTATTGTCAAAGTTTAGGTGTTGAATATATGTACATTCGCAACCAAGAGGTAGTAGAATGGATTCAAAAGAAACTCGAAGGCAGCAAAGGGAAACCAAATTATGGTAAAGATGAAAAACAACAAATTTTTCAGAAATTAAATGATGCTGTTGGATTTGAGAGTTTCTTAGATAAGAAATTTGTTGGACAAAAAAGATTCTCCCTCGAAGGTTGTGAAGCTTTAATTCCTGCTTTAGACCATGTAATTGAAACTGGGGCAGATCTTGGAATACGAGAGTATGTAATGGGAATGGCTCACCGCGGACGATTAAACGTACTTTCAAATATTTTCAGGAAAGATACAAGGAGCATTTTTACTGAGTTTGAAGGAAAAGAATATGACGATGAAGGTGATTTCTCTGGTGATGTGAAATATCACTTAGGATATTCTACAAAAGTAAAGACCAGAAAGGAACAAGATGTTAAATTAACACTTTCTCCTAATCCTTCTCATTTAGAAGCTGTTGGGCCGGTTGTACAAGGTATTACCAGAGCTTTTGCAGATGTAGAACATGATAATGATTATAAAAAAATTGCTTCTATTTTAATTCATGGAGACGCTGCCATTGCTGGTCAAGGTGTTGTATATGAATTGGTTCAAATGGCTAAGCTTGATGGTTACAAAACAGGTGGAACCATTCACATTGTAGTAAATAATCAGGTTGGTTTTACCACCAATTATTTGGATGCACGCTCTTCCATCTATTGCACAGATGTAGGAAAAGTTACATTAAGTCCCGTTTTTCACGTAAATGCAGATGATGTTGAGTCTGTTGTTTATGCTGTGCAATTAGCAATGGAATTCCGTCAAAAGTTTCATGGCGACGTTTTTATTGATTTGTTAGGATACAGAAAATATGGACACAATGAAGGCGATGAACCTCGTTTTACACAGCCAATTTTATATAAAGCAATTGCAAAACACGATAACCCTCGAAAAATTTATTTAGAAAGACTATTACAAGAAGGCAATATTGATAATGCACTTGCAGAAAAATTCGATACAATTCTAAAAGATGATTTGCAAAAAGCATTAGATGAAGCTCGCAAGCGCGATAGAACAGTTATCAATAATTTTATGGACGAAAGATGGAAATCAATTAGACCATCTAAACCACAAGATTTTATTGCTTCACAAGAAACTGGCGTAGCCTTAAAAACTTTAAAAGATATTGCCAAGGTAATCTACACCATTCCTGAAGGTAAACAGTTCTTCAAAAAAATGGAGAAGTTAATGCTCGACCGGAAAGAAATGATTGAAAAATCTGACCGATTAGATTGGGGAATTGCAGAATTACTGGCTTATGGTAGCCTGCTTCATGAAGGTCATGATGTTCGTTTCTCGGGGCAAGATGTAGAAAGAGGTACTTTTTCGCACCGCCATGCCGTTTTGAAAATTGAAGATTCGGAAGAAGAATATATTCCTCTATCAAACTTAAATAAAAAGCAAGGTAAATTTCAGGTATATAATTCATTACTAAGCGAATATGCGGTTTTGGGTTTTGATTATGGATATTCACTTGTACAACCAAATGGTTTAACTGTTTGGGAAGCCCAGTTTGGTGACTTTTTCAATGGCGCTCAAATAGTTATTGATCAGTTTATTTGCTCCGCAGAGGACAAATGGCGCACTATGAGTGGTTTGGTAATGTTACTTCCGCATGGTTATGAAGGGCAAGGTGCAGAGCATAGTTCTGCAAGACTTGAAAGATTTTTGGTTTTGTGTGCAGAACACAATATGATTATTGCAAATGCTACAACACCTGCAAATATGTACCATTTGCTTAGAAGGCAGGTAAAAGCGGCATTTAGAAAACCTTTAATAGTTTTCACACCAAAGAGTTTATTGCGCCATCCAAAATGTGTAAGTAGCTTGAGTGAATTTAATAAAGGTAATTTTCAAGAACTTATTGATGATTCCACTGCTGATGCCAAGAAAATTAACAAAGTAGTTTTTTGTTCAGGTAAATTGTATTATGATTTATTGGAACAAAAAGAAGCAAGTGCTAACTCAACAACTGCATTGGTAAGAATTGAACAATTATATCCTTTTCCACAAGCACAATTTGATGCAGTAATTAAAAAGTATAATAAAGCAAAATCAATCATTTGGGCACAAGAGGAACCAGAAAATATGGGTGCTTGGAGTTACCTTTTACGTACCCAACGAAATGTAAATTTTGAATTAGTTTCACGCTCTGCAAGTGGAAGTCCTGCTACTGGAAGTTCAAAACGACATGCCATTGAACAGAAAAAAATAATTGAACAAGTATTTGCATCTTAACGATAAAACAGATTTACTTGTAAAAAGGAATAAAAATTAATTTTACCACACAAAATAAAAAGTATGTTGCTTGAATTGAAAGTGCCTTCACCAGGCGAATCTATTACAGAAGTTGAAATTGCCAATTGGTTAAAAAAAGATGGAGACATCGTTTCGAAAGATGAAGAATTATGTGAAATTGATTCTGATAAGGCCACACTTACTATAAATGCCGACCAAGGAGGTAAACTAAGTATTAAAGCAACGGCTGGCCAAAAAGTGAATGTAGGTGATGTGGTTGCAACTATTGATACTAGTTTTGCCGGAGCAGAAGTTCCAAAAGCAGCAGCGCCTGCAGTAGAAGTTAAAAAGGAAGCGGTACCGGCTGCTACGCCAAAAACTGTTGCATCTCCCGCTCCAGTTGCATCTCCTGCGAACTACGCCGCTGGTGTTCCGTCTCCTGCCGCTGCGAAAATTATGAGTGAGAATGGCATAAAATCAAACGACTTGGTTGGCTCTGGACCTAATGGTAGAATTACCAAAGGAGATGTGCTTTCTTTATTGGCAAATGGTTTTGGTGATAAAAAAGCTACAGGAAATTCAAGAGAGCAGAAAAGAGAAAAAATGACTTCTCTTAGACGTAAGCTAAGCCAACGCTTGGTAAGTGTAAAAAATGAAACTGCAATGCTTACCACGTTTAACGAAGTGGATATGAGCAATGTAATGCAGTTGCGTAAAGATTATAAAGATAAATTCAAAGAAGCACATAACATTGGTTTAGGCTTTATGAGCTTTTTTACTAAAGCTGTTACCATAGCTCTTCAAAAATACCCAGCAGTAAATGCGATGATTGATGGAGAAGAAATAGTAACGCACAATTACTGCGACGTAGGAATTGCCGTAAGTGCGCCAAAAGGGTTAATGGTTCCTGTTATTAGAAATGCTGAAAACATGAGCTTGGCTGAAATTGAAAAAAGTATTGCAACATTAGCAGTTAAAGCGCGTGATGGTAAAATATCTGTTGATGAGATGACTGGAGGAACTTTTACTATTACCAATGGTGGAGTTTTTGGTTCTATGCTTAGCACGCCAATCATTAATCCTCCGCAAAGTGCCATTTTAGGCATGCACAATATTGTGGAAAGACCAATGGCTGTAAATGGTAAAGTTGAAATCAGACCAATTATGTATGTAGCTTTAAGTTATGACCACAGAATAATTGACGGTCGCGAATCGGTCGGTTTTCTTTATACAGTTAAAGAACTAATTGAAAACCCAAAACGCATGTTGTTTAATGGTAAAAAAGGCGAAGAGGTATTGTTGGGATTGTAGATAACTATTAAGTTAAATTTACATTTATCATTCAGCATGCAAAAATCAACAGTATTCTTTATGTTTGCATAATAAATTATTACAATGAAAAAAATAGCAACCATCATCTTGTCTTCTCTTGTAATTGCTTCCACTTTTGTTGGTTGCATGAAAGATGAAGCCCCGGCTAAAGAAATAACGCCAATTCCTAATGATTTAGGTAAAGTTTCCAGATTAGGCCTTTTCCCTAATTGGTTTGGAGAACAAATTCAATCTCAAACCTACAGACATTCCAACGGTACAGTATTTACTGGAAACAGAGGAACAATAATTACCGCTCCAGCAAATGCATTTGTTACGGAAGACAATCAATCCGTTTCAGGAGACGTTCGTATCTTTTTATTAGAACTTTATAATAAAAAAGATATGATTATGAGCAACATCTTACCTACAAGTGGAGGTGCTCAATTGGTTTCAGGAGGAGAGATTTATGTTGAGGCGCAAAATATTTCTGGTGTAAAATTGAAACTAGCTCCAGGGAAAGCTTTAAATGTAAAAATGCCGGCAGGTAATATACCTTCACCTCAAATGCAAGTATTTACTGCTGCTGCCATAAATCAAAATGCTGATTGGAATCTTGCCCAAGGTGTGCAAGTAAATGTTGTTCAACTCGACAGTTCCTCTACTCAAGGTGGTTTTGCTTACGATTTTTCTAGTACTACTTTAGGATGGTTAAATTGTGATTATTTTTATAATAATTTAAATCCACAAACCGCAGTTAAAGCTACTGTATCGAGTCAGTTTAATGCTGAAAATTGCTTGGTGATTGTTTCTTACAATGGATTAAACGCAGCATCTAGATTTTGGAGTTATGATGCAAGCAATAACCAATTTTCTCCCGGAGGAAGTTATACTTTACCAATTGGGCTACCGGTTCATTTTGTAGCCATTTCAGAAATCAATCAGCAATATTACTTTGCCGATGAAAATGCTACGATAGTTAATAACCACAATCAATCTTTAGATTTAAATCCTGTATCGCTCGATTCTATTCAAGTTGCTTTGGGGCTTTTACCTTAAAATCATTTAAAATAAAATCTAAAAAAGGCTTTCTGGAAACAGAAGGCCTTTTTTTATTTAAGAAATGCGCTCCTCTTCTAACAACTGCTGTTGGTGCAATAAATAATATGCGCCTTCTTTTTCCATTAATTCATTGTGTGTTCCATATTCTGACACTTCACCATTATCAAGCACTAAAATAGCATCGCAATCTTTGATAGAAGAAATTCTGTGTGCAATAATGATAGTAGTTCGCCCTTTCATTATTTGGGTCAGGCTTTTTAGAATCTTTTCTTCTGTTTCAGTATCTACAGCGCTGAGGCAATCATCGAATATCAATATTTCTGGTTTTCTAATGATGGCTCTGGCAATTGAGACGCGTTGCTTTTGACCGCCTGAAAGGGTAATGCCACGTTCTCCAATTTTGGTTTCAAAGCCTTCCGGAAAATCAATAATGTTATCATAAACTGCCGCATCTTTGGCAGCTTGGATTATTTTTTCTGATTTCTCATTTTCAGTATATCCATCTTTTAAACCAAAAGAAATGTTATTGGCAATCGTATCTGAAAATAGAAAAACTTCCTGAGGAACATAACCAATGCTACTTCTAAGGCTATTTAAGTTAACTTGTTGAATATTTATGCCATCAATTTTTATAGTGCCTGATGTACAATCATACATTCGTGCAAGTAATGCAGCAAGGCTAGATTTTCCTGAACCGGTTCTTCCAACAATCGCTAATGATTTTCCAACGGGAATGTGAAAACTTACATTTTTAATGGCTTCAATTTTGGCATCAGGATAATGAAAAGAAACGTTTTCAAAAACTACATCTCCTTTGATTGGTGTTTGAACATCATTATTATTTACAATGCTGGGAACCTGATCTAAGAATTCATTGATGCGCGTTTGCGATGCCGCAGCTCTTTGCACAATAGATGTAACCCAACCAATGGAAGCTACTGGCCAAGTAAGCATATTCACATACATTATGAACTCTGCTATGGTTCCTGTTGTAATACTATTGTCAAATACCTTTAGCCCTCCAAAATAGATGGTTATTAGTGTGCTCAAACCAATTAAAAGCACAATCATTGGGAAAAACAATGCATTTACTTTTATCAAATCAATGTTACGTTTTTGATATTCTCCAGCTTCAGAACTAAATTTATGATTGGCGTATTCAGCTCTGTTATAAGCTTTGATTACTCTTATACCAGAAAAAAACTCTTGAACAACAGATGATATTGTAGACAATTGTTGTTGAACAGCCTCGCTTTTTTTTATGACTTTACTATTAATCAAATAAATAAGGATAGCTAAAAGTGGTAGCGGAAGCAATACATATACGGTAAGCATAACATGTATACTTAGCATTTTTACAGTTATTAGAGCAAATAAGGTCAAGGTGCTAATGGCATACATTATTGCTGGGCCAACATACATTCTTACCTGGCTTACATCTTCAGAGATTCTAGCCATTAAATCTCCAGTTTTATTTCTTTTGTAAAAAGCAACATCCAATTCCTGATAATGCTTATAGATATCGTTTTTTAAATCAAATTCTATTAATCGCGACATCACTATAATTGTTTGCCTCATAAAAAACATAAAAACGCCTTTCAATAAAGCAGTGGCAATAACTATTAGTCCAAATACTAATAATGTTTTATAAACTTCACTTTCTATGGCTGCAGCAAGCGGAGTTCCCTTGTTTAATTGATATGTTTTTAGTGATTCACTCACCAAATCAATCCCTTTTCTTAAAATTTCTGCAGGATAAATTGCAAACACATTTGAGATTGTGATAAAAAAAGTGCCCAAAATGAGCCTCTTTTTATATTTTATGAAATAAGGACCTAGTTTTTTAAGAGATTTCATTAATAATCGTGGTGTGGTCTTGTTGCTTAAAATAAAAATTCACCTATTTTTGCATCCCGCTAAGGAATTGCGGTACTTTTGCGGCAACGAAAGTATTACTTTTCTGTGGCTTAACTCAAATTGATAATTTTAAAAACCATCGTTATGGCGACTACCACATTAAAAGAAACCAGCAATTTAAATATTAGTGCTGTTATTGAGAATATGCAAACAGGAGGACATGAGCAAGTTGTTCATTTCTATGACAAAGCAACAGGATTAAAGGCAATTGTTGCAATTCATAATACATATTTAGGTCCTGCCTTAGGAGGAACGCGCATGTGGAATTATGCCAGCGAAAGTGAAGCTCTAACAGATGTATTGAGACTCTCCAGAGGAATGACATATAAAGCTGCAATTACAGGTTTAAATTTAGGCGGTGGTAAAGCGGTAATTATCGGAGATGCAAAAACTCAGAAATCAGAAGCTTTAATGCGTCGTTTTGGGAAGTTTGTGAATGGTCTAGCAGGACGCTATATTACTGCAGAGGATGTAAATATTGGGACCAAAGACATGGAATATATTTCTTTGGAAACAAAACATTGCACAGGTTTACCAGAATCTTTTGGCGGAGGTGGAGATCCTTCTCCTGTTACTGCTTATGGCGTTTATCTTGGAATGAAAGCTTCTGCTAAAGAAGTTTATGGAAAAGATGATTTAAAAGGGAAAAAGATATTAGTGCAAGGAGTTGGCAAGGTTGGACAAACTTTGGTAGATTATCTTATAAAAGAAGAGGCAATAGTTTACATTTTCGATATCAATGCTGACAATGTAAAACTTGTAACTAGTAAACATAAAGTTACCGTTGTTGATGCACTTACAATGTTTGATTTAGACATAGATATTTATGCTCCTTGTGCGCTTGGCGCGACTGTAAACAATGATTCATTATCCAAATTGAGGTGCACTATTATTGCGGGGGCTGCAAATAACCAGTTAGCAGATGAAGAAATTCACGGACTACTTTGTGCAGAAAAAGGCATTTTATATGCACCTGATTTTCTAATTAATGCAGGAGGTCTTATAAATGTATCTATTGAATTAGAAGGATATAACAGAGACAGGGCAATGAGAAAAACTGAGCATATTTACGATGCAGCATTGTCTGTTTTTAAAATGGCTAAAGAAGAAAAAATAACAACAATTCAAGCTGCAAAAACAACAGCAGAGCGAAGAATTGAAGAGATTGGAAGAATTAAATTACCGTATTGATTTTAAAAATAGATGTTAAATAGAAGGCATATTCGCGAAAAAGTTATGAAGGCATTGTATGCTTTCTTTCAATCTGATAGTAAAATTGTTGCAAGTGGAGAGAAGGAGCTTTTTCACAGTATTGATAAGGTATACGAAGTATATCTATATTACTTAACCATATTGCCCGAAATAAAAGATTTTGCTCACAATCTAAATGAAGAAAGAAAACTTAAGAGACTTCCAACCGAAGAGGATTTAAATCCAAAATTGAATTTTGTAAACAACGCAATAATTCAAAAGATAGAAGAAAATCAAGAGTTATTTAGAAATACTGAGAAACTTAAAATCAATTGGAACAGTGAAGGGGATTTAATTAAAAAGCTGTACTACCAAATAATGGAAATGCCATTATTTAGAGCCTATTTGGATAGTAATGCTGGATTTAAAGAAGACAAAGAGATTCTTTTTGAAATATATGAAAATATTATTTTCCCTTCAGAATCTATAAGACAAGTGTTTGAAGAGCGAAGTTTATACTGGATGGATGACATTGAAGTTATGCAGGCAGGTATTCTTAAAACTATAAAAGGGGTAAAAGAGGCAGCTCCCGGTGAACCTAGCTTTAAACTGCAACCATTGCATAAAGAAGCTGAAGAAGACAGGGAATTTGCAGGAAAACTATTTCGACAAACAATACTTAATAGTGCGGAATATGAGGTTGAGATTTCTAAAAGAGCCCAAAACTGGGAGATAGAGCGTGTAGCTAAAATGGATATCATCTTAATGAAGATGGCAATTTGCGAGTTAATTACTTTCCCTTCAATTCCTGTAAAAGTTACACTCGATGAATACATTGAACTTTCTAAAGACTACAGCAGTCCTCAAAGCAAAACATTTATCAATGGAATTTTAGATAAGTTGGTAATAGATTACAAGAGAGAGAATAAGATTCAAAAAGCGGGCAGAGGCTTGTTAGAGTAAGTTTATTCCAAACTATTTATCGCTTCTAAAAAAATCATACAAGCTTCTACAATTTCTCTATGAGTAATTGTAAGAGGAGGAGCAATTCTTAATGCGTTATCGCAGAACAAAAACCAATCGGTAATCAATCCTTTTGAATAACACGCATTCATTACTTTAAGAGCTATTTCATTTGAATCAAAACAGGCAGCCAGTAAAAGCCCTTTGCCTTTAATTTCAGTTATTTTAGAATGCACTAATAAATCTCTGATTAACGTTTCTTTTGCAGGTACACTTTCTATTAAGCCTTCTTCTAAAATGGTTTCTAAGGTAGCCAACGAAGCAGCGCAAGCCAAAGCATTGCCACCAAATGTTGTTAGATGTCCAAGAATTGGGTTGTTGGTGAAAGTACTCATGTGTTCTTTTGAAGCTACAAATGCTCCAATCGGAATTCCTCCACCCATACCTTTGGCTATCAATAATATATCAGGGACAATTCCTGCATGTCTGAAAGCAAAGCAAGCTCCCGTTCTTCCAAAACCCGTTTGGATTTCATCTAAAATAAGCAAAGCACCGACTTCAGTGCATTTTTTTCTGATGGCTCTTAACCAATCAAAATCGGGAATTCTTAAACCTGCTTCGCCTTGGAAAGTTTCTAAGATAACGCAAGCAGTTTTTTCTGTGATATGCTCTAATGCAATAGATTCATTAAATGGCAATACCTTAACGCCTGGTAATAATGGTCTGTAAGCCTGTTTAAAGGTTTCATTACCCATCACGCTAAGTGCTCCATGCGTACTTCCGTGATAAGAATTTTCGAAACAACAAATTTCTGCTCTGCCAGTTACTCTTTTTGCAAGTTTAAGAGCCCCTTCGCAGGCTTCGGCTCCAGAGTTTACAAAATATACCGATTCTAGTGGTTGAGGTAAAATGCTGGCAATTTTTTGAGCCAATTTCACTTGTGGCCCTTGTACAAATTCACCATATACCATTACATGCAAATACTTATCTGCTTGCTCTTTAATGGCTTCAACAACTTTTGGATGCCTGTGCCCAACATTACAAACCGAAATTCCGGAAATAAAATCGATGTATTTTTTTCCATATACATCGGTAATGTAAATACCCTCAGCATTTGAAACTTCCAGTGCAGGTGGAAATGGTGAAGTTTGAGCTACGTGTTGTAAAAAAAGGCTTCTTAGCGAAACTCCACTAAAATCGTTCAATCTAGTAAGGTAAAACAGCGTTAATATTTCCTGTGGTTGGTCTAATACTTAAAACAGGAATTGGTGAATGATTTACCACTTGTTGCGCATATGGGCCAAGAAAGAAACCAGTATCATTAATTTCTTGTTCATTCATAATAACAATTAAATCAGCACCTTTTTCTTTAGCATAATCCATAGTTTGCTTTGCAATGTTGGTACAAAACAATGTTTTCATGGTATAGTCAACTTCTTTTTCTTTTAAGAAGTCTTCTACTTGCTTCATTTTCATTCTGAACTTAGCATTCAGGTCTTCATCATTATGGTCGTGAGACCTTAAGCCTGCAATGTGAAGCACCGCTCCATAAGTTTTTGCAATTCTTATAGAAATTCCTAATTTTTCTCTTGAATGAAAAGAATTATCTATCGGAACTACTAAATTTTTAAATGTAGCTTTTTTATCACTTGTTTGCACCGAAAGAACAGGGCAGCTTGCATCTGAAACAATTCTAAAAGCATTGCTCCCCATAAAAAATTCTCGCAGTCCAGAAACTCCATGCGTGCCAATAATTATAATATCCGCATCTATCTCATCAGCAATGCGTACAACTTCTTCTCTAATTCTACCGGTACTAATTAGCGTATTTACTTTCACTCCTTCCTTATTTCTTATTTCTTCTGCAAGCTGATTCAGTTTGGAACCAATTGCAGTTGAAAGCCTAGCGTTTTGAGCTTCATCCACTTCCGCTTCCGGAAGATTAACTCTAAAAGCAAAAGTTGAAACTACATGCAATAGAGTAATTTCAGAATCTAATAATTTTGCCATAGTCACAGCATGTTCCATGGCTTTATTAGCAGTTTCTGAAAAATCAGTTGGGATAAGAATTTTTTTAATACCTAAAGTCCACATATAGCAAAAGTTTAAAGTTAAAAAAGCTTCCTCACAAACCTATTGGTTTTTTTCTCAATTGTCAAACTTAACCAAAATTTGAAATAAAACATTCAAATTTTTAAAAAAGAATTGTTTTAATTGAATTAATAAGGATGGAAAACGGTTAAATCTTTCTTTACAGTTGGTATTACACTGCAAACTGGTATAGCTGCATTATTAATAATTTCTTGTGCAGCAGAGCCTATAAATCTTTCCTTAAAATTTGTTTCTTGTTGTGTCATTATCATAATTAAATCAGCATTAACCTCAGTTGCAAATTTAACAACTTCTTCGCCAAGCTCCTCATTTTCAGCAATTTTAAAATCAGAAGTGCATTTTATTCCCGCATCTGCAATAAATGATGTAACTTGATTTAATAGTGTCTTGAGTCTGATTTTCACATCTTCATCATCGTTAAGGAGAATAGAAACTACTTTAATTTCCGCATCGAATTTTCTAGCTAAGTTGATGGCTTTGCTAACTTTTTCTCTTGTTTCTTTGGTTAAATCTAAAGGCAATACTATAGTTTCGTAGTTTACTCTTTTAGGCACACCTCTTAGAGTTATTACTGGAATTCTTGATTCTCTTATTACTTTAAAGGCGTTGGAACCAACAAATCTTTTTGCAAACGTTTCTGTTCCTGAAGTTCCCATAACAATTAAGTTGGCTCCTATAAGTTCTGAAACCTTCACAATTTCTTCTTCTGTTTTTCCTTTCGCGAGTAAAGTTGTTGTTACATTTTTGCTATTTGGATCAAACTCATTGGTCAACATTGTTAATTTCTCCCACAATTCCTGGTCTTTCTGGTCATTATCATCACTTGAAAATAAATTATCTAAGATGCCAGATTCTTCCATAACATGCAATAGATGGACTTCTCCGCCTGTTTTTTTAGCAATATCTATGGCATGTTGCAACGCAATTTTACTTTGTTCAGAAAAGTCTGTTGGTACGAGTATGATTTTCTTGGATGTGTTCATCTTCTTTGTTTACTTTGGAATTTACTGCAAATTTAACCAATTGTCATGTCAAAGCCTATTGCTAGTTCTGAATTAGTATTAAATGCTGATGGAAGTGTTTACCATTTAAAATTACAACCTGAACAATTGGCCGATACGGTAATTGTAGTTGGCGACCAAGGCAGGGTAGAAGCGATTTCTGCTTATTTTGATGCTATAGAATGCAAAGTTCAAAATAGAGAATTTGTAACGCATACAGGAATTTTTAATGGGAAAAGAATTACAGCGCTTTCGACTGGAATTGGAACTGATAATATCGATATAGTTGTAAATGAGTTAGATGCATTGGTGAATATAGATTTGAAAACACGAACTATCAAAACCGAACACACTTCTTTAAACATTATTAGAATTGGCACTTCAGGTACTTTAATGAGAGACATTCCAGTAGATAGTATAGTAGTTAGTTCTTTTGGCTTAGGTTTCGATGGGTTGATGCACTTCTATAAATTTGAAGAAAACTCAGAAGAAAGAGTATTGCTAGATCAAATTAATATTGCGCTTAATCTACCTAACGAACTTAACAAACCATATCTTGTTAAATCAGATGAAAAATTATTTGAAATATTGAGCAAAGGGTTTTTTACTGGAATTACTGCAACAGCATCAGGGTTCTATGGCCCACAAGGTAGAACATTGAGACTTACGCCTGCTGTGCCAGATTTGAATGAACGAATGATGAATTTTGCTTACAATAATTTAAATATTACTAATTTTGAAATGGAAACTTCTGCATTGTATGGTTTATCTAGACTATTGGGCCATAAAGCCTGTACAGCCTGCGCCATTATTGCAAATAGAGCCAATTTAGAATATAGCAAAAACTACAAGCCAACTATGGACCTTTTAATTCGTACGGTTTTAGAAAGACTAACTAAATAACATTGGAAGAAAAAGAATTAAAATCTCTTATTGCTTTACTCGAAGACCCTGACGAAGAGGTTTTTGAAGCAATTCGTTCAAAATTACTTTCCCTTGGAAGTGAGGCAATTCCTGCATTGGAAAATGTTTGGGAAAATACTTTTAATAACCAGCTTCAAACAAAAATTGAAGACGTTATTCAAACTATTCAATTTAGTTTAGTGAAAGAAGAATTAAGTCATTGGGCCAATGCTGGTGGACTTGATTTACTTGCAGGAACTTTGTTAATTGCACGATATCAATATCCTGACTTAGACGAAATCAGAATAAGGCAACAAATTGAGTTGATAAAAAAGGATGTATGGTTAGAACTTAATCAGAACTTAACGGCATACGAAAAAGTAAGGGTTATCAATCATATTTTATTTGAAGTACATGGTTTTACTGGTAATACAACTAACTATCATGCTCCTCAAAATTCATATATTAATAATGTAATTGAAAGCAAAAGAGGTAATCCTTTGTTGCTTAGTATATTATATTCAATTATTGCACAAGGATTAAATATTCCTATTTATGGTGTTAATTTGCCCGAACACTTCATTTTAGCTTATAAAGATGAATATTCTTCGGCAGACGATACAGAAGAATCCATCTTATTTTACATTAACCCATTCAGTAAAGGTGTTGTTTTTAGTAAAAGAGAAATAGATACTTTTCTAAAACAACTTAAATTGGAACCTAAATCAATGTTTTATGAGAGCTGTTCTAATATCGAAATTCTGAAAAGACAGCTTCGAAATCTTATTTTTTCTTATGAAAAACTGGGGTACCCAAACAAATCTGAAGACTTAAAAAAATTACTCGATTGTTTGGAATATCATTCTAATTAAAATTCATTACAAAACAAAATTAACGTGGAGATAACCGCAAAACCTGGAGATATCATCAAACATCCTTTATATGGAAAAGGAACAGTAATTAAAGTTGAAGCAACATTTTTTACACTTAATTTTCCCAATAGAGGGAATATGGATATTTCAAAAAGAACTGAAGATTTGGAATGGATTCCAGCTTCTGAAAATGTAATTGAATCGTCAGAAGAAGAACTTACGTATTCAAAATTGGAAAGTACGCTCCGAAATTTATTGAACAATTTCAGTGATATTCAACAAATTGTTCCTATTGGAGAAAAATGGCAAGGAGGTACTTTAATTCTTCAACCGGCCGATAAAAGTTTGAAACCTAAAGAGATTCCTATTGAAACCTTCTTTCATAAAATTGTTATGGTAAGAGATAGAATTAGGGTAATGGAACAACAAATTAATTCCCATCAACAACTGAGTGATGCTGATAAAGTAGATTTGCAACAGTACATTACCAGAATGTATGGTAGTCTAACTACTTTTAATGTTCTTTTTAAGGAAGCTAACCATTATTTTGTTGGCGATAAAAAATCTTAAGTGTTTTTAGAACCTTTTAAACTTACTTGTGTTTAGATTTAAAATGCTGATTTATGGGAAAGTGGCAAGATTCAGCTCCGGACAACCAGAGTAACGAAAACGATTATGAATTTGGGTCTTTATTAAACGAGGTAAATCAAATTCTCGATTTTTCTGTAAAAAAAGAAAAAGAGGTAATGTTACATTTTGGAGAAAAAGCAAAAGTAACAACCGAAAAGAATTTTGCATTTAAAAAACTTGATCATCCTAAGGAATATACCGAAAGTAATATCAAGTCAAACTGTTTAAGGTTTAGACTAAGGTTTTTATCTACCACGCTCTTTTGCGGAAAAGTTCCTTACGAAGTTATCTCTGTGATTAAGAAATTTGAGCTTCAATTCCCCGATAGAAAGAATGAATTTTTTATTCTTGCCCCAGCAGATTTTTTTCTTCTCAAAGATAGATATAGTGATCCTCTATTGTTTGTCAAGAATCAAAATGGAACTTATACGCTCCTTTGTCAATGGGGAAAAGATTTTGCATGGTATTTACCTTTTCTAATGTATCCTTTGAGAAACTTTAAATCAATGGTAATCAGCTCTTTAATTACAGGGGTTTTTGTAGCGGTATTAGTCGGTTTATTTGGATTTTTAAACGATCCTAATTGGGTAAAATCAATTCTCTTTAAAGTACCAGTTGCCATACTCACAGCAGGCCTATTCTCAACTTTAGGTTTGTGTTATGGATTGATAACTTATACTGATTACAGCAGCGAAAATTGGAAAAGCGTTTATTTTAATTGAGGGTCTTCAACTTTCTTCTTTCCCTTTTTTTTGTTCATTTTTGGTAATTCATAGCTCAATGCGAATGAAAAGATATTCACAATTTTGCTAGGATAGAATTGGGGTTGAAATAAATACGAAATGTCAGCATTGAGGTTTTTGTTTAATTCATAAGATAAACCTATGCTATTTCTTATTCTTCTTAAATAAACTTCTGCTCCTTCTTTTCGCCATAGTGGTTCCGAAAAGAGTTTTATTTTTAAATGTTTGATTAACTTTCTTTCGGCTTGAATTTTAAATCTAGCAGAAAAAATTGGAATATTTCTATAATTCTCATGAAATCCAAATTCATTCAATTGAACTTGATAAAGTCCTCTAATTGAGAATTCAATTTTGTTTATTTTGAGTTTTTTAACAACTCCAATTCGCATTCTAAAAGCATTCCATTTATTTGAAGTATTGAATCTTACACCACCTTCTAGGCTCCACTTTTTTTTTATTTTTCTATTTGCATCTAATGAATAAAAAACACCATTTAACTGAGTAAGTTGATTGAAATAACGAGCCTGTGTCTTTAGACTTAAGGAAAGCTTCTTGGTTAAACTACTGCTAATTTCAAAACTGGACCAAGCTCTAAAATCAGTATTATTTTGTGCTTGGGAAATACCTAAAACACAAATAAAAGCTATTAAGAATTTATATTTTAGACAGCTAATCTTCATCATCATTTCCTATTGCTGCAGAAGGAGATTCATTTTTAACTGCATTATAAAAAACATTCATTCTTACGATATCTTTCAAAAAATCAATTTTTAGAATTTCTACTCTATGAACTGGCAGTCCGGTTCGTTTTTTTAGATCTTCTAATAACTCGTTTTGCTTTTCGGTTCCCAATAAGTCTACTCTGTCATATATAACTTCTTTAGAATTCTCATGAGTTATTGTAATCCCAAAATCTATAACCCAAGCAACTGCTAGAATTATAATATTTGCAGATGCTAGAAGCCAAAAACCGTCTTCTGTGCCAGTTAAAGCATTTATAATTCCAAGCGTAACACTTACGAAGAAATAACCCATTTCTCTTACAGGTACAGTAACCGTTCTATATCTTAAAATGGAGAAAATAGCAAAAAGACCAAAAGCAAATCCCATTTTTAGTTGGGCACTGCTCAATAAATAACAGATTAAAAAATTAATTATGTTAAAAAGGAAAAAGGTGAATAAGAAATCTCTGTTCTTCCTAATTGGGTAATAAATAAGTCTTACTAATACAAAGATTACAAAGAAATTTAACCCAAATCTTATTGCAAATTCAAGGAAATTGTGGGTGCTTCCAGCAAGCACTTCTTTAACGGCATCGTTTGTTTCAAGCATCAATTAGTAATTTATTTATTTGTAAAATTTTCGATTTAAATGCATTTTTCTTTACGCTACTTTCTATCATCGCTATTCCTATAGCATATTTGCTAATACTCAAGGGTCTAATTTTTTTTGTTTTTAAGCAAAGTAGTACGCCGCTATTTCTGTTCATTGAATCTTGCTTAACCTCTAAAATAGCCAATTCTTTGAACTCTTTCTTTATATTCTCATTACTATAAGTTAAGCACAAATCAACTGTAATTCTCTCATTTTCAAATTTAGAAGCAAATGTCAATCTGGTGTAGTATACCTTTAGTTTTTCTTCAAGCTCAATTTTAGGCGCTCCAGAGAGGGTTAATATTTCTTGCTCAATTTCACTAAAAATGTTCCCTTCTCCGCTTTTTTCAATTCTAAATTTATGCGTTCTGTTTCCCTTAATTTTTTGTTTTATTTCAAGGAAATTTTGATTGTTATACAAATAATGCCGTCTTCTAATTTTAAATCTATTTAATTTTCCGTTATGATGAGCGTGGTATAATTGAAATTTTGGTGAATCAAAATACACCGTTTCATAGTTAAATGAATGCAATTCATTTATTTCTAAAAGGGAATAATTACTTTTTATGATGTTTAAAATGGAAGGAAGCTCACTAACATGAAAAATGAACTTAGAATCAACACGATTTAAAAGCTTAACTTTTTCTAAACCTTCTAAATCTATTTTGTCAAATTGATTCAACACGCTTTCTATTTCATCAAGCATTTCAGTCAAAAATTACTAAATCAGGAACAATAACTTCATCTTTATTACTACTCAGCGTTACGTTTTGCTTTACAGAAGTTTGATTAAACAGACAAGCATCACATTGAGAATAAGCGAAAATAGTATAAGTACCCTTTTTAAGTCCTGTAAATTCATATTGTCCATTGTAAGAAGTTCTTACATCATTGTTAGCATTCCCTTCAGTTCCATATGAAATATATACCCGATATCCACCCGCATAACCACTATCAGTAACAATTCCTTCACTGTTAATATCATAGCCAAATAATTTCCCTGAAATTTTACCTGCTCCTCCTTCTCCAGGTTCTTTGTTGCAAGAAACAAAGAGAATTATTCCGCAAATCAATAGTGATAAATATTCTAATTGAATTTTTGACATTTTTATTTTTGACATTTTAGATTTAAACAAGCCTTGTAATTTCCACAAATCAAACAATAAAATTTAAATTTATAACAATAATCGAAACAATTTGTTAATTTTGGGCTAACATAAAAAATCATCACGTGCGCTATTACTTACTTTTTATTGTTTTATTATTTTTTGGGTATAGTCATGCCCAATTGGTAATAAACGAGTTTTCTTGTGCAAACAGGAATACTATAACCGACGATTATGGAGAATATGAAGATTGGGTAGAATTGTATAATTCAAGTGGCGCTGCTATTGACATAAGTGGTTATTTCCTAAGTGATGACCTTGCTAATCCCACTAAATGGCAAATTCCGGCAGCCACGAATATAAATGCAAATGGGTTTGTAATGTTTTGGGCTTCAGGTCGTGATGTTTATAACGGTTTAGCTTTTCATACCAGTTTCAAATTAACCCAAACAACTACAGAAAAAATCCTGTTAAGCAACACTTTGGGAGTAATTATTGACTCTCTAACTATTCGACCTAATCAAGTAGACGAATCTAGGGGGCGATTTCCAAATGGAAGTAATACATGGCAAGTTTTTACAAATCCTACTCCTGGCGTAAATAATACTGCAGGTTTTACTGAATATGCAGAAACACCTATTCTAAGTTTGCAAGCAGGAGTTTATGCAACAGCTCAAGTACTTAATATTAGTACAAGTGATGCAGGACTAACCGTTCGCTACACTACAGACGGCTCAGATCCATCTCCAACTTCCACACTCTATGTTGGTCCAATTAACATTACTACGAATACTATAGTAAAAGCGAGAAGTTTCTCTGCATCAGCTGCATTTAGACCAAGTTTCATTGAAACAAATACTTATTTGATTGGAGTTTCTCATACAATGCCAATAGTATGTTTAGGCTCAGACGATTACGATAATTTGTTTAATAATCAAATGGGTGAGATTGTTTCTTCGTGTGAATATTTCAATAGTGCTGGAATATTGCAATTTGAAGCTGTTGGCGAATCTGACCCTCATGGAAACGATAGCTGGGCATACCCACAAAAAGGAGTTGACTTTGTGGTAAGAGACCAATATGGTTATGATAATGATATTGATTACCAACTTTTCCCTACCAAGCCTCGAACAAAATTTCAACGATTTATGCTAAAAGCAGGCGCTTCAGATAATTATCCATTTACTGGTGGTTCTGGAGGAGGTTGTCATTTAAGAGATGCCTTTATTCAGTCTCTTGCCGAAAAAGCAAATTTGAATGTAGACTTGCGATCTAACGACCATTGTGTAGTTTATATTAATGGACAATACTGGGGGCTTTATGAAATGCGCGAAAAAGTTGGCGACCCTGATTACACTGATTATTATTGGGGGCAAGAGGAAGAAGACTTGGATTTCTTGCAATATTGGGGAGGTTTGAATGTCAGATATGGTTCTCCAGCCGATTGGAATGATTTGTATGCCTACATTATGGCCAATGATCTTTCAGTAACAGCAAATTATAATGCAGTTGCGGCTCGATACGATATTGCAAGTGCTATTGATTATATCATTATAAATACCTGGTCGGTTAATTCGGATTGGATAAATTGGAATACCATGTGGTGGAGAGGCACTGGAACTCCAGCCGTTAAGTGGAAATATGCACTTTGGGACATGGACAATACCTTCAATCTCGGTCAAAATTTTTCAGGATGGCCTACCACAGGTTTTACTGCAGATCCTTGCGCATTAGATGACAATTTTGAAAATGCAGGACCAAACGAAGGGCATTTGGATATGTTTAATCGATTAATGGCTAACCCAGAATTTAAACAAAGGTATGTTAATCGATATGCTGAGTTAATAAATACCTCTTTGAGCTGCGATTACGCTTTGGCTCATTTGGATAGTATAATAAATCATATTACACCAGAAATGCCAGAGCAGATTGCACGTTGGGGAGGTTCAATGGCTGAATGGCAATCGCATTTGGATTTTATTCGCGCACAAATAACAGGTAGATGCCAGTATATTGAAAATAATGGTGTTGTAAATTGTTATGAAGTTGATGGCCC
>JAIXYK010000026.1 GCA_027490225.1 Bacteroidota bacterium | reverse complement strand
AGTTTACAGATACTACCATGCTTTTTTCTACTTGCATGCGAATGTTTTTTTTGCAAATGTAATTTTTTATTCTTTTCCTACCTGTATTTCAGTCGAAAACGTTTTGGAAGACACAAAACGAGCTTTAAAATTTATTTTTTTGGCACGCCCTTTCAGGTCGCGTGTTCGCCTTCACATGGTGCTTGGCTCACCCGATTTCTAAGGTTTAAGCAAGTACATTTTGGTAATTATTTATAAACAATCTATTTTGTTTAACACAAGCAAAAATTCTATGGATGAGTTTGTTTCTAATTGCATTTAAAACCAACATTTTGTTTTTACCCTCATTTACTTTTCTTTGGTAATAACATTTTAATTCTTCATCGTATGAAGAGGCTACCAGCGCTGCTAAATGTAACAATGTTTTAACAGATTTATTACCCATTTTTGATACCCTAGTTTTCCCTCTAATACTGCTACCTGATTGATGTTCAAAGGGAGCAACCCCGCTGTAACAAGCAAATTTTTTGGGGCTTGTTATGTCTTTAAATTCATTTGTTGTGATAATGACTTCTGATGCTGTTACGGCTCCAACTCCTTTTATTGAAGTGATTATGTTAAAAAGCCTGTTAAGTTCTGAATCAGAATTTATAACTTTTTGTATATTTTGCTCAACAGCCTTTATGTCTTTTTCTAAAGCATTGACGGTGCTTTTGCAAAGGTTTTCGGAGTTTTTTTTGATTTTTTTTGCTACAAATTCTCCCGCCTCTTTGAGTGGTGTTTTTAATTGCTTTAAAACGCCAACTAGCCTACTTCTTAAGGTTGTTAAGTGTTTAAGTTGCTGGATAATTTCGCGCTTAGGTTCCCATATTTTAAGTTCTTCGCGGTTTTTATAAGCATATTGAGCAATCCGAATAGCATCTACCTTATCGTTTTTCCCTCTCTGTAATCCAGATGATTGTTTGATTTGAATACCTGATTCTAGACATACATTTGCTTGCTTTTTATACAAATAATCTAGCAAGTGTGCATTGTAAATACCAGTATGTTCCATACAAAACAATACTGATTTTAAATCAAATGAAATCTTGTCCTTTAATTGTTTCATAAACGACTGGATACCCTGGATAGAATTCTCCGTTTGAAAGTGAAACACAACTTGGTGAAGCTCTACTACAGCAAAGTCGAGCCATTGTTTTGATATATCAATACCAATAAATTGTTTGTAATTCATAATTTTGTTTTTAAAGTGAATAAACAGTTAACATTTTCGAATACAATCAAAACCTTAATAATAGGACTGCTATCCTCAATTTCTATTTGATGCTTATTCGAAAAACTGACAGAGGATTTAATCGGGTGATAGGTCTTCAGCCTAGCTCGCGCGATAACTCGCCTCTGTCAGTGTTAACTTATCAACAAATTAACAGATATTAACAAAAGAAAAAGAAGCAAAAAGAAAAGGTTACAACATTACCATATACTAAATAATTTGATGGTACAAACCTAAAGGCTCGTGCAGGCATTCAATAAAAATAGAGATTCATGTAATGAATAATTAATAAGGAATAATGAATAATTGGCGGAGGTGTTGGTTGGGCATTTGTTTTTCAAATGATTTTTTGTGGCCTAAATAGCCAAGGGGTTTAACTTGTGATTATGGGTTTTAACCCATGGGAAAATAGTTTCATGACCCTGAAAGGGTCGAATCTTTAAAGCTAAATTTTGTCTCTGATGCAATTCGACTCCTTAGGAGTCGCATAATATTGTGCTTCATTTTTTTATAAAGATTAGATGCCTCTGGCATCATTTGATAACTAGTTGAAATTGACAAATGCAGGGTAATCTATGCTGCCCGCGCCAGTGATTGAGCCAACTACCGCCCGACGCAGGAGGGCAGTAGTAGCGAAAGCACGGTTTCCAAAACAATGTTGTGCTGATTAATTTATACAAAAGGCAGATATTGTTTTGGAAAGGCGCCCAAAAGCCAAATACATTTCAATGAATTATGACTTAATTATTTTATTAAGCTTTGGTGGAGGTTACCTATATTTGTTTTTCTAATTTCTGCCCATAATGCCGCTGTTTCCTAGCAAATTCATTTCAAAATTGCCTACTGTAGGGATTTCTATTTTTTCTGTAATGTCGAAGTTGGCTGTTGAACACAATGCCATTAATTTATCGCAAGGTTTTCCTGGTTTCGATTGTAGCCCAGAATTAACTGCCTTGGTAAATAAATACATGTTAAAAGGTCATAATCAATATGCACCCATGATTGGCGTGAAGGAATTGAGGGAAGCCATAGCCACAAAAACAGCCGAATTGTATACTACGGCATACAATCCTGAAACGGAAGTTACCATTACTGCTGGCGCTACACAAGCTATTTTTACTGCTATTCTTTCTGTTGTGAGGGAAGAAGATGAGGTAATAATTATAGAACCGGCTTACGATTGTTATGCTCCTGCAGTAGAATTAGCTGGGGGAAAACCCGTGTTTTTTCAATTGAATCCTTCAGATTTTAGTATTCAATGGGCGGAGTTTCAAAAGTTGATTAATCCTAGAACGAAGATGATTATTATTAATAGTCCGCATAATCCAACTGGGGCTATTTTGAGTGCTTTAGATTTGCAAAAATTAGAGAAATTAACCAACAAAACTGATATTGTAATTTTGAGTGATGAGGTGTATGAGCACATTATTTTTGATGGCTACGAGCACCAAAGTGTGGCAAGATTTCCAAATTTGGCAAACAGGTCGTTCATTATTTCTTCGTTCGGGAAAACATATCACACCACCGGCTGGAAAATTGGCTATTGCCTGGCTCCGGAAAATTTAATGGCTGAATTTAGGAAAGTGCACCAGTATAATGTGTTTTCTGTAAATACGCCTATTCAATACGCTTACGCTGAATTTATACAAAAAAAAGATTTGTATTTGCAATTGAATGACTTTTACAAAACCAAACGAGTTTTTTTTAATGGCTTGTTTAAAGGTTCAAAATTTACTTTTAAACCCTCTTCAGGCACTTATTTTCAACTGTTAAATTACAAGACAATTTCTAACGATAAAGATGTGGATTTTGCAAAATATCTTACTGTAAATCATGGTGTTGCCAGTATTCCTGTGAGCGTTTTTTACCATAAAACATTTGACCAAAAATTGCTAAGATTTTGCTTTGCAAAAGAGAATGATGAGTTGGAAAAAGCTGCAGAAAGACTAAATAAAATCTGATGGAAGATTTAAAGATTGCCTATATTCAAACTACGCTGCATTGGCAAAATGTAGCCTTAAACTTGTCGCATTTTTCTAGCAAATTAGCTGAGATTACCGAGCAAGTTGATGTGATAGTGCTTCCAGAAATGTTTACAACAGGCTTTACCATGAAAACAATTGGTTTAGCAGAAAAACAAGACGGAATTGCATTAAAATGGATGCAGGAAGTTGCTAAGGATAAAAATGCGGTTGTTACAGGAAGTTTGATATTTCAAGAAGGTAAATTGTTTTACAACCGCCTTATTTGGATGCAGCCTGATGGTAAATACAAAACCTACGATAAAAGACACCTTTTTAGGATGGCTGGGGAGCAAAATGAATATGCAGCAGGAGCCGAGCGCCTAGTTGAGCAGGTAAAGGGCTGGAACATTTGTCCATTGATCTGTTATGATTTACGTTTTCCGGTTTGGTCGAGAAACAAAATACATAATGATCAGTATGATTATGACGTACTTATATATGTGGCCAATTGGCCCGAAAGACGTTCATTTGCATGGAAATCATTATTGGTGGCGCGCGCAATTGAAAATCAAAGTTATTTAATAGGATTGAATAGAGTAGGAGAAGATGGTAATGGAATAAATTATAGCGGCGATTCTGTAGCGCTCAATTATTTGGGTGAAAAAGTAAGTCAAATGGAAGGAGACTCAGATGGTATTGAAATAGTTGCCCTAAATTTTGAAAAGTTATCTCATTTTAGAAACCAATTTCCTGCAGGATTAGATGCAGATAATTTTGAAATACTATGAAAAAGTATATAGTTTTAATAGTTGCATTTTTTCTTGGAAGCTCGCTTTTTTCCCAAGTTACATTCAAGGTAATTTCTTTGCCTGCGAACACTCCAGCAAACGCGCAAATATATATTGCAGGTAGTTTTAATAATTGGAATCCAGGAGCGGCGGCTGGTTTACTCAATCAAACTATTGATGGCTCTCCAGGAATAACTTTAAATATTTCAGGAACAATAACTTGCAAGTTCACACGCGGAGATTGGGCTTCTGTTGAAGGAGATGCAAATGGAAATGTAATTGGAGACCGACAATACACAGTTGCTGTTTTTGATACAGTTTTAATAAATATTCTAAGCTGGGAAGATTTAGGAGGAAATACCTCAGGCGGAACAGCACTTTCATCTGTAAGTGTATTATCTCAGAATTTTGCAATGCCGCAACTAAACCGCTCGAGAAGAATCTGGATTTGTTTGCCAACTGATTATCAATCGGCTACTCAAAAGGAATATCCGGTGGTTTACATGCACGACGGACAAAACTTATTCAATGAGCAATTATCTTTTGCAGGCGAATGGGGAATTGATGAAAGCATGCGCGATTTGCAATTGGCAGGCGACAGAGGTGCAATTATTATCGGAATAGATAATGGTGGTTCAGAAAGATTAAATGAAATGAGCCCTTGGGTGAATCCTAGCTATGGTGGAGGTTTGGGAGAAGGTTATACCGACTTTATAAGGAATACTTTGAAACCTTATGTTGACGCAAATTTTAGGACATTACCAGATAGATTAAATACTGCCATTGTTGGAAGTTCTATGGGTGGATTGATTTCGATGTATGCAGCAGCAAGGTATCCTGAAACTTTTGGAAAAGCAGGAATATTATCGCCCGCATTTTGGTTCAGCGATTCATTAGACACTTGGCTAAATGGTCAAACTTTTCCCTCACAAATTCGCTCTTATTTTGTGGCAGGCACAACTGAAAGTTCTACTATGATTTCTAACATTAATGAAGTTAAAAATATCTTGATTCAAAAAGGAATAAATGATACCAATTTGCGTGTAATACCCAAAACAGACGGTCAACACAGCGAATGGTTTTGGAGAAGAGAGTTCCCCGATTTGTATAAATGGTTATTTAGAAGTGAAAATTCAACAACTTCTATTTCATCAGTAAATCAGTTTTTTGTTAAAATACAACCTAGTCCGTTTAGTGAGCAATTGGAAGTGTATTTTTCTGATTTTGAAAGATATAATTATAGAATAAATGATATTTCAGGTAAAACTGTAATTGCAGAAGATAGCATTGTGAGCACTGTACACAGAATAAATACCAGCCATTTAAAGGCAGGTGTTTACATTATTCAGGTTTACAACAGCAGTGGAGCCCGATTTCAACAAAAAGTAATTAAGAATTAATTTTAGTTTTCTTCTTGTTAAGGTTAATTGTATAAAAAAACCGGAAATTACTCCGGTTTAATTTTTAATCTTTTGAGCTATAATCGAAAGTTTCGAGGAATTTTGTAGTATAATTTCCAGCATTAAAATCAGGGTCTTCCATGAGTTTTCTGTGGAAAGGAATGGTTGTTTTAATTCCATCAATTACAAATTCCGCCAATGCTCTTTTCATTTTAGCAATTGCTTCTTCTCTGCTTTGGGCAATTGTTATCAATTTAGCAATCATTGAATCATAATTCGGAGGAATAGTATAACCTGCATATGCATGCGTATCTAATCTTACCCCGTGCCCGCCTGGTGCGTGAAAAGTAGTGATTGTTCCTGGTGATGGACGGAAATTATTGTAGATATCTTCTGCATTAATTCTGCATTCAATTGCGTGCATTTGGGGATAGTAATTTTTTCCTGAAATAGGAATTCCCGCAGCTACTTTTATTTGTTCGCGAATTAAATCATAGTCAATAACTTCTTCTGTAATTGGGTGCTCCACTTGAATACGTGTATTCATTTCCATGAAGTAAAAATTGCGGTGCTTGTCTACCAAAAATTCAACAGTACCGCAACCTTCATAGTTTACTGCCATAGCTGCTTTAATTGCCGCTTCACCCATTTCATCTCGTAGTTCTTGCGTCATAAATGGAGAAGGTGTTTCTTCCATTAACTTTTGATGACGTCTTTGAATAGAGCAATCTCTCTCACTTAAATGTACTACTTTTCCATATTGGTCGCCAATAACTTGAATTTCAATGTGTCTTGGTTCTTCGATGTACTTTTCAAGGTACATTCCATCGTTTCCGAATGCTGCACCAGCCTCTTGTCGTGCAGAATCCCAGGCATTTTCAATTTCTTCTTCTTTCCATACAATCCGCATTCCTCTTCCGCCACCTCCTGCAGTTGCTTTTAGTATTACAGGATATTTTATTTTTTTAGCGATTTTTTTAGCTTCAGTAACACTTTCTAATAAGCCTTCAGAACCAGGAATTGTTGGTACGCCAGCATTTCTCATGGTTTCTTTGGCCATTGATTTGTCACCCATTCGGTCAATTTGATCGGGAGTTGCACCAATAAATTTTATTCCGTGTTCTTTACAGATTTTCGAGAATTTCGAATTTTCTGAAAGAAAGCCATAACCAGGATGAATGGCGTCTGCATTTGTTATTTCAGCAGCAGAAATAATGTTAGCAATATTCAAATAGGAATCTTTGCTTGGCGGTGGTCCTATACAAACTGCTTCATTTGCAAATCTAACATGCAAACTTTCTTTATCAGCAGTTGAATAAACAGCCACTGTTTTAATGCCCATTTCATGCGCTGTTCTTATGACACGCAAAGCTATTTCGCCACGATTGGCAATTAATATTTTTTTAAACACGTATTATTAGTTTTAAACGTGGAACAAATAATTATGCAGGTTCAACCAAGAATAAAGGTTGATCATATTCAACTGGTGTGGCGTCATCAACCAAAACCTTAACGATTTTGCCTTTCACATCACATTCAATTTCATTAAACAATTTCATTGCTTCAATGATGCATATAACTTTTCCTGGGCTTACTTCATCGCCAACATTTACAAATAAAGGTTTATCTGGTCCTGAAGAGCGGTAGAACGTACCAATCATAGGTGATTTAATTGTAACTGTATTGCTCGCTGCTACAGGCGCTGGTGCTGCGGGCGCTGCAGAAACAGGCGCAGGAGCTGCTGGAACTGTTGGTATAACAATGGGTGCAGGTTCAGCTGCAACTTGATAAACAATGTTCTCTTTAGGCTTCGAATTAGACTCAGTTTTAACAGTTAATTTGAAGTCATCTGTTTCAAGACTAACTTCACTAACACCTGATTTTGCAACGAATTTAATGAGATCTTGGATTTCACGAATATCCATAAAATATTTTTTTTAAGTGGGTAAATATATGAAAATATGATTTTGTCTTACTTATGAATTGTAGGCCCATTTGAGCCAAATTGCCCCCCAGGTAAATCCTCCTCCAAATGCAGCTAAAATGAGATTATCTCCTTTTTTAAGCTGTTTCTCCCATTCCCATAAACAAAGAGGAATAGTACCATTTGTAGTATTACCGTAACGTTGAATATTGATCATTACTTTTTCTCTTCCAATTCCAATTCTATTCGCAGTTGCATCAATTATTCGCAGGTTGGCTTGATGTGGTACTAACCAATTAATATCATCTGATACCAAATTGTTTTTTTCTAAAATTTCAGCGGCAACTTCAGCCATATTTGTAACAGCAAATTTATACACTTGCTGTCCTTCCTGATATACGTAATGTTCGCGAGCGTCGACAGTAGCATGGCTCGCTGGCTTCAAAGAACCTCCCGCTTTTTGATGTAAATGGTGTCTTCCCGCCCCGTCTGACCTCAAAATAGTGTCCATTACACCTAAATCTTCAGTTGTTGGTTCCAATAGCACTGCAGCACAACCATCTCCAAAAATTACGCAAGTAGTTCGGTCGGTGTAATCAATAATTGAAGACATTTTATCTCCACCAACAACCACAACTTTTTTATGAGCACCTGTCTCGATAAACTTTGAGCCAGTAGTTAATCCGTATAAAAATCCGCTACAAGCAGCGCCTAAATCAAATCCCCAAGCGTTTTTTGCACCAATTTTATCACAAATAATATTTGCTGTTGCTGGAAAAACCATATCGGGTGTAATGGTTGTGCAAATTAGCAAATCAATTTCTTCAGCTTTTGTGCCTGTTTTTTCTAGTAATCCTCTAACAGCTTCTGCTGCCATATCGGACATACCTTTGTTTTCGCCTTTTAAAATTCGTCTTTCAGAAATTCCAGTTCTACTTGTAATCCACTCATCTGTTGTTTCTACTGTTGTTTCAAGTTCTTTATTACTCAAGATATATTCTGGAACATATCCGTTAACACCAGTGATTGCTGCGTGAATTTTACTCATGTTGAAGTACTAATTTTATTTTTTCTTTTAATTGTGCTTGCACTACATCTTGCGCAAGTGTAATCATATTTTTGATTGCTTTTGCGTTTGAAATTCCATGTCCAACAATTACTGTTGAATTTATACCTAAAATTGGTGTTCCACCATAGTCTTCGTAGTTGAAGCGATTCAGATATTCATCTTGAATATCTCTTTTTTGAATAATTCTATAGAATGCTTCAGCTAATTTTAAAACCACATTTCCAGTAAAACCATCGCAAACCATTACATCTGCCTTATCATTAAACAAATCACGACCTTCAATATTTCCAATGAAATTTAAGGAAGTATTTTCTTTTAGTAACAGATATGCGGCCTGAGCAAGGGCATTCCCTTTTTCAGGCTCTTCTCCAATATTAATCAATCCTATTTTAGGCAAGTTTATATTGAGCACACTCGAAGCATATGTTGAACCTAGCAATGCAAATTGTAATAAAGTTTCTGGTTTGCAATCAGCATTGGAACCAACATCTAATAGAATTCCGAATCCACCATTCTCTTTTGGAATCAACGACATAATACAAGGTCTTTGTATTCCTTCAATAGGTTTTACACTTAAAACAGCACCAACTAGCATAGCTCCTGTATTCCCAGCTCCAACAAAAGCATCTATTTTGCCTTCTTTTAAAAGATTAAAACCAATGGAAATACTGGAGTTTTGTTTTTGAGTAAAAGCTCTTGCTGGATGTTCACCCATTTCTATTACAGAATCACTGTGAACGAAATCAAATTTAGAAGTATCGTAGTTTTGATCTTTTAAGATTGATTTTATTTTATTTTCGTCTCCAATAAGCACCAAACGGCAAGACGTAGGTAGTACGTTTGCCGCCAGAATTGCTCCGTTGACAGTAGCGAGAGGAGCATAATCTCCCCCCATAATATCTATTCCTATGTGCATCGAAATTCCGCTATTTGAGCAGTTATTTCGCTGTACAATTAGGCAGTAACTTTTGCCGGAACTACCACTTTGCCTTTGTAGTAAAGGGCTCCCTCTACATAATAAGCTCTGTGAAACAAGTGTATAGTACCTGTTGTTGAACACTTAGCTAAAGTTGGAGCTTCAGCTTTATAATGAGTTCTGCGTTTATCGCGGCGTGTCTTCGAAATTTTCCGTTTCGGATGTGCCATAGTTTATCGTTTTTGTATTCGGTTTATATATTGTCTTTGCCCAAGTTACGTAGTTTGTCCCAACGAGGGTCAACCGTTTCTTGAGCAATAATTATTTGTTCTTGACTTATTGCTTCTAGCCTTGAAATAACAGTTTGGTCGCAATTGCTTTTATCTAAAGTTATCTCACAAGGAACTATCCTCAATGGCAATGCTAATGCTATGCAATCGTATATATGTTGAAAAAGATTAAATTGATAATCTGTTCTTGGAATAATAATCATGTCATCTTCTTCAACGTAAGCATCGCCTAGTTGAACCAATAACCTGTGCTCTCCTTCAACAGGCATGTCAGAAAAAGACGCGCATCTGTCACATTCCACTTCAACCTTTCCTTTAAATTCAATGTCAAATGTCATTAAAGTTGGAGTCTTGTCAAGCAAAACTTTTACTTCAACATCACCTTTTTGAATCAAGCCATTTTCTAAGTTTTTAAAGAACGCATCATTAATATGAAATTCATATTCATGATTCCCTGTTGATAAGCCAGAAAATTGAATTACAAATTGTTCGAAATAGTCCAACATCAGTGCTCTTTAGAAAAAGGGACGCAAAGATACATTTTTTTCGAATTCATCAAACAAGAATTTTAAATAAACATTCTTTTGTATGAAAACTCTTAGGAAGTCAGACGTTAAAGCTCTTCTGCAACTACTTCTTTCACTTCCGGAAGCATTCTTTTGAGCAAGTTCTCAATTCCAGATTTCAACGTAACTTTCGATGAAGGACAGCCAGAACATGAACCCTGCAAAGCAACTGTAACAATTCCTTCATTGAAGGACCTAAAACTTATAGCACCGCCATCTTGCTCCACAGCTGGTTTTATGTATTCTTCTAAAATGTTAATAATTGCTTCTTCTACACTCCCTTCAGTTGGTATCAAAACAGTATTACTTTCTTGACTTTTTTCTTTTGGTTCTGGATAAACTTCAATTACCGGGAGAGCTTTCGTGAAATAATCTTGTAAAAATTCTCTTACTGGACTAACCAATCTATTCCATTCCTGCACATCTGTTTTAGTGATAGAAATAAAGTTATTATTAAAAAATAGCGATTTAACATAACCTCCTTTAAATAACTCTTTTGCCAAAGGAGCGCCTTCGCACTCGCTTTCATTTAAATATTCAACAATTTTATTGGGCTCAATTATTAATCGGTTTGCAACAAATTTCATTGTATTTGGATTGGGTGTTGCTTCAGCGTAAACAATTGTTGGTGTAATAGACATACTTAATTTAATTTTTGCAAAGGTAACACGAAACACTTCATGTGCTCAAAATGTTGTTATTTTACACCTTATTTTTACATCTACAGCATTTGAATTCCTACCATTTAATACAAGCTATTAAACTACAGGCATTCTATTGTTTTTTGCTACTGACAATTTTGATTTTTGGATGTGGTAAAAATGAGAAGAAAGAAATCACAACAGCTTTTTACCATTGGAAATCAGAATTAAGTCTAGGCAAAAGAGAATTTAATTACCTTGAAGAATGCAAATCGTCTCTTCTTTATATCAGGTGTTTTGATGTGAAATGGGACAATGAAAATAAAAAGCCTATACCAAATGCTAAGTTATTACTGGATACCCTTGATACATTAAAAACAGATGTCATTCCTGTCGTTTTTATTGAGAATCAAGTTTTTGTGAATATCAAAACTGACTCAATTAATTCATTAGCTAAAAACTGCTATACATTAATCAATGGTATTTTTAGCAATAGAAAATTTGATTTTCAAGAATTACAGTTTGATTGCGATTGGACAGAAAAAACGAAGGATAGATATTTTCAGTTCCTTTTAGAAATTATAAGGCTTTCAGAAAACAAAAATTTAATTTCAGCTACAATCAGGCTACACCAAGTAAAGTACTTTGATATTACAGGAATTCCCCCTGTAGACAAAGGAATGCTGATGTTTTATAATATGGGAAAATTAACAGATTATAATTGTAAAAACTCTATTTATAATGAGAATGATGCTGGAAAATATGTTTCCTACGTTAAACAATATCCGCTGCGCTTAGATGTTGCTTTACCTCTATTTTCTTGGGGAATATGCTTTAAATCTGGAAGTGTTTTTAAAATCATTAATCAACTAACAATTAAAGAAATCAAATTAAATCCAAACTTTAAATTGATCAACGATAATATTTATATTGCTGAGCAATCAAATTTATTTAGAGGAGTTTATTTTGATAAAGGAGACAGAGTAAGAGTAGAAGAAATATCTCCCGAAGTTTGCAAAAAAGCAGCTTTACAACTGAGTGAAAACTTAAATTCAGCCAGCTTTACTGTTGCATTTTATCATTTAGATTCGACCATTATATCAATTTTCCCACCCAATGAAATTAAAAATATCGTTAGTACTTTTAATTAGTATTTTGTTAAGTCCTCTTTCACTGCAAAGGGTAAATGGGTGCGCCGATTCTGGAATGTACGATATTCGAGATATGAGTATTTTCGCCCCTGAAATTATTCAGCAAGAAAAATTCACTCCTTTTTTTCTTTCTTATAATGATTATTATGCTGAAGTTGGCGAACCTTACGGATTTCAAATTAGTATTGATGAATGGAAAGAATATTTTGGAAATGAAAATAATGCTGATTCTATTTTTTACTTAGTTTACAGCTTTTACAATTCAGACTTAAAACAGTTTAAAGCTTCTTTGTTTAAATTTAAAAAACAAACGGAAAAAAACGCGTTTAATAATAGTTTAACAACAGAAAAAATCAATGCCGGACTTGCATATTTGGAATATGCTAAAGAATTAGAAACCTACACCAGAGTTAGTTACGATGATTGGACTCCTACTAGTTTTGATCGGACAGAATTATTGAAGAATGTAGAGAAAATTGTTGCCTTTCGAAAAAATGAGAAAAATGATTTTATAAAAATTAGGTGGATATTTCAGGAAATTAGGGCATATTATTTATTAGGTCAATTTCAAAAAGGAATAGATTTTTTTGATAAAGATTTCAAGGGAAATGCAACTATAGGTTCAATGTATTACAGGATATTAGGATATAAAGCCGCCTGTTTATATAAATTGAAACAATATGCAGCATCCAATTTAATTTATGCAAAAATTTATGATGAATGCAAGCAACAACGCGTTTCAGCTTTCGAAAGCTTTCATCCACAATCTGAAGAAGAATGGAAATTAACAATTTTAAATGCTAAAACAATTCGTGATAAAGAATCGCTCTGGCATTTATTTGGAGTTTATCTTGATCCATTAAGAGCAATGAGAGAGATAGTTCAATTAAATCCTACATCTGAGTTTATTGAATTATTATTGGTACGTTCAATCAATATTGCAGAAAATAAATTACTCCATAATCCTGTTTATGAAGGTCAGGATGAAATGTATGATAGGTCTTCTGAAGACGAAAGAGATTATTCATCTTATATTGGAAATCCATTTTATTCATGGAAATCTATTGATAGTGCAAATGTGAAGGAACTTGTAAATTTTGTTGAAGAAAATACAACACTTCACTTTAAAGAAAATGGAGTTTGGTATGCATCAGCTGCTTATTTAAACTGGTTGATAGGAAACAATAAAAGAAGTGAAGAGTGGATAAAAACAGGACAAACATTTTCGGGAAAAAGTGAAATATGTTCAGCACAATTAAATTTAATTAAATCAATTGTATTTGCTAGTAAATTGACAGAAATTCAAAAAGCGGATGAGTCATATTTATTAGATTTAATTACCAGAATTACTTCTTACAACTCTCTAAATCTTAGGCCTGAAAATACGATTAGATGGATAAAAACACATTTGTCAATGCTGTATTCTAAGAATGATCCAATTAGGGCTGAATTGTGTAAAACCAATGCAGATGAATTTTATAAAGATGAAGATAATATCCAGAAAATGATTGATTTTATGAATCAACCTAATAAAACGGAATGGGACATCTATATTATTTCTAAATACTTTTTGAAAATATCAGAATTGTATGAAATTCAAGCAGTGCAAAAGGCAATGAATTATGATTTTGTTGGAGCTGCTGAAATTTTTAGAAAGAATGAAGCTTCGGGTGCTGGAGAGCTTTTGGGAAATCCTTTCAATATAAGAATTCAAGATTGTCATGATTGCGACCATGCAATGCCTCAGAAAGTAGTGTATACTAAGCTGAAATTTGTAGAAAAAATGATAGAGCTTTCTAAAAAAGCTGCATCGGAAAAAGATAATCAGGAACGGGCTAATAATTATTTTTTATATGCAAACGGTTTGTATAATATGACTTGGTATGGAAATGCAAGGGTGTTTTCTGCCACTGCTATAAATTGGAATTATCAAGAATCAAATAGATTTAATGGTTATTCATTCAAAAAAAATCAGGAAGTAGGTGTATATTATAGTATGAAAGAAGCCGAAAAGAATTATTTATTGGCTATGTCGCTTTCAACAAATAAAGAATTCAGAGCAAAATGCGCTTGGATGCTTGCCAAATGCGAACACAATGCTTGGTTGGAAGATTCCTGGGGAGAAGGAAGTGGAGATTTTCAGGCAGGTGTTTACTTTAAAATGATGAATGTTGATTTTAAAGATTCAAAATATTACAAAGAGGTTATTGCGCAATGTGGGTATTTTTGTACTTATAATTCTCCAGGAAATCCAGTATGTATTAAGAATAAAGATTATTAATAAATTGAATGAATAATTACTTCTTTTCCGTTTAAAATTATTTTATCTCCTTTATTTTTCTCTTTTAATAATAAGCCTATTGGCGATTGAATGCTGAGTACGTTAAAGTCTAAATTTTGATATTTTATTTTCCCCAATGCAAGTGCAAAATAAATATTACCAATATTTGTTTCGATTAAACTTCCTGTATTTATAGATTTATTTACAAGTAAAGGATTAATTTTATTTAAATCACTTTTTGCTATTTGCAGTTCTTTTAGCCGTTGATTTGCAAAATCTATTTCCTGTTGAATCATTGCCCTTGAAGTCTCATGTTTATCTCCGGCACTGCTTTTTGTTTCATTTTGTACAGAACTATTCAATTCAGAAATTTCTTTTTGTAACTCATTTAATTTTAAATCAATTAAATCAAAGCATTTCGCATGTATCTCAACTTTATTCATTAATTTGAATTTAAATAGAGGATTGAAATATTGAGAATACTTGCAAAACTTACCCAGATTAAATAAGGTATTTGAAGGAAGCTTGCGGTAGTATCTAATTTCTTGAATTTTAAAATCATCATAAATATTAAAATCCATAGAATTAAAATATCTAAAAGAGCTAATCCAATAAAATGAAATTTAAAAAATATCAAGCTCCAAAAAAAATTCAGAATAAGTTGAATACCAAAAAGCAACAGTGCATAATTTCTTTCTTTACTGGCTTTTAAATCACTTATTCTAAATAAAGAAATACCCATTAAAATATAAAGAAACGTCCATACTGGTCCGAAAATTCCATTTGGAGGATTAAATGAAGGTTTATTAATTGTAAAATACCATTCTCTCACGCCATCAACAGTGAAATATCCAGAGAATCCTCCAATTATTAATGGCAGTAAAAGGCAAATTATAATCTTCAAAAATCTATTCATTTTCAAAAAATTTAATTGCATGTTCATCGTCCACAACCATTGATGGTGTTCCATTAAAATCAGCAACTTTGCCTTCTATACAAATTGTTTTACCGAATAATTCTTCATTTGGTAAATAAGAAAAATTAATGACTTTATCTTTGAATATCGTTACAGTAAAAATCTGATTAGGAAATCCTTTATCTAAGTTTAGGAATATATTTCCTTTGGATGAAAGCTTCGTACTTACCACCGTTCCGCAAACAGTTATAGTTTCATTTAATCCTTTGTAAAGTTTGGCTTGAACTGTATTAAAATGTTTTTTAGGAAGTTCAGTAGGGTCTAATGGTTTCACATCATTTTGCTCCTTAGGTGACATCCAAGGTTTTACATCTTTTTGTTGCTCAATTGTATTTTCAAGTTCGTCGGGGAGTGCAACAAAAAAATTGATTCCTGTTAATGTTTCAATACTGTCAATCGAAACAGAATAACTTTCTGTAGGTCCTTCACATAATTTATTTGGCATTAAAAAACCAATTCCTCGTTTATTTGCTTTGTCTATTACAACTTTAAAATAATAGACAGGAATTGTTGGTTTGTTTTTAGCCCTTTCTACTTTAGGCAAACCATCTCTTAATAATGGCCCAGTTACCACATACAATTCTGTTTTGTTTTTATCAACGTACGATCTAAATAGGTCTTCTAATTTTGCCCAGCTAACTCTGTTAAATTCAGGCCGTTGAGGTGACATGTTAGAATAATAAAAACTCTCAGACAATGCCTTTGCCGACCATCTAAAATCTGCCGATGGTGCCAAATGTCCGCGATCAAATCCAAATCCGTCGTATTTGTATGTTCCATCTGCTAGCAATTCTTTTAGAAAGTAATCTTCTTCAGTTGCAGAACCGGTTTTAATCAAACTATCAGGTCTGAAATCATTACTTCTACCTATTAAACCTGAAGACACATCTGGAGTAATGATATGTGCAACCCATTTAGCTTGCTCGTCTTTTTCGCTGTAAACCAATGCCATTGCAGCATGCATTACCACTTCTTCACCTACAAGAATTTCTGGCAAAACTTCTTTTTCTAAATCAACTCTAATCCGAGCGAGTTTTAGTTGTTCCAATTCAACTTTTAACCGCTTTTCATTATCTTTTAATTGCTCTACTTCTTTTTGTTTCGCGTTTATCTGCTCGGTAAGCGATACTTGTGCATTTACTTGTAGAAAGAATGATGTTAGAAGAAGAAATATGATTGATTTCACAGCATAATAATTTTTGTAAAGGTGCAAAACAATACGCTTCGAAACTTAGCCTTAATTTCTCTTATTTTTTATAAGATGTAAATATTTTCCTAGCATTTCTTCAGGTAGCAATACTTCGAGTTGAGAAAAGAAGAAATCTTTTTGATTATAGGTTACAATATATTCACACGAAGAATTCTTGGCAGCGTAATACTGAACGCCATCTTCCAAATCTCCAATTTTCTTGTTTTCAAGTGCTTGTTGTACTTCAGTTTGTCCGCAATTGCAGATTTTTATGTTTTCCATCAATAACACCATTCGTTTGCGCGTTTCCTTCTCACCATGTTTTTTTTCTGCAAAATAAGCTGTGATGCTAAAACTTAAAGCCGAAGAAAAAATCTCAATTTTTGGAAAATTTTTAAGACTCAACACCCTTGCACAAGCATCATAATAAGGCAACTCTTTATTTATTACCGCAATCAAGATATTGGCATCTACAAAAATGCGCATCTTATTTTGAAGCCTTTTTAGACCTCATTACATCTCTTCTTTTTTTAGAATCTGGCGGAGTTGCTACGTATTCTGCTTTACCTTCAGAAACATGGTTTACCCAATCTGAAACAGGAAAATCTTCAATGTTGTAGCTTGGATTTGAGGTAAGTCTGCGCAATAAAATTTCTGTAAGCCTACTAAGACTGATGCCGTTTTGTTCTGCATAAGCCTTTGCCTTTTCTATAACTTGTGCGTTAAAGCTAAGCGTAACTTTCGAATTGTAGTACATAACAATAATTTATACCACAAAAATAAAAAATCATTACGTACGAATTACATCCAATATCAAAAAAAACTAGTTATTTATAAGTTTTTTATAACGAATCCTTTTGGGCTCAACATCACCAAGTCGCTTTTTCTTATTTTCTTCATATTCAGTGTAACCACCTTCAAAATAGTAAACACTCGAATCACCTTCAAAAGCTAAAATATGTGTACAAATTCTATCTAAAAACCACCTGTCGTGACTAATTACAACAGCACAACCAGCATAGTTTTCTAAACCTTCTTCTAAGGCTCTCAAAGTATTAATATCAATATCATTGGTAGGCTCATCGAGCAATAGAACATTGGCTTCAGATTTTAATGCCATAGCCAAATGAAGTCTGTTTCTTTCTCCACCAGATAATATTCCAACTTTTTTACCTTGGTCAGCACCATTAAAGTTAAAACGACTAACATAAGCCCTGGAATTCATCGTTCTTCCTCCTATTTCAATAATTTCATTACCTCCAGTAATTACTTCCCAAACAGATTTTTCAGGATTTAACTCCTCATGAGTTTGGTCTACATATCCTACTTTTACAGTTTCACCAATTTTGAATGAGCCTTCATTCGGTTCTAACTGCTTCATTATCATTTTGAAAAGTGTAGTTTTTCCAGCGCCATTTGGACCAATTATACCAACAATTCCAGCTGGAGGAAGTCTGAAATTTAAATGTTCATAAAGTAATCTGTCTCCAAATCCTTTCGAAACATCAATTGCTTCAATTACTTCATTTCCAAGGCGAGGTCCATTTGGAATAAATATTTCAAGCTTTTCTTCTTTTTCTTTTACATCCTCACCCATCATTTTATCATAAGCTTGCAAGCGGGCTTTTTGTTTTGTTTGTCTTCCTTTCGCACCTTGTCTTACCCATTCTAATTCTCTTGCAAGAGATTTCTGACGTTTTGATTCGGTTTTTTCTTCTTGTTGTAATCGTTTTCCTTTTTGCTCTAACCAACTACTGTAATTACCTTTCCAAGGAATACCCTCGCCACGGTCTAATTCTAAAATCCAGCCAGCAACATTATCTAAGAAATACCTGTCGTGCGTTATCGCTATTACAGTTCCTGAATAGTTTTGCAAGTGCTGTTCTAACCAATCAATCGATTCAGCGTCTAAATGGTTTGTAGGCTCATCTAGTAATAGAATCTCGGGTTGCTGTAAAAGTAATCTGCACAATGCAACTCTTCTTCTTTCACCTCCCGAAAGTGTTCCAATAATTCTATCAGAATCAGGACATCTTAAAGCATCCATTGCTCTTTCGAGTGTATTGTCAATTTCCCATGCGTTTTTCGCATCAATTTCATCTTGAAGAACTCCTTGACGTGTGAGCAACTTGTCCATCTTATCACCATCAGAATAATATTCTTCCAGCCCCATTTTTTCATTTACCTCATTATATTCTGCCAACAAATCCATGATAGGTTTTACACCCTCTCTTACAATATCTATTACAGTTTTTGTATCATCTAGTTTTGGATCTTGCTCTAAATACCCAACATTATAGCCAGGAGAAAATACAACGTCACCATTAAAAGATTTCTCTACACCTGCAATAATTTTAAGCAATGTTGATTTACCCGAGCCGTTTAAACCTATAATTCCGATTTTAGCACCATAGTAAAATGATAGATAAATATCTTTCAAAACTTGTTTTTGAGGAGGAAAGGTTTTAGAAACCTTTACCATTGAAAAAATTATTTTTTTATCGTCGCTCATAATGAATCAATTATTGTTGTCAAAATTAGGAAAAGCCAGGCGCTATTTGAAGTATTAAATTTTACCTTCTAAGAAAGTTGTGATATCTTCATTTACCAAGTGTTTTGTTAAGATACCCAATTCAGATGCCGCTTGAATGTGCTGTATAGAATCATCAATAAACAAAGTTCTTTCTGGCACTAAGCCTGCATCTTGAAGCACATATTCAAATATTCTCAAATCAGGTTTTCTTAAACCAACTTCATATGAAAGATATAATGTTTCAAAAAAAGGCTCCAATGAAGGTAATTGTAAATTATTTAGTAAGTATTGATTAAAACTCTCAATGTGAAGAGCATTTGTATTCGAAAGCAGAAAAATACGGTGGTTCTCTGCTGCTTTTTCTAATGAAAATAACCGCTCTTCAGGTAAATCCAGCAAAATAGAATTCCATGCATTAATAATTGCTACATCACTTGTATTTTGAGGAAGGTATTTTTTTATTTCGTTTACAAAATCATATGATGAGATATTTCCTGTTTCATAATCGTTAAAGAGATTACCTTGTGAAGCTTGAGAAAACAATTCGTTAAAGTTTTCAATCCCTAGTTTTTTAAAAGCCTTTACCGGTAATTGATAATCAATATTTAAAATTACTCCTCCCAAATCGAAGATAATGGCATCTATTGTTTGATTTTCGTAAATCATATGGTTAAAAAATAAAGGCGACACACTATTAAATGTCTCGCCTTTTTATTTGTGTGGGCCTGGTAGGAATCGAACCTACGACCAACGGATTATGAGTCCGGCGCTCTAACCCCTGAGCTACAAGCCCCAATTTTTTGGGAATGCAAAAGTAATTGCTTTGTGGTAATTTGCAAGTATAATTTATTCAATTTTTTAATTCTGTTTATTACTTTATGCTTAGCATGTATAAAAACAATGGAAGTGTCTGAGGAATAAAGCCAGCTATAAAACCCATATAAACTTGGCCTGAAGTATGGGCTTTTAGAATAAGTCTTGCAGAACCAATCATTCCAGCAATTAAAAACATAAAACCAAATAAAAGTCTTGTATCAATCCCCCAAATCAATAAACAAGCAAAGAAAACCCCGCAAAGTCCTCCAATTCCAGTAGTGTGCATGCTTATTTTCCAAAAGTAGCTTACTAAAAAAGTTACAATCAAAGAGAAAATACCAGAAAGTAGAAATACATAATAAATAAAAGGAAGATGAATCTTTGTGAGAAAATAATAATTTGCAACATGAAACAGTATTGTAAAAATTATTGGGTATTTTCTTTCGCTTCTCTCATTCAAATGTATACTTGAAATGAAATTCATTTTCTTTAGCATTAAAATCATGCTTCCCGGCAATGCCACAGTGAAAAGAAAAGTGCTAACAAGCACAAAATAAATAATGTTTGGATGCAACAAATTGAAGCCATAATATGGCAGATTAAACAGTAACAAAGTGCCATAAAAAGGCATCAGTATAGGTTGGAAAACCCATGAAATTATTATAGCAGCTTGCTTTATCACGCTGCAATTATAATCAATTTACTTGCTAAAAGACCATTAACATTGTTGTTAATACTATTATTGATAAAATGCCACTTACATAAGCTATAGTTTCTTCTCCTTTGTAAAAGAAAGCGAATAATCCCAAAAACAAAAGTACTAATGGAAAAGAAGCAAATCCCCTAAATAATGGTTCAATAGGTTTGTGATTAAACTCTTTTTTGTTATCAATTCTTTTACCTTTTACCATTTTAATGAAATTGAAAATTGGTGAATAACGAATTTCTATTCTTGTTTTTTCTTTGGCGTCATCAAATAAATCTGTTTCTGCTTTTATCTCAAAACTTTTTGTTTTTACCTTTAAATTATAATTTGTATCTCCAAATCGGCTGCTCTCTTTTTCAAATAGCCTAAATCGCACATTTTCAATTTTTGTTTTTGGAGGAAGTAAATAATCAACTAATAAAACTAATGAAAAAATGGCGCAAAAAAATGCTACAATTCTTATCTGTTTAAATAAAGGGAGTTCAATTAATTCATCATCATCTCTTTGCTTATACATAGCGCACAAAAAAGCAAAACGCTGAAATATATTTAAGTATTGCAAGAACATATAATTGTTATACAAGCAAACATTACAAACTATTTCATATAAAAAAAGCCGCCTTGTAGGGCAGCTTTCCAATTTAGGTTAGTTGAATTGCTTAATTGAAAGTTACTGATTTAGTAACTACCGATTCGTTTACAAAATATATTTTCTTACCATCAAAAGTTTGACTGCTCATTGAATACGGTGCTATTTGAACATATCCAGTTCCTGCGCCTAATGTAGCCATTTCATCTGCGGTGAAAGTTACAGATTGTATATCTCCCGCAACTCTTTTCTGCAAAAATGTTGTCGGTGAAAATAAAGAGAAGTAGGTTGTATCTGCACCAGTTATTAAGATGGTAGAAGATACTGTAAAAGCAGCATTTCTTGGAATACTCGTTACTCCATCATATTTTGGAGCTACAGGAAAAGATTGTGATGGAATTACGTTATTCAATGCCGGAACTGAGTTTGCTGAATTTCCGGTAACGTTCCAGGTAACATTGTCACTCAAATCTGGACCTAATGGATCTGTTCCAGCTGGAGTGTAGATGTAATAATTGTTTGTTTGTTTTGTTAACGCCTTTGTATTTATCGTAATATTTCCAGCGTCAACATAAGTTCCTCCAGATAAATTACCAAATACAGCAACTCCAGTATTTACAGGTTGATTTATTTCACCTAAAAATGGAACTGCTATATAATTCGCTGTTTGAAGTGCAATCAAAGCTCCAAATGCATCCGATCCTGCAGGGTTAATTGTTGCAGGAGCACTTGCTGCTGGAGGAGTTACAGGAGTTGGAGTTTCTTCTTCTTTCTTGTCGCATGATGCTAATGTCATCACAGCTGATACAATAGCAATTTTTATAAATAGATTTGTTTTCATAGGTTAGTTTTTACGTTGCAAAAATAGATTGTTTCAGTATTCCTTAAAAAATACCTTATTTATAATGATTATATATTGAATTTGTAATTTGTTTATTATTAAATACATATATCCTTTAATAGGTTTCCTGATGTTAAATAAATACCTTTTAAAGGGTAGTTGAATTACGTGTTTTACGGTATTCAATCATTTTTTAATCAAAACAATTTTTAGATTTTGTTTGTTTGGTCACTTTAAAGTTTGACAGCTGCAATTCAATAATTACATTTGCACGCACTTAAAAATATTTAATATGGCAACTGTTACGGCAGGAATTATTCAATCATCCATCGGACGCAAATATTTAATGGCATTATCCGGTTTGTTTCTTTGCACCTTTTTAATCGTTCACATGCTTGGTAATCTGGCACTTTTTAAAGATGATGGAGGACAAGCATTCAATGAGTACACTTATTTTATGACTCATAATCCTTTGATAAAAATTATTGCTTATGTAAATTACGCGTTTATTTTACTTCATATTTTTTACTCATTAACCCTTACTATTTACAACAGAAAAGCTCGACCTGAATCTTATGCATTAGTAAATCAATCAAAAAGTGCTACTTGGTCTTCTAGAAATATGGGCATATTGGGAAGTGTTATTCTTATTTTCTTAATCGTTCACATGCGCACTTTTTGGTTCGAAATGAAATTTGGAACAATGCCAACTATACAATACGATGGAAATGACATGGTTTTAAAAGATATGTATAGTGTTGTTGCTGAGGCATTTTCTCAAGTTTGGTACGTTGCATTGTATGTTGTATCTATGTTTGCCATTGCATTTCACTTGTACCATGGATTCCAAAGTGGTTTCCAAACCTTGGGAATTAATCACCATAAATATACCCCAATCATTAAAAATATTGGGATGATACTTTTTGCTGTAATTATTCCAGCTTTATTTGCTGCAATGCCTCTTTACTTTTTAATTCTAAACCTTTAAATATATCTCTAGCCATGAAATTGGATGCTAAAATACCTGAAGGACCTATCGCTGAGAAATGGACAAAATACAAAGCAACTATTCCGCTTGTAAATCCTGCTAATAAACGCCACATCGAAATTATTGTAGTAGGCTCAGGTCTCGCAGGTTCTTCTGCAGCTGCTTCTCTTGCAGAAATGGGTTATAAAGTAAAGGTTTTCTGTTTTCAGGATAGCCCAAGAAGAGCGCACAGTATTGCCGCACAAGGTGGTATCAATGCAGCTAAAAATTATTCTAATGATGGCGACAGTGTTCACCGTCTCTTTTATGATACCATAAAAGGAGGCGATTACCGCTCTCGTGAGGGAAATGTTCACCGTTTGGCTGAGGTTAGCACTTCAATTATTGACCAATGTGTTGCTCAAGGTGTTCCTTTTGCACGCGAATACGGAGGCTTATTAGATAATCGTTCTTTTGGTGGTGTTCAAGTTTCAAGAACTTTTTACGCAAAAGGTCAAACAGGGCAGCAATTGTTACTAGGAGCTTATTCCGCATTAAGCCGTCAAATAGGCCGCAAGCAAGCTGAAATGTATACTCGCCATGAAATGTTGGACGTAGTTATAATTGATGGAAAAGCACGAGGTATTATTGCCAGAAATCTTACTAATGGTAAAATAGAACGCTATTTTGGTCATGCTGTGGTTATGGCTACAGGTGGTTATGGAAACGTATTCTTTCTTTCAACAAATGCTATGGGTTGCAATGTAACAGCAATCTGGAGAGCACATAAAAAAGGTGCATTTTTCGGAAATCCTTGCTTTACTCAAATTCACCCAACATGTATTCCTGTTTCTGGCGATCACCAATCAAAGCTTACTTTGATGTCCGAATCTCTAAGGAACGATGGAAGAATTTGGGTGCCAAAAGCAAAAGGAGATAATCGCAAACCTTCTGAAATTCCAGAAGATGAAAGAGATTACTACTTGGAACGCCGTTATCCTGCTTTTGGAAATTTAGTACCGCGCGATATTGCTTCTAGAGCTGCTAAAGAAAGATGCGATGCAGGTTATGGAGTTGGAACTTCAAAAATGGCTGTTTATTTAGATTTTAGCGACGCCATTAATAGATTAGGAAAAGATACAATAGAAGCCCGTTACGGAAACTTATTCGAAATCTACGATAAAATTACCGGTGAAGACCCTTATACCAATGCAATGCGCATTTATCCAGCTGTGCATTACACAATGGGCGGTCTTTGGGTTGATTATAATTTAATGACAACTATTCCTGGTTTATATGCAACTGGTGAATGTAATTTCTCAGACCATGGAGCTAATCGCTTAGGTGCTTCTGCACTCATGCAAGGTTTAGCTGATGGTTATTTTGTACTTCCTATTACAATCGGAGATTTCCTTTCAAAAGAAATTGGTACAAAAGCAATTCCTACAAATCATCCAGCTTTCGAAGAAGCAGAAAATGCTGTAACAGAACGTATTAAAAAATTAATGTCTATTCAAGGCTCAGAACCTGTTGATTATTTCCATAAGAAATTGGGATTAACTATGTGGGAATATTGCGGAATGGGAAGAAATGCTGAAGGACTTGCTAAAGCGAAGAAAATAGTACAAGAAATAAAAAAGGATTTTTGGTCAAATGTTAGAATTCCAGGTGCGCCAAACGAAACCAATCCTGAATTAGAAAAAGCATTGCGCGTTGCAGATTTTATCGAACTAGGAGAATTAATGATTGATGACGCCCTCAATCGCAATGAAAGTTGCGGAGGACATTTCCGTGAAGAATACCAAACTCCCGAAGGAGAAGCCCTTCGCGACGATAACAACTATGCTTATGTTGCTGCCTGGGAATACACAGGCGACAATCAACCTGAAGTATTGCACAAAGAGCAATTGGTTTTCGACAATATTAAATTAGTTCAGCGCAGTTATAAATAATAAAGTATCAACAAGGCTATGAAATTAACATTAAAAGTTTGGCGTCAAAAAAACGCAGAAAATAAAGGCGAGTTCAAAACATATCAAATGGATCACGTGTCAGAAGACATGTCTTTCCTAGAAATGTTTGATGTTTTAAATGACGATTTAGTGCGTAAAGGTGAAGATACTGTAGCTTTCGATCACGATTGTAGAGAAGGTATTTGTGGAATGTGTTCTATGTACATCAATGGCCGTCCTCATGGCCCATTGAAAGGAACAACCACTTGTCAGCTACACATGCGACACTTTAAAGATGGAGAAACCATAACCGTAGAGCCTTGGCGTGCAACTGCTTTTCCTATCATCAAAGATTTAATGGTAGACCGTTCGGCTTTCGACAGAATCATTCAAGCTGGAGGTTATATTTCTATTAATACTGGTAATGCTGTTGATGCCAATTCAACTCCCATTCCTAAATTAGATGCAGACAAAGCATTCGATGCAGCTTCTTGTATTGGTTGCGGGGCTTGCGTTGCAACTTGTAAAAATGCGTCTGCCATGTTATTTGTTTCAGCAAAAGTTTCTCAATTAGCGCTGTTACCACAAGGTCAACCAGAAAGGCACCAACGTGTAAAGAAAATGGTCGAAATTATGGATGCGGAAGGTTTTGGAAATTGCACCAATACTGGCGCTTGCGAAGTAGAATGTCCAAAAGGAATTAGCCTAGAAAATATTGCCCGAATGAATCGCGACTTCTTAGTTGCAAATGTTGTAGATTAAATTTTCTTGGGCGGCAATTCACGCTTTCGGCCATAGTCTTTATTAATTTTGCTACCGCAATTAATAAAGAGCTATTTGCCTCAATCGTGGCCGCAGCATCAAACCTTTTTCAAAATCTATCGTCCTAAAATAAGTTGACGGTTTACAAATATTGATTTAATCCCTGATAATCCAAAAAATTGTCAGGGATTTTTTTATGCATTTCATTTGGTGTATTATAATTTAGGGATAAGTGTGGCCTATAATTGTTATAAACGTAAACAGCCTCTTTTATAAGTTGTTTGCCATGTTCTTTAGTTTTTAATATCTCACCTAATCCAAATTCTTCTTTTATTGTTCTATTCATCCTCTCTGCCAAGGCATTTTCATAAGGATCTCCATTCTCTGTCATGCTGATTAAACAGTTATTTTCTAATGATAAATTTATATAGTCCTTGCTGCAGTATTGTAATCCTCTATCAGAGTGATGGATAGTTTGTAGTCTTGTATCTTTTTTTTCTTTTAATGCCATCCTATACGCTTCTATCATACTTTTAGTTTCCATGTTATCTGCAAATGCATAACCTACTATTTTTTTACTATAGGCATCTGTAATCATATTTATATAACAATTGCCTTGCTCTGTCTTTATATATGTAATATCAGTTACCCATACTTGGTCTGGCCTTGTGATTGGTTTATCCTTAATTAGATTTGGATATTTATATAGCCAATGCTTAGAATTAGTTGTTTGAACATATCGCCTTTTTGGTGTTATCAGCATACCATTATTTCTTAAATAAGCGAATAATTTATCTCTGCCACATTTAAGTTGTAGGCTTGCCAGCTCATCCTTTATGATATGATGAAGCTTGCGCGTACCTAATCTGTGCATTACTTTCCGTTGGCTTTTTACCATTGATAATACTTTTGATTCCTTATTTAACTGTGCAATAGTTTCTTGTTTCAGCTTATAATAATATTGCCGACTATACCCTAAGCATATAGCTATTCTATTGGTTTTTCGTCTTGCCCCTGTTGTTTTATAGTATTCAACGACAGGGGCAAATACTTTTTTCTAATATCAGTCTTTAATAACTTATCTGCTACATCTATAGCTACGTTCAAGATTTCTTTCTCTTCTTCCAATCGCTTTATCTTAGCCTCTAGCTGAGAAATATATGTTTTGGGGGGAGCCTTCTTTTTCATTGGAACTTTATTTTGCCAGTCCAATTTACCATGTTTTCTTAACCATACCAAAACTGTGCTTCTGCCTTGGATGCCATACTTAAGTTGAGCTTGTTTGTAAGTTAAATGCCCTTTTTCAACATCGTCAATTATTTGAAGTTTGAAGGCTAAACTGTAATCTTTTTGAGTCCGTTTTAAAAAGTCTCTGTTGCTTGATTTCATTATATAAGTCGCTTTTTATGTCAACTTATTTTAGGACTATACAAAATTTTAGAATATTGAGCCCATTTAAAATAAATGGGCTTTTTTTGGTTCTGTGCCAATCTTTATCATTCTGGTTTTTCAAAATTTCCGAATTTTAATTACCCTTTTTTTGTAAATCGCTAACGATATGAAAGTTTATTGCCCATTTTGTCAAATTTGGAAGAACTTATATGCATCTTTTGTACTTACATTTACATGAAACTAAAACATTAGAAATTATGAGAAGAAATTTACTCCTTAATGCAGTTGTGGTTTTATTGGTTACATTTTCGCAAAATGTATTTTCTCAATGTGTTCCCAACTTTTTCATGTTTAGTAATCGGGTAGAATGCTTAGGTAATGCAGGCGTAAAGATTCATTGGACTCAAGAACAATGGGTAGCGCATGATGTTTACCGTCGTTCACCAGGCGATACAGTTTGGGGTGCTCCTTTGTATCCAAATTATTGGGGAGCTCCAGTTCTTGTTGGAGGTTCTCTAATCCAGAATTATTATTTAGCTGCAGATCAACTTCCCGGTACTACTTACGAGTACAGGTTTACTAGGTTTGTTGGTGGCGGAACATACAGCGGTTATATTATGGCTGGTTGTGAATTGCCCGAAGTTGTTAACAGAGGAAATGTAATTATGGTTGTTACGAATCATATTGCCGACAGTTTGGGAACTGAGCTGGAAAATATGAGAAGAGATTTGATCGCCGATGGTTATAAAGTTAATAGATTTGATGTCAGCGAAACAGCCTCACCTGTTGAAGTTAAAAGTAGCATACAAACTATTTATGAGTCATTAAATGCTACAGAAAAAGCTTATATTTATTTAATAGGTAACGTTCCAGTACCCTACAGTGGCGTTATGATGAATGATGATAGATGGGAGCATCGCGGAGCTTGGCCTTCCGACGTATATTATGCTGATATGGATGGAATCTGGACAGATTCTACTATGAATTGGACCAACGCTGCTAGGGTCGAAAATCATAATGTTCCGGGTGATGGAAAATTTGATAGAAACTTAATTTCCTCAAAACCAGAATTTGCAATAGGCAGAGTAGATTTATCTAATCTTTCATGTTTCTCTAACATTAATGAAATTGGATTAACAAGAAGATATTTAGCAAAAGATCATGCATTTAGAAATACATTTTTTGAAACAAATGGTGGTGCATATATTTATGATTTATTACCTTTCATTTACGGCACAAATCCTCAAGCATTAGGATTTACTGAATATTATGGAAAAATTTATGGAAATAACTTCCCAGCCTTAACAGATTCTGCATATACAACTTACCCCTATTTCGGCTGGTATTTTTCGGGTTTCCAAAATTTCCATAATGGTATAAGTAGTAATTCATATAAAATGTCATTTCTTGGCGGTTCATCCGGATATACCAACATTGATAACATTTCATCAGCAGGTCAAATTGGAAATATGGTTGCTTTCAATGCTGTTTTTAATTGGACATATGGTCACTATTTTCCAGACTGGGACAATGAATGTAATTTCCTAAGAATGTGTATTGCAGCTCCAGGAACCTCACTTACGCAGATAGCAGCCGCTAACCCTTCCCATTATTTTCATATGTTTGGCTTAGATAGAACTATTGGAGAAACGTTACTAGAAAATCAATGGAATAGCAACCAAAACTATCATAACCTATCAAATCCTACAGCTGATAATTATTACAGAAGAACTCATATATGTATGATGGGAGATCCAACCCTCAGATTGATTTATGAAAAACCTCCTGTAAATGTTGTAGCTACAGCGATTCAAAATTCTTTTTCTGCAAATATTTCCTGGCAATCAAATGGAGATGATTCAGCAAATTATTTAGTTTTCAGGGCTAATAGCTATAATGGAGATTTTGTACAAATTGGTGCTACAACTCCAAATCAAACTAGTTTTTTAGATTCAGCTCCTCTTGCTGGTTTAAATGTTTACATGGTTAGAGCAAGAGCATTATGCACTACAGGAAGCGGAAGCTACTACAATTTAAGTCCTGGAATTTTTGCAGAATTTAACTCCACAGCATCCATTTCTTCTGCAATAAGCTCAAGTATTATTTGCGAAATCAATAACTCAATAAGTATATCATATAATTTAACTGATAATCTATTAAATTCTTCAGCAACTGTTGTTTGTTATGCCGAAAACTCCAATCAACCATTTTATTCTGAATCTATTACATTAACTAATAATCAATCATTTGGGTTTCCAATTCCTCCAAATACAATCAATACTTGGGTAAAGTACAAAACACTTGTTAACGTTTTTTCTGGCTTAGAAACAGTTGATAGTGTGTTTGTTAAAGAGAAACCAATAGCTGAGTTTTCGACAGAACTTTTGGGTAACTCTTTAACAGCAATTGCTAATACTAACAACGTTGATTCCTTTCAGTGGATTGTTAATGGAAGTTTAGTTGACAGTGACTTTGAAGTTGTAATTGAGCTCACTAATGCATCAACTTTAATAGAGTTAATTGTTGGAAATGAATGCGGGAACGATACCACAAATCGGAATATAACAGTTACCGGAAATGAGCTTGCTGAAAACAATAAAATAAATTTGTTCCCAAATCCTGCAGAAGAAGTATTAAATATTCGCAATATTCCTGATAACTCCGCTATAACTTTGTATGATGCAACAGGAAGAATCGTGGCTGTTAAAAACGAAAATCTAAATTCCTTTGTTCAAATTCCAGTTCAAAATCTCTCAAGTGGATTATATTTTATTAAAGTGGAAACATATTCATCAAATTACGTCCTACCTTTCATTGTAAAGAACTAATTCATATAGAATCCTCATAACCTTCATCTATCTTTAAATTGGATCCTGTGGCTGCGGTTACAGCAAGAAAATCACATCTCTCATTTTCTGGATGTGCATTGTGACCTTTAATCCAAATAAACTTAACATGGTGTTTTTTATAAATCTCTAGGAATCTAACCCAAAGATCTTTGTTCTTCTTATCTTTAAAATCCTTTTTCACCCAACCAAAAACCCACTTTAAATTAATTGCATCAACAACATATTTAGAGTCTGAATAAACAACAACTTCACTCATCGGTTTTTTTAGCGCCTCTAAGCCTTTAATAACCCCTAGTAGTTCCATTCTATTATTGGTTGTAAGTCTAAATCCTCCGCTAAGCTCCTTGTAGTGTTCTCCCATTCTCAGAATTGTACCAAAGCCACCTGGGCCAGGATTACCTCTTGAGGAGCCATCTGTATAAATTTCAATCGTCAATTTGCTTATTTTAATTCAGTTATTATAGACTTTTTTACTTTTTATCGTACAAATATTTTTCAATAAATATTGGCAAATGTTCAAGCTCTAACTTATGAATTTTTTCAGCCAAGCTTTCACTTGTTTCATGATTATCTAAAAGAACTTTTTCCTGAAAAAGAATATTCCCTTCATCATACTTTTCATTTATTTGATGAATTGTTATTCCACTATACTTTTCTTTAGAAGCAATAACAGCATCATGTACATTGCTCCCGTACATTCCTTTACCACCAAATTTTGGGAGAAGTGAAGGGTGAAGATTAATAATTTTACCTTGAAAAGTTTCAATAAAAGTTGCAGGTATCTTTTTTAAAAATCCAGCTAAAACTATTAAGTCTGGTCGATATATCATTTTGAAATGAGCTAACCACTTCGGGTCACTTAATTCTTCTCCTTTTATGATTTCTAAATTGATTCGAAAGTCGTAAGAAATGTCTAAAAATCCTCTTCTAGGTTTGTTACTTACTAATGCAACAACCTCAATATCATTTCGTTGATTAAAATATTCAATTATTCTTCGGGCGTTGCTGCCTTTTCCTGAACCAAAGATGACTAATTTTTGCATTGAAAAACCTATGTTAAGGTGCGAAAATAGGGCATTTCAACCAATTTGCAGAAGTTTTATTAAGATTCTATTAACATCCCAAAAACTATTTGAAAGCCGCATTAATAAAGAGATGTAAAAAAATATTTTGTTTATATTTCTGTAAGATGTTTCTTTGCACAAAATTTTAGATACAAAACAAATGTCAGACATTTCTGCCCGCGTTAAAGCCATTATCGTAGATAAACTTGGTGTAGACGAAAGCGAAGTAACCCCGGAAGCTTCTTTTACAAATGATTTAGGTGCCGATTCTCTCGATACCGTTGAATTAATTATGGAATTTGAAAAAGAATTCAATATTGCAATACCTGATGATCAAGCCGAAAATATCGGAACAGTAGGTGATGCAGTTACCTACATCGAAAAAAATTCGAAGTAATTATTTAATTAAGCATATAATTTGAGACGAGTCGTCGTAACTGGCCTTGGTGCTGTAACACCACTTGGTAATAACATTCCAGATTTCTGGAATGGGCTTATTAATGGAGTGAGTGGGGCAGACTTTATTACTCACTTTGATTGTTCGAAATTTAAAACCCGCTTTGCATGTGAGGTTAAAAACTTTGACCCTTTAACAGTGATTGATAAAAAGGAAGTGCGTCGACTCGATCTATATGCTCAATATGCACTTTATGCAGCTGATGAAGCATATAAAGACGCTGGTTTAACTGAAGAAACTTTTGATCCAGATCGCTCTGGTGTAATTTGGGGTTCAGGAATTGGCGGATTAGAGACTTTTTACAAAGAAGTTGATGCCTTTTCTAAAGGTGACGGCACTCCTCGTTTTAGTCCTTTCTTTATCCCAAAGATGATAGCCGATATCGCTTCAGGGCATATTTCAATGAGATTTGGCTTTAGAGGACCAAATTTTACAACTGTTTCCGCTTGCGCCTCTTCTACAAATTCTATTATCGATTCCATGTTTTATATTCGCATGGGAAAGGCCGATGTAATGATAACAGGTGGTTCTGAGGCAGCTGTAAATGAACCTGCTATGGGAGGTTTCAATGCAATGCATGCACTTTCTGAAAGGAATGATTCTCCTAAAACAGCTTCGCGTCCATTTGATGTTTCAAGGGATGGTTTTGTTATGGGAGAAGGCGGCGGAGCTTTAGTTCTTGAGGAATTGGAACATGCGCTAGCAAGAGGAGCAAAAATTTATGCAGAAATAGTTGGTGGAGGATGTAGTGCAGACGCCCACCATATTACCGCTCCTCATCCCGAAGGTTTAGGGGCTTTAAACGTAATAAAGAGTACGTTAAATGATGCGGGAATGAAACCCGAAGAAATAGATTATATAAATGTTCATGGAACTTCAACTCCTTTAGGAGATATTGCAGAAACAAAAGCAATATTAGGAGTTTTTGGAGATCATGCTTATAAACTCAATATCAGCTCAACTAAGTCAATGACAGGTCATTTGTTAGGTGCTGCTGGAGCTATAGAGGCAATTACTTGCATTCTATCAGTGAAAAATGATATTGTTCCTCCAACAATAAATCAGGAGAATATTGACCCGGCTTTGGACCCAAAATTGAATTTTACATTTAACAAAGCACAAAAAAGAACTGTCAACGCTGCTTTGAGCAATACATTTGGTTTTGGAGGCCACAATGCATCTGTTATTGTGCGCAAATTTGTTCCTTAAGCAATGCTTTCTGTTTTAAAAAGGTTTACACCTAAAACAGCTACCCATCATTCTATTAAAAACTTGTTAGGTTTTTGGCCAAATAATATCAGGCTATATGAACTAGCTTTCAGACATCGTTCAATTGCAAAAGAAATAAAAGACGGTGTGAAAGATTCAAATGAAAGGCTTGAATTTTTAGGTGACTCTGTGCTCGGTGCCATCATAACTGACTATTTGTTTAAAAAATTTCCATATAAAGATGAGGGCTTTTTAACTGAAATGCGCTCTAAAATGGTTAGTAGAGCATATTTAAACAAATTAGCATTGAAAATTGGATTGGATAAATTAATCCAATATGATTCTTCAAATAGACTCTATAAGTCTATTTGTGGCGATACGTTTGAAGCTTTAATTGGCGCAATTTATTTGGACAAAGGATTTAAGTTTACTGAGAAAATTGTCTATTCTCGAATCATTAAATTTCATGTTGATATTGAGGATTTAGAAACCCAAGACCTAAATTTTAAATCTAAATTGATTAATTGGGGGCAACGATCAAGAAAAACAATACTATTTGATGCCAGAGAAGAATTAGACGGAGAAAAACAGAAATTGTACTATGTTACTGTCTTGGTAGACGACGTTCCAAAAGGTGAAGGAATTGGATTTTCAAAAAAATATGCAGAACAAGCAGCTGCTGAAAATGCCTGCACAGCAATTTTTTCTGACATTTAATTCTCTTAGTGTTTATTCAACAATGTGCCTTATATTAGTGCGCAGTGATAAAAAAAATAACATTAACAGATTATATTGATTATGAGTTTGTTCTGATAGGAATATGCTCACAGTTAGATGATTTTAAACTTTGTTGGCATCTCAATAAACAATTAGATATTGACTTGATTAGAGATGTTAATGATATTTCAAGTGTGCACCAAAAAAAGAAAGTTGATATCTTCTTCTCGCTTTTCAATCACATCGATCCTGAAAACGATTTGCATTATTCAATCATTTCAAATAAAAGTTTATCCGTTAACTTAATTCCAGAACAAAAACAAACTGACTATTTTCTTAAAATCGTGGGTGAAATTGATTTAATAGATCAATCAGAAATTGTAAAAAAAATAAAGCAAATTGAAAATGTTATTACTGCATTTTCAATTGATATAAGTTCCTTAAAATCAAAAGATAACATCATTTTTTAATTATGTCAAAAGTACAAAGTAAAACAAAAGTAATTGCAACACTTGGTCCTGCAACTTCAACAAAAGAAGTCCTAACTCAATTAATTTCAGCAGGGGTTGATGTATGTCGTGTTAATTTTAGCCATGGTTCTTATGAAGATCATGGTCGAGTTATTCGTTTTATTAGAGAGATAAACGAAGAACATGGATTTAATACAGCGATTTTAGCAGATTTACAAGGTCCAAAACTAAGAATTGGCGAAGTTGAAAATAATGGTGTAGAGTTGATTAAAGGGAATGATATTATTTTTACAACCCATAAGTTAGTAGGCACTGCAGAAAAGGTTTACATAACTTACCCTCAATTTCCACAAGATGTAAAAGCCGGAGAAACAATTCTCGTTGACGATGGTAAAATTGTATTACAGGTTAAAGAAACAAACAAGGATGATGAAGTTATTGCTACAATTTTACACGGAGGGATTTTGTCTTCAAAAAAGGGTGTAAATCTTCCAAACACCAAAGTTTCATTGCCTTGTTTGACTAAAAAAGACTTGGAAGATTTAAAGTTTGCGCTCGAAAATGATATAGAATGGATTGGGCTTTCATTCGTAAGGAGAGCAAGTGATATTTTAGAATTGAAACATATCATTCAAAAAAACAATAAAAATGCAAGAGTTGTAGCAAAAATTGAAAAACCTGAAGCAATTGATGAGATTGATGAAATTATTAAGAATACCGATGCTTTAATGGTAGCAAGGGGAGATCTTGGAGTAGAAATTCCTATGGAGAATCTTCCACTTATTCAGAAAATGCTGGTTAAGAAGTGTTTAGAAGCTTCTATTCCGATTATCATTGCCACTCAAATGATGGAAAGCATGATTACAAATTATAACGCAACCAGAGCAGAGGTAAATGATGTCGCAAATTCTGTGATGGATGGGGCGGATGCAGTGATGTTGAGCGGTGAAACTTCTGTTGGAGCTTTTCCTGTAAGAGTTATAGAAACAGTTCAAAAAATTATTTCAAGAGTTGAAGGGTTTGAAGGCATTTATCATAAGGAGCATAAGGCAAGCTCTTCAAAAGTAAGAATGATAAGCGATGCGATATGCTATAATGCATGCACTATGGCAGAACAAACAAGTGCATCAGCAATTATTGGAATGACGCATTCTGGATATACAGCTTTTAGAATATCAAGCTATAGACCCAAAGCAAACATCTTTATTTTTACAAGTAATAGATCGTTGTTAAATACTTTAAGCCTTATTTGGGGAGTTAAAGGTTTTTATTATGATAAACTAGTAAGCACAGACCATACAATTTCTGATATTAAGAACATTCTTAAAAAACAAGGTTTCATTAGTACTGATGAAGTAATAATAAATGTTGCAAGTATTCCAATGCATGAGTTTGGAAAAGCAAACATGTTAAAGGTTAGTTTTGTAGAATAATCGAAAAGTAAAAATGAATATTTCTCTGCTTAAAGAAATTTGTGAAACTCCCGGAGCTCCAGGGTATGAGCATCCAATTAGAAAATTAATACTCCAAGAAACTATCAATTTAGGTGATAATGTTTCAGTCGATAACATGGGAAATGTTACCGTTTTTAAAAAGGGGAAGAGCAACAAAAAAGTAATGGTTGCTGCACACATGGATGAAATCGGTTTCATGGTCACACATATTGATGATAATGGATTTATCCGATTCACTACTTTAGGTGGATTTGATCCCAAAACGTTAACGGCCCAAAGGGTTTTAATACACGGTAAAACCGATATCGTTGGTGTTATGGGCTCAAAACCAATTCATTTAATGTCACCTGAAGAAAGGGAAAAGCCACCAAAAATTTCCGATTTTTTTATAGATACCGGAATGAAGCCTTCAGAAGTAAAAGAGATTGTTCAAATTGGAAATACTATAACAAGAGAACGTCAGTTGATTGAAATGGGCGACTGTATTAACTGTAAATCTCTTGATAATAGAATCTCTGTATATATCTTGATTGAAACGTTAAAAAGATTAAGAGATATTCCGTATGATCTTTATGCCGTTTTTACAGTGCAAGAAGAAGTTGGAATAAGAGGAGCTCAGGTTGCTACTTTAGGAATTAAACCTGATTTTGGTTTTGGCTTAGATACTACAATTGCTTATGATGTTCCTGGCTCAAAGGAACATGAACAAGTAACCAGACTAGGAAAGGGCGCAGGAATAAAAATTATGGATAGCTCTGTGATTTGCGATTCTAGAATGGTAAAATACATGAAAACAGTTGCAGATAAAAATACCATTTCGTGGCAAGCTGAGATTTTAACTGGTGGAGGAACTGATACTTCTGGTATTCAACGAATGACAGCTGGTGGAGCAATCACAGGTGCAGTTAGCATTCCTACAAGACATATACATCAAGTTATAGAAATGGTTAACAAACAAGATGTAGAGGATTCAATAAATCTTTTAAAGCATTGCATAGAAGAGTTAGATCAATTTGATTGGGCTCATTTTTAAGGCATTAAACTCAAATTCAAAATTTTTACCTAATTTATTTTTCTATTACATTTGGCACACCATTTGAAATCGGCCGTCGCCATTAAAAAAAAATTATGAAAAAAACAGTACTTTTAATTATCGCATCTTTTTTGTTTATCTCAAACACCTTTGCGCAGAATTCTAATTTAATCTTCTTCGCTGAGAATGGTGAAAAATTTACAGTAGTGATGAATGGCTTAAAGTATAATGAAGCGCCAGCGACTAATGTTAAATTAACCGACTTAGCTCCAGGTAATTACAAAATGAAAGCAATCTTCGAAGACCCAACTTTAGGAGTTGTTACTTCTACTATTGTTTTAGAACCTTATCTGGAACGTACATTCAACATTCGACCTAAAAAGCAAACTGGAGTTGGAAAAACACTCAATAAAATGGGAAATCAAGTTGCAAGAGATGCAAATTTGAGAGATTCTTCAGACGTTAAAACTGATGACAAAGAGAAATATGTTATTCGTTTATTATCTGAAGTTCCATATGGACAACCTCAAATGCAAAGGGCTCCTCAACAACAGCCAGTTTACAATACACAACCTGTTGTTGTTCAGCAACCAGGAACTGTAACACAAACCACCACCACAACTACACGTGGAACGGGTGTAGCCCCCGTAGGTGGAGCAACAATGTCTGTAGGTGTTAATGACCCAGATTTAGGCGTTAATTTTAATATGAATGTGGGCGTACCAGGAACTGTTGTAACTAACGGAACTGTTCAACAAACTACTACAACTACAACTTATGGTTCAACACAACCTCAAGTTGTTCAACAACAACAACAAACTTATGTAATGCCGGGTTACAATGGTCCAGTTGGTTGTCCTTGGCCAATGGATAATACAACATTTAATAATGCGGTGACTACAATCAACAATCAATCATTTGAAGACAACAAATTGCAAGTAGCTAAGCAAGTTTTTACAACCAATTGTATGACTTCAGCACAAGTAGCCCAATTATTAAAATCTTTTGATTTTGAAGATTCGAGATTAGATTTCGCAAAATTCGCATATGGACATACTTTTGATTTAGGAAACTACTTCTTAGTGAATAATGCATTTGAGTTTTCTTCATCCGTTGATGAATTGAACGCATACATAAGGGGCGGAAGATAATTTTAAAGAAATTCAATAAATAGAAAAAGCCAACTTGATTTCTCAAATTGGCTTTTTCTATTTAAATATTCTGCTTATTGTTTTTAATATAATTAGGAAATCAGTTTTAATATTTCTGTTTTTCAGATATAAAAGATTAAGCCTCAACTTTTCGGGCAATATCTCGTTTATGTATGTCTTTTCGGGATTATTGGATTTTGCCAGTAATTCATTTTCTGAAAAAAATTGCAAACTCGCATAATCAGTAATTCCTGGCTTTATATTAAGAATAGACAATTGTTCTTGATTATACAAAGAAACGTATTTCCTCACTTCGGGCCTAGGGCCCACTAAACTCATTGTGCCGTTAATTACGTTAAAAAGTTGAGGTAGTTCATCTAATTTATATTTTCTTAATATAATTCCAACTTTAGTAATCCTGCTATCATTTCCGCCAACTGTTAATAATCCTTTAGCATCAGAACCTAATTTCATTGTTCGGAACTTAAATAGAGAAAAATCTTTATTATTTTTTCCTACTCTTTTTTGTAAATAAAATCCTCCTCCCTTTGAATCTAATATCACCAAAATGTAAAGAATTAAAAGCAAAGGACTCAACACTATTACACCAGGAATTGTGAATAATAAATCGAAAATTCTTTTTTCCACTATTTCTTTTCTTTCATTTTAGTTACAGCTTCTATCACTGCATTTAATACCTCATTTATTTGTTCATTGCTTAAATCAACATATACAGGTAGTGAGATTTCTCTACTATAATTGTAATAAGTAATTGGGTATTTATCAATAGAATATCCTTGTTCTTTGTAGAACTTCATCATAGGAACAGGAATAAAATGGACATTCACAGAAACATCTTTATCAAAAATCATTTTCATTATTGCATCTCTTTCAGGTTCAGTTATTCCATTTATCCTAAGCGGATATAAATGATAAGAAGAAGTCTTTTCTTCGGTTTCATATGGAGGAATTTCAGCCCAATCAAAATCTTTTAAACGAATGGTATACAAGTCGAATATTTCTTTTCTGAGTTTTAATGTAAAAGATTCATATCTATCTAATTCAACAAGTCCTATAGCAGCCATAATATCAGTCATGTTGCACTTATAACCTGGCTCAATTATATCATATTTCCAGTTTCCTTTCTGCATTTTTGCAAGGGCATCTTTATTTTGACCATGTAATGTTGCAATACATAAATAATCATAAACCGCTTTATTATCAAATGGAGCTGGAAGATTTAATGCTATAGCTCCACCTTCAGCAGTAGTTAAATTCTTAACAGCATGAAAAGAGAAAACGGAAACATCAGTAAGTGTTCCAGTCATTTTCCCCTTATATCGAGCTCCTATTGAATGTGCAGCATCAGAAAGCACAAGAATTCGTCCTAGTTTTTCTTGATTTTCGCTATTAGGTTTGAATAGCTTTTTATTTTTATCTGAATTTACTAATTGGTTGATTGCATCGTAATCGCAAGGAAAACCGCCAAAATCAACAGGCATGATTACCTTCGTTTTTGCATTAATCAGATGATTTATACAACTGGGATTTATATTAAAATCTGTAAGATTGGTGTCGCAAAATACAGGAGTTGCTCCTGTGTGCATTACTACATTTGCTGTTGCAGAATATGTGTAGGCTGGAACAATTACTTCATCACCCGGACCAACACCAAACCATCTTAGAATTATTTCTAAACCGGCAGTCGCTGAATTTAAGCAAAGTGTATTTGGATTTCCATTATAATCACTTAAAAGCTGTTCAAATTTTTTGGTGCGAGGCCCTGTAGTTATCCAACCTGATTTAAGGGCTGCAACTACTTCATCAATAATTGCTTGGTCAATATGTGGAGGGGAAAATGGAAGCATTTGAAATGGTTAATATATTTGATTTTATTAAAGTATAATCTTCAAAAACGTTATTTTAAAATTTGTTTTAATTTAAAGTGTAAATGTATTACATCTTACAATGAATCTACCCTGTAAGTGGTTTAAAATTTATTTTCAAATTTTTAAATAACATTATTTTTTCTTGTTCCATTCTTCATTTAAAAAGACTGCTAATCTTGTTGCAATTTTGTCTCTATCAAAAACTTCAGAAACATATTTTCTTGCTTGCAATCCCAGTTGTTCTAGCAAATCTGGTTGAATAGATAATGAGTAAGCTGCATCAGCCAGCGATTGCGCATCTTCTGGAATAAATGCTAATCCGCATTTCCCTTTACTTATAAATATTTCTTTTGCCTCACCTTCAACACCTAGAAGAATTGGTTTTTTCATAGCAAGTGATTCGAAAATTTTACTTGGAATAGCACCTTTAAACAGCTCTAGTCGTTTGAGAGGAATTACTGCAACATCTGCTGCAGCTATTATTGCAGGCATTTCAATTTTTGATACAGCGTCAAAAAAGAAAACATTTTCAAGTTTTAATTCGGCTTTATAATCAATTAATTTCTGCTTTTCTGGTCCAGTTCCAACAATTACCCATTTTATATTAGTGTTATCTTTTAAAGAATTAGCTGCATTTATAATTATCTCTAATCCTTGTGCATGCCCTAAAATGCCAGCATAAAGAGCGATAAAATCGGTTTCATCAAAACCATTTATTTTCCTCCACTGGCCAAGTATGTTTTGCGGATTATAATAATCTAAGTCTACACCATTGGGAAGCCAAAAAGCATTAACATTTCGGACTCTCGCTTTAATATTCTCTACAATTCCATTAGTTTGTCCTGTAACAATCCAAGATTTTCGATACAAGAAAAGTTCTAATTTTTCTGTAGACTTTAAAAGAAACTTGTTTTTTACTAATCCTAATTTCTCAGCACTTTCGGGCCATAAATCCGAAATATTCATAATTAACTTTGCTTTTTTAAATCTGCTTAATAAATACGCAGAAATGCCCAAAAACAAAGGAGGACTTTCACACAAAAGAATATCATTTTTATTTAATTTTATTAAACCGTACCAAAGAGAGGAGAAAACAAATGAAAAATAATTCAATAAACGAGGAATTATTTTTTTGCTTTTACTAACATAAATGAATGTTCGATGAATAGGGATTCCGTCTATATGCTCGAAAATATAGCGTTTGTTTTTATATCCTGAATGAATTTCCATTTCTGGATAATTAGGCATTGCTGTTATTACTTCTATTTCGAATCCTTTTTTTATTAACCTTAAAGCAAGTTCATGCAAACGATTTTGAGGTGCACCAACTTCAGGAGGATAATATTGTGTTAGAATTAAGATTTTTAATGCCCTCATTTAATACTGTAATTTAATTCTGTTTTATTGTTTTTTTTGACCTTAAAAGTAAAAAATAGAAAAAGATGAAAAATACTACGCCAGCTTGGTTTTCTAGGGTTGATTCTACAAGTGCATTTATACAGAATACACTTATAAAATATTGAAAAATATTATTATCTGAAAAATGATATTTAATTAATGGAAATACCAAAAAGAAAATTAACAACATTACAGATGGAATTCCCGTAGATATTGCTGTTTGAAGGTATTGATTGTGCGCATTTAGTCTTTTTTCTTGAATGCCTGTATACGAGCGGATTTCATATTCTTTAACTAATTCATTGTTAACATCGCCAGTTCCTACACCAATTAATGGGTGCTGTACTACTAAATCAAACGCTGAATTCCAGATTAATATTCTCGCACTATTGCTTTCAGTTTCATTGTTTAATATATTATTAGGGGATTTTAATACTGTTAAGCTAGTTTTAAAGCGTTCTGTTATGGAAGTATTTAAGAAAAGAAATGTTCCTAAACCAATAATAATCAAAGTGCTATAACCAAACAATTTTGTTTTGTTAAGTGATATTCTGAAAGCACTGATTAAATGAAGTACTAAAATAATAAAAAGAAGTATAATATTGACTTTAGAAGATAATAATAATATCCAAAAAATAAGTAATAAAATTGCTACATTTTTTAATATTTTATTTTTAACTAACGATTCATCGAGATAAAACAGAAGACTCAAACAAAACAAAGCATAAATTGATAGATATGTTGGATGGAAGTTGGGACTTAGCAAAGTGTAAGTAAAATGATTCAAACCTTCTTGAAAATAAGTAAAAGCTGCAATTAAAAGTGCATAAATGGCAGCGATTATATTTCCACTAATAAATGCTTGGAATAATCCGTTTATTTTGATTTGTTGAATTAGATTTTTATTGAGGAAAATTATTGGGATTACCAGAAATGAGAGCTTTATCTCCAAATGTTTAAAACCGGATGTTAAATCTGAAGTCCAAAATAGACCTAGAATACAAACTGTATAAAATGCAATTGAAAGTAAGAATGGAAAGTAAGATGTGAATTTATTATTTGCTTCGATTCTGAAATTGAAAACAGAAATAATAGAAATTACAATTAAAAAGAACGGAACAAGCTTAGGTGCAACAGGAAATGCAAAACACAAAGCCAATAAATTATAATATAGCAACTTTGTATTTATTTCGCTGATAACATTCATTTTACTAAACTTTTGGAGTAAAGATTCATAAATTGAGTCATGGTATTTTTGCGTAATGCCATTTTCTTTATTAAGTTTTTATTATAATTTGCGCAATATTCGTAATTTATTTTTAATGCCTTTTCAAGTATATTTTGTTTAGGTTTAAATATGATTCCATTTTCGTTGTCATTAATCCATTCATAACTAACACTAATGTCAGATACAATTGGAATGCAACCAGCTAACATAGCTTCTAACAAACTTACAGAAGTTCCATCACTTGAAGGAATTGATATATAAATTTTGGATTTTCCATACCATTCAGCATTTTTCGAAGCGTCTAACCAGCCTATAAATTCGTAATTTTCCGGTTTTAATAACCTCTCTGCCATTTTTTTTAAGTTTTCGGTCTCTTCGCCTTCTGCAGCAATTATCAATTTCCAATCTGGGTGTGCATCGACAAATGTTTTAAATTCTTCAATAATCAAATCAATTCTGTATAATCCGCGGTGTATTCTGTTTGAGAAAATAAAATTTTCTTTTTTTAATGTGTCTATTGAATCAATTCCATATTGAATCCATTGGTATTTAATATCATTTTTATGCATCCTGTACATCGCTTCAATCATTTCTTTTGAGTCAGCAGTTACATATTTCGATTTTTTAATAACATACTTAGTAATAAATCTAAAAAAGATATTTTTCTTTGGAATAATTAAAACATCGCTTCCCCATGCTGTAGAAATTATGGGTATTCTTAATTGTCTGGCAGCTATGCAAACAAAGAATGCTAATCTATTTATTTGGTGAATATGAATTAAATTCGGATTCAAAAATTTTATTTCCCTTTTTAATTTAAAAAATGATTTTATTAATGATAAGATATTTATGCCTCTAAAATTATATAGATTTTGATTTTTGTACACGAGACCTTTAATAGTATTTTCTGCAATAATTTCATAATCTATGAGCCTTTCATCTAATGCTTTACAATATTTAATGAAATGTACAGATTCAGATCCTACTTCAATTATTTTCATTTCTCAATTTCTCAATTAAATTATTTAATTTCTCAACTTGATATTTTCTGTGTAATTTCTCTATTTCAGACTTATTATTACAAAGACCTTTTTTTTCTTTCCACCAATAATATGCTTTCTCGATTGTTTCGGCAATCATGTTAATATCATCAAATTCAGCAACAAATCCAGCATTTAGATTTCTGATTAAATCGGCCGCAACATCCTCAGTATCAACTACAGCAATTATTGGTTTCCTTGCCGAGAGGTAATCGAAAATTTTACCAGAGTAAACCCCTTTTCTTTGAATTTTAGGTAAGATTAATAAATTGCAATCCGCTTTTATTATATATCTAACAGCTTCTTTATTTTCAAGTTTAGGCAGAAAAACGATTTTATTTCTTAGTTGAATTGGGATATTGAAATTTTTATTAGTTCCTATAAATTGTAATTTAATATTTATTTTATTCTTTTCAAGAAACAATAAAAGTCCGTTAAAAAATGTATCGGGTTTAATGCTTCCATAAAATATTCCAGCATAGTTTATGGTGAATATCTCATTGTAATTTTCAGTTGCTGTTAATTCATGGTCAAACCCATTTCTTATTTCTGCAAAATGTTTTATAGATGGCATTATTTTTCTAAAATCATCAAGTATAGGTTTGCTAACAGAAATTATTGCATTGGCATATTTATTAATTTCATTTTCAATTTTAGAAAGTTCTTTTCTATCTTTTAATTTTAGATGCAAATTTTTTGACATTTCATCACGCATATCTGCAATCCAAAGTGTTTTTGAATTTCGAATTTTATAGGCTAAGCCTGCTAAATGAGCTTCTTTAGGTGCGTAAGAACTTATTAAAACTTCAAACTTATATTGGTTTAAATTATCTGAAAGGAGGTTTAACCATTTTTGATGTTTATTTTTAATGAAATTTGATAACAAAACATTCCATGCCACTTTAAGAATATGTACAAATCTGTAATCATTTAATTTTTCATTTAATACAAATTTGTTTTTAGTATTAGGAATTCTTACTACTTTAACATTTTCGATAATTTCTTCTGTTTTTTCATCACCATTGTTAACTGTGAATACTGTTAAATCAAACTTATCTTTATCAAAATATTTTGCAAATGCATTCATTCGCAAAACAGCAACACCATTTTCTGGCGGAAACCAGTAAGCAATTAAACCTATTTTAACTTTTTCTTTCATTGAATTGCTCAAGGTTTCTAACAAGTGTACTTAAATTGCTTTCTTTAGAAAAGTTTACATAAGCAAATTCAATATTTTCTATGTTTCTTTTTAATCCGTTTCTTTCTAATTTAGAAATTATTTCAGTAAATACTTTTTGGTCATCTTCTTTTTTAGAGAAATAGCATTTGGGGTGTATGGTGCTCCAAAGTACTTCATTACCTGCGGCTAAAGCATCTATTACAGAAAGTGAATATCCATCATGTTCTGGCAATCTTAAAAAAATGGGGGAGTCAATTCTAAGTTGCTCAAATTTATCTTTGCTTAGCCAACCCAAGAAATGAACGTTTGGAAGTTTTTTTAATTGATTCCCAGAAGTTCCTGCGATTTTGAATTCTATTTTAGGATTATTAATCGCCAGATTTTCTATTCTTTTCCACCCATAAAAGTCTTCTTTTCCTTCTAACAAGTACGAATATACTGAGATATCAGAATAATTATTACTTAATTTTTTGAATTCCGTCCATTTAAACTGGTTAATTTCACAGTTAATATCGATAGTTTTTAACTCTTTAAAAAGCCAAGTAGCATCGGTGCTTTGATAAGAATTTTTAATATATTTTAAGTTTAAAGTATTATTATTTTTTCTTTTAATAGCATTTAATACATCTGACCCTTGCCACTGCATCCAAATCTTCTTCTTTAATAGAATCGCCCAATCTAGAGAACCGCTTTTGTCAGAAACGCCATTCATTGAAATTACGACATCTGCAAAAGGAACTGAAAGAAAAAATTTTATTTTATCAATAAACGATTCATATGTATTTAAAAAAATAAAAGAATGTTGAGACTTAGTACTATTTAAATCGGCAGCGAGTTTTTTACTAAAATAAGGTAAACCACTAATTATTACTTTCATAATTCAATTTTATGATGTGTTTATACCATATAATTAAGCAGCCATAATAGATTGCCAAACAAAGCGAGTATGCAAGCAAAGTTGCTTTAAAATCATAATTTAAATAGTTTCCAGCAATGAAGACACAAAAACTTAGAACGTACCCAATAATACTGAATAAATATGCTTTTTTTTGTTTATTAAAAATTAAAGTACTTGTTGATACCACTGAAGCAAGAAAATTCATAAATATTGCAGGAACCATTATTTGTGCATAAACTCCAGCTTCTCTCCATTTTTCGCCTAGATAAATTGCAAATAAATCTGGTCCCCAAAGCAAAATAATTCCAAGAAGAAATGCGGAAACAAGTGCTATTATTTTGAGCACTTTTTTAAATAAATATAAAACTTCTTGTTGATTTGATTTATTAGCACTGGCTTCTTTGTAGTACAATTGACCTAAAGCTGAACTAATTATATTGATTGGAGCCCTTAAATATCTGTTCATTAATGCAAACAATCCTAAATACAATGCACCATAATTTTTTGTAATTAACCAGTAAATTAAAAATTGAGTGGCGAAAATATCAGTAAAAGCGTGTATTGAATTTATTAAAGGAAAATCTATATGTTCCTTAGCTTGTAAGAGCGCTGATTTTTTATTAAAATTTAATGGGAAAATATTATTTCCTGAAACAATAAAAATATAAATTGTCGGTAAAATAATTCCGATTAACCAGCCATAAATTAGTCCGCTCTCTTTCCAGCCTAAATAGCCTAAAAGCAAATAGGAGCCATTTTGTATTAAATTCTGAAATATTCTACTGATGCTGAGTGTTTTAATTTTGTTGTTTCTCAGTAACCATTGTGAAAGAATTGAGTTTAAAGTTAAGAATAGAATTGCTGGCGCTATATAAATTATTACATTATCTAATAAATTATTTCTGTAAAAATTATTTATTTCTTCGGAAAAAAGCGGGATAAATAATGATATAAAAAAAATAATGCAAAGTATAATTGCAGATACAGAAAGTAATTGTTTCGCATCATCATTTTTTGCGGGCAATAGCAAAGCTAAATCATAACGACCGGCACTAACAATTGCAATCATTGAAACAATAGAAAGGAAGTTTTCTTGTGTCGCGAAATTCTCTGGAGAATAAATCCTGGCTATAAAAGGAGCCAATAAAAATGGAATAAGCTGTCCAATTGAATTCCCCGTAAATAGAAGGGCAAAATTTTTATTGAACGGATTACTCAGCAACTTCATTGCTTGTATTTAAAATTAAATCGGGAAATAGAAATATAACTGCAGTAAATACCCACGCTATGTTTAACACAAGCCAAGAAGAAGGCATATCTGAAATAAATACATAGGTAAAACAAATCGCAATATATGCTGCTTTATTTTTTATATCTAAGGAAGATTTTAATACAATATTTAATTTATGTAATATAAAAAAAGCAAATAACAGAAGTACAATAATACCATATTGACTTACAATCTCTATGTTTGATTCATGTGGATTTGTAATTTTATTGGAATTATTTGGAACTAAGTTATGTGAATGATACCATTGAAATTGCCCGGGACCAACACCAAAATAATTAGAAATTTGAGTCAAATAGATTCCATTTAGAATAAGGTTTCTGCGCAAATCAGTGCTTTGAATTGTATTTTTGGTCCTATATTCAACAAGTGTTTTATGCAAACTGTCTTTACCAATAACATTAATAAGGCTGTCTTTATTAATAAATGTTAATTTGTTTTCATTGATTAACAATGGTGTTATTGGTGCTAGTAAGTAGTTTGGGTTGTCTTTCCAAATAGGGCCAAAATAAAGAGGTTTAGATACTATAAACTGGGCAAGAATTGCAATCAATATTAATACAGCTCTTTTTAATGTAGCACTTGTATTTCTAAATTTTATCCAGAGTTTTGGGATAAAAATAGCTATGAATAGAAACAATACTGTTATTTTTCCAAATTTTGAATCTCCTGCTACTGAGAAAAAAAGTAAAATCAACAAATTTGAAAATACCAGGTAAGAATTTATTTTTTGTTTCGTTAGCAAAAAAATGCTTCCAAACGAAAATAGGTATACCAAATAATTATTGGGATTGTCATATAGAAAAACTGGGGCATATGTTACAGGTCCAGGTGAAAGATTAATTAGTTTTTCTGTGAAATATCCTTTAAAATGAATTCCAGTAAAAAACTCTAGAAATCCAACAAAAACTAAAAAAATGAAAAGGAGATAGCTCAGTTGATTTACAATTTCCCTAAATTTATTTCGGCCAATTATTTCAAGAGCTCTCAATAAAATTGTAATTGTCGCCCCCATTAAAAATAAGCTTCTTATTTCATGAATTGCTTCATATTTTCCTTTTACGAATGGATAATAACACACAGCATATACAATCCAAATGAAATAGAAAAGCTGAAAAAGATTGGAGGAACGAGATAACTTTCGATTTTCAACTAAAAGAAAACTACCCAATAAAAGTATGAATGTTAAAATTAATTGAGGGTAAATAGTAACAGGCCCTAAATCAATCGGCAGTAAATAAGCGTCAAATGGAATTAAAACAAACCATAGAACAAAAAGATTTGAAAATAGCTTTATACTGAACCACTGAAATGATTTTTGTATAAAGCTATTCATATATCAAAAAATTGAATATCTATTTGGCATAAGCCACAGAGCGTGTTTCACGAATCACAGTTACCTTTACTTGTCCAGGGTATGTCATTTCATTTTGTATTTTTTGTGAAATATTAAATGAAAGCATTTCTGCATCTTTATCTGTAACTTTTTCACTTTCAACTATTACACGTAATTCTCTTCCTGCTTGAATAGCAAAAGTATTGGAAACGCCTGGATAAGAAAGTGCCAATGATTCCATGTCTTTTAATCGTTTAATATACGATTCAACAACTTCTCTTCTTGCACCTGGTCTTGCTCCTGAAATTGCATCACAAACTTGGATAATAGGTGAAATAACGCTGGTCATCTCAATTTCATCATGGTGAGCCCCGATTGCATTAACAACCTCTGGTTTTTCCTTATATTTTTCAGCCAGCTTCATACCCAAAATTGCATGTGGCAATTCTGGTTCATCATCAGGAACTTTACCAATATCGTGGAGAAGGCCGGCTCTTTTTGCAAGTTTTACATTCAATCCTAATTCAGCAGCCATAATTGCACATAGATTTGCTACTTCACGCGAATGTTGTAATAAATTTTGACCATAAGAAGAACGGTATTTCATTCTTCCAACCATTCTTGTTAATTCCGGATGTAAGCCATGTATGCCTAAGTCAATACAAGTTCTTTTTCCAGTTTCTACAATTTCTTCTTCAATTTGTTTTTTAACCTTCGCAACAACCTCTTCTACACGCGCAGGGTGAATTCTTCCATCTGTAACCAATTGGTGCAATGAAAGGCGCGCTACTTCTCTTCTAATTGGGTCGAAACACGAAAGAATAATTGCTTCCGGAGTGTCATCTACAATTATTTCAACTCCTGTTGCTGCTTCTATCGCTCTGATATTACGACCTTCTCTTCCGATAATCCTTCCTTTTATTTCATCATTTTCAATATTGAAAACTGAAACTGAATTTTCAATCGCATGCTCGGTGGCAACTCTCTGAATAGTTTGAATAACCACTTTTTTAGCTTCTTTACTTGCCGTAAGTCTTGATTCTTCAATAATATCTTTGATGTGAGCGGCTGCTTCTGAACTTGCCTCATTTTTCAAGGCTTCCATCAATTGATTTTTTGCAGCTTCAGCAGAAAGGTTAGAAAGTGCTTCTAATTTTTCAACTTGCACACGGTGCATTTTATCGAGCTCTGACTGTTTTTTATTTACTAATTCTAGTTGAATTGTAATATTTTCTTTAATAGTATCTAACTCAGCTTGTTTTCTTTTGGTTTCTTCAAGTTTTTGACCGAGTGTGCTTTCTTTTTGTTTTATTCTATTTTCACCTACAATAACCTCTTGATTTCTGGCGATTATCGTTTTTTCGTGTTCAGATTTCAATTGAATGAATTTTTCTTTTGCCTGAAGCATGCGCTCATTTTTCATTATTTCAGCTTTTGCTTCAGCATCTTTGAGCAGGTCTTCACTTTTCTTTTCAATATTTTTTCGGATAACCGTAGTTGCAAAAGCGTATCCGCCTCCTGCGCTTGCCAATGCAACTATTAAATAAATTATTACTTCCATTTTACTTTGTTTTGAGCAAACAACGGAAACAAATTTACATTTTTAGAAGTCTTCTGCTTTATTTATCAACACTTCATCGAGTAATTGCTCGAATTCATTAAGTGTTGAATTTACTTGCGTATAAAAACTAGCTGAATGATTTTCAGAATTAATAAGTTGAGTACTAATATGTAGGGCTGTCATTGCAAACAAATCCTGAACATCTTTAACTCCATAATTAACTTCATATTCTTTTATCTTTTCATTGATTAAAGCGGCGGCTTTTCTTACTGCATCAACTTCCCCTGGCTGCAACCTTAAAGGATATTTTCTATTAAACAATTCCAATTCTATTGAAACTTCTTGCATCCAATTCTTTTATTTATTCAGTAAAGCCAAGCATTTATCAATGTCTCGGATCATTTCATTCATTTTTATTTTTAACCCTGCATTATTTTCATCTTTCGAATCATTTTGCAAGGCTTTAGCAAGTTTTAAAGCACTATTTACTTCATCTAACTGTCGGATTTGCTCCTCGTGTTGGCGAATTTTTAGTGTTAATTCTTGTTTTTCTGCTTCTAAAGCAACATTTTTTGCCTTCGATGCTGCGTGCAAAGTTATCAATTTTTTGAGTTTTGCTTCTATGTTTCCAGTTTTTAACTGTAATTCAGACATCTTCTTAGGAATTTCAATATGTTGATTAAGGGGCTTAAAAGTATTTATTTCATTTATATTAACAGGCAAATGATTAAATAATTTGGCAAAAAAAACGTTGAGCACTAGATATGCGCCTTTTACAGTTAGCTTTATTTTTCATTTTTTTTAATGTTCAAGGTCAGACTTCTTCTAAAGCTGTTATCTCATCTCCATTAGAAGTACCCATAAATATCGTTTCAGCTTACGGTGAAATTAGACCCAATCATTTTCATTCAGGAATAGATTTAAGCACTTTCGGAAAATCTCAACGGGTAATTGCAGCAGCAGAAGGCTACATCTCAAGGGTGCGCAAATCGGCGCAAGGCTATGGAAATGTAATTTATATTGATCATCCATCTGGAATAACTACTGTATATGCCCATTTAGAAAGCTTTACAGAGCCTCTGGAGAATTTTGTAAAACAAGCTCAATTAAAGAATAAAAGGTTTGAGTTTGATACTATCCTGAACGAGGCTATGTTTCGGGTTAAATCAGGTGAATTTATTGCGATGTCTGGAAACTCAGGCTCCTCAAGTGCTCCACATTTACATTTTGAAGTAAGAGACCAGCAGTTTGAAAACACAATCAATCCATTACTTTTTAATTTTAGTAAAAATGATATTACACCACCTGTAATCAGAAGCGTTGCTTTTTATCCTAAAGAAAATGAAGGGACAGTAAATATGTTGAATTCAAAACTATTTCTTCCTTTAGTTTTAAATAAAAAAACGAAGAAAAAAGGACTTTCTACCAAAGTGAAAATGCCTGTTTTAAGTGGTTGGGTTTCATTTGGTTTTCAAGGTGGTGATGTAATTGAGAAAAAGAGTCATTTATCTGGAATTTACGAGATAAAAATTGCCGTTGATAGTCAACTCGTTTACAAAAGCAGATTAGATCAATTTTCTTTTAGTGAAACAAGAAATGTGAACGCTTTTATTGATTATGCTACTAAAGTTAAATTGAAAAGGACAATTAATCACTGTGTTGTTCCTCAAAATCAGATGATTGGAATTTTTAAGCAACACCAAGATCAAGGCTATTTTTATTTTAATGAAGATAAAGTTTACTCCATTACGTACACATTAACCGATATAAGCGGAAATGTTACCATTCAATCGGTAAAAGTAAAGGGCAAAACTTTTTTAGGTTTGACATCTAACCAAGAATTGAATCAAAATTTTAGCACAATTTCACCTTCACAAGAAGTAGTCTTGGAACGCGAAGGCGCTGAAGTCACTTTTTTTGAAGAATCTTTGTTTGATACCACCAAAGTAAAATTTATTAGAAGACTGCAGCCAGCAAATTTATCAGATTTGTATGAAGTTGGAAGTATTTATACACCAGTTAATCAGGCATTTAAAATTAAAATTCGGTTGAATTCTTCTGCACTTTTACCAATAGAAAAATACACTATTGTTAGGTTAAGTGGGAAATCAAAAGAGGCATTACCAACTGAGATTTCGGAAAACTGGTTGACTTCATTTTCGGATGAATTTGGAGATTTTACAATTCAGGTAGATACAATAGCACCGTCAATTTCAAGAGTAGCGAGTGTTTCAAAAGTTAGCACAGTTAAAAAGAAGAAGGGGAAGAAAAAAAAGAAAACTGTTGTGGTACAGTTGCCTTTAAAAGCCGAAGGTTTTATAAAGTTTAAAATTACCGATGCATTGTCCGGTGTAAATCAAATAAATGCTTGGTTAGATGATGAATGGGTTTTGCTTGAACCTGGAGCTGGAGCTAATGAATGGAAGTTTAAATTCCCCGAAAACCTAGCTGAAGGGGAGCATACCTTTCAAATTGAAGCAATTGATAAAAGTGAAAATAGCAGGTTTATGCAATTTTGTCCTGAAAAAACAGTAACAACATTATCACCTTAATTTCTTAATTTTGCGCCTTATGAATGTAATTCGTTTTCTCCTTTTTCTTGCATTATCATTTGCTCAGTTTGCATATTTAAATGCGCAAACTTCTGATAATTTCGTAGATGCAAAAGGTAAGAAACAAGGTTTTTGGAAAAAGAAATTTCCTGATGGAAAACTAAAATACGAGGGTAGTTTTAAAGATGACCAGCCTACCGGAATTTTTAAATATTATTTAGAAACGGGTGAATTAAAAATGGTTTGTTTCTATTCGGATAAAGGAAAGAAATCTCAGTGTAAGGCATATGACCAAAAGGGCAGACTAATTTCGGAGGGCAATTATTTCGACAAACAAAAGGATAGTGTTTGGACGTATTACAATGAGAAAAATTTGGTGCTGGCAAGGGAATCTTATATTAAGGGTGTTAAATCAGGATTTTGGCATATTTACTACGAAAATGGGCAAATTTCGGAAGAAGTTCCTTGGAAAAATGGCAAAAGAGAAGGTCCTTGGAAGCAATTTTATGAAGATGGTAAGCCTAGTTTAACCGCTACATATTCAAAAGATAAGCTTCAGGGAAAAGTGAATTATTTTTATAACAATGGAAAAGATAAACTAGTAGGAAAGTATAAAGATGATGTACGAGATGGAATTTGGTATTACTTTGAAGAAAACGGGAATTTGAAAGATCAGGAAATTTATAAGAATGGCATTTCAGACAGGCCCGATTTAAAGAAATTTGAAAAAATAGATAAGCCAGAAAGCGAAATATTAAGACAAAACAATGAGTAAAAACGGTAGAGTGCTGGTTGCTATGAGTGGGGGAGTAGATAGCTCCGTTGCAGCTATGATGTTGCACGAAGAAGGATATGAAGTAATTGGAATCACCATGAAAACATGGGATTACGCCGCTTCTGGTGGAAGTAAAAAGGAAACCGGTTGCTGTAGTTTAGATTCTATTAATGATGCAAGAGGTTTGGCAGTGAAATTCGGATTCCCACATTTTATTCTAGACATTAGGAATGAATTCGGCGATTTCATTATCAATAATTTTGTGGATGAATACATTGCAGGAAGAACACCAAATCCTTGCGTGCTCTGCAATACGCATATAAAATGGGAAGCACTTTTGAAAAGGGCTGATAAATTAGATTGTGAATTTATTGCAACAGGACATTATGCCCAACATCGTTTGGAAAACGAACGATACGTGATTTCAAGAGGTTTAGATCATTCTAAAGACCAATCTTATGTGCTTTGGGGATTAACTCAAGATAGCTTAGCAAGAACAAGATTTCCGCTTGGGGGATTTAGAAAAGCTGATATTCGGAACATGGCTGCTGAAAGTGGTTTCGTAGATTTAGCCAATAAAAGCGAGAGCTATGAAATTTGCTTTGTGCCCGACAACGATTACCGTGGTTTTTTAAAAAGGCGTGTACCAGAGTTAGAAGCACAAGTAGATGGTGGTGATTTTGTGCTTTCTGATGGGACAAAAGTTGGGACACATCGTGGTTATCCATTTTATACCATTGGCCAGCGCAAAGGTTTGGAAATAGCCATGGGCAAACCATTTTTCGTGTTGGATATTCAACCAGATACCAATACTGTAGTGTTAGGTGAGAAGGAAGAATTGAGCAAGTTTTCAATGCAGGTAAGAGGCGTTAATCTTCAAAAATATGCTGAATTACCAGAAGATATGCCTTCATTAACTAAGATTCGATATAAACATGAAGGTACAATGAGTTTACTCAATCATTTACCCAATAATGAAATGCAGGTAGATTTTATGGAAGCTGTTTCTGGAGTAGCTCCTGGACAATCTGCAGTATTTTATGAAGGTGAAGATTTACTTGGTGGTGGATTTATTAAAAAACAAGAAGTTATAAAATGAAAAAAGGATACTTATTTTTAATGTTTTGCTTTGGTGCAATTTATATGACAGGCTGCAAAGAAGATGCTATCATAGCGCCTGAATTGGCCTATACACAGTATTTCCAGGATAAAGTTGGAAGCTACATACTCTACAACTGCGATTCGATAGTTTATGATGATTTTAACGGGACAGTTGATACTTTCAGGTTTCAAATTAAGGAATATTATGAATCTGAATTTACAGATAATTCAGGCAGGAAGGCCATTAGAATTGAAAGAAAGAAAAGAGATGATACTACTTCATGGTTTTTAAAAGATGTTTGGTCTCTGGTAAAAACTAGCAAACAAGTTGAAAAAGTAGAGGAAGATGTGAGGTTTATAAAGCTGAATTTTCCAGTGAAATCAGGTAAAGTCTGGAATGTAAATGCATTGAATTCTTTAGGAGAACAAGAAGTAGAATATCAAGAAGTTCATAAACCATTTTCTACGGGAACATTGAGTTTTGATTCTACAATTACAGTAGTTAATACTGACCCTGTTAATTTAATTTCTGAATTTAGAAACACGGAGGTTTTTGCAATGAATGTTGGCTTAGTGTATAAAAGATTTGTAGATGTAGATTATGTTGTTCCAACGCCGGAAATTAAAAAAGGCGTAGTTTTTACAATGAGTGCAATAGAATTTGGTGTTGAATAAACTAGAACTATGAAAGTAATTCTTATTAATTTGGTTTTAGTATTTGTAGTTTTTTCAAATGCATTCTCCCAATCAACTGCTATTTCTAAAAGATATTGGATTCAATTCAGAGACAAGGCCGAAAGTCCTTATTCTATTACAGAGCCCTCTCAGTTTCTCTCTGCAAAAGCTTTAGAAAGAAGAAGTAAACAAGGAATTGCGATTGTGGAAAATGACTTGCCAGTAAATCCAAATTATGTGGCTCAAGTGGCCGCTATTACTGGAGTAGAGGTTTTAAATAGAAGTAAATGGTTTAATGCTATTACAATTCAAACTTCAGATTCTTTGGCAGCTGTGGCTGTGAGCAATCTCCCATTTGTTTTGCAGAGTAAACAAACAGGCAGAAGAAAAATGCCTACTAATTCAGATTATTTTTTGAATGACTTGTCAAAACTCATTACAGAAGCTCAAGCAAAAGATGCTGCTAAACTAGAAAAACCAGATGAGGGTAATTATTATGGGAAAGGCCAGAAACAAATTACAATGTTGGCAGGCCAAAAATTACATGCATTAGGATTTCAAGGTCAGGGAATTACAATTGCTGTATTAGATGCTGGATTTTATAGGGTGAATGAATTTTCATATTTCGAAAAATTGAGAAATGAGGGAAGATTATTGGGAACAAGAGATTTTGTAGATGGCGGAAATGCTGTGTTTGAAGATAATTCTCATGGTTTATCAGTACTATCAACAATGGCAAGTTATAAAGTGGGAGATTTTGTTGGAACCGCTCCGGCAGCAAACTACTGGTTATTAAGGTCAGAAAATGCAGCGACAGAATACATTAATGAAGAAGATAATTGGGCAAGAGCAGCAGAATTTGCTGATAGTGTTGGGGTGGATATTATTAACTCATCTTTAGGTTACACTGTTTTTGATGATGTTAACACAAGTCATAATTATAGTCAATTAGATGGCAAAACCACACGAATTACAATTGCAGCCGACATTGCAGCCAGCAAAGGAATGTTGATTGTAAATAGTGCCGGAAATTCCGGTAATGATGCTTGGCTGCATATAGGCGCTCCAGCAGATGCTGATAGTGTATTAACTATTGGTGCAACTGATAGCCTAGGAGTTTATGCTTCTTTTAGTTCAATTGGTCCTTCTGCAGATGGAAGAATAAAGCCAAACGTTACAGCAATGGGCGAAAGGGCACAGATTGTTAGTTCAGGAGGAACGGTAGCTCCATCAAATGGTACATCTTTTTCGGCTCCAATCGTTTGCGGAATGGCTGCATGTTTATGGCAGGCTCATCCCGAATCAAGTGCAATGCAAATTTTTAAAGCAATAGAACAAAGTGCCAGTCAGTTCGATTCACCAGACGATAAAAAAGGTTTTGGAATTCCTGATTTTTTGCGTGCACATGAAATCCTTGCTCAATCTAAGTTAACTGGAAGTGAAACGGATAGTATTATAAATGTTTATCCAAATCCGTTCATTGAAGGTGTAACATTAGAGTTTTACTCAACTGTAGAACAAAATATAAAAGTTTCTATTTTTAAATTAAATGGCAAAAGGGTAGAGGAAGAGTCACATGTGGTATATCCACATGCAAATAATACCATCCATTTAGATCATGTAAAAAAACTTGGTGCAGGCATTTACAACATTACAATTCAAACACCACAGAAAACATTTACGAGAAAAGTAGTTAAGAACTAGTAAGTTCTTTTCTTTAGTTAAAAGTTGTTTTAAATGTTTGTACTATTGAATTATTGCTCATTTTCGCTAAAGAAAATCAGATAGTTAGAAGTGAAAAATTCCTCTGAAATTAATAAGGATATAATTCAATGGGATATTAAATCATGGTCAAAAGCCCTTGATTTTTGGGAAAGAAATGTTCCTTGGAAAGAAGTAAATAAATGTTTGGAGCTGGGAGGTAGGGAAGGAGGACTTTCTCTTTGGATGGCATTAAAGGGAAAAGAAGTAGTTTGTTCTGATTACGAGCATACAAAAGAAACAGCTCAAAAACTACATTTGAAATACAATTTGGAAGAACAAATTCAATACATGGATATTGATGCAACCAACATTCCTTTTGAAAATCATTTTGATGTAATTGTATTTAAATCAATTATTGGTGGAATTGGATACAACAATAATTTGGAAGCCCAGAAATTAGTTTTTAATCAAATTTATAAAGCTTTAAAACCTGGTGGAAGATTATTGTTTGCTGAGAATTTAGTTGCTTCTCCTTTCCATGCTTACTTTAGAAATAAATTTATCAAATGGGGAAATTCATGGCGGTACATTAATAAAAGTGAAACTGTTGAATTTCTCAAAGAATTTAAAGGGGCACAAATTAAAACAAATGGATTTTTAGCAGCATTTGGAAGAAGTGAAAGCCAAAGGGCATTTTTTTCATATTTTGACCGTTATTTATTTAATTGGTTATTTCCAGAAAGTTGGAAATACATCATTTACGGAATTGCAATTAAATAGAATATCAGAATGAAAATGAAAGCTATTTTAAAATTGAATTTAATTCTAATTACTTCAATTTTATTTTTGAGTTGTGAAGGTAATTTTATTTCAAGTAAGCTGGAAATTGCAAAAGAAGGAACAGAAATTTCAGAAAAACCATCTGTAAATAAAACTAAACTACAGTTAAAAGCTAAAGAAGCCCTAGATTTCTGTAAAAAAAAGGGATACAATTCAAACTTTTGTTTTTTAATAGATATGAGCTTACATTCCGGAGTAAATCGTTTTTTTATTTGGAATTTCTTGGAGGCGAAAATTGAAGATTCACTTTTAGTTGCACATGGTACTGGAAACTATCCTTGGAACAACGATTTTACCAAAGAAAACCCAAGTTTTAGCAACAAAGATGGAAGCCATTGCACATCGCTAGGCAAATATAAAATTGGTATAAGAGGTTATAGCGATTGGGGAATTCATGTTAAATACTTAATGCATGGTTTGGAAGAAAGCAATAGCAATGCTTTGGCAAGACAAGTAGTTTTTCACTCTTGGGAAAGAGTTTCAGATACAGAGGTTTATCCCGATGGAACACCCGAAGGCTGGGGCTGTCCAGCAATTTCAAATGCAAAAATGCTTTTAATTGATAAAAAACTGAAAGCTTCCAAATCGCCGGTATTAATGTGGATTTACAATTAAGTGTAATACTGCATGTTCCTATTTTTTATTTTTCTAGGTTTAATTGGCTTTTATTATTTTGTTTTAGATAAATATTTAGTTAATGGCTTCACCTTAGATAAATCAGAAGTTAATAATCACATCAATTTCTATAATAAAACATTTCATTTTTTTAATTTATTAAATGAAAAAGAGAAACGGAAATTTGTTAAAAGAGTGATTCGAATTAGAAAAAGAAAGCATTTTAAAATTAGTCCTGAAATTAATACCAATCATAAAGAAGTAGAATTACTTGTTTGTGCTGCATTTGCTCAAATTACTTTCGGATTTAAAAATTATCATTTGAATTCTTTCAAAGGAATTATCATTCACCCGGGTACATTTTATTCGCGTTTAGCAGAAAATCATGTAAAAGGACTTACTGTTGGTGCTGGTTTTATTTATTTTTCATGGGAAGATTTTATAAAAGGATACATTCATGATGATGATAAAATAAATCTTGCAATACATGAAATGGCACATGCACTATATATTGACAGGTTTCATAGCACGGTAAACTTGGAATGGAATACATGGGAAAGAATTGCAATTGTTGTATTTAAGGAAATAAAGGAAGAATTAAATCACAATTATTTTAGGAAATACGCCTTGCATAATATCAATGAATTTTGGGCGGTTTGTGTAGAATATTTTTTTGAGGACCCTGTAAATTTTGAATTAGAATATGTTGAGTTGTATGTGGCAACAGCCAATTTGTTAAATCAAGATATGTCGAGCAGAAAGTCAATAAATAAAAATTCGAAATAAGTATTTCTAATAATTTTATTACTATTGCTAAAAAAACGAAATGAAAAAATACTTATACCTACTTGCCTTTATTGTATTAGCTGGAAATAAAATGAATGCCCAAACCAATATGAAAGAGTTGAAAGTTGGTCATGAGTTTTTTGTGAGTTTGCCTGATTATATGATAAAGACATCAGGCTTAAATAGCTCATCTGCTGTTCAATTTAAAAGTGAAGTGAAAGATGTGTATGGTTTTATAATTGAAGACAACAAAGAAGAAATGGCCTTGGTGGATATTGTTTATACTTCAATTGGTGAGTTTTATGAGGATTTTATTAAGGACTTCTTATTAGATGAAAAGAAAAGACAAATTACTAAACCTATTTATTCTAAAAATGGGGAAATAAATTTTGCAGAAGCTGATGCAAGCTATTTTGATAAAGAAGCCGATACCGAAATTTATTATTTAGTTGGAATCGTTGAAACTAAAACATCATTCTATAAAGTGCTTTCATGGAGCACAGTTGCCAATAAAGATAAATTTAAAGCCGATTTTCAGAAAATAGTATATAGTCTGAGAGACTAAAATTTAATAAAAAAACAAGGATTATTGAAACAAAAAAGCCCCTGAAATCTCAGAGGCTTTTTTGTTTCAATATGATTTTACCAAGGCTTCTTTTTACCTTTAAAACCTCCGCCTCCGCTGCTATTTCTGTCTCCACCCGAAGGTTTTCTATATCCACCTTCACCACCAGAAGATTTTCTGTAGCCTCCGCCACCTCCGGAATTTTCACGGAAATGACTTTTTGCTGGTCTGTCTTTTTCCCAACGACCACCGCCACCGCCGCCTTCAGTTTTTTCTATTCTAATCGCACGACCGTTTACAGTTATGTCTTCAAACTTAGTTTCTACTATATGGTTAAACTGTTCAGGCACTTCAAAGAAAGAGAAGCTTCTTCTTAACTCAATTTTACCAATTTTAGAATTCTGAATTCCAGTAGTATCGCATAGTAAACGAACCATACTCGATTTATCTACACCATCTAATTCACCTACACTAATAAAATAACGTGTCATTGGAACTCCGCTTGCACGCTCTCCGCTTGGTTTTGCGCCTCTTGCAGATTCGTTCAAATCTGGTGCATTTCTATAATATTCTAAGAATCTATTGAACTCTAAAGAAAGGAAATGCTTAATGACCTCGTCTTTGCTTAAATCTTCGAATTTCTCTAAAATTACACTTAAGTAACCTTCAATATCTGGATTTAATTCTACATCGTGCGCTTTGTTAGCCAACGATAATAATTGTTGTTCGCACACTTCTATTCCAGTTGGAACAGGTGTTTGAACGAATTGCGTTCCGATTTTTCTTTCAATCTGTCGAATTTTATCTACTTCACGCGGAGTTACAATTGCCAATGAAATACCATGCTTACCAGCACGAGCAGTTCTTCCGCTTCTGTGGGTATAGCTTTCAATATCTTCCGGAAGATTGTAGTGTACTACGTGCGTAATATCGGTTACATCAATTCCACGTGCAGCAACGTCTGTAGCAACCAACATTTGTAAATGTTTACTGCGGAATTTACGCATAACTGCATCACGTTGTGCCTGACTTAAATCGCCGTGCAAAGAATCTGCATTGTAACCATCGCGAATGAGGTTTTCTGCAACTTGCTGAGTTTCAATCTTAGTTCTGCAGAAAATAATTCCGTAAATATCCGGCTGATAATCTGCAATTCGTTTTAAAGCGCTGTATCTGTTATGGTTAGAAACCATGTAATACAGATGCTTAATGTTAGTTGCGCCTGAGTTCTTTTTACCAACCGCAATTTCATGCGGATGATCCATATAGTTGCGAGAAATAGCAGCAACTTCAGGTGGCATTGTAGCAGAAAATAACCAGGTTTGTTTTTCTTTAGGCGTTGTAGCTAATATGTAATCAATATCTTCTCTAAAACCCATGTTCAGCATTTCATCGGCCTCGTCTAATACAACAGTATCAACTTCACCAAGGTTTAATGCTTTTCTATCAATCATATCTTTCAAACGACCCGGAGTTGCAACAATAATGTGTGCACCTCTTTTTATTTGAGTAATTTGAGTAGATATTGCTGCACCGCCATATACTGGTACAATCTTAACACCAGGCATTTTGCTGGCATAGGCTTGCAAATCTTTCGAGATTTGCATACACAATTCACGTGTTGGACAAAGTATCAAAGCCTGAGGGGCTTTTCTAGTTTCATCAAGAATATTTAACAAAGGCAGTCCAAATGCTGCAGTTTTACCTGTACCAGTTTGCGCCAAAGCAACTAGGTCAGTAGCAGATTCGGTTAAAAGTGGTATTGTTTGTTCTTGGATTGGCGTTGGATTTTCGAAGCCCATCTCGGCTATCGCAGTTTGGAGCTCCGCCCTAAGCCCCAGTTCAGAAAAAAGTTTCATGTATTTATTTGAGCGGCAAAAGTACACTTTTTATTGATAGCTTTTAGGGGGCATTTGCTTTTTTACCAATAAGTTAACAATGTAAGTGCTTTAATTACTACAATTTAGGATTTTATTTGGGCGGTTTTTCTCGCTTTCGGCTGTAGCTGCTCCTTGCATACGCAGGCTACTTGCCTCAATCGAGACCGCAAGCATTTCGAAGGAAATATAGTGCACAATTTTATTATTCTTTACGTCAAAACATAGCTTTGGCAAAATGTACAAGGCAATATTTTACTACGATTTCATTCAACAAGGAATACTAATCCCTTTAATTTATTCTTTGTAAACTAAAAATTATTCACTTCTATTTTTATTTTTGATAATTATATTTATTAAAGTTATATGAGTAAAATATTAGCAATAACAGACGAAACTGTAATTAATAGAATCTATCATATTAGAGGTAAGAAGGTTATGTTAGATAGAGACTTAGCCGAAATGTATGGTGTTGAAACAAGGCGATTAAACGAACAAGTAAAACGAAATGAAAAGCGCTTTCCAGCTGATTTTATGTTCCAATTGACAGAACAAGAATTAGAAGATTGGATGTCGCAAAATGCGACATCCAATAAAGAAAGGATGGGATTAAGAAAATTGCCCAATGCATTTACAGAACAAGGAGTTGCAATGTTATCGAGTGTTTTGAATAGTGAAACTGCTATAGAAGTTAACATACAAATCATCCGCATTTTTACGCGCATTCGTGAGGTTCTTTTAACACATAAAGATGTTTTACTAAAGATGGAGCAACTAGAGAAGAAGATACTTCAACAAGACGAAAAAACTAACAAACACGAAGATGAAATTCAACTGATATTTAATGCTTTAAAACAGCTTTTAAATCCTCCCGAAAAGCCTAGAAATGTGGTAGGTTATAAAACAAATAGTAGCAAAAAGTAAAAATAAGAGTTTTCGATGTGTTAAAACCCATGTCTATTTTATAGGCTGTATGTAGCTTAAAAAACTCAACCCAGCACTAGTGGTTGAGGCAAATAGCTTGCTGACGAAGGAAGCAACTATAGCCGAAGACACGGCCCGCCCGAAATGCAAATTAAATTATCGAAATGTAAACGCGGGAAGTGCCCAAAAAAATCAATTAAATAATTCCGTGCAAAACTCCACCTTTTTTGCCCATTTCGTCTACCTTTTTCTCGATTGTTGGGTCACGTTCTAGCACTGGTGCGTGGTGAGGTTTAATGCGGGAATCAATAATTAATGGTCCTGCCGAACACCAGTGTTTATTTTCGAAATAGCTGTTAATTCCATAAATATCGTGCGAAGGATTGGCGCGTGTAAAGGTTACCCAGAGCCAGTTTCCTATTGTTGAGGCTACAAAATTGGCATCGTCGCAAATAATAATGAATGGGAAAGTGTCTGCAATATTATTGTCTATGTAATTATTTAAAGCAGTAATTTCTGTTTGAGCTGTAGTATAATTATTGAATTTATTTCCTTCAATGGCAATGATTCCTGGAAATACAATTTTTGGATTCCTAAAATTGTCGTTGAGTTTAAATTCAGCAGGAATTTCTTTGCCCAGTTCTCTTTTTTTACTTCCAGCAGCTGCAATTACTACTTTAGAACCGGTATTGAGTCCATCGCCGCTGTAATCTAAAGTATCGATAGAGGTTTTGGTGTAAAAATGAATGTCTCTTTTTAAATCGATGCGCTCCAGTAAATGGGTGAAAAATTCTTTTTCGTGGTGCGTGCTAATTGCAGGATTGTCTTCTTTGGCAATGATGAAAAGGAATTTCGCCAGGCTCAACTGACCTGTTCCTAAAATATGATTGGAAATGGTGAGTAATTCAGCAGGCCTTCGGTCTTCTTGAATATACGGCGTGTACCTTTCGCTGCCAATAGCAAGCAGCAAAGGATGCACACCAGCAGCATCTACAGCATGTACATCGTGCACTCCGGGCAATTCATCTTTAATTGCATGGCCTGTCATGTCGTGAATGAGCGCGCCGAAACTCGTATCTTCTTGCGGCGGACGGCCCACAACTGTAAATGGCCAAATCGCATCTTTTTTATGGTACACATTTCTTACACGCATCAACGGAAAATCGTGTTGCAGGCTGTAATAACCTAAGTGGTCGCCAAATGGACCTTCGGGTTTGTTTTCGTTGGGGTAAACTTCGCCAGTTATTACAAAATCTGCATCGGCGTTGATGCAAAATCCATCATTGTCGTAGTAATATCGGAATCTTCGGTTATTGAGCGCTCCTGCAAATGTTAATTCGGGAATTCCTTCGGGCAAGGGCATTACAGCGCTCAACATGTGCGCTGGCGGACCACCCACAAAAATGCTCACTTTTAATGGAAGTCCTTTGGCGTTGCTTTTTGTTTGATGCACGCCAATGCCTCGGTGCAACTGATAATGAAGACCAATTTCAGTATCTTTTTCGTAGGTATTTCCATTTAACTGAATGCGGTACATTCCCAGATTACTTTTCATAATTCCGGGTTTGTCGATGTCTTCGGTGTAAACCGCTGGTAAGGTTACAAATGCGCCGCCATCGTTAGGCCAGTGTTGAATTAAAGGCAAATCACTGATCTTACAAATATTATTTAAAAGCGTTTTATTGAAAGATTTCTTTAAAGGTAAAGCGCCCAAAGCAACAAATGGAATTTTCCAGTTATCTAATGGTTTTTTGAGGGCTGATAAAGGGTCGGATTTTAATGCAATGAGTTTTTTTATGTCTTCGTAACGGTCGCGAAACATAAATTTGCTTCTTTCAATGCTGCCAAAAAGATTAGAAACTGCGCGAAATTTTGTGCCTTTTACATTTTCGAAAAGAATTGCAGGCCCATTGTTTTCATATACTCTTAGTTGTATGGCCGCCATTTCTAAATGCGGGTCTACTTCTTGAGAAATTCTAATTAAATGATTGTGTTTTTCTAAATCATTTACGCAATCTGCTAAACTTTTATATCCCATATTTTACAGTAACTACAACTAACAAATGAGTCAATACTTTGTGCAGATTTTAATTAATTATTTTTTTCGGTTGCTGGGTTTAATTTCAGTGTAGAAACAACTGGATAATGGTCGGAATATTTCTTTTTAATAACTTTTAAATCTAAGGCTTCGAAATAAATTGGGTCGTACAATACATAATCTATTCTTAAAAAAGGAATCATACCGACATAAGTTGAACCGATGCCATTTCCTTTTTCGCGGTAAGAATCATCAAGATTTTTTGCAATTTGATGGTAAGCGTAAGAAGTAGGCGTATCGTTAAAATCGCCGCAAACAATTACGGGATGCGGACTTGCTTCTATGTGCTCACGAATTACGTTAGTTTGACGGGCTCTTCTGATGTAAGCTCGGCGCATTCTGGAAATGATGCGTTGCGGCCCATCTAGATTTGTTTCGTCTTCTTTTCCGGTAATTTTTTTGAGTGTTTCGTAATCTGCTCTTCTAAAACGGATAGATTCTAAATGCAAGTTGTAGATTCTAATGGTGTCTTTATGAAAAAGCACATCAGTGAAAATGGAAATATTATCGGAACTGTCTTTAAAATGAATCAAGCCCTTTTCAACAATTGGAAATTTAGTATAAGTGGCAATTCCCCAGTGGTTTACATTTTTAACATGAGCAGAATAATCTATGTGCACGTTTTTGGCTTCCTGAATTTCTTTGAGTGTATCTAAGGTGTTAAAAATGCCAGTGTCTTCATGAAAGAATTCCTGAAAACAGATGATGTCGGAATGTTGGTTTCTAATTAATTCTAGAATGTTGTTTCGGGTGTTTTTATTTTCAGTCCAGTTGTATAAATCGAAAAGTCTCACATTATAAGACATAACCTTTAGCAAAGAGTCTTTAGAAATATTCTCATTAATAGAATTGTTGCTAATTTGATAAACATCTCCAATTTTTCCCCAACCGATAAGGATGATAAAAAGAGAAAACAGCGCTGTTTTTTTTCTTACAAATAACCAGTAAACAACAAAAAGAGAGTTGATAATTAGCAGAATTGGGTGTGCAAGACCCATAAATGCCAGCATCCAAAAATACTCAGGACTCACAAACATACTTAAATACGATAAACAGATAGCAATTACTGCTAACATATTTAAGATAAATAAGATACGCTGAATAAGTGAAGTTTTCTTCATGGGTAGATTCGCGCAAAAATAGTGATAAAAAGCAGCAAATAATGTTTTGCAATACTTTGTATAACTACTTTACATTTGTCAAAATGAAATTACTTATTTCAATATTTTATTTATTTTCTTTTTCAAGTTGTATCGCGCAGATTGATAGTGTATTATATTCTGTGTATTTAATTGGAGACGGAGGGAAAGACACAGTTCCTTCGGCAGCGCTTCAATTAATGGCTTTCGAAAATTTTGATGATGTAGGCAGTACCACTATTTTTTTGGGTGATAACGTTTATCCCAAAGGAAATTCCTCTTGGAAATCAAACGAAAAGAGCAAAATTTCTGAAAGAATTCTAACGGCACAATTTGAATTGTTTAGCACTTACCGAGGACAATTTTATGTTATTCCGGGAAACCATGATTGGAGAAATGGGCTTCGAGGTGGATTAAAGTCTGTAAAAGACCAGCAACAAATATCAGATAATTGGTTTTTAAAAAATAGCATCGTAAAAAATGCCAAAACTGGTGTTTATTTCAAAAATGTAGGTTTGCCTGGGCCTGTATCTCAGCAGATTCACCCAAGAATAAATTTAGTTTTATTAGATTCTCAATGGTGGTTGCAAGGTGATTTATTCCACAAAGTAGATAAATTAAAGGGGAAAAGCAGGAAAGAAACATCAGAAGCGGCTTTTAATCAATTAGATAGTATTGTAAAAGCATCTGCAATGAAAAATGAATTACTGATAATTGCAGCGCATCATCCAATATTAACAAATGGTTCTCATGCACATTTAAGGCAGCCTTTTCGGTTTTTGATGAATAAAACACCCTTTCAAATCTTTGGTTTAATGGGGTTAAACAGGTTGTTTAAACAAGATATCATGCAACCTCGTTATAAAAAATATAGAAGACGGGTGTCAGAAATTATGAAAACTCACCCAACTTGCGTTTATGTTGCAGGTCACGAGCATGCTTTAGAATATTTTGAAAAGAATGGCAATCATTTCATTGTTAGCGGCGCATCTGCTCACTTAAAGAAGTTAGATAGATATATTTTTCCTGCAAAATTTATGAATGATGTGCAAAACGGATTTTTTAAACTTTCTTTGATGGCTTCTGGAAACATTAAGCTTACAGCATATGGTGTAGGTGAAAGAGGCGAATTCTGGAAAACAAATATCCTACAATTGAAAAATACTGATTCTTTAAATTCACAGCAACCAAAACCATAAAAAAGTGACTGAAATTTGGGATAGCATTGTACATTTTTTTAGCCTTTTTCAACCGAAGTACATCATAGAAAATGGAGGTTTAATTTTACTGCTGCTTGTGGTATTCATAGAAAATGGTTTGTTCTTTGGTTTTTTCCTCCCGGGTGATTCACTTTTGTTTACTGCTGGTTTACTCTGTGCAACAGGAATTTTACCCCAGCCTTTTGTTTTGGTAATTACTTCCGTTTTTGCGACAGCAGTTGTAGGTAACATTGTTGGTTATTGGTTTGGAAAAAGGGCGGGAAGTTCTTTGTATAATAGAAAAGATAGTTTCTTTTTCAGGAAAAGTCACTTAAAAGCAGCTGAAGAATTTTACCTAAAATATGGAACCAAAACTTTGATTATTGGACGTTTTTTGCCAGTAATCAGGACATTTGCTCCTATAGTTGCAGGAGCAATTAACATGACATTTCCTAAGTTTATGTTTGCAAATATTCTTGGTGCAGCTGCATGGGTAGGTTCTTTGGTCACTATTGGATATTTTTTGGGAAATGTTTGGCCCGAAGCGGAGCATTATTTAGGCTATATTATTATTCTATTGGTGGTAATAACAGCAATTCCAGTTGTTAGAACTTTTCTGAATCAAAAGAAGAATAAACCTACAAGCAACGTTTAACTGTTGCAGTGATTTTTTCAGTCAAATTCCCAAAATTCGTTTCCTAAACTTCCTGCTAAATACCAGGGAAGATTAATTAATTCAAAAGGCGCATCTCCAAACATCTCAACAGTTTGTTCAGAATATGGACCGTTATAAAACCGAATGGCTTTGCGGTTTTCGGCGGTTTTCATGTACTGGAACAATGACCTTAACTTACCTACCGCTCCCGATTTTACTTCAACAGGCCAGAGTGTCCCGTTTCTTTCGAATATGTAATCAACTTCTGCTGAGGTATCTGATTTTTCTCTCACCCAAAAATGCAACTTGTGCAAAATACTTTTACTCGTGGTAAGTATTTCCTGACCTACTAAATGCTCTACGATTAATCCTTCATACACACTATCGAGTTGATTGGTTCCCAGTAATTTCAACTGTAGTCCATTGTAATAACTTAGTATTCCAGTGTCTAAAAATTGCAAACGAGGCGATTTTCTTGAATCTTGCTCAAAAGGTAATGTGTTTTTTAGCTGAGGATAAACCAACTGAATAAGCATTGCTTTTTCAAGCACACGCAGCGCTTCTCCAATTTCTCGTGAGCGGTATTTCCCTTTTCCAAATCCTTCAAAAGTGATGCGTTTGCCTGCATTCAAAAGCACATTTTCTATGCAATACCTTATAACACGCGCCTGTGCTTCGGAGCTTGCATATTTTTCTACATCATCCAAATATCCTTGTATTAAGGAATCAAATCTTGGTTTTAATACTGTAAAGTCTCTTTTTTCAGCATACTTTTTTACTATTTCTGGCATACCGCCAATTATGGCAAATGTGCGGAAATGCTTCACCAATTCTTCGTGCACATAATTTGGCAATGGTGCGATTTTTAAAAACTCTTGCAACCTTTCTTCACCAATTGCTCCTAAAAATTCTTTGAACGAACAGGGTTTTACAGCCATGTATTCTACCCTTCCAACCGGAAAACTGGTATGTGTGTCAAATAAAGATTCTAGTAAGCTTCCTGCAGCAATAACTGGTATTTCGGGATATTGCTCATAGAAATAGCGCAAAAGTCCTATTGCTCGCTCTGATTCTTGAATTTCATCAATAAACAATAAGGTCTCAGATTTCAGCTGTATTTGCTGCTTCTTTAAAAAGAAAATCTCTTTTATAAGGTTTTCCATGTTGGTGAAATTCTCAAATGGGCTAACATCTTCCAAAATCTCCAAGTTCAAGTAGATGTATTGCTTAAATGTTTTTGACCAATCGTTAACAACAGTAGTTTTTCCTACCTGCCTAGCACCTCTTAATAAAAGTGGTTTTCTTCCATCGGAATTTTTCCAATTTTCTAACGAGTTATATACATCTCTCTGAAACATCTGACAAATATATAAAAATCATTATTAATTGTCACATATTGGGGGTTAATATTTGGTTTTAATGTCACAGATTGGGGGTTAATATTTCATTTTACTGTCACATATTGGGGGTTAATATTTAATTTTCATGTCACAGATTGGGGGTTAATTTAGTTTTTTATTATCTCTAAAAGCAATATTCACCATTAACACACGTTTGTTCAAACATTCAAACCTCAATAAACCACACGCCAATCGCATAGACTAATTTTACTGTTTCATACCGTAGATACATGCGAAAAATAGTCCTGACGGTGCTTTGGTTGGTTCCATTAGCATCAACAGCTCAACAATCCTCGCTTCCCCGAGATAAAGACGATGACTTTCGTCAAGCCTTTGAATTATTCGACAAAGAAAAATTCGGTCCTGCGCAGCGTGATTTTAAGAAGACATCTGCTCTGTATTCAGATCCTCATTCTGAATTGCGTAAGAACACAGAATACTATCAAGCGATTTGTGCTGTAGAATTGTTCCATCGAGACGCCGAGTTTTTATTAACCCAATTTATTTACCAGCACCCAGAAAGTCCTTTGGTAAAACAAGCCTGGTTTCAATTAGGGAAGTTCTTTTTTCGTGATAAAAAATATAAGAAGGCTGTTCAATGGTTAAAACAAGTAGAGCCAGATTTGTTGACCGAAGACGAGCAAGCAGAATTTCATTTT
>JAIXYK010000029.1 GCA_027490225.1 Bacteroidota bacterium | reverse complement strand
ATAGAAACTTGAAGATAATATTCGAATTCCGCAATTTTCTCCCCTAATTTATCATAAGGAACCGCATCCAATAAAGAAACATTTTGGGGAAGTTCATCAATTTTTAAATAATCATTTCTGCATAAAATAGAAAAATTACAATCAGGAAAAAATGGGGCAACTTCAATAATTAAATCAATTCCTTTTCTGTAATATACTGGAGGAGCAACAGAAGAAGAAATGGTAAGGAAGGATTTTTTAATTTTATTTTCTGGTAAATAATTAAATTTTATATCGTCAAAACCATGAGGAATTATTTCAAAAGGTGTTTTACATGGCTTAGCAAGATTCAAAAAACCTTGAAATTTAGGCTCTTCATCATCATAATTGTTTTCCCAATTGGCCAGGGAATAGTCTATCGGCAATAATTTAAATGCATTTTTAAGAGAATACGAAGTTGCCTTCCCGAGAATTTTTTTTCGAAAATTTCCATGCTGTATTTTAGGGTAATTATGACATTCTGCGCCCAATAATATAATGTATACTTTCTTTTTAAATAACTTCCCAATTAAAACAGGGAAAACAGTATGAAATCCAGCAAATTGACATACAACGCAATTAGCAGAACTAATTTCTATAATTAATTTAAATAGCTGTTTAATGAGTGAAAATGGAGTCTTCCACTTCGGTAAAGGGTTAAAAAAGAAAGGTATTAATTCAAAATATTTTTCTAATAAAATCCTGTCTTTATTAATGAATGAGGAATTAAATGCTGTTACATAAATAATTTTTAATTTAACAGACATGATTATTTTATAAAAGCACTAATAATATTTAGTTTTTCTTTGGGGACAAAAAAGCAATCAGCAACTTCTCCATTTTTAAATTGAACTGCTTCAATTGGCGTTAAATATTGTTTTTTACTTTGGAAAACGCTATAACCTAAGGGAAACAACAGTTCCATTAAATCATCAGCCATTTGTGGGGAAAATACTTCGCAAATTATTATCGGATTAAATCTTTTAATTGTTTCGACTCCTTTTTTAATTATTAAATGTTCTGTTTCTTCTGTATCTAATTTCATCAAATCGATTTGAGAAATATTGTTTTCAATAACATATTTATCTAAAGTCATAGCCTGAACTTTAAACTTTAAAGAAGATGTCTCATCTCTTGCTCCCGAAATATGACCAGAACCTCCTAATGTAGCATCCTTTAAATATGCAAACTTCTCAGAATACGCAGAAACAAATTCAAGTTCTGTATTTTGATCTGCTAACGCAATGGATTCGGCCTTAATTTTTCCATCAAAACCATTTAGTAAAATATTGTTTTGTAAAAATCTATTAGGGCCAGGCGAAGGTTCAAATGCCCATATTTTTGATGAATTATTAGATCCAGCCAAAATTAAAGAATACAATCCTGTGTTCGAACCAACATCTAAAAAAGAATTTATTTTAGGGGCAATTGCTTCAAATATGGAAACATATTCATAATTATCATATCCATACCACTCAATATTCCACGTAACAAAGGAAGTTTGATTGGTTTTCATCGTAATAATTTTACCATTTTTCAACCTAAATCTAACCTTATCTCCTGGAGAAAGCCAATATTTTTTTGGCAATAAATTTTTAATGGGTTTTATTATCGCAATTAAAAAAGCATTTATTGTTGACTGGTAAATAATTTGGTAAATAATATTCTTCAAAATAGAAATTTAAAAAGCGAAAATAGGCATTTCGTTTTAATACTTTTAAGGAGTTTGAAATGTTTTAAGAACAAGCGAATTTAAAGTCGAAAAGAAAGTTTAGCAAGAAGTCAAATTTTCTTATCATTTTTGTCCCCGCAACCATGGGCATCATTCAAAGACAAGGTATTCAAAGCACCGTTATTACTTATGCAGGTATTTTTATTGGCTGTATCAGTTTACTTTGGGTGCAACCAAATTTCCTCACTGCCGAAGAAGTCGGTTTAACGCGCGTACTTTTTTCATTTTCATTTCTTGTTTCTACAGTTTTGCCAATGAGTGCTGGAAATGTGATTGCTCGATACTTTCCTCGCTTTAGAGATGCTACTTCAAAACACCATGGCTTTTTAGGTTTTATCTTGCTTTTTCCGGCCATTGGAATTCTTATTTGCTTTCCTCTTTTGTTGCTTTTGAAACCATTTATAGTTGCTCAATATGTAGAAGAATCTCCTCTGTTTGCCAACTACTTTTCTTTGGTATTCCCGCTTTCCCTTATTTTAACTTTATTAGCAATAGTTAATAATTACCTCTACTCAATTTTTCGCCCATTATTGCCGGCTCTTGGACAAGAAGTTATTATTCGTTTATTGTTTATTTTTCTCATTTTCATATACGCTTCCGGATTTATTTCTCTTGAATTTTTCGTCCTTTCCTTCGTAGGAACCTATCTAACACAGCTATTTTTGGTGCTCTATCAATTGATAAAAATTGGCAATATTTCATTCAAACCAGATAGAGCATTACTTACCCCACAATTTCTCAAAGAAATAAGAAAATATGCTTGGATGGTTTTTTTAGCTGGTATTGCTTCAATGGCTATAAAATTAATGGATGTAATTATTTTAGGGCAGTTCGTACCATTAGCATTAGTTGGTATTTATGGTATTGCAGCATTTATTCCTATTTTTATAGAAGCTCCCATAAATGCATTAGATAAAGTAGCAAATTCTCAGATTTCAAATTCATGGGAGAAAAACGATATTAAAAATATTCAAGATATTTATTACAAATCGGCCAGATATCTTTATTTATTGGGAGGCTTATTGTTTTTGCTGATTACTTTAAATGCACCTTATGTTTTGAAATGGTTGCCAGCTGAATATTATCAAGGACTTCCCGTAATTTCAATTTTGAGTTTATCTGCTTTGTTTAACTTAATGACAGGTTCAAACTCTTCTATTATTTTTACTTCCGAGAAATTCACTGCAGGCTCAATTGCATTGGTTTCTGTAGCAATTATAGACTTAGTTTTATTATATACATTTATTCCAATCTGGGGAATAGAAGGAGCTGCTTGGGCAACATGCGCTGCAAGTTTATTGTACAATGCCTTTAAATGGTTGTACATTAAAGTGAAATTCAAGTTGCAGCCTTTTGATTTGCGAACGTTGTATATAACTGCTGCTATTATTGCAACTTATGCACTTACAAGTTTTTTACCTCTTTGGGGAAATGTTTGGATAGATTGTTCATTTCACACCATTTTGGCCGGCACACTCTATTTCATCTTTATTTGGTATTCACGCGCTGCAGAAGATTTAATCCCGGTTTTGAAACAGTTTACAAAGAAAAAGTAATTCTAAATTCAATGCACAGTTCGTTTTTATTTTGCTGGCTTCGCTTCGCTCATTTTTTTAGCACAGAGAGCACGGAGGTTGTTGCACAGAGTTCACGGAGGTTTTTTAAATAGTTACCATTCCAACATTCCCCTTTTTACTTTCAACTTTGTACTTTATCCTTTCCCCTTTCCCCTTTATCCTTTCCCCTTTATCCTTTCCCCTTTCAACTTTATACTTTCAACTTTATACTTTCAACTTTATACTTTCAACTTTATACTTTCAACTTTATACTTTCCCCTTACCCAAGGACCAGCGATTGAATGGAGCTCCGCGAAACGAAAGCGCGGTGCCCGGCCAACGAGAGGTCAGGGCACCAAAAAATCTTAAGCCAGTAATCCTCTTGAAATTACTATTTTTTGCACTTCACTCGTGCCTTCGTAAATCTGGGTAATTTTTGCATCGCGCATTAAGCGTTCTACATGGTATTCTTTTACGAAACCATAACCTCCATGCACCTGCACAGCTTCTACGGTTACTTCCATGGCAACTTTTGAAGCATATAACTTAGCCATGGCACTTGCTTGTCCGTAATCTAAATGATTGTCTTTTAACCAAGCTGCTTTGTAAACCAATAATCTCGCTGCTTCAATTTCTGTTGCCATGTCGGCCAATTTAAACTGAATGGCCTGGTGTTGAGAAATTACTTTTCCAAATGCAGAACGAATTTTTGAATAATCTAAAGATAATTCAAAGGCACCAGCTGCAATTCCTAAAGCTTGCGCAGCAATACCAATTCTTCCGCCTGCTAAAGATTTCATGGCGAACTTAAAACCAAAACCGTCTTCTCCAATTCTGTTGGCTTTGGGCACTTTTACATCGTTAAACAATAAAGTATGTGTATCTGAACCTCTGATGCCTAATTTATTCTCTTTAGCACCCACTATAAAGCCTTCCATGCCTCTTTCTACAATTAAAGCATTTATTCCTTTACTTCCTTTTTCTGGGTGTGTTTGAGCTATTACAATATATGTTGAAGCAGAACTTCCATTTGTAATCCAGTTTTTAGTTCCGTTTAATAAGTAATAATCTCCTTTGTCTTCGGCTGTAGTCTTTTGTGAAGTGGCATCGCTGCCTGCTTCTGGTTCAGATAAACAAAATGCACCTAACTTTTCTCCTGTTGCTAGTGGGCGTAAGTATTTCTGTTTTTGCTCTTCGTTTGCAAATGTTTCTAAACCCCAACATACCAAAGAATTATTCACCGAAACGGCAACAGAAGTTGATGCATCTATTTTCGAAAGTTCCTCCATTACCAAAACATATGAAATGGTATCCATGCCGCTTCCTCCATATTTTGGATCAACCATCATTCCCATAAAACCTAACTCTCCTAATTTTTTTATTTGTTCTGCAGGGAATTCTTGTTTTTCATCTCTCTCAATCACTCCAGGCTTTAACTCATTCTGTGCAAAATCTCTTGCAGCCTTTTGTATCATCAAATGTTCTTCGGATAATTGTATACGCATTGGATAGTTTTATTTTATTTGTAGGTGGGTAAAAATAGCGGTAAATCTTGAAAAATAACAAAAATGATTGCACTTAGTTCTGAAAAAAAAAAATTAGGTATTGGTTTAATGTCAGGTACTTCTCTAGATGGGCTTGATATTGCTGCTTGTTACTACGATCAAAATAATGATAAATATCAGTATAAAGTTATTGATGCTCACACTATTTATTATTCAGATTCTTGGAAAAATCGACTTTTACAAGCCGAAAATCTAAGCGGAAGAGCCTTACAAGAACTTCATATTGATTTTGCACGCTTCTGTGTCCAAGAAATAATTACTTTCTTGAAAAGGAAAAATCTGAAACCTGATTTTATTGCTTCTCATGGACATACCGTTTTTCATCAACCTCAATTGGGCTATACTTTACAAATAGGTTGCGGGGCAACTATCGCCGCAAACACAGGTATTACTACTGTTTCAGATTTTAGACAAACTGATGTAGCACATGGCGGACAAGGCGCGCCGCTTGTACCAATTGGAGATTTATATCTTTTTAGTGATTATGAGGTCTGCATTAATCTCGGCGGATTTGCTAATATTTCTATAAAAGAACAAAACCAAATAATTGCTTACGACATTTGTCCTGTAAACATCATTTTAAATGATTTATGCAAGAAAATAAATCTGCCTTACGACGATCAAGGCAATATTGCAAAAGCTGGAAATGTTAGTTCGGAATTATTGAAGCAATTAAATGAACTTGAGTTTTATAAACAAAAAGCTCCCAAAAGTCTTGGCGCAGAGTGGGTTAGGGGCCAAATTACACCAGTTATTCACCAATTTGAGAAGGAGATAAATGTTCAAGATATAATTGCAACAATAACTGCGCACGCTGCAATACAAATTGCCGCTGCCATTCCATCAAATACTAAAAATGCATTGGTTACCGGCGGTGGTGCACTCAATACTTTTTTAATCAATTCAATCCAAGAAAAAACCCGGGCACATATATATGTACCCGAGTTGAATGTGATAAATTATAAGGAAGCCATAATTTTTGGTTTCCTCGGATTTTTAAGATTAAACAATAAAACAAATATATTGAAAGCTGTAACAGGCGCTAAAAAAGACTCCTGTTCAGGTGTTATACATTTGTAATTGTATTAGAATCCATCGTCAATAAAAACGTCGTCGTCATCATCATCGTCATCATCGTCTTCAACAAACGCCGGGTCTGAAATATCTTCATCCAGGTTAAAATCGTCGTCGTCGTCGTCATCAGAATCTATCTCGTCGAAATCATCATCGTCGTCTAAATCCTCATCATCTAAATCTTCATCATCGTCTAAATCTTCATCTAAACGAGCGCGCCAATTTTTCTCTTCTTTAGGAGAAATTGGTTTTAAACGTCTGAAAGGTGTCTGCTCAGAAGCTTGATCACCTTTGCCTTTCATTGCCTTTGGAGACTTGGTTACCATTGGGTTAGTGTTGTGTTTTTTTAGGGTTATTTTTCAGGACTAAAATACATAAAATCTTAAATTCCAAAAGTTTTCTTTAATATCATTTCAAATCATACTTTTGCACACCCAAAAATAATAAAAAAATGAAAGAACTTCTCCGTATTTATGAGCAAAAACAACCAGAAATCGTATTTGAATGGAAAGATGCTGAAACCGAAGCCGAAGGTTGGATTGTCATAAATTCGCTCCGCGGGAACGCTGCCGGAGGAGGAACACGCATGCGAAAAGGTCTCGATAAGCGCGAAGTGGAGTCCCTCGCCAAGACTATGGAGATTAAATTTACCGTTTCAGGTCCCGCAATTGGTGGTGCAAAATCGGGTATCAATTTCGATCCTGCCGACCCGCGCAAAATTGATGTATTGAAACGTTGGTATAAAGCCGTAATGCCATTACTAAAGAATTATTATGGTACAGGAGGCGACTTAAATGTAGATGAAATACACGAAGTTATTCCAATTACCGAAGAATATGGCCTTTGGCATCCACAAGAAGGCGTGGTTAACGGTCATTTTGGTGGCGCCGAAAAAGATAAAATTCGCCGAATTGGTCAGCTAAGAGCTGGTGTTTCTAAAGTGTTGGAAGATTTGAACTACACACCCGAGCCTTCTAAAAAACTCGTTGTAGCCGATATGATTACTGGCTACGGTGTAGCACAATCTGTTGTACATTACTATGATGCATACAATAAAAATATCGCTGGCAAGCGCGTAATTATTCAAGGTTGGGGAAATGTTGGTTCTGCAGCTGCTTATTATTTGTCTAAAAGCGGCGCTAAAATCGTTGGAATCATCGACCGCAATGGAGGTGTAATCAATAACGCAGGATTTACTTTCGAAGAAGTTACAAAACTGTTTCTCGATAAAAAAGCAAATACACTTGTAGCTGATAACATGCTCAGCTTCGAGCAAATAAATGCACAAATTTGGGATTTACCTGCAGATATTTTTATTCCAGCTGCAGCTTCACGCTTAGTGACCCAAGACCAAGTTACCCGCATGAAAACTGCTGGAATGGAAGTTATTGCAAGTGGTGCAAATGTACCTTTTGCCGATAAAGAAATATTTTTTGGCCCTATCATGGAAATGGCCGATGAGCAACTAACCGTAATTCCAGATTTTATTTCAAACTGCGGTATGGCAAGGGTTTTCGCTTACCTCATGACAGAAAATGCAGAAATTTCAGATGCTGCTATATTTAATGATGCTTCCGAAACCATTCGCAAAGCAATTGTTAAAGTTGCGCCCCAAAGTTCAAACGGATTGCATTTCTCTCGCGAAGCATTTAGAATCGCACTGGAGCAATTGGTGTAATTTTTTTGGGCGGCACCTAAAGGTCGCGTTTTCGCTACTCGCTTTTTGAATTACCACGGGTTTAAACCCTTGGCAATTCAAAAGAGCTCAAACAGGCCGCTCAACCGCTGCCGAGTGCATTTCATTAAGTTTAAAACTGTGTAGCTGCAATCAACAAATCCAAATCCTTGTAAGGTATATTGTACGTTTCGCCAATGTACTTATGTGTTAATATGCCATTATACATATATACACCATTGCGCACACCAGGATTTGAACGTAAATAATTATCAAAACCGCCTTTTTCACCCATGTCTAGTAATATAGGTGTAAAAATATTGCTCAGCGCATAAGATGCAGTTTGTGCCACCCGCGATGCAATGTTTGGAACACAATAATGCGTTACGCCATATTTCTTAAACACAGGACTTGCATGATTCGTAACTTCTGATGTTTCTATGCAACCACCTTGGTCAATGCTAATGTCAACTATTACAGAACCTATTTTCATGTTGCTCACCATTTCTTCAGAAACAACAATTGGGGTTCTGCCTTCTTTGGCACGCAATGCACCAATTACCACATCAGCAGTTTTTAGCGCATTTTCTAATTCTCTGGGTTCTATAATTGAGGTATATAAACGCATACCTAAATCGTTTTGTAATCTACGCAAACGATACAGAGAATTATCATAAATCTTTACCAAAGCACCCAAACCAACTGCTGCACGCGCCGCAAATTCGCCCACAGTTCCAGCTCCAATAATTACAACTTCTGTTGGTGGTACTCCTGAAATTCCGCCCAGCATCATTCCTTTCCCATTATTATTGGTACTCAAATATTCAGCTGCAATCAATATAGAAGTGTTTCCTGCAATTTCACTCATAGAACGCACCACGGGATAAATTCCAGAACGGTCTTTTATATAGTCAAACGCAAGTCCTGTAATTTTTTTAGAAATCAGATGATTGAAAAAATTCTTTTGTTGAACTGTTAACTGCAAAGCAGAAATCAAAGCTTGTTTTTGCTTCATCATTTCTATTTCATCAAAAGTGGGAGGCGCAACTTTCAATACAATATTAGATGTATAAACTTCTTCTGGACCGTAGGCAATCTGGGCTCCAGCATCGCTGTAATCTTTGTCTTGAAAGTTAGAATTGATACCTGCCCCAGATTCTACAATTACATTGTGCCCATTGTTAACCAAAACTGCAACCGCAGCAGGAACTAAAGACACTCTTTTTTCTTGAAATGAAGTTTCTTTTGGAATACCGATATGCAATTGAGAAGCCTTGCGAGCCACTTCCAGCATTTCTTCCTGGGGCATCATCATACCGGCTTGCGCTATCCGCGCCACCGATTTGCGATTTTCAGTCATGTGTGTGTGATTAAAAAAACGATTGAAAGATACACTTTCAAATCAAGAAATAAAACCTGTTTAGATTTGAATTGTTAACGTGTTTTCAAAAATTGAGTCTGCAAGGACTAAGAGATTAATTCTTTACCAACTCCATGCTTATGACCCTCACTTCATCTTTAATTGTAATGTGGACATTCACAATTGTTTCAGGCAAAAGCGCAGCAATTCTTTCGGGCCATTCCATTAAACAATAACTGTTAGAATTTAAGTAATCCTCCACACCAATATCTAATGCTTCTTCTATGGAATTTAATCTGTAAAAATCGAAATGGTAAATTTTGCTACCATTTCCTGTTTTGTATTCGTTAACCAAGCCATAAGTAGGACTATTCACTACATCTTTTACACCCAATTCTGCACAAATTGCCTTTATCAAAGTAGTTTTGCCACTACCCATTTCTCCGTAAAAAGCAAAATGCTTTTGAGTAGAAAAGTAATTCACCAAGATTTCTGCCGCCTCACTTAATTCTGCCACGGCGCTGCATTCAAATGTAATTTTCACTTTTTAGAAGTTTCTGCAAAGTTCTGTTAAATTGTGTTTATATGCATATTAAGTTTGTTAATCAACTTATAAATAAATGTAGAAATTGTTTTCTAAAAGCGTCTTTCCCATAAATCCAATTTTTTCATGTGCATCTAATTTTTTTAGAACCCATTGTCTTGATATTTGAGTTCCGCAAAAGTTATAACTATTCGGGAATATGTTCCGCAAAAGATATAACTATTCGGGAATATATTCCGTAAAAGTTATAACTATTCGGGATTATGTTCCGTAAAAGTTATATCTTTGTGTTAAGGTTCGACAAAAATCAAATTCAAAATGATAGCAAGATTGATTGTTAAACAGATACAATCCTATTTATTTTTAGGGAAGGCCATAGTTATGATTGGTCCCAGACAAGTTGGGAAAACAACAATCATAAAGGAAATTGTTAATTTATATTCTAAAGAGCATCTTTTTCTCGATGCAGATGATGCCCTCGTGAGAGAAATGTTTAGCAGTGCGGAATTATCGAAACTAAAACAAATAGTAGGCGGAAATAAAATTGTTGTAATTGACGAAGCGCAAAGAATACCAGATATTGGATTAATCGCAAAACTCATCGTAGATAACATTAAAGATGTTCAACTCATATTGAGTGGTTCTTCCGCTTTCGAGTTAACGCAGCAAACTGGTGAATCACTTACAGGCAGAAAATTTACTTTTAACCTTTGGCCAATTTCATGGAAAGAGCTAGAAATAAATTTGGGATACCTAAAATCTCAGCAAGAATTAGAAAAGCGATTGGTGTTTGGCTTTTACCCAGACATAATAATGCAGGAAGAAATTAAAGAACGCCTGCTGCTGGAGTTAACAGATAGTTATTTATTTAAAGATGTTTTAGCTTATGGAAACATCAGAAAACCTGAGATTTTAAACAAACTGCTTCAAGCGATAGCTTACCAAGTAGGCAGCGAAGTAAATTACAATGAGTTGAGCGCATTGCTAAAAATTGATAGCAAAACGGTAAGCTTCTACATCGACTTGCTCGAAAAAGCATTTGTAATATTTCCAGTTGGTTCTTTTAGCAGGAATTTGAGAAACGAAATTAAAAAATCTAAAAAACTCTATTTTTACGATAACGGCATACGAAACGCATTAATAGGCAACCTAAAGCCATTAGAACTTAGAAATGATGTTGGTATTTTATGGGAAAACTTTTTGATGAGCGAAAGATTAAAATACAATACCTACGAAGGAAAAAGAGCACAAATGTTTTTTTGGCGCACCAAGCAACAACAAGAAATTGATTTGGTTGAAGAAATAGGAACTGACCTCTCGGCGTTTGAGTTTAAGTGGAAACAACCAAACACAATAAGGTTTTCTAAAACATTTACAGGAACTTATGGTGTACAACCTATGCTGGTGCACAAGGGGAATTTTAGAGAGTTTTTGGAAGTTTAGTTTGAGTATCACTATAACTTTAACCGCAGACTTCGTTAGCCTTCCCCGTTGGCTTCGAGGGCCTCAGCCAGCGGATAAGGCTGAGCTTGTAGCTCGGTGGCTGAGGCTCTAGAAGCCCTGTTACTCCGCAGCCACCACCAATTTCTCTATCTTCAACCTTTGCTGATGCTCGTTACTAATTTCCACAAAGTACAAACCAGCTACAACATTATTACTTTGCAGGTTGATGTTTGTGTTGCCCATTCCAACTGAGCATTGTGTTATTAATTGCCCAACAGAATTATATATTTTTAGATAATAATAGCCTTTTTGAATGATGTTTATGTTGAAGTTGCCATTAGATGGGTTAGGGAAACATTGAATTTCGTTTTCTGAAATTTCTTGAAATCCAACACCATTAATGTAATTGCAAGGGAAGGGTGAATTCCAATTTATTAAACCCCAATAATCATCTTCATAACAGTTTAAACTATTAGGAATTTCAATGTCATTCCAAGCAGTGGTTCCAAATAAAAACAATGTTTGTAGAAATCCAAATGGTTCGAAAATGTAGTCGTTAAAATAAAAATCCTCTTGATACCTTAACTTTTTTGAATATCCAATAATCTTTGCAGTGTGACCATTGAAAACTGTATCTGTGATAGTTTCAATTCGCAAGGCAATTGAATCAAATGGAATTTGCGGAATTGAATCGAATGGATTATCGTCTGACATAGGTGTATAGTAAAAATTCACATCCATGCTATCTTTATAAGGATAATACCAAATATCTCCAATTTCTGGGCTTTTATCCCACATCAAAAGTTCTCCGCCGTTAGGATTTGAAACGTAAACTTTATCATCTTCTTCACGGACATAAATTCCTAAACTTGTGTTTAACAATGGAGGAGTAGGTATTTCCTCAATATTTTTGTAATAACGGCCTTCTATAAGATTAGAATCAGAAACAACCGTCCACTTTCTATAGGTTGTAAGAGCTCCATATCCTTTTGAAACACTGTAATGCCAAGTGGCACCAATTGGAGCGAATTCCTGAGATTTAGTTGTGTTGATTGTCATTAAGCCTACGAACAGTGTAAGAATATAACTGTAAATATTTTTCATAGTGATGGTTTATATTATTGCTAAAGTAGAAAATTATCTAACATATTGAAATCCATGAAGCGTTAAATTGTTAATAATTAAACAAAAGTAGAATGTAACACAAATGCCTGCGTGAGCGGGCGAGGCAAATAGCTTACCTGACGCAGGAAGGTAACTATAGCCGAGCACGCGACCCGAAGGGGCACGCCCAAAAGAATTTTATTAGTTTTACGCACTTTACCTTATTAAACAAATGACGACCTTTCAGTTTATTAGCCTGCTTTTACTTTTAATTGCTGCATTTATTGGTTTTAAACTGCTGGAAACCAACTGGTCGTTTAAAATCTCTAAACCTTATCTATGGGAAGAAGCTGTGAAGAAAGGAGAAGTTTCGGATGCTTTGAAAAAGATTGAAAAAACCTATCGCGACAAGGTGCGGTTCTACAGCATCTGGTTTTATATAGAGCAATTAAAGAAAAATAAAGTTGCCGGCGCATTCGCTGAACTAGGCGTTTATAAAGGGGAAACAGCTTTTTTTATGCATCAAATGGACATTTCTAGAAAGCTGCTGCTGTTCGATACGTTTGATGGTTTTGCTTCGAAAGACTTGGAAACTGAACAAAATACCGGAGCTAAATATAACACCAGTAATTTTTCAGACACAAGTTTAGCTGCGGTGAAAGCACTTTTTAGCGCTGAAAGTAATGTGGAGTTTTATGCAGGCTACTTCCCTGAATCTGCTGCAAACGTTAAGGAAGAACAGTTTGCCTTTGTGCATATTGATGCGGATTTGTACCTACCAACTAAGGCAGCTTTGGAATATTTTTACCCGAAGCTTTCTGCTGGTGGAATAATTCTCATACATGATGTAAATCACACCTGGGAAGGCGTTGCTAAAGCTGTATCGGAATTTGAACAAAGTATTCCAGAATCGTTTCTTCCAATTGCAGATTGGCAAGGAAGTGCTGTGCTTCTAAAAAATAAACGCCCCAATTAGGAGCGTTCATTTTTAACTTTAAATCTTGTTTTACTTTACACTTAATGAAATGTAGGGAATCAACATTTCTTCTAAGGAAATACCGCCATGTTGGAATGTGTTGCGGTAATAATTTACAAAGTAATTGTAGTTGTTAGGGTAAGCAAAAAATTTGTCTTCTTTGGCAAATACAAAAGAGGTACTCACATGTTGTTTCGGCATATATATGTCTGCAGGATTTTTTACCTCATACACATCTCGCTTTTCGTAATTTAGATTTTTGCCTTGCTTGTAGCGCAAATTGGTATTGGTATTTCTGTCGCCAATAATTTTGCTTGGTTCTGTAACGCGAATGGTTCCATGGTCGGTGGTCAAAATTAATTTTCCTTTGCGTTCGGCAATTTGCTTAATAATATCGAGTAGGGGAGAATGCTCTAACCAAGAAACAGTTATGGAACGGTAGGCTTTTTCATCGTCGGCTAATTCGCGTATTACTTCCATTTCTGTGCGGGCATGCGAAAGCATATCTACAAAGTTGTAAACGATAGCGTTAAACTTGTTTCCCATTAAATTTGGGATACTTTCGGCCAATTTCTTACCTGCTTGAAAATTTGTAACCTTCGTATAAGATGACTTTACATCTTTACCCAAACGCTTTAATTGTTCTTGCATAAAAAATTCTTCAGACAAGTTTTTCCCGCCTTCGTCCTCATCGTTTAACCAATGTTTTGGGTAGCGTTTTTCGATTTCACTCGGCAACAAACCAGCGAAAAATGCATTTCTGGCATATTGCGTAGCTGTAGGTAATATTGAACAGTATAGCTCTTCTGTATCAACTTTAAAATATTCTGTAATAATAGGTTGCATTACTTTCCACTGGTCGTAACGCATGTTATCAATTAAAATCAGAAACGTTGATTCATTTTTATCAATTTCAGGAATAACGCGTTGCTTAAAAAGCAAGTGCGACATGATTGGGGCTTTCGGGTCTTTGCCGCTTACCCAACCTTGGTAATTGTTTGCTACATACTTAGAAAACAATGCATTGGCTTCAGATTTCTGCATACGAAGAATTTCTTCCATGCCTTCTTCTTTGGTTTTGCTCAATTCTAATTCCCAGAAAACCAATTTCTGATATACCTCCAACCATTCCTCATAACTCAACCTATCGCTCATGCTCATGCCAATACTTCTGAATTCTTGCTGGTAAGCACTGGAAGTTTTTTCGCGAATCAACCTTTTGTTTTCCAAAATCTTTTTCAAAGACAGTAAAATCTGGTTAGGATTTACTGGTTTTATTAAGTAATCTGAAATCTGAGAACCAATAGCATCTTCCATGATGTGTTCTTCTTCAGACTTGGTAATCATAACAACTGGAAGGTCGTTTTTTAATTGTTTAATTCTTGAAAGTGTTTCCAGTCCGCTGATTCCCGGCATGTTCTCGTCCAAAAATACAATATCAAAATCTTGCTCTTTTACTAAATCGTAGGCATCATCGCCACTATTTGCTGTGGATACATCGTACCCTTTTTCTCTTAAAAATAATATGTGTGGCTTCAGTAATTCAATTTCATCGTCGGCCCAAAGAATGTTTATTTTGTCCATTTAAATTTTATATAACTTGTCGGCATCAAAAGTAGCTGTCTAAACTTCTAAATTTTAATAATATTGTTGCCGAACCTTACGCGTAATAAAAAAAAGATTTTCAATGATCCTATCTATGGATTTATTACGATTCCGAATGCTTTTTTGTACGATTTAATAGAACATCCTTGGTTTCAAAGATTGAGACGCATTAAGCAATTGGGACTTACAGATTATGTATATCCTGGTGCTACACATACGCGTTTCCACCATGCCATTGGCGCAATGCACCTGATGGGGCTTGCTATTGAAGTTTTGAAGCAACGTGGCCATGAAATAACAGAAGAAGAAGCCACTGCTGCGCAAGCTGCAATTTTGTTACACGATATTGGTCATGGTCCTTTTTCACATGCACTCGAAAACTCTATCGTTCCTGACTTACACCACGAACAGTTGTCGTTGCTATTTATGAACGAGTTGAATGTTCAGTTTAATGGCCAACTTGATTTAACTATTCAAATTTTCACAGGTAAATATCCAAAACGATTTTTACACCAGCTGGTTTCCAGTCAATTAGATGTTGACAGATTAGATTATTTAAACCGTGATAGTTTTTATTCGGGTGTGGCAGAAGGAACAGTTGGAGCAGATAGGATAATTAAGATGATGGAAGTGGTTGATGATGAATTGGTTGTTGAAGAAAAAGGCATTTACAGTATCGAAAAATTTATTCTAGCAAGAAGATTAATGTACTGGCAAGTATACTTGCATAAAACGGTATTAAGTGCCGAAAATCTGCTTGTAAATACACTTAAAAGAGCAAAGCAATTGAGCAATCAGGGTGTAGTTGTAGATGCTACTAAATCGCTCTCATTCTTTTTAAATCCTGATAAAAATGATTATAAGAATGTTGAAAAAATAGAACTACTCAACAACTTTTCTGGCTTAGATGATTATGATATATTTGCATCGGCCAAAAGTTGGATGCATCACCCCGATTCAATTTTATCCGAATTAAGTCACAGGTTAATTAACAGGAAATTGTACAAAATAAAATTAGACGCAAATCCATTTGATGAACAAGTAGTTCAAGGGTATAAGAACCGCTTGAAGCTTGCACAAAATCAAACTTCAGATGCAGCTTATTTTGTTTTTACTGGTGAAATTATGAATAGTGCTTATAAAGTTGGTGAAGAGAAAATCAATATTATTCTTAAAAATGGGAACGTAATTGACGTAAGACAAGCTTCAGAACAATTTAGGCTCAATGTATTAACAGAATCAACAAAGAAATATTTTCTGTGTTTTCCAAAGGAATTAGAAACACAATAGCGTCATATGGAATTTACAGCCCAACAAATAGCAGAACTGCTTGAAGGAACCGTTGAAGGTGATCCGCAGGTAAAAGTTAGTAACCTTGCCAAAATTGAAGAAGGTATTCCCGGAACACTTACTTTTCTAGCAAACCCAAAATATGAAGAATTTATCTATTCAACTAAAGCTTCTTTAGTAATAGTAAATGAGAGTTTTGTTGCGGAAAAGCCAATAAATTCGACACTTGTAAGAGTAAAGGATGCTTATAAAAGCTTTGCCAAATTGCTTGAAACATACAATCAAATTTTACACAATAGAACTGGAATAGAAAGCCCTAATTTTATTTCTACAACAGCTACATTGGGAGAAAACATCTATGTAGGAGCATTTGTATATATCGGAGAAAAAGCTGTAATCGGTAATAATGTAAAATTATATCCAGGCGTTTATGTTGGCGATAATGCAAGTATTGGCGATGGAACTATCTTATTTCCAGGTGTAAAAGTATATGCTGATTGTCATATTGGAAAGAATTGCAGGATTCATGCTGGGGTTGTTGTTGGTGCCGACGGATTTGGTTTTGCGCCACAAGATGACAGTAACTATATTAAAGTAGCTCAAATCGGAAATGTGATAATTGAAGACCATGTTGAAATTGGCTCTAATACAACTTTGGATAGGGCAACATTGGGTTCTACTATCATTAGAAAAGGAGTTAAATTAGATAACTTAATTCAGGTTGCTCATAATGTTGAAATAGGTGAACATACTGTAATTGCTGCACAAACTGGAATAGCAGGTTCTACCAAAATTGGAAAATTTTGTATGATTGGAGGTCAGGTTGGTATTGTTGGACATTTAGTAATTGCTGATAAAGTTAAAATTGCTGCTCAATCTGGTATTGGTACAAGCATATTAAACGAAGGAGATATTTTGCAAGGTTCTCCAGCTTATTTTATTGGTGATTATAAGAAATCCTATATAGGGTTTAGAAAATTGCCTGAATTGCAAAACAGAATTGAAGAATTAGAAAAATTAGTAAAAGAATTACAACCACAGAAAAATGGCTGATAAGCAACAAACAATCCGCTCCAGAGCAAGTTTAACTGGAGTAGGTTTACATTCAGGAGAAACTGTTACAGTAACATTTTGTCCAGCTCCCATAAATCACGGTATTATTTTTAAAAGAACAGATTTGGAGGGACAGCCTCTAATTCCAGCTGATGTAGATTTGGTAAGTGATACTGCCAGAGGAACAACGCTTTCTTTAAATGGTGTTAAAATTTCAACAGTAGAACATGCTTTGGCGGCTGCCGGTGGTTTGCAAATAGACAATCTTTTGATTGAAGTTTCAGGAGTTGAAATTCCAATTTTAGATGGTAGTGCGCAATTCTTCTTAAAAGCAATAAAAGAAGCAGGAATTGAAGTTCAAGAAGCTGACCGTGAGTATTATGAATTAAAAACGAATGTGTTTTATAACGATCCTTCAAGAAACGTTGAAATCATTGCTGTGCCTTCAGAAGATTACAAAGTGAAGGTAATGATAGATTTCAACTCTAAAGTTCTTGGATTTCAACATGCTCAGCTAAACGACATAAATGACTTTGAAGAAGAAATCGCCGCTTGCAGAACATTCGTGTTTTTACACGAACTAAACATGCTGGTAGATAATAACTTAATTAAAGGAGGTGATTTGAGTAATGCAATTGTTTATGTGGATAGGCCTTTGCAAAATAGTGAACTAGAAAAATTGAAAAAGTTATTCGGCAGAGATGATATCAATGTAAATACTGAAGGTGTTCTCAATAACATTGAAGTTACGCATCAAAATGAAGCCGCTCGCCATAAATTACTCGATGTAGTAGGTGATTTAATGCTAGTAGGAAAACCAATAAAAGCTCACATCATTGCAACACGTCCCGGACATGCTGCAAATATCGAGTTTGCGAAGAAGATAAAGCAATTAATAAAGCTCGAAAAGTCAAAAAGAAACGACTCTCCTGCATATGATATTTTTCAGAATCCTTTGTATACCATCAACGATATTCAAAGAATTTTGCCTCACCGTCAGCCATTTTTATTGATCGATAAAATAATGGAAATGAGCGAAACTCACGTGGTAGGGTTGAAAAACGTAACCATGAATGAGGAGTTCTTCAAAGGGCATTTTCCTGGAAATCCTATTATGCCGGGCGTATTGATTATTGAAGCAATGGCTCAATGTGGTGGAATTCTGGCTTTGAATACAGTTCCTGATCCAGAAAATTACATCACTTACTTCATGAAAATTGATAATGTGAAGTTTAAGCAAAAGGTAATTCCAGGCGATACATTAGTGTTTAAATTAGAATTAATTTCACCTATCAGAAGAGGAATTTGTCATATGCGCGGCGCTGCATATGTTAATAACAAAGTAGTTACTGAAGCAGAAATGATGGCTCAAATAGTAAAAGAAAAGGGATTGAGTAATTAATACCGAATCTTTTTACCTTTGTCACCGAAATTTTCGAATGACCTCATCTCTCGTCTCCATTCATCCCGATGCCAAAATTGGCAAAAATGTTCAAATTGAACCTTTCACAACTATTTATGCCGATGTAGAAATTGGTGATGATACTTGGATTGGTCCTAATGTTACCATTATGAATGGTGCAAGAATTGGTAAGTCTTGCAAAATATTTCCTGGTGCTGTAATTTCAGCTGTACCCCAAGATCTAAAGTTTTCAGGTGAAGAAACCACAACCGAAATTGGAGATTTTACTACAATTAGAGAGTGTGTAACCATTAATCGCGGTACTGTAGACAGAATGACAACCTCTGTCGGTAAAAACACACTTATCATGGCTTACACGCACATTGCACACGATTGTATCGTTGGAAACAATTGTGTGATTGCAAATGCAGTAAATATGGGAGGACATGTGGTTATTGATGATTATGCTGTTATTGGCGGAATGTCGGCTATACATCAGTTTGTTCATATCGGAATGCATGCAATGGTTTCAGGCGGTTCTTTGGTAAGAAAAGATGTTCCACCTTTTGTTAAAGCTGGGCGAGAACCTCTTTCATATGCAGGTATCAATTCAATTGGGTTAAAAAGAAGAGGCTATACTTCTGAACAAATAAATCAAATTCAAGATGTATATAGGTTGTTATATCTTAGTAAATTAAATACGTCAAAGGCCTTAGAAAGAATTGATAGCGAAATAGATGGAAGTGAAGAACGGAATTCAATTGTTGGGTTCATTCAGAAAGCAAACCGCGGAATTATGCGTGGGTATACTTCAGAAGATTAATTGAGATTGGTGAATGGAAATCATTCTAAATCAAATTGGTAGGCGTTATAACTTCAACTGGATATTTAAGAATATAAATCAGGAAATTATCCTTTCCGATAAGCTCGTAATTCTGGGCGCAAACGGAAGTGGGAAATCTACATTAATGCAAATTCTTTCTGGTGCAATTTCACCGTCTGAAGGTTCCATTAAATGGTCAGTCAATAAACTGGAAATAGATTCTGAAAAAGTATACCAGCACTTAAGCTTCGCATCTCCTTACCTAGAATTGATAGAAGATTTTACACTTAAAGAACACTTGAATTTTCATTTTTCTTTGAAAAAGTCGATGCATCAATTAACAATTAATGAAATGATCTCCCTCTCGGGTTTGCAACATGCAGCAGACAAAAGAATAGGATATTTTTCAAGTGGAATGAAACAAAGAGTGAAGTTGCTATTGGCTATTTTAAGTGATACCTCTTTTTTGTTGTTGGATGAACCTCTTTCTAATCTCGATAAACAAGCTTCAAACTGGTACACAGATTTGATAAACAGATTTTCTGAAAACAGAACAATAATCGTTAGCTCAAATAACATCGAACAAGAATATCAGTTTTGTAACAAGTCAATCCAGCTTTAGATTTGAAAAGGATTTGTTTAATTTCTGATACGCATAGTTTTCTGGACCCTAAAGTGGTAAAATATGCAGCAGATTGCGATGAAATTTGGCACGCTGGAGATATCGGCACTTTAGAACTTGCTGATAAGCTTTCAGCGATAAAACCTTTGAGAGCTGTTTTTGGCAATATTGATGGAGCTGAAATTAGGCGTTGTTTCCCTTTAAACGTAAGTTTTGAAATAGAAGGAGTTAAAGTCTTAATAACACATATTGCTGGTTATCCAGGGAAATTTTCCGCAAAAGCTTTACATTTAATTAAGGAAAATCAACCAGATTTATTCATTTGTGGGCATTCTCACATTTTAAAAGTGATGCCCGATAAACAAAATAATTTATTGTTTATGAATCCTGGAGCTTGCGGTAATCATGGATTCCATCAAGTAAAAACGATATTAAGGTTTACGGTTGATAATGGAAAAATAAGCAATCTAGATGCGATAGAATTGGGAAAACGAGCAGATTAAATTTACGTGTTTTACGGTATTGTGGCAAACTGCAGCTTCATGGAACTTTGCTCTTATGAAATACATAGTCTCTCTTTCGTTGTTTTTGCAACTTTTAAATCCTACATATTCTCAAAGTAACTTCCCAACTTTAATTAAAGATGTCTTTCCTGGCAGTGGCTCTTCGCTTAACAACTCCATGTTTGCAAACGATGATTTTATTGCTGCTAAATTAGGTGATAAAATAATTTTCAGGGGTGCAAATTCACTTGCATTGCCTACAGATACTAATAGCAGAGATTATGAAGTGTTCGTAACAGATGGAACCAACGAAGGAACAAATTTGTTAAAGGATATAAACCCTACCGCTTCTTCCTATTGTCGAAGTTTTTTTACTTTCAGGGATAAAGTTTATTTCCATGCATATACTGGAATTGGTGGAACTGAAATTATGTGGAGCACAGATGGAACCACAGCTGGAACTAATTTATTTAAAAACATTGGCTTTAGAAGTTATTACGATAATTTATATTACCCCAACATAATTCAACTCGATTCACTTCATTTTATTTTTTCTGGTGATACAACTATAGTAAAAAGCAACCTTTATATCAGCGACGGAACTCCACAAGGAACATATTCTTTAAAAGACTTTAATCCAACAAATATCAGTTCAAGCAGAGCCTTTGCACACCCGGGACATTTTACACGCGTTGCAAACAATAAAATAATTTTTACAGCCTCTACTGATGCCTTAGGAGATGAATTGTACGTTACAGATGGAACTCCAGCCGGAACTTTACTTTTGAAAAATATAAATCCAGGACAAAGAGATTTCTTGACTTTTAGCGATGGGTTTACTAAATTTCATTCTGATGGTCAAAAAGCATATTTTTTTGCAAACGATAGTATACACGGAGCAGAACCTTGGGTAAGTGATGGAACTATTGAAGGTACTTTTATGTTGAAAGATATAAACCAAGGAATTGGAGGTTCGATAAAAAGCCTTACTGGTTTTACTACTATTGCAGGAATTACATATTTTATTGCTAAAACAATTGATAATGGAGCAGAGATTTACAGAACTGATGGATCAACTGCTGGCACTTCATTGTTGGTTGATTTTAATGTAGGACCTCTTCCAGGAATAGGAGATTACCTAGTTTCTATGGGCAATAAACTAATATTTGCGGGAACTAACGATGGACAAGAAGTGAACATTTTTAGTTACGATGTTAATACAAATAATGCCGAAAAACTGGTGTTTCTTTCTAACAATCCACCGGGAAATTTAACAAGCATAACAAGTCCAACACTTTTGAATTCAAATATTCATTGTGACCAATTGTATTTTGATATTTTAAACATGACCAATTTTACTGGTAGTTTTAACTACAATATTGGTGTAACGGATGGCACAGTAAGTGGTTCTGGATTACTTTTAGATACAAATTCCAATGCAAATAGTGGGTTTATAAGAATGGGTTTTTGGGAACCATCGTTAATTGAGCTAAATGGAAGTTTAGTATTTATGGGGAATAATGGTCAAACAGGACTCGAGTTATATAAAATTCCACTTTGCACAGGAAATAACACTGTAATTAATAACATTCAAAAACAAGTTACGAAGGATGAATCTGCTATTACTGTGTATCCAAATCCATCAAATGGAACAATAAATATTGATTTTCCTGATTGGACAAGTGAAATTTCACTTACAATTATAAACGCTTTCGGAGAAACTGTTAGCAAAGAAGTTATTGTAGGTTCAACAACAACGTTTCAAAAGCAATTGAGTGCTGGTCTATATTTTCTAACTTTCAATAATAAGGATGCTGTTATATCTAAAAAGCTGATAGTGCTTTAATAATTCGCAAATAAAAAAAGAAGGCGGAATAAAATTATTTATTTATTGAATTGGGAGAGGGAATGCAATGTTCATTCTTTCTCCCAATTGCTTTAAGTCTTCTACTACTTTATCAATTATTGGTATTCCATTTAAAGTTCGTTCTGCCTGAGCAATTCTTTCTGGGTCACCAGGAATAACAACACTTGGCTGTCCTACTATAGACGGCGCTTCTCTAAATGCTTTTATCCAATTATCCATATTGTTTAAAAAATCATCAGCTGGCCTAAAAGCATCAATGCGCATAGCTCCGAAAAAATGACCTATTCCACTTCCAACTGGATTTGCTGGAGGTTCTAAAAATGCTACAAATGGAGGCACCCATGGACCATAATTAGCTCCAGATAGAACCGCTGAAAAAATATCTACTACAGCACCTAAGCAAAAACCTTTATGGCTGCCGTGTTCCCGGTCTCCACCAAGTGGCAATAATGCTCCACCTTTCGAAAGTTCATTAGGATCGAATGAATTATCACCATTTTTATCTTGAATCCAACCATTGGGTGCTGATAAATTTTTACGTTGAAGAATTTCAAGTTTTCCGTTTGCGGCTGTTGTGGTTGCAAAATCGGCTACAAAAGCAGGCTCATGCATTGCAGGAATAGCGAAGGCCATTGGATTGGTTCCCAGCATTCTTTTAGTGGAATGAGTTGGAGCAACTAATGGACTGGCGTTTGTCATTGCAATTCCAATCATATTTTCTTCAAGCGCCATCATTGCATGCCTAGCAGCAATGCCAAAGTGATTAGAACCTTTAACTGCGACCCAACCTGTACCAACATTTTTGGCTTTATTTAACGCAATATTCATTGCGAAACCACCAGCTACTAATCCTAAACCTCCATCAGCATCAATTGTAGCAGTAGAAGGCGTTTCATGGATAATTTTAAAATTAGCCTGCATATTAATTCTTCCTTTTTCCCAAAGTCGAATATAGCCGCTTAGCCTTGCAACTCCATGTGAATCAATTCCACGTAAATCTGCCGAAAGTAAAGCTATACTGGCTTTTTCAGCATCGTTGTTATTGCAACCAGCTTTGATAAAAATGCTCTGGGTAAATGATAAAAGGTCGTTGTAGGAAAAAGTCACGTTCAGAAAAGGTAAAATAAACTTTAAAATAAATTAATTTATAGGTAAAGATTTTTTTTACAAATATATAATTTAGCTATTATTGCGTAACACTTTTCTAAGTCATCAGTATGATGACATTAATTATATAAATCAAACTTTATGAAAGTTAACATTCAATCAGTGCATTTTGATGCCGACCAAAAATTAATCGACTTTATTGAAGGTAAAGTTCTAAAATTAACAAGTCAATATGATAAAATTATAGAAACTGATGTTACTTTAAGAATTGATAAAGCAACAAACAACGAAAATAAGATTGCTGAGATTAGATTACATGTTCCTGGCAACGATTTATATGCAAAAAGGCAATGTAAAAGCTTCGAAGAAGCCACAGATCAGTCTGTAGATGCGCTAAAAAACCAGATTATTAAACATAAAGAGAAACAAAAACAGATTTAATATTCTGATAAAGAAAGACTTGATGTTATTTTCTAAATAATCTTCATATATTTTATTAGAATTGTTTGGTGGGAATGATTTCTTTCCTACATTTGCACACCTTTTTCGGAGGGTATGTCATGAATCACATGTGCAAACCCTTCAAAGATGGTAAAAGCCGAAGTAGCTCAGCTGGTAGAGCAGCTGATTTGTAATCAGCTGGTCGGGGGTTCGAGTCCCTTCTTCGGCTCACGTTCTTTAAAAGTGAAAACTTTCAAGAGGTAGGGGAGATAGCCAAGTGGCCAACGGCACCAGACTGTAAATCTGTCCTCTTCGGAGTTCGAAGGTTCGAATCCTTCTCTCCCCACCAATAGAAAAGAGATTCGAAAAATTGAATCCGAAGAAACAGACCAAGTTTTGGTGCATCATCCTTGATGAATCTCATTGGCTTTGAAAAGAGGATAAGCGGAAGTAGCTCATTTGGTAGAGCGTCAGCCTTCCAAGCTGAGGGTGGCCGGTTCGAGCCCGGTCTTCCGCTCGAAAGGTGAAATTCATTGTGAATCTCACCTCTCTTTTCTAGCCGATGTAGCTCAGGGGTAGAGTACTTCCTTGGTAAGGAAGGGGTCACGGGTTCAATTCCCGTCATTGGCTCTTACTCTTGAAATATTAAAAAGATTTTAAATTAAACACAATAACAATAACAATAAATAAAACAACTAGCCATGGCTAAAGAAAAATTCGACCGTTCTAAACCACACGTAAACATCGGAACCATTGGTCACGTTGACCACGGTAAAACTACACTTACTGCTGCTATTACTACAGTTTTAGCAAACGCAGGTTTGTCAGAAGCCCGTTCTTTCGATTCAATTGACAACGCTCCTGAAGAAAAAGAGCGTGGTATTACAATTAATACTTCTCACGTTGAGTATTCAACTGCTAACCGTCACTATGCTCACGTTGACTGTCCAGGTCACGCGGATTATGTAAAGAACATGGTTACGGGTGCTGCTCAAATGGACGGTGCTATCCTTGTAGTTGCTGCTACTGATGGTCCAATGCCTCAGACACGTGAGCACATCCTACTTGCTCGTCAGGTTGGTGTTCCTAAAATTGTTGTTTTCATGAATAAAGTTGACATGGTTGACGACGAAGAGTTGTTAGACTTAGTTGAAATGGAAATTCGTGAATTATTATCTTTCTATGATTTTGATGGTGATAATACTCCTATCATTAGAGGTTCTGCTTTAGGTGGTTTGAATAACGATTCTAAGTGGGTTCCTAAAATTATGGAATTAATGGCTGCTGTAGACGAATTTATTCCAATTCCTCCACGTCAAGTTGAAAAGCCTTTCCTAATGCCAGTTGAAGATGTATTCTCTATCACTGGTCGTGGAACTGTTGCTACTGGACGTATCGAAACAGGTATCATCAATTCTGGTGAAACTGTTGAAATTATGGGAATGCAATCAGAAAAATTAACTTCTACTGTTACAGGTGTTGAGATGTTCCGTAAGATTTTGGATCGTGGAGAAGCTGGTGATAACGTAGGTTTGTTATTACGTGGTATCGATAAAGAAGCGATTCGTCGTGGAATGGTTATCGCTAAACCAGGTTCTATCACTCCTCATACTGATTTCAAAGCAGAGGTTTACATCCTTAAAAAAGAAGAAGGTGGACGTCATACTCCATTCCATAACAAATACCGTCCTCAGTTTTACTTACGTACAACTGACGTTACAGGAGAAATTACTCTTCCTGAAGGACGTGAAATGGTTGTTCCTGGAGATAACGTTACAATTTCAGTTAGCTTAATCGCTCCTGTAGCTATGGACAAAGGTTTACGTTTCGCAATTCGCGAAGGTGGCCGTACTGTTGGAGCTGGTCAGGTGATCGAGATTATTAAATAATTTTTCATACAGTTTATTTAAAGGTGCGCAGGTTTTCCTGTGCACCTTTTCTGACTGTATAAAAGCATATAAAAAGAAGTATTTTTTTCATCATCTGTTGGGAAATGGATAAAAGGAAAAAGTTCTAAAAAAACAAACGGGTGTAGCTCAATTGGTAGAGTAGTGGTCTCCAAAACCATTGGCTGTTGGTTCGAGTCCAGCCTCCCGTGCAAAAAAAGACTTTATGTCGAAGATTAAAACATATTTCGAAGAATCTTATAATGAGTTGATGCACAAAGTAACCTGGCCTACCTGGTCAGACTTACAGTCATCTGCAATATTGGTAATGATTTCATCTGTTATTATTGCACTCGTTATTTTTGCAATGGATATCACTTTCAGTAATAGTATGGAACTTTTTTACGACCTCTTTAAATAGACTTATAATATGACAGAGGAAATATCAAATGCCAAAAAGTGGTATGTGCTTCGTGCAGTGAGCGGTAAAGAGAAAAAAGTAAAAGATTACATTGACTCTGAAATCGTTCATCACGGATTTAGTGACTACATTTCACAGGTTTTGATTCCAACTGAAAAGGTTTATCAAATAAGAAATGGAAAAAAGATAAGTAAGGAAAGAAGTTATTTTCCAGGCTATATCATGATTGAAGCTTATATGATTGGAGAAATACCTCACATACTTAAAAATATTCCAGGAGTTATCGGATTTTTAGGAGATAAAGGTCAACCAATTCCATTAAGACTGGCTGAAGTAAATAGAATACTTGGAAAAGTGGATGAGTTATCTGAAAGTGACGCGGAACTAAATATTCCTTTCATTCTTGGAGAATCTGTGAAGGTGATTGATGGTCCTTTTAATAGTTTCACAGGAACTATTGAAGAGATTAATGAAGAAAAGAAAAAATTAACTGTAATGGTAAAAATCTTTGGACGTAAAACTCCACTAGAATTAAACTATATGCAGGTGGAAAAAGAATAAAAATAGTAGGGTGATTGTTAAAAATTGAGGTAGTCCTTGCGGACATAATGCTTCCCGTCCTCAACAATAACGATTCCTGCGCATATCTATAATAAATAAAAATGGCTAAAGAAATAGGTGCACTCATTAAATTACAGGTGAAAGGCGGTGCAGCGAATCCTTCACCACCAATCGGACCGGCTCTCGGTGCGAAAGGTGTGAATATTATGGATTTCTGTAAGCAGTTCAACGCCCGCACTCAGGATCAGGCTGGAAAAGTATTACCGGTAATTATTACCGTGTATGTTGATAAATCTTTCGAGTTTATCATCAAAACTCCTCCTGTTGCTGTTCAATTAAAAGAAGCTGCAAAATTACAAAGTGGTTCTCCGGAACCAAATCGTAAAAAAGTAGCGACTATTAACTGGGATACTGTTCGAAACATAGCAGAAGGCAAAATGCCAGATTTAAACTGTTTTACAGTTGAATCTGCAATGAGCATGGTTGCTGGAACAGCGCGCAGTATGGGTATCACTGTTGAAGGTCAGCGTCCTTTTTAAGTAATTAAAATAACACTGGAGAAATGGCACAATTGACGAAAAAAAGAAAAGTAGCATTAAGTAAGGTAGACGAGGAGAAATCCTATGGCCTACTCGAAGGCGCTGCTTTGGTAAAAGAAATCTCATCCACAAAATTCGACTCATCAGTTGACTTGGCGGTAAGGTTAGGGGTTGATCCACGTAAAGCCAATCAAATGGTACGTGGTATTGTATCTCTTCCTCATGGTACAGGTAAAACTGTTCGTGTGCTTGTGCTTTGTACTCCTGACAAGGAAGATGAAGCAAAAGCTGCAGGAGCAGACTTTGTAGGATTAGACGATTACATTGAGAAAATCAAAGGTGGGTGGACGGATGTTGATGTTATCATCACCATGCCGAGCATTATGGCCAAAGTTGGTGCTCTAGGACGTGTCCTAGGTCCACGTGGTTTAATGCCAAACCCTAAAACAGGTACCGTAACTATTGAAGTTGGAAAAGCAGTAACCGAGGTAAAAGCCGGTAAAATTGATTTCAAAGTAGATAAAACCGGTATCGTGCACGCTGCAATTGGTAAAACTTCCTTTTCACCAGATAAGCTTCATGAAAATGCAAAAGAATTGATTTCAACAATAATGAAATTAAAACCTTCTTCTGCAAAAGGAACTTATGTGAAAAGTATTTTCTTATCAAGTACTATGAGTCCTTCTGTTTCTATTGACCTTAAATCAGTAGGGGCCTGAGCCTTCACTTTTAATTCAGAAAAATTATGAAGAAAGAAGAAAAAGACCAGGTTATTAATGCACTGGTTGAAAAAATAAGCAACACGAAGAACTTTTATATTACTGATACTTCGAAACTTACAGTAGAAAAAACGAATATACTTCGTAGAACCTGCTTTAAAAAAGAAATCGAATTAACAGTAGTTAAAAATACTCTTTTAAAGAAAGCTTTCGAGCGACTTGAATCCGACTTTTCTCCACTATATCCTGTCTTGAAAGGAACAAGTGCTGTAATGTTTACGGATTCAGTGAACGAACCAGCTAAAGTAATTAAAGAGTTTCGCAGAACGAATGAAAGGCCGCTTTTGAAAGCTGCTTATGTAGAAGAATCTTTCTACATTGGTGATAATCAAATAGATGCTTTGATTTCGATCAAAACTAAAAATGAAGTTATTGGAGAAATTATCGGATTGTTACAGTCTCCTGCTAAAAATGTTATTTCTGCTCTTCAATCGGGTGGTAACAAAATCGCAGGTATTGTTAAAACTTTATCTGAAAGAAGTAACTAATACTCAACTCAAAAATAAACAATTCTCAATTTAATAATCAATTTAAAATCAAATACAATGGCAGACTTGAAAGCTTTCGCGGAACAGTTAGTAAATTTAACTGTAAAGGAAGTAAACGAACTTGCTCAAATCCTTAAAGACGAATACGGAATCGAACCAGCTGCTGCTGCAGTAGCTGTTGCTGCACCTGCGGGTGGAGCTGGTGCTGGAGCTGCTGCAGAGGAGAAAACATCTTTTGATGTAATTCTTAAATCTGCTGGTGCTGCAAAACTTGCCGTAGTAAAACTTGTAAAAGAACTTACTGGTCTAGGATTGAAAGAAGCAAAAGATTTAGTAGACGGTGCTCCGAAACCGTTGAAAGAAGGTGTAAGCAAGGAAGAAGCAGAAGCATTAAAATCGCAACTGACTGAAGCCGGTGCTGAAGTGGAAGTTAAATAATACTTTCGCACAAATTTAACAGCTAAGACTTCAATTTTTATTGAGGTCTTTAGCTGTTTTGTCACATCTTTATTTTTGTTTTTTTTTATCCTAAAATTTGAGTCCCTTGACATACATTAAAAAACGCCCAGCAAGGCTAAGTTTTGCCTCCAGTAAATTACCGGTAGATTACCCAGACTTTCTGGATGTTCAGGTTCAATCTTTCAGAGATTTTTTCCAGTTGGAAACAACTCCTGAAAACCGTCAGAATGAAGGTCTCTTCAAAGTATTTGCAGAGAACTTTCCTATTTCTGATGCACGAAACAATTTCGTGTTAGAGTTCCTCGATTATTTTATCGACCCTCCAAGATATTCTATTGAAGAATGTTTGGAAAGAGGTTTAACATATAGTGTTCCACTTAAGTCTAAGTTGAAACTATACTGTACAGACCCAGAACACGAAGATTTTGAAACAATTGTTCAAGATGTATATCTTGGTACAATTCCTTATATGACTCCAAAAGGTACATTCGTAGTGAATGGTGCTGAACGTGTCGTAGTTTCTCAGCTTCATAGATCACCAGGCGTTTTCTTCGGCCAAAGCCGTCACGCAAATGGTACAAAATTATATTCAGCTCGTGTAATTCCTTTTAAAGGATCATGGATTGAATTTGCTACTGATATAAACAACGTAATGTACGCTTATATCGATCGTAAGAAAAAGTTGCCTGTAACGACACTTCTTCGTGCAATCGGTTTCGAAAGCGACAAAGATATCCTTGAAATTTTCGGTCTTGCCGATGAATTTAAGGTAAGTAAAACTTCAATTAAAAATGCAGTTGGAAGAAAACTTGCAGCAAGGGTTTTAAAGACTTGGATTGAAGATTTTGTTGATGAGGACACTGGTGAGGTAGTTTCTATTGAAAGAAATGAAGTTATCATCGATCGTGAAATCGTTATTGAAAAAGAACACTTAGAATTGATTCTTGAATCTGGAGTAAAATCTATTATTCTTCACAAGGATGATATTAATGCTGCTGATTACACAATCATTTACAATACTTTACAAAAAGATACTTCAAATTCTGAAAAAGAAGCGGTGGAACATATCTACCGTCAATTAAGAAATGCAGAACCACCTGATGAGGAAACTGCAAGAGGTATTATCGATAAATTATTTTTCTCTGATAAACGTTATGACTTAGGTGATGTTGGACGTTACAGAATTAATAAAAAATTAAATCTAAACACACCTTCTGATACTCGTGTATTAACGAAAGAAGATATTATCTGTATCATTCGTTACCTTATTCAATTGATCAATTCAAAAGCTGATGTGGATGATATTGATCACTTGAGTAATCGTCGTGTTAGAACTGTTGGTGAACAATTATATGGACAGTTCGGTGTTGGTTTGTCTCGTATGGCAAGAACTATTCGTGAAAGAATGAATGTTCGTGATAACGAGGTTTTCACTCCAACTGATTTAATTAACGCGAAGACTTTGTCAAGTGTTATCAATTCATTCTTTGGTACCAACCAGCTTTCACAATTTATGGATCAAACCAACCCTTTGTCGGAGATTACGCACAAGCGTCGTCTTTCTGCACTCGGTCCAGGCGGTTTATCCAGAGAAAGAGCAGGTTTCGAGGTACGTGATGTGCATTATACGCATTATGGTCGCTTGTGTACTATCGAAACACCTGAAGGTCCAAACATCGGTTTGATTTCTTCTTTATGCGTTTTTGCAAAAATTAATAAGTTAGGTTTTATTGAAACGCCTTACCATACTGTCACAGAAGGTAAAGTCGATTTGGATAAACCTATTATTTATTTAAGCGCGGAAGAAGAAGAAACTTCAATCATTGCGCAGTCTAAAACTGACATTGATGATGGAGGAAACTTCAAAGATCACCGAGTTAAAGCAAGATTTGCTGGTGACTTCCCGGTTGTAGAACCGAAAGAAATAAAATTAATGGACGTTGCTCCAAATCAAATTGCTTCAATCGCAGCATCTCTTATTCCTTTCTTGGAGCATGATGATGCGAACCGTGCATTGATGGGCTCTAACATGATGCGTCAAGCAGTTCCTTTGTTAAATCCTGAAGCTCCTCTTGTAGGGACAGGTTTAGAAGCAGCTGTTGCGCGTGATTCTAGGGTGTTGATTAATGCAGAAGGTGAAGGAATTGTTGAATGGGTAGATGCCAACGAAATTGTTATCCGTTATTCAAGAACAGATGATGAAAGATTGGTAAGTTTCGACGATGATGTAAAATCATACAAACTCACTAAATTCCGTAAAACAAACCAAAATACTACTATCAACTTAAAGCCAATTGTAGCAAAAGGTGAAAAAGTGAGTCTTGGACAAGTTTTATGCGAAGGTTACGCAACACAAGGCGGAGAATTAGCTTTAGGTCGCAACTTGAAAGTAGCATTCATGCCTTGGAAAGGAAATAATTTCGAGGATGCAATTGTGATTTCTGAGCGTATTGTACGTGAAGATGTATTTACAAGCTTGCACATCGAAGAGTTTATTTTAGAAGTTCGTGATACGAAACGTGGACTTGAAGAGTTGACTGCTGATATTCCTAACGTTAGTGAAGAAGCAACTAAAGACTTAGATGAAAACGGATTAATTCGCGTTGGAGCAGATGTTAAACCAGGTGATATTTTAATTGGAAAAATCACTCCAAAAGGTGAAACTGATCCATCTCCAGAAGAAAAACTCTTAAGAGCTATTTTCGGAGACAAGGCAGGTGATGTGAAAGATGCTTCTTTAAAGGCACCTCCTTCTTTAAATGGTGTTGTGATTGACAAGAAGTTATTCTCTCGAATTATTAAAGATCGTAAGTCTAAAAACGAAGAGAAACCAACGTTGGTTAAAATAGACCAGGAACGCGACAAGGAAATTGTAGAATTGAAAAGCAGAATGATTGAAAAATTATTCACTTTGGTAAATGGTAAAACATCTCAAGGGATTTTCAATAATTTCAAAGAAGAGTTGATTCCTAAAGGTTCTAAGTTTACTGTTAAAATGCTACAAAGCATTGATTATTCTTCAGTAAATCCAAATAAATGGACGACAGATAAAGACAAAAACAATCAAATTAAAATTCTTTTGAATAATTATTTGATTCGTTTCAATGACTTGAATGGTATTGCAAAACGTAAGAAGTTTGCTGCAACTGTAGGTGATGAACTTCCTGCAGGTATCGTTCAGTTAGCAAAAGTTTATATCGCTAAGAAACGTAAGTTGAAAGTGGGTGATAAAATGGCTGGTCGTCACGGAAATAAGGGTATTGTAGCAAGAATTGTACGTGAAGAAGAAATGCCTTTCTTAGATAATGGATCTCCAGTTGATATTGTATTAAACCCATTAGGTGTACCTTCAAGGATGAACCTTGGTCAGATTTATGAAACTGTGTTAGGTTGGGCTGGAAAAGAATTGGGAATGACATTCGCAACTCCAATTTTCGACGGTGCAACGCTTGACCAAATTAATGAATACTCTGATAAAGCTGGTATTCCTCGTTATGGTAGAACTTTCTTGATTGATGGAGGTACCGGAGAACATTTTGATCAACCAGCAACAGTTGGTATGATTTATATGTTGAAACTTGGACACATGGTGGATGATAAAATGCACGCTCGTTCAATCGGACCATATTCATTAATTACTCAGCAACCTCTTGGTGGTAAAGCACAATTTGGAGGTCAGCGTTTTGGTGAGATGGAGGTTTGGGCACTCGAAGCATTTGGTGCTGCCAACATTTTGCAGGAAATTCTTACAGTTAAATCTGATGATGTTATTGGACGTGCTAAAGCGTACGAAGCAATCGTTAAAGGTGATAACATGCCAACGCCAGGTATTCCTGAATCATTCAATGTATTGTTACATGAACTTCGTGGTTTAGGTTTAAAAATCACTTTAGAATAAATATTCCTCGACCCAGCGACAGAATGTCGTTGGGTCTTTGTTTCCTTAAAGCATACAAACAATTATGGCCTTACGCAAAGACGTAAAACTTAAAAGTAACTTCAAAAGAATCATTGTTTCTCTAGCATCTCCAGAAGATGTTTTAGATCAAAGTCATGGGGAAGTTCTAAAACCGGAAACTATCAACTACAGAACTTACAAACCAGAAATGGGTGGTTTGTTTTGTGAACGTATTTTCGGTCCAGTAAAAGATTATGAATGCCATTGCGGAAAATACAAAAGAATCCGATATAAAGGAATCATTTGTGACCGTTGTGGTGTGGAAGTAACAGAGAAAAAGGTTAGACGTGAAAGAATGGGACACATCCAATTGGTTGTTCCTGTTGCTCACATTTGGTTTTTCCGTTCACTTCCTAATAAAATTGGATATCTTCTTGGTTTAGCTACCAAAAAGTTAGATGCTATCATCTATTATGAACGTTATGTAGTTATTCAAGCCGGTTTAGCTGGTGAGAATGGATTAAATTACATGGATTTCTTAACAGAAGAAGAGTACCTTCAAGTACTTGAAAATCTTCCTAAAGAAAATCAATATTTAGATGATGCTGATCCAAACAAATTCATTGCTAGAATGGGAGCTGATGCATTATACATGCTCCTTTCTCGTTTAAACTTAGAAGAATTGTCTTATGATTTGCGTCACAAAGCAAATACTGAGACTTCTCAACAACGTAAAAATGAAGCTTTAAAGCGTCTTCAGGTTGTTGAAGCTTTTAGAATGTCTAATGAAGGAAGTAAAATAAACAGACCAGAATGGATGATTCTAAAGGTGATTCCGGTAATTCCACCAGAATTGCGTCCTTTAGTTCCTTTGGATGGTGGTCGTTTCGCAACTTCAGATTTGAATGACCTTTACCGTCGTGTTATTATACGTAATAACCGTTTGAAGCGTTTGATCGAAATTAAAGCTCCAGAGGTTATTTTACGTAACGAAAAAAGGATGCTTCAGGAAGCGGTTGATTCTTTATTAGATAATTCTCGCAAGTCGAATGCAGTAAAAACTGAATCAAACAGAGCCCTAAAATCTTTATCTGATTCATTAAAAGGTAAGCAAGGTCGTTTCCGTCAAAACTTATTAGGTAAACGTGTCGATTATTCTGCTCGTTCGGTAATCGTCGTTGGGCCTGAGTTAAAACTGCACGAGTGTGGTTTACCAAAAGATATGGCTGCAGAGCTTTTCAAACCATTTATCATTCGTAAAATGATTGAGCGTGGTGTTGTAAAAACTGTAAAGTCAGCAAAGAAAATTGTAGATAAAAAAGAACCGATAGTTTGGGATATTTTGGAAAACATTCTAAAAGGACATCCAGTTCTTTTGAATCGTGCCCCAACATTACACAGGCTTGGTATTCAAGCATTTCAACCGAAATTAATTGAAGGAAAAGCAATACAGTTACACCCATTAGTGTGTACTGCATTCAACGCCGATTTCGATGGTGACCAAATGGCTGTTCACGTTCCGCTTGGAAACGCAGCGATTTTGGAAGCTCAGTTGTTAATGCTTGCTTCACATAACATTTTAAATCCTGCGAATGGAGCTCCTATCACTGTTCCATCTCAAGACATGGTTTTGGGTCTTTATTACATGACCAAAGGCCGTAAAACTGATGAAACACGTGTAATTAAAGGTGAAGGTTCTACTTTTTATTCTCCAGAAGAAGTAATTATTGCTTACAATGAGAAAAGAGTTGACCTACATGCGCACATAAAAGTAAAAACTACTGTTAAAGAAGGTGATGTTCTTTTAAAGAAAATTATCGAAACTACTGTAGGTAGAGTATTATTCAATCAGGTTGTTCCTCAACAGGTTGGTTATATTAATGAGTTGTTGACGAAAAAATCGTTACGCGACATCATTGGTAACATCGTGAAGGAAACAGGAATGGCAACTACTGCCAAATTCTTAGATAGCATCAAAGAATTAGGTTTTGCTATGGCATTCCGAGGCGGTCTTTCATTTAACCTTGGTGATGTAATTGTACCAGTGGATAAAGAAAAGATGATTGAAGATGCAAATGTTCAAGTTGAAGAAGTAGTTTCAAACTACAACATGGGTTTCATTACAAACAACGAACGTTACAATCAGATTATCGATATCTGGACGCATACAAACTCTCGTTTAACGCAGCGTTTAATGAACCAATTGGTAAACGATAATCAAGGTTTCAATCCAATCTATATGATGTTGGATTCTGGAGCGCGTGGTTCTAAAGAACAAATTCGTCAGTTATCTGGTATGCGCGGATTAATGGCAAAACCACAAAAATCTGGCGCTTCAGGAGGTGAAATTATCGAGAATCCAATTCTTTCTAATTTCAAGGAAGGTCTTTCGATTTTGGAGTACTTTATTTCAACTCACGGTGCACGTAAAGGTTTGGCCGATACAGCTTTGAAAACAGCCGATGCTGGTTACTTAACGCGTCGTTTGGTTGACGTTTCACAAGATGTTATCATCAGTGATAACGATTGTGGAACATTGCGCGGACTTACAGCCATTCCTCTAAAAAATAATGAAGAGGTTGTAGAAAGTTTATATGACAGAGTTTTAGGAAGAACTTCATTACATGATGTTTATAATCCTTCTACTGGAGAATTATTAGTAAAAAGCGGAGAGCAAGTTACTGAGGATATCGCAAGAAGAATAGAAAGCTCACCAATTGAATCTGTAGAAATTCGTTCTGTATTAACATGTGAATCTGAACAAGGTGTATGTGCGAAATGCTATGGAAGAAATCTTGCTTCAGGAAGAATGGTTCAAAAAGGTGAAGCAGTTGGTGTTATTGCAGCGCAGTCTATCGGTGAGCCGGGAACACAGTTAACATTGCGTACATTCCACGTTGGAGGAACAGCTTCTAATACAGCTGCTTCTTCAAAAGTTGAAGCTAAGTACGATGGTTTATTAGAAATTGATGAACTTAGAACTGTAGTAAAAGAAGATGAAGAAACTGGAAAAGCTGAAATTGTAGTTGGTCGTTCTGCAGAAATGCGCATCATTGATCAAAATACTAATTTGATTTTAACTACTGCTAACATTCCTTATGGAGCTACATTGTACATTAAAAATGGTACAGTAGTGAAAAAAGGCGATTTAGTGTGCGATTGGGATCCATATAACGCTGTAATTATTTCTGAAACTTCAGGTAAAATTAGTTTCGAAGATTTAGAAGAAGGTGTTACTTACAGAGAAGAAAGCGATGAGCAAACAGGTTTCCGTGAAAAAGTAATCATCGAACGTAGAGATAAAACTAAGAATCCAATTATCAAGATTCTTGACAGCACTAAAGAAGTAGTTCGTTCTTACTCATTGCCATTGAGTGCGCATATCATCGTAAATGATGGTCAGAAAGTTAAAATTGGTGAAATCATGGTGAAAATTCCACGTCAAAGTGGAAAATTAGGTGATATCACCGGTGGTCTTCCTCGTGTAACTGAGTTATTTGAGGCACGTAATCCATCAAATCCTGCTGTAGTTTCTGAAATAGATGGTATTGTAAGCTTTGGAAAAGTGAAACGTGGTAACCGTGAGGTAATCATCGAATCTAAAACAGGTGAGCAAAAGAAATATTTAATCAATTTAAGTAAGCACATCTTAGTTCAGGAAAATGACTATGTGAAAGCAGGTCAGGTATTGAGCGATGGTGCAACTACTCCAAGCGATATTTTAGCTATCAAAGGTCCAACTAAAGTACAAGAGTACTTGGTAAATGAGATTCAGGAAGTGTACCGTTTACAAGGTGTGAAAATCAATGATAAGCACTTTGAGGTAATTGTACGCCAAATGATGCGTAAAGTGTTAATTGAAGATCCAGGAGATACTAAATTCTTAGAAGGTCAAACTATTAATAAGTTAGATTTCAAAGAAGAAAACGACTATATATTCGATAAGAAAGTAGTTTTAGAACCAGGAGATTCTAACGCTGTAAAACCAGGTCAGATTATCACTGCGCGTAAATTAAGAGATGAAAACTCTATGTTGAAACGTAAGGATATGAAAACGATAGAAGCAAGAGATGCTGTTCCAGCAACGGCCACTCAAGTACTTCAAGGTATTACACGTGCTTCATTACAGACAAAGAGCTTCATATCTGCAGCTTCTTTCCAGGAAACTACGAAAGTATTGAACGAAGCTGCAATCAGCGGAAAATCAGACGATCTATTAGGTTTGAAAGAAAACGTAATTGTTGGTCACTTAATTCCAGCTGGTACAGGTTTGAGAGAATACGAAAACATCGTTGTAGGTTCTCAAGAAGAGTTCAATGTGTTAATGGCTTCAAAGAAAAGAAGAGAAGAAGAAGTTGCTCAATAATAATTATAAAAAGAAATTATGAACGAAGAGCAACCTCAAGATGGTCAACTGAACATAGAGCTTTCTGAAGAAATTGCAGAAGGTGTGTATTCAAATCTTGCAATTATTACGCATTCTAATTCAGAGTTCGTCGTAGATTTTATAAAAATGCTTCCTGGCGTGCCAAAAGCAAAAGTAAAGTCACGCATTATTTTAACGCCGCAACATGCCAAAAGACTGTTGCAAGCTTTAAAAGAAAACATTGCAAAATATGAAAATGCGAATGGTACAATTAAAGCAGATACAATGCCCCCAATTCCAATGAATTTTGGAGGTCCTACTGCCCAAGCGTAATTGAGAAATATAAAATTGAAAAGCCGAAGTATTAAGTTACTTCGGCTTTTTTAATTAATATTCATTTAATTTCTTATAAAATTTAGTTTAGTAATTTGTTTAAACATTAAAATCTCACTACGGTAATTTACGGTTATAACCTTAAGTCTTCATTATTTTTTAAAAATACGGCCTAAATAAAAAATACTTTTTTAACAATTGCATATTTTAGAGCTCAATTTTGTTTTGTATTTCTAGTGTTGTGTTTATTCAACTGATAAATTACATAAGTTTTAACATAAGAATTGACATTAATTACAGATGAATATATTTGTTGAATTATTAAAACCTAGTTTATGATTATTAAAGATTTCAGTTCTTTTAGTAAATTTCTTTTCGAACTGAATCCATCTTCAATTTTTATATTATCTGATACGAATACGCTTCAGTATTGTGTTCCAATTTTAATTGCAAATATTGAGATTCTTAAGGAAGCACAAATTCTTGAAATAGAACCTGGAGAAGAAAGTAAATCCATAGAAATAGCTTCGGGCCTTTGGGAATCTCTGATAGAACAAAATGCTGATAGGAATACACTTTTATTAAATGTTGGTGGAGGAGTGGTGTGTGATTTAGGTGGATTTGTTGCCGCAACTTATATGCGAGGAATCTCATTTATTAATATTCCAACTTCATTGTTAGCATTAGTAGATGCAAGCACTGGTGGGAAAACTGGCATTAATTTAAATCAATATAAAAATTCGATTGGCGTTTTCCAGGAAGCTAAAGCATGTTTTATTTATCCTGAGTTTCTTTCAACACTTCCTCAAAATGAGTTAAGATGTGGTTTTGCAGAAATTGTTAAGCATTATCTTATTGACAGTGAAGTTTCGTTTGATAAGTTGATGTTTCTAAATCCTTTTGAAATTGAAGATTGGAGTGAAATTATCAATGAAAATATAGCAATTAAAAAACGCTTTGTACAAGATGATTTAAAAGAAAAAGGTAAAAGGGCTACTTTGAATCTTGGACACACTGTAGCCCATGCATTAGAAGCATTTTACATAGAAAGAGGAAGACCTGTTTTGCATGGAGATGCCGTTGCTGCTGGTATAATCATAGAATCTCATCTTGCTTCATTTTGTAATCAAAAACTATTATCAGAAATATGTTTTAATCAAATATTCAGTTATATAACTGAAATATTTCCTAGAATTGATTTTGAAATAAGCGACATTGACGAATTGATTCGTTTAATGAAACACGATAAAAAGAACAATCAATCTAATATTACATTTAGCTTGTTAACCAAACCTGGAAGTGTATTATTAAATTATGAAGACAAGGAATTAGAAATTATTAAAAGCCTAACTTATTATTTAGAAAATGTCTGAAACGCTTGAAATTGGATATTCAGGTTTACCTATTAAAGCTATAGTTGAACTGCCTGGTTCCAAGAGTTTAAGTAATCGCTTGCTTTTGCTCGAATATTTTTCTGGTAATATTATCCAAGGAATAGCCCATTCTGATGCTGCTGACACAATAAATCTAGCTGAGATACTAAGAAACTTACCACCAATTTCTGATGCTGGCGAAGGAGGTACTACCTCAAGATTTGCGCTTACAGCACTTGCAGCTACTCCTGGTTATGTAGGTGTTTTAAAGGGCTCCAACAGGTTAACACAAAGACCAATTTCAGAATTAGTGAATGCTCTTCGAAAATTGGGAGCTGACCTTACATATTTAGAAAATGAAAATCAGTTACCAATTCAAATCATAGGGAAACAGTTGAAGACCGTTCCTATTGAATTAAATGGTACAATTAGCAGCCAATTTTTAAGCGCACTTTTGTTATTGGGAACATACCTGTCTCAAGGCATAGAAGTAAAAGTAATTGGTAAAATTGTCTCAAAGCCTTATTTAGACATGAGCATAAAGATGCTTAGGTTTTTAAATTTTCAATTAGAGGAGAATAATCAGGTATTTAGGGTTTATCCACAGAATTGGACACCGACTGAAGTGATAGTTGAAAAAGACTGGAGTTCAGCTTCTTATTGGTATAGCATTGTTGCTTTGGCGCCAAAAGCTTCTGTAATGCTTGAAGGATTAAAGTTGAGCAGTTTTCAAGGTGATAGTTTAATTGCCGATATCTTTAGTTTGCTTGGCGTTTCAACCACACAAAAAGAAGAAGGTTTATTATTGGAAAAAACGAATAAATATGTTAATCTATTTACTTTCGACTGTATTGATCAACCTGATATAGCGCAAACATTAGCAGTAACGATAACAGGCTTAAGAATAAAAGGGCATTTAACTGGGTTAAGCACCTTGCGAGGAAAAGAAACAGATAGAATTGAAGCATTGAAACATGAGCTTCAAAAAATGAATGTCAGGATTTCTGAACCTGTGGATGGTGAATTATTGATTGATGCGAGATTTGCTGATTTTAGTAAACTCGTGATAATTGATACTTACAACGATCATAGGATGGCTTTATCCTTTGCTCCGCTTGTATTGAAAGTCAATAAAATTGCAATAAGAAATCCTAAAGTTATTGAAAAGTCATATCCTAATTTCTGGAGAGAGTTAGAAAAAGCTTCTATAAGTCTTACAGAATGGGAGTTTTAATTAATTAATTAAAAATAATTTGCAAATCAAAAAAAGATTACATTTGTGCAAATAATATTTTTAGAATAAATGAAAAACGGAACAGTAAAGTTCTTCAATGAGACCAAAGGATTCGGTTTCATTAAAGACGAAGAATCAGACAAAGAATTTTTTGTACACGTATCAGGTCTGGTGCACAAAATCCGCGAAAATGACAACGTAACCTTCGAATTACAAGAAGGCAAAAAAGGTCTTAACGCAGTGAACGTAAAGAAAGTAGGTTAAGATCCCATAACTTTCCAAGCATTTCTAAGCCTTGTAACATTGTTGCAAGGCTTTTTTTATGTTGAATAATTAATATCTTGGAAATTTAATTGAGTTATTAAAGTGCTTTTGGGGAATTACTTTCCGCAATTGCAACCTGGAGAGAACAATACTTTTACTTGAGGGAAATCATTCTGAATATCTTCCTTTTCAGTTTCAGTCAAAATGATTGCTCTCATATCTAACCATTTCAAATTGGGCATTTTGCTTATTGGTTCAGGAATAACAGTAAGTTCATTTCCCCAGATCTGAAGAAATTCTAAACTTTGCATCGTTTTCATTTCTTCCGGTAATGCATTAATTTTATTTAAACCCACATCAAGATATTTCAATGAATCTAATTTCGAAATACTAGTAGGAATTAATACTATTTGATTCCTATTGAGTTTTAAAATTTCAAGTTTTGATAGTTGGCCAATTTTCGGATCAATGTTTTTTATTTTATTTCCGCCTAAATCTAATTCCTTTAGATTTTTAAAATTAAATATTTCTGACGGAATCTCTTTGTATCCCTTCCTTTTTAATTTTAACCGTTCAACAGAATCGGGCTCCAACATTGCTTTTTTAATGCTTGTAAAAATCCTGCCTTTTACTTTGTACTCAGGTTGAGCGCAAATAAAAGTGCTATTAAAAAGCAAAAGAAAAAATACAATATATTTGAATTTAAACACTACTCAATAAGCTTTTTATTTGATTCTTATCTTCCTTTAACTGAGATTTTAATTCATCCAACGATGTGAATTTTTTTTCATCGCGGATTCTATCAACACAGTTTATTTGTAATTTCTTTCCATATAAGTTGCCTGAAAAGTTTAAGATATGAACTTCAACTTTTCTTTCACCATTGGTTTCAACAGTAGGCCTATTTCCAATATTCATCATTCCTTGATATATACTGTTATCTATAGAAACAGTTACCGCATAAACGCCATTTTGTGGAATTAATTTTCTTTGACCGATTATTTCTAAGTTCGCTGTGGGGAAACCTATTGTATCACCTAATTGTCTCCCTTTAACAACAATTCCTTCCATCTTGTATTGATAGCCTAAAAATTTATTTGCTGTAACAATATCTCCATTATGGAGTGCTTCTCGGATTTTAGTTGAACTTATTGCCACATGATTGATGTCTTTTGCCGGTATTTCCTCCACTTCAAATCCATATTGTGGACCTGATTGACGTAAATTTTCAAAGCTTCCTTCTCTATTTTTACCAAAATGGTGGTCGTGACCAATTACTAATTTTTTTGTTCCTATTGTTTTAACAAGAATTTGTTCAATGAATTCCAAGGAAGAAAGTGCAGCAAAATTTTTATCAAAAGGAATAACCAATAAATGATCTATACCTTGTTTTGAAAGCAATTCAATTTTTTCGTCCAGAGAATTAAGCAGTTCCAATTTGTTATCATTTGGTTGAAGTACCAATCTTGGATGTGGATTAAATGTAATTACAACAGTTTCATGACCAGAAACCAATCGGTAACTTTTTAATTTTTCTAAAATTGTGCAATGCCCAAGATGCACCCCATCGAATGTACCAGTAGTAACTATCGGAAATGGAAGTTTTGGGAAACTATATATATCGTGGTAAACCTTCACAGAAAATAATTCCGCAAACCTAAAGTAATTGCGTTACTAAAAAAAATGAAATCAATGCTTACTGAAATACCTTATCAGCATTACTATTATTGCAAAAAGGAACATGAAAATACTGATTCTATTCATGCCATTCATGAATTTAACATTCGCATTGCGAACTTTTGTACTCGGTTTAAAAAGTGTCCGAATGTCTAGATAGTAAAGGATTTTCTTTAGAAACATAAAGTTTAATTGGTAAAAATAACAGAATAAAATAAGGTAAGTTCGATTTTGAAAAAAATATTTTTGTTTTCAATTTAAATTGATACCTTTGTGATATTAAAATGATATCAAATGAAAGAAATTACAAAAAAGCCAATGGCTGGGTTTGCATTACTAAGTGTTTGTTTGGCACTAATTGCAATAGGAAGTTTTGAACTATATGTTCACTATTATTTGTTTGGAGGAATATGTTTATTTATAGGAACATTCTTGCTAACGGGTTTAACAGTAATAAATCCAAATGAGTCTTCAGTGGTAACCTTGTTTGGGTCTTATAAAGGCACAGTAAAAGAGAATGGCTTTTTTTGGATGAATCCCTTTTTTGTTAAAAAGAAAATTTCTTTGAGGGCTAGAAATTTAGAAACTCAACCAATCAAAGTAAATGATAAATTAGGAAATCCGATATTGATTGGAATTGTATTGGTTTGGAGAGTGTCTGAAACATTTAAAGCAGCTTTTGAAGTAGATAACTACGAGCAGTTTGTGAGGATTCAAAGTGAATCAGCCATTAGGAAACTTGCAGGATTATATCCTTATGATACTTTTGATGATGAGCATAAAGACATGTCGTTACGTTCTGGTGGAGAAGAAATTAACCATCAATTGGAAGAAGAGTTAAGAGAACGTTTGATGATTGCTGGTATTGAAGTAATCGAATCGAGGATTAGCAATTTGGCGTATTCGGCTGAAATTGCTGGGGCAATGTTGCAGCGCCAACAAGCAACAGCTGTGGTGGCTTCAAGATTTAAAATAGTGGAAGGTGCTGTAAGTATGGTAGAAATGGCCTTAGAGCAATTGTCTGCTAAGAAAATTTTAGAATTGGACGATGAACGAAAAGCAGCCATGGTGAGCAATTTAATGGTTGTTTTATGTTCCGAAAAATCTACCAATCCAGTAATAAATGCTGGAACTTTGAATCATTAAGAAATGTGAAGTTGAAATAATGAGTAAGAAAAAACCATTTGTTTTGCGCATTGATGAAGAAATGCTGAAATCCGTTGAAAAATGGGCTGCGGATGAATTTCGCAGCTCAAACGGGCAAATAGAATGGTTAATTAAAGAGGCGTTGAAAAAAGCTGGTAGAATTAATAAATCAAACAATGAAGAGAACGGAGAAACTAACGGAACTAAAGCGTGAGTTAGAGGCTTTGTCGCCTCCAGAATTATTGAAAATAGTACTTCGATTAGCAAAACACAAAGTCGAAAATAAAGAGCTTTTGAGCTACCTGCTTTTTGATGCCGAAGACCCGTTGAATTACGCAGAACATTTAAAAGATGAAATGGAGACTCCGTTTTTACAACCAGCTACTCATCCATATTATCTTTTAAAATCGTTAAGGAAATCCTTAAGACTAATTACCAAGTATTACAGATTTACGGGCAATAGAAATGGGGAGGTAGAATTATTGTTAAAACTAGTGAGTTCTTTTCACGAACATTACAAACCGCAGTTTAGATATGCAGCATTATCGAAATTCATTTTCCGGTGTTTAGAAAAAGCTGAAAAGAGTATTGATAAACTGCATGAAGATTTGCAAGCAGATTACATAGAACTTCATAAAGAATTGACGCAAAAATCTATTGCTCGTCTGGGCAAAGATTTTTAATCGGACAATTAAAAATTCTATGCTTGAATGGAATGGTGTTTATTTCACACCGTTTAATGAAAGGTTTTAGCTAATATAAGTATACACAATACATATTATTTTGTAAAGTTATCCATATTAATTATTTGTTAAGTGTTTGAATATAAGTATAATAGAAGGTAAATATATGCTTAAGTATTCAATGTATATGTAATGTATAGGTATCAATATCTGTTTAGTTTGATAGATTAGCGAAATAATTCAGTGTAAAAATTACACCAACCTTAATCTCTAACTTAAATTAGCTATTGAATGAAAAACTTTACCCTACTATTATTTTGTTGTGCGCTTTCTGTTGGGATTTTTGCTCAGAAAAACCAAGTTGAAGTAGTAAGCAACGATGCAGGTATTAAACTTACTGTTGATGGAAAGCCATTTATGGTGAATGGCGTAAATTGGGATTACTTCCCGATTGGTACCAACTATTCATATTCTTTATGGAATCAATCTGATGATATCATAAAAAGAGCATTAGACAGTGAAATGTCATTGCTGAAAAATATGGGAGTTAACACCATCAGAGTTTACGCTGGTATTCCTAAACAATGGATTGAATACATTCACAAGCAATATGGAATTTATACCATGCTCAATCACTCATTTGGCAGGTATGGACTTACGTTAGACGGAACCTGGTTTCCAAATACAGATTATTCCAATCCTAAGGTAATGGAATTGTTGTTGAAAGAAACAACGCAATTAGCTGCTGAATACAAAAACACACCAGGGCTTTTACTTTATTTATTAGGTAACGAGAACAATTACGGGCTTTTTTGGGAAGGTGCAGAAACGGAAGACATTCCAATGGCTGATAGAAAATCGACGAAAAAAGCTGATGCTCTGTACAAGTTGTTTGATAAGGCCGCTGTTGCTATGAAAGCTGCCGATTTATCGCACCCGGTGGCAATATGCAATGGTGATTTATTATTTCTCGATATTGTAGCAAGAGAATGTAAAAACGTTGATATTTATGGAACGAATATGTATCGCGGGGTTTCATTTGGTGATGCATTTACACGTGTGAAAAATGAATATGGTAAACCTATTTTGTTTACTGAATTTGGAGCTGATGCATTTAATACGATAGCCAACGATGAAGATCAAAAAGCACAAGCTGAATACTTAATGGGCAACTGGAAAGATATTTATGAAAATGCTGCTGGTTTAGGTAAGGCAAACAATTCCTTAGGAGGTTTTACATTTCAGTTTAGTGATGGTTGGTGGAAATATGGGCAAACAAGTAATCTAGACGTTCACGATAACAATGCATCTTGGTCGAATGGTGGTTATATACAAGATTTTATTAAAGGTGAAAACAATATGAATGAGGAGTGGTTTGGAATCTGTGCAAAAGGTCCAACTAATGGCCAAGGTCTTTATTCGCTTTATCCAAGAGCTGCATATTATGTTTTGAAAAATGTACATCAGTTTAATCCATTATCCGCAGGAACAACAAGCGCTGCATTAAACGGTTACTTTAATAATTTAGCATTGGCAGATGCTGAATTGAAAGCTAGAGGTGATAAAGCGGCTTTAGATGGTGAGAAAACGAAGAAAATCAGGTTGAGCAGATTGTCAGCCAATTTCACCACATACTCTACAGGAGGCTCGCTCATTACTACCCCTAAAGTTGCTGACCCTGCAAATCCTGTTTTTCCAAATAAACAAGGATTTGACCACATGGAGTCGTTTTTTGTTGGTGTAGAAGCTAATCCAGCACCAAACATGAGGGCCAAAGTAGATTTTAACGTGTTGGGTAACGTAGCACAAAACCCAATTGACCAGATATTTTATGAAAATAGAGGCAGGCCTGTTACTGTTGTAGGTCCTAATGGAAATGTAAATTTAGAATCTATTAATAGATTCCAAGTTTATCAAGCTAGTTATGAATGGAACCACAAACTTTTTGATTTAAAAGGATTCTACAGAACAGGACATTACCATTGGGGCTATGAAGGCGATTTCTTTGGACTTTATCCTGAGGCTAATTATGGACCTAATATAGATATCTACAATGGTTTGGCTCCTTTAGGATTTGAAGTAACTGGGAAAAAGCATTTAAAGAATTTTAAAGTAGCATTTGGTCCTCAGCTTTGGTGGGGGGCTAATCCGGCAATATTGCTTAAATACAGCAAAGAAATTGCTAAATTTAAAGTCACAGGAATATTTCATGAAGACTTACAACAACAAGGTTTAACTGGAAGTTCTTTTGCAATTCCGCAACCTAAAACAAGAAGAGCAACTTTGCACGCGGGTAGGAAATTTGGCAAGTTAGGTGTTGATTTAGGTGGAATTTGGGGAGGACAGCCTCTAGTAGGAAGAGATATTCAGGTTGCTCGTTTGGAAAATGGTGAAACAAAAGTGTATCAAGATAATGTAAAATCAAGCGACACTTGGGGCGGAAAAGCTAAGTTGACATATACAGGAGGCAGATTCAATTGGTATGCTCAAACTGCTGCAATGGGTTTAGTTGCTTTTGGCTCAACTGCTGATGCAACTCAAACTTTTACAGGATGGAGATTGAAAGACAGTGGTAGTGGAAATCAGGTTAATGTATTGTCGGGTATGACTTACAGCATTGGTAATTTTCAAATTGCTCCTAATTTTATTTGGCAAAAGCCAATTGAGGGACCAATTCCAGGTGATGTTTTAGCCCCGGGAAGACCGAGAAATATTTTAGAAGACCCATTTTCAGTTCGCTCAAATAGAGAAATGACAGCAGGTGAGATTTTGTTTACCTATGACCCAACTCCTGGCACATGGATGTATAATTGGGACAGCGACAGGTCTGAAGATGCTAAAATGGCGATTAGCGCAGGATTGGTTTTTCGCCATTTACCAACTATTCAAGATGCAGCTATTGGTATCTTTGGTGATGGTAGAACTTTCTTTGCATTTCCTGGTTCGGCTCCTGCGCAAGATTTGTGGGAAGTGAATACCAGATTGGTATCAAAAATTAACAAGAATTTTGGGTTTATTGCCAACATTTATGCTGGTGATGCACAAGCTAATGGTAGTGACCCGAGGTTAATTAAAAGATATGGAATGGATTTAAGGGTGATTGCCAAGACATTTAAAATCAACTCATTTATTCGTTTCAACGATTGGGGACCTTTCGATTATCACCGCGATTTCAACTTAACATATCCACTGCAATGTATGCTTGATTTATCAGTTAATTTGGGCAACCCTGACTGGTTAAACTTTCCAGGAACTCGTTTGGGTGTGATGGGAACATACAGAACACTTAATAAATATTCGCCTCGCTATGCTCCCACTTATTCTATAAATGCTGCGGGCGACTTTGTTCCTGATCCTAATGCAATTGGTTTTCCAAATGGCAACGAATGGGAAGTAAGGGTTTATTTAAATTTTAATCTTTTTAACTAAAACAAGATGAACACATTTATAAAATTTCAATTCAAGAGCGTTTTAATTTTCGGAATTGTCTTACTAACTAGTTTAGCAGGTTGTAAAAGGGATCTAGAAGAATTAACTCCACCAGATTACCCAACCGACCCCAATGTTTTTATTGATGGTTTCAGTGCTAATTTAATATACGCTGCTTTTGGCGGATCAAACCCAAAAGCTTTTCAGGTGGATAAAGAAGTAACCTACAATAATTCAGCGGCTTCTATGCGTTTTGAAGTTCCAGCTGTAAATGACCCTGTTGGTGCATATGCAGGTGGTTCGTTTTTCACAACAGTTGGTAGAAATTTATCAGGTTATACAGCCCTTACGTTTTGGGCTAAAGCTTCTCAATCTGCAAATATTGATATTGTTGGTATTGGAAATGATTTAGGGGCCAATAAATATCAAGCTTCAGTTTCTGGTTTGGCTGTGAATACAAACTGGAAGAAATACTACATTCCAATTCCTGACCCATCTAAATTTGCTGCAGAAAGGGGCATGTTCTTCTATTCAGAAGGAGCTGAAAGTGGCAATGGATATACATTTTGGATTGATGAAGTAAAGTTTGAGGAATTAGGAACAATTGCTCACGCTCAACCAGCTATTTTATTGGGACAAAAAGATACCATTAATTCATTCGCAGGTATAACAACTCAAATTGGAGGTTTATCATCAGTTTTTAACTTACCAAACGGGGTGAATCAAACTGTAGATTTGGTTGCATCATATTTTGAATTCTTTTCATCAAATGAGGAAATCGCCACAGTAAATAGTACTGGTGTTGTTTCAGTGATTGGAGGACCAGGCACAGCCGTTATTACAGCTAAAATGGGTGGGAAAGAAGCTAAAGGCTCATTAACAATAATAACTGGAGAACCTTTTCAAACGGCTCCAGTTCCAACCAATAATCCAAATGATGTAATCTCGCTGTTTAGTGAAGCATTTCCAAATGTGCCTGTAGATTATTACAATGGTTATTGGGCGCCTTTTCAAACAACGCTTTCAGAAGATTTTACTGTAGGCGGAGATAATATTTTAAGCTATACCAATTTTAACTTCGTAGGAGTACAATTTTCCGACCCAATCATCGATGCGACAACAATGACTCACCTTCGATTAGATCTCTTTTTTCCTAATGATATTGCTCCAGGTACTCAATTCAAAGTAAAATTGGTAGACTTTGGAGCCAATGGTGTTTATGACGGAGGAGATGATACCAATCACACAATTACTTTTTCAAGTCCAACCATTAATACCCAAAACTGGATTAGTTTGGATATTCCATTAGCTAATTTCACAGGTTTAGCTTCAAGAGCACATTTAGGACAGCTCATATTTGAAGGTACAAACGTTTCGAATTTCTATGCAGATAACATTTATTTCCGTCGTTAAAAAATACAAAATGAAAAAGATACTTATAAATAATAGCCTCAAAATCAACATTGCAGTCTTGTTTGTGATTTTAATGAGTTTTGGATGTAAAAAGAATGAAACGCAAGAATTAGACGACAGAAGTTGGAAACTGGTTTGGAGTGATGAATTTGAGGGTGATTCCTTAAGTCAACCTGATTCAACTAAATGGACTTATGATATAGGAAATGGTCAAGGTGGCTGGGGAAATCAAGAATTACAAAGTTATACCAATAGCCCAGAAAATGTTTCTTTGGATGGTGCTGGTAACTTGTTAATTACAGCTATAAGAAATGGAGATAACATTACTTCAGCAAGAATCAAAACGAAAGGTTTATATAGCCAAAAATATGGACGTATTGAAGCACGTTTAAAAACACCATACGGTCCTGGTATTTGGCCAGCATTCTGGATGCTTGGTGATAATATTGATGAAGTTTCTTGGCCACAATGCGGAGAAATTGATATTATGGAATTACGCGGACAAGCACCTAACATTGTTGCAGCAACGCTGCATGGTCCAGGTTATTCCGGAGGAAATCCAATAACAAAAAGTTTTGCATTACCAAATGACCGTTTTGATGCAAAGTTTCACTTGTTTGCTGCAGAATGGGATGAAGATAAAATCGACTTTTTTGTAGATGATTTTCTTTTTCAACGCATTGAAAAAAAGAGCGTTACAAACCCTTGGGTGTTCGATCAGTCGTTTTATATGATTCTCAATGTTGCTGTGGGCGGAAATTATGTAGGTTTTCCTACTTCGGGAACACCATTTCCTCAAACCATGATTGTTGATTATGTTAGAACTTATCAAAAAGCAGATTAGATAAGTACAATTCAAAAGTTAGCGCTACAATTTAAATGACCAATAACGAAAATATACTAATGGAAGCTGAAAGTGTTGAAAACCAAAACACTGTAGTTGATATTCAAGTGGTGGAAATTGAGAAGGAAACATTTTTCAAAATTTCGAATCAACAATTAATGCGTCCATTTTTGATGAACATCGTGAGCAATTCCAATCATTGGATGTACATCGTAAGTAATGGTGGTCTAACTGCAGGACGAAAAAATCCTGAATACGCTTTGTTTCCTTATTACACAGACGATAAATTGGCTGAATTTGCTGATATCACTGGAAGCAAATCCATTTTTCAAATCAATATTGATGGACAAGTATTTGTTTGGGAACCTTACAGCAATAGAAATACATCTAAATACAAGATTACCAGAAATTTATACAAGAATATTTGCGGGAATAAAGTCATTTTCGAAGAAACAAATTACGACTTAGGTATCACTTTTAGATACCAATGGAATTCCAGTAATCTGTTTGGATTTGTAAAAAAAGCAGAACTGATCAATCACTCTGGAAATGATTATAAAATTAGTGTTGTAGATGGAATTCAAAACATAATGCCTTTTGGTGTTAACAGCTATTTGCAAACTACCACCAGTAATCTGGTGGATGCATATAAAAGAAGTGAATTAGAGCCTAAAACCGGCTTGGGGATTTTCGCGTTGAGTGCCATCATTTCAGATAAAGCAGAACCCAGTGAATCGTTAAAAGCAAATATTGCCTGGTCTTTGGGACTTGAAAATCCAACGTATCTTTTGTCTTCTTTACAATTAGATGCTTTTAGAAATCAAAAAGTAATTCACGGAGAAAAAGATGTAAAAGGTGAGAAAGGCGCTTATTTTATTTGTGCAGATTTTGTCCTGAAAAATGATGCTAGAAAAGCCTGGAAAATCATTACAAATGTAAATCAAGACCAAACGCAAGTTGTTAATCTTTGTGAGTCAATAACATCAAACAACGAAATTGAAAATAAACTTGAATCAGACATTGCATTAGGTACAAAAAACTTGATGGAATTACTTGCTCAAGCCGATGGTTTGCAGTATACGGCCGATAAATTAAAAGATGCGCGTCATTTGTCGAACGTGCTTTTTAACATCATGCGTGGTGGAATTTTCGATAACAATTACCAAATCGAAAAGCAAGATTTCGTTACATATTTGGTCAAAGCTAATAAAGCTGTTTTTAGCGCTAATGCATCTTTTATAAATGCTTTAGCAGATGATTTCAGTCAGTTAGATTTGGAACAAATGCTTTCCAAAAGTAATGATGCCGATTTGATTCGCTTGAGTAAGGAATATTTGCCTTTGAAATTCAGCCGAAGACATGGCGACCCGAGCCGTCCTTGGAATAAGTTTTCTATCAACACAAACAGTGAAATAGATGGTTCTAAGATTCTAGATTATGAAGGTAACTGGCGCGATATTTTCCAAAATTGGGAAGCTTTAGTTCATGCTTATCCGGAGTTTATTGAAGGCATGATTTTCAAGTTTTTGAATGCATCTACTTTCGATGGTTACAATCCTTACAGAATTACAAAAGATGGCTTCGATTGGGAAATTGTAGAGCCGGAAAATCCTTGGTCTTTTATTGGCTACTGGGGCGACCACCAAATTATCTATCTACTAAAATTCCTAGAATTCGCGCATAATAAAAATCCTAAGATTTTATCGAACATTATAAATGCAGCTCATTTTGTTTATGCCAATGTTCCATACAGAATTAAGCCTTATAGCGAAATACTTATTGACCCAAAGAATACAATTGATTTTGAAGAAACATCAGACATTCAGATTCGTAAAAAAATAGTTGAAATTGGCGCCGATGGTTCACTTTTGACCAAACAAAACGGAGAAATATACCATGTAAATTTTCTCGAAAAAATATTGGCCACAGTTTTATCTAAAACCAGCAATTTCATTCCCGAAGGCGGTATTTGGATGAATACCCAGCGCCCAGAATGGAATGACGCCAATAATGCTTTGGTTGGCAATGGCGTTTCGATGGTTACTTTGAATTACTTAAGAAGGTTCTTCAGTTTCTTTGAGCAAGTACTTGTTCAAGTTGAAGTTTCGGAAATTCATATTTCTGAAGAATTGGCAGAATTGTTTACAAACATTGCTAATACACTTACTTCTTACCAACATTTACTTGTTTCGTCCATCAACAATAAAGACAGAAGAATCATAGTTGATGCATTGTGCGGTGCTGGAAGTAATTACCGAGAGACCATTTATAATCAAGGTTTTAGTGGCAAAAAAGCTGAAATAGAAGTTGATGAGCTAAAACATTTCATCAATATTTCATTAAAGTATTTTGAGCACACAATTGCTGCAAACCGAAGAAAGGATCATCTGTATCATGCTTATAATTTGGTATCAATTCATGAGAGTGGCGAATTATCATTAGACCATTTAAGTGAAATGTTAGAAGGTCAGGTAGCTGCAATTAGTTCAGGATATTTGAGTAGTAAAGAAACTTTATTGTTGCTTGATTCTTTAAGAAAAAGTGAACTTTACAGAGCCGACCAAAACAGTTATTTGTTGTATCCCAACAAACCATTACTTGGATTTTTGCAAAAGAATAGCATTTCTGAAGCATCGGTAAAGCAATCGAAGCTATTGCAGGAATTGGTAAATGCACATAACCACCAAATAATCACGAAAGATGTGCTGGGCAATCATCATTTCAATGGCAATTTTAAAAATGCAGGAGATTTAAATGCTGCATTAAATGAATTGGAAAATTCGATTTATTCAGATTTGTTATCCAAAGAAAGGACGCTCATTCTTCAAATTTTCGAAGCTGTTTTCAACCATAAATCATTTACTGGAAGGTCAGGTACTTTTTATGCTTATGAAGGTTTAGGATCTATTTATTGGCATATGGTTTCTAAACTCTATCTCGCAGTGCAGGAAGCTTGTACCAATGCCATTCAATTGAATGTAGAGGAGGAAGTTGTGAATCAGTTATTGAAACATTTTTATGAAATAGGCGATGGTATAGGCATTCATAAATCGCCTGAAGTTTATGGCGCTTTCCCTACCGATCCTTATTCGCATACGCCCATGCACCGTGGCGCACAGCAACCAGGAATGACCGGACAAGTGAAAGAAGATATTTTAGTGCGATTTGCAGAATTAGGAGTTTTTATTGAAGATGGAAAATTAGGTTTTAATCCACTCATTTTGAGAAGAAGCGAGTTTTTGAAACAAGAACAAATTGCTCATTTTATTGACATTACAAATAAAGATATTGCTGTTCAGATGAATGAGAATGCAATTGGTTTTTCAATTTGTCAGGTGCCTGTGGTTTATAATATTTCTGATAAAACAGGAATAGAAATTATTTTGAATGATGGTTTAAAAGTTCATTTTGATGGTTTTTTACTTGATGAAATAACAAGTTCTGAGATTTTTAAAAGAACAGGAAAAGTTTCTAAAATCAATGTTTTCGTCTTAGAACAAAATTTAAGAGGATGAGCGAAAAAATGGCATTTTTAAAAAGGAAATTCATTTCAACTCCAGGTTTACGCTTAGGTATGTTGATATTAATGATTTCTTTTTTGAATGCTCCTTTAATAGCTCAACAACAACAAAATAAAGCTAAAAATATGACAGCTAAAGAAATATTAGGCAACCCAGATTATTTGGCCATTAGTTTTGGTGGTTTTCGCCATACATCGAGAGAAATTGAACCAACAATGGCTGAGTTAACCGAAGACCTAAAAATTCTATCGGCAATGGGCATTAAAATACTGAGAACCTATAATGTATTTTACCAGGAAGCAACCAACTTGCTTGAAGCCATTACAAAATTGAAATCAGAAAATCCTGATTTTGAAATGTATCTTATGCTTGGTGCTTGGATTGATTGCAAGCATCCACGCACTGATAATCCTCTTCACCATGAGGAAAGTGAGCAAAATGCTTCTGAAATAGAACGTGCTGTTGCTTTAGCCAATAAATATCCAGATATCGTAAAAGTTATAGCTGTAGGCAACGAAGCGATGGTGAAATGGGCAACAGCTTATTATGTTGAACCGCACATTATTTTAAATTGGGTAAATCACCTTCAGGATTTGAAGAAAAAAGGAAAATTACCTGCCGATTTATGGATTACCAGCTCCGATAATTTTGCTTCCTGGGGTGGAGGTGGTGCAGAATATCACAATGACACCTTAAATCAGCTCATTAAAGCTGTAGATTACATTTCTATGCATACTTATCCTATGCATGATACACATTACAATCCGCAGTTTTGGGCTGTTCCAGAAAGTGAAAGTAATTTATCTGATTTGGAAAAAATTGATGCAGCAATGCTCAGGTCATTGCAGTACGCAAAGTCACAATATGAAAGCGTTGTTAATTATATGAGAGGTTTAAAAATAAACAAACCCGTTCATATTGGTGAAACAGGTTGGGCCACTTATTCTAATGAACATTATGGCAACGAAGGTTCTAGGGCTGCCGACCAATACAAATCAGGAATTTATTACAAGCTTATTCGCGAATGGACAAAAAAATCAGGAATCGCTTGCTTCTTTTTTGAAGCTTTTGATGAGCCTTGGAAAGACGCAAAAAATCCTCAGGGCTCTGAAAATCATTTTGGATTGATAAATACTCGTTCTCAGGCTAAATACATGATTTGGGATGAAGTTGATAAAGGAACATTCAAAGGTTTAACAAGAGGAGGGAAGCCTATCACCAAAACTTTCGATGGAAATTTAGATAGCCTTTTGAAATTTGTAAAAGCGCCCGTTTCTGCTCACGAAATAATAATTCATCACTGATGCATGCAAATGAAGAAAATACGTTTACATATCTCCATTTTTATTTTCTGCAACTTAATTATTCTTTTTATGAATAGTTGTGCCGACAATAATAAATTGAATGTGTCGCTGTATGAGACTTCAGCTTCAGGTAATCAATTAACTGCTGTTAGCGATTTTTCGAACTCGGGCAATCCATCAGTTATTACCTTATTACCACAAGAAACATTTCAAACCATTACTGGTTTTGGAGGTTCTTTTACCGAAGCATCCGCGCATTTGTTGACACAACTAAGTGCCGAAAACAGGAACAAAATTCTAGATGCATATTTTAGCGAAGCTGGTGCAAACTATTCGCTCACCCGCACGCATATTAATTCCTGCGATTTTTCATTGGGAAACTATGCATATGCAAATGTTCCTGATGATTTAGGACTTCAAAGCTTTTCTGTTGAAGAAGACAAAAACGATCTTATTCCTATCATAAAAGCAGCAAAGGAAAAGTCAAAAGATGGTTTTAAAATAATTGCATCGCCATGGACAGCGCCACCATGGATGAAAGATAACAATAGCTGGCGTGGTGGTAAATTATTACCTAAATATTATCCAACTTGGGCCATGTATTTTTCGAAATACCTGCAAGCATATCAAAAAGAAGGAATACAAATTTGGGGAATCACGGTGGAGAATGAGCCATTAGGCAACGATAGCAATTGGGAAAGTATGCATTATACACCAGCCGAAATGAACGATTTTGTAAAAAATCACTTAGGTACTCAATTGAAAAAAGACGGGCATCAGGTAAAGATTTTAGGCTTTGATCAAAATCGTGATGAGCAATTAAAAATTTGGGTAGACGCTATGTATGACGATGCTGAAGCAGCTCAATATTTTGATGGCACCGCAGTTCATTGGTATGCAAGTACTTTTGATTATTTTCCAGAAGCATTGCAATATGCGCATAACAAAGCGCCGAATAAATACTTGATTCAAACGGAAGGGTGCATTGATGCGGAGGTGCCGCGTTGGAAAAACGATGCCTGGTATTGGTCAGAAGATGCAAAAGATTGGGGCTTTACATGGGCTCCAGCGGATCTAAAACACTTACATCCGAAATATGTGCCCGTATTCCGTTACGCCCGCGATATGATTGGTTGCCTCAATAATTGGGTGGATGGTTGGATTGATTGGAACATGGTGCTCAATAAACAAGGCGGTCCGAATTGGGCAAAAAACTGGTGTACAGCTCCTGTAATTGTTGATGAGGAGAAAAATGAAATTTACTTTACGCCATTGTATTACACCATTGCGCATTTCAGCAAATTTATAAGACCAGGTGCAAAGCGAATAGGATTTAAACATTCTAATAACAACATCATGGTTACAGCTGCCGAAAATCCCGATAAAAGTATTGCTGTAGTCATTTTTAATCCGAATGAAAAAACCGAGAATATTCAAGTAAAACTTAATGAAAAAACCATTGATTTTAAAATTCAAGGGAAGGCCATTCAAACACTTTTAATCTCACCTAATTCTAAATCCAGCTAAACAAATTAACTATGTCAACGGAAACTCAAACAACAAGAAGCAAGATTCCTTTAATGCAAAAAGCAGCTTTTGGAGCAGGACATTTGGTAAATAATCTATTACCTGGCGCTTTGGGTGTTTTTTCATTTTTTTTACTTACCGCGTTTGGTATCGACCCTGCTTTGGCTGGTTTATTAGCTGCTATTCCTCGTTTTGTTGACGCATTATCTGACCCAATTATTGGATTTATTTCAGATAATACCAATTCACGTTGGGGGAGAAGAAGGCCATATATTTTCGTAGGAGCCTTGCTTTGCGGGATTTTGTTTGCGGTACAATGGCAGTTGTATGCAGAGAATGGTACAGTTTACAATTTTTGGTATTTTTTGATTTTTTCCATCTTATTTATTTTAACGAATGCCATTTTTGCTACACCATTAATTGGACTTGGTTATGAAATGACCAGCGATTATAAAGAACGCACGCGATTAATGGGCTTTTCACAAACCATTGGTCAAATTGCATGGATGGTAGTTCCTTGGTTTTGGGTACTTATTGCGAATCCAAATCTGTTCGAAAATCAGGCAGAAGGTGTGAGACAACTTTCTATAATTGTGGGGATAATTTGTGTGGTACTTGGTTTATTGCCGGCCATTTTTTGTATTGGCATAGACTCTACACATATTGAAAACAGGGCTGAAATATCATTTAGTACCATTGGCACAAATATGAAAAGGTTGCTTATTGATATGAAGAATATGACTAAAAACGACCCGTTTATGCGTTTATGCGGAGCAACGTTTTTGGTGTTTAATGGATTTCAAATGGTTGCATCTTTTAGTTTTTTTATCATTGTTTTTTACATGTTCAAAGGCAGTTATGCAGATGCGGGAACTTTACCTGCATGGTTTGCAACGGTAAGTGCAATTCTCACGGCATTTGGGGTAATTCCTATTGTTACTTTTATGGCAAATAAATTTGGAAAACGAAAGGCATTCATAATCTCAACAGCAATTTCTATATTTGGTTATATTCTTAAATGGTGGGGATTTAATCCTGCTCATCCTTGGATGGTTTTTATACCAGTGCCATTCATGGCCTTTGGATTAGGTGGCCTTTTTACTTTGATGATGTCAATGACTGCCGATGTGTGCGATTTGGATGAATTAAGAAATGGAATGCCGCGCAGAGAAGGTACATTTGGAGCTGTTTATTGGTGGATGGTAAAGCTGGGACAAGCATTGGCATTGGCATTAGGAGGTGTAGTTTTAAAGGTAGTTGGGTTTAATCAAAACTTAACAAATCAGTCACTTGAAACGATGAATAATTTACGATTAATGGATGTAATCATTCCTTCTGTAACTGCAGCATTGGCCATTTGGTGTATGTGGAATTATGATTTGAATGAGCAGAAAGCTGAAGAAATCAAAGAAGAACTCATTAAACGAAGAGGCGAACTGTAATTTTAACAAGTTAACACAAATTGATATGTCATTCAGACCAGAACAATTTTTAAATAATAAAGGCCGAAGTTTTAAAAACAGAGAAGGTTTTTTAGAAGAAAAATCGGAAGGCGAAATACAAGATATTTTCTTGGAAGTATTGCATAGTGGAGTGCATGGGTTTTGCTTTAGTCCTTACGAAGAGGGGCAAAAACCTGGGGATACACTAACCGAAACGCAAATTCGCAGAAGAATTGAAAAATTGCAGAAACATACGCAATGGATTCGTTCTTTTTCAACAACAGAAGGCAACGAGTTAATTCCTAGAATAGCCAAAGAATATGGTTTGAAAACACTAGTTGGCGCATGGCTGGGCAGTGATATTGAAAAAAATAAAACCGAAATTGATGGTTTAATTCAATTGGCCAATGATGGATTCGTAGATATTGCAGCTGTTGGTAATGAAGTTTTGTATAGAAAAGACTTAACAGAAAAGGAACTCATAAGATGTATAGAATCTGTTAAAAATGAAGTCAAGCATGTTCCGGTAGGTTATGTTGATGCGTACTATGAGTTTGTTCAAAGACCAAACATAACTGCTATTTGTGATGTTATACTTTGTAATTGTTATCCATTTTGGGAAGGAACTCCTTTCGATTATTCGCTAGCACATATGAAAGACATGTACAATAAGGCTAAATTAGCTGGTGGGAATAAAAAAGTTATTATCACAGAAACAGGTTGGCCGAGCAATGGACAGTCGCTTGGAGGTTCTATTCCATCTGAAATAAATGCACTGAAGTATTTTATTAATACGCATTTATGGGCAAGCGACGATAACATCGAAACTTTCTATTTCTCATCTTTTGATGAATCGTGGAAAGTAGGAAGTGAAGGTGATGTTGGTGCTCATTGGGGAATCTGGGACAGCCAAGAAAACTTAAAATTTGTTAAGGAATTCATTTAAAAACATAAGCTATGTAAAAAAACAATCCCATAAAACTAACAGAAGAATGCACATTCTTCATTAAGATAACACTTGCAAAAGTGCATTACAATTCTAATTTTAAATACATAAATCAATTAAACATGAAAACAACTTTATTTTCTTCGGTGATGCTTCTTGTATCATCTATGAGCTTTGCTCAAAATGTACCCATTAACTTTGAAGTTGGTGGTAACGGTGCAGCTTGGACCTGGACAACATTTGAAAATGTAGATAATCCTGCATTAGAAATTATTCCTAACCCAGATGCTGCAGGAAACAATACGTCAGCAACTGTTGCTAAATTTACAGCAAGATTGGGCGGACAACCTTATGCGGGTTGCGAATCAAACAGCGGCGCAGATTTAGGACCGTTTGTATTAGATGCATCTACTTCTACTATCAAAATTATGGTTTGGAAATCAGTAATTAGCGATGTAGGAATTAAATTAGCTACAGCTACAGGCTGGTCTCAAGGCGATATAAAAGTGCCAAATACACTTATAAACCAGTGGGAAGAACTTACATTTGACTTTTCTAGCTTTATTAACCCTCCGGGAGCTGAAGGGCAGTTAAGTCAGATAATTGTTTTCCCTGATTTTAACGCAAGAACTCAAGATAACATTGTTTATTTTGACAATATCACTTTTAATGCTTCTACCCCAACTAATAACGAGCCATTAACTGCTGCACCAACTCCAACAGAAGATGCTGCTGATGTTATTTCAATGTTTAGCAATGCTTACACAAACGTTAACGTTGACACTTGGAGAACTGTTTGGTCTCAAGCTACATT
>JAIXYK010000052.1 GCA_027490225.1 Bacteroidota bacterium | reverse complement strand
TGCAATTGATTGAGCTGCATATCTGTTTGCTGCTCCATTGCCATTAAGGCATTGCTTTTAATTTTACCTAAATCATCTGGTTTTATTACTCCACTGCTTAGCGTATGAGCGTAAGGTAATAAGCCAGGGTTTTGTGCAACTTTATCTGCATCAATTGGGTTTATAAATGGTTTTTCTTCTTGCATCGAGGGTAATTAACCTTTAAAAGTAAAAAATGTTTCGAAATTAAATTATTGGGCCACTTCTTTCATGCTAAAGGCTATTCGCTTTCGTTCTAAATCAACTTCCATCACTTTTACTTTTACATGTTGATGTAAGTTTACAACCTCCAGCGGATTACTCACAAATCTATCTGCCATTTGAGAAACATGCACTAGTCCATCTTGCTTCACTCCGACATCTACAAAAGCTCCAAATGCAGTGATATTGGTTACAATTCCAGGCAAAATCATTCCAATTTGAAGGTCAGAAGGTTTCCTAACTGAAGCGTCGAATACCAGCATTTTTATCTTCTTTCTCGGGTCTCTTCCTGGCTTTTCCAACTCTGATAGTATGTCTTCCAGTGTTGGAATTCCGATTTGATCATTTACATAATTCTTTAAATCAATTTTAGATTTTAAAGAAGCATCACCTATTAATTGTGATACATTTAATTTTAAGTCTTTGGCCATTTTATTTACCAAAGCATATCTTTCGGGATGAACAGCACTATTATCTAAAGGATTATCACCTTCCTGAATGCGCAAAAATCCAGCAGCTTGTTCAAAAGCTTTTGCGCCCATTCTTGGAACGTTTTTTAGAGAAGCTCTATTGGTAAACATTCCATTTTCACTTCTATATTGCACAATAGCTTGCGCCAAACTTGGTCCAATTCCCGAAACATGTGCTAATAAATGATGGCTAGCGGTGTTTAAATTTACGCCAACCTGATTTACACAACTTACCACAACATTATTTAATTTCTGTGTCAATAACTGTTGATTCACATCATGTTGATACTGCCCCACTCCAATACTTTTTGGTTCTATTTTTACCAATTCTGCCAAAGGATCTTGCAACCTTCGTCCAATACTTACTGCACCTCTCACCGTAACATCATATTGTGGAAATTCGTCTCTTGCAATTTTAGATGCTGAATAAACAGAAGCTCCATTCTCACTAACTACAAATATTTGAATCTTTTCATCGAATCGCATGCGTTGAATAAAGCTTTCTGTTTCCCTTCCCGCTGTTCCATTTCCTATTGCAACTGCTTCAATTTTATAAGCTCCAATTAAAGAACTTATTTTTGCCATTGCCTGTTTTTCTTGATTTTGAGGTGCATGTGGATAAATATTCTCATTATGTAAAAGAGCACCATCTTTATCTAAGCAAACAATTTTACAGCCCGACCTAAAACCTGGATCAATACCCATTACGCGCTTTTCGCCCAATGGTGCCAACATTAACAACTGTCTTAAATTTTCTGCAAATACTTGAATTGCAGCAATATCCGCTTTGTCTTTTGCAATTTGAATTATTTCATTTTCCAAGGATGGGGCAATCAACCTTTTGTAACTGTCTTTTGCTGCAATTTGCACTTGTTCTGCAGATTCAGAATTGTTTTTTACAAATACGTAATTCAATTGTTGCAAAGCTTTCTCTTCGTCGGGCAAGGCAGAAAAGCTAAGAAACCCTTCTTCGTTTCCGCGCATTACAGCCAAAAAACGATGTGAAGGTATTTTGTACAAAGGTTCTGAAAAATTAAAATAATCTTTAAATTTTTGACCATCAAGTTCTTTCCCTTTTGCAACTTTTGTAGTTAATACAGCATGTTTTTCAAATTGCGTCCTCAATTTTGCTCTTAAAGGAACATTTTCGCTTATCCATTCAGCTATGATATCTCTTGCGCCAGCCAACGCTGCATTTTCATCTTCAACTTCTTTATTAAAAAATCTTTTTGCGGTTTGATGTAAATCTCCTAACTCTTGCTTCATAATCATTTTTGCAAGAGGCTCCAATCCTTTTTCTTTGGCAACTGTAGCCCTTGTCTTTCTTTTTTGTTTAAAAGGCAAATAAAGGTCTTCCAGTTCATGAATGTTTGACGCATTCTCAAATGCGTTTAATAACAAATCAGTCAAAAGATTCCTCTCAGTTAATGATGATATGATTGACTTTCTGCGATTTACAAAAGCATTATTCTCTTCTAATAAATCCTGTAACTTTTCCAATTGCACTTCGTCCATTCCTTCAGTCATTTCTTTTCTGTACCGTGCAATGAAAGGCATTGTTGCCCCGTTTTGAAGCAGTTCTAAAGTCAGCTGAATTGCTTTTTCGGATTTATTAAATGTACTTGCTAATAATTGTATAAAATTCATGGGGTAAAGATGTGAAATCTCATTAAGATTCCTTGTTACCTTTGACAACTTTGTGTTATGAAAATCTCAACCTATTTACTTTCTTGTCTTTTTTATATTCCTTCAATATTAATAAGTCAGCCATTTGTCAACTTCAAAAAAGATAAACAATTCAATAAACCTACAAATCCCTTAGAACAAGAAATGCGTTATGAGGATTGGGTTTATCGCGAAACCATTAAAACAGTAATGCTCAATTTAAAAGGGACCGATGGTTCTTTTCCAATATTGGAACTTAATTCTAATGACAAGTTGCATTTGCAATTTGATGATTTAGACCCGACACAGCGTCAACTTTACTACAAACTTGAGCATTGTAATGCAAACTGGACACCATCTGGAGTTATGCCAACACGTGCTATTAGAGGTTTGCAGCAAGACTTTATTCAAGATTTTGCCTATTCATTTAATACAAGACAACAATACTTGCATTATGATTTAACATTCCCGAATGAAAATATGAAAATCCTCATTAGCGGAAACTACATTTTGAGGGTTTTTGAAGATGGCGATCCAGATAATTTAGTTTTAACAAGAAGATTCATGGTTTTTAATAATACTGCAAAGGTTTCAGCAATTGTTAGAAGGCCTGTTGACTCACAAATAAGAGATACACATCAGGAAATAGATGTTGCAGTGGATATAACTTTGGTAAATACTGTGAATATTCCTGCAACAACGAAGCTTATAATTCGTCAAAACCAGCGTTGGGACAATACGATTGAGTTAAAACCATTTTCGATTAACCAGAAGATGATAAATTACAATTACGACGATGGAACAAATTGTTTTCCTGGAAATAATGAATACCGTTGGGCTGATACCAGAAGTTTGAGAATGAATAGTATGAATGTTAGGAAGCTCATAAGAGATTCTACTTTGGTAGAAGCTGTTTTGTTAAATGATGCAATTAGAACTTTCTCGAGTTATCAAACCTTAGAAGATATAAACGGTAATTACTTTATAAGAAACACTGAAGGCTCAGAACCACAATTAGATGCAGATTATGCATGGGTAGATTTTACATTACCTTTTGAAGCTCCACTTACAAATGGAGCCTTTTTTATTTATGGAGGATTGAGTGATTGGCAGTATAAAGATGAATTCAAACTTCAGTATGATTACCCAAATAAAGCTTATAGGGCACGCATCTTACTTAAGCAAGGAATATACAATTACTGTTATGCTTTTTTACCTTCCAATAGCAAAAAAGGCGACTTAACCTATATTGAAAACAGCTACTTTAATACAGAAAATGATTACATGGTTCTCTTTTATAATAGGACTTTTGCGAACGATTTCGATGAATTAAATGGCTTATTGCGCATGAACTCCATTCGAAATCAATAAATTTTCAAACGAATGTTTTTTATATGTAAGATTTTTCGCACATTTGTAAACTGAATTCATTAATTGACAGAAGCAAAATCTAAATGCCACGTCTACCTAAGGGTTCCGAGCTTACCAATTTGTTTTGCATGATGTAATGTGCTTAATATTGCATCACCAAAACGATAAATCATGATAACAAAAGTTACACACGACATTAGGGTTACAGTTGAAACCAAATTTCAGGAATTGTATTCTGATCCTGCAAAAATGTATTTCTTGTTTACCTATAAAATTAAGATTGAAAACACAGGTGATTATGATGTTCAACTACTTCGCAGAAATTGGAATATATTTGATTCAATTTCTGAACATAGAAGTGTTGAGGGAGCTGGAGTAGTTGGCCAACAACCTGTTTTGCGTCCAAAAGAAGTTTATGAATACGAATCGGCTTGCAACTTAAAATCAGAATTCGGAAAAATGGACGGAACTTATACTTTCGAAAGATTGGTAGATGGAGAAGAATTTTCTGTGAGTATTCCAGAATTCAAAATGGTTGTTCCTTTCCGTTTGAATTAAACATTAAGAGTTTATTCTTAAAAATTAAGCAATAATTTATTTTTTTGATTCCTTCATGTTTTTTTAACCATTAAGAAATTAAGTTTTATTAAGTATTAATTTTTTTCTTAATTCCTTCTTGTTTATTTAACCATTAAGAAGTTAAGTTTTATTAAGTATTAATTTTTTTCTTAATTCCTTCTTGTTTATTTAACCATTAAGTAATTAAGTTTCATTAAGCTATAACTTGATTTTCTTCATCCATTAATGATTTACTCATCGGGTAGAACACTAAAATATTCATTCACAAATGGCTTCATTGATTTTGTGATATTCTTTGAAAAGAAATTAATTAATAATCCTTGTGGTTTTTGTAGAAGTTTCATGTAAGTTATTAATTGTGCCTCATGAATAGGTAAAATACTTTCGTGCGCTTTAATTTCAACAATAACAGTTTCGTTTACCAATAAATCCAATCGGAAGTTTGCATCAAGTTGTAGATCATCGTAGATTATAGGAACTGACATTTGTTGATATACCGTATAACCATTATTTTCTAATTCGTACTTAAGACATTTTTCATATACATTTTCTAATAAACCTGGTCCAATAGATTTATGCACCTTGATTGCAAAACCAGTAATTTCATAACTAAGTTGGGTAACAGTTTTCTTTGTGAGGTAATAATTATTTCTAAACATTTATTTTATTAATTTAGTTTTAGACCTTTAAGGAATTAAGTTTTATTTATATCGTTTAAGTTTTTTGACTACTTTTTGTTTTCATAAAATAGTGACCAATATTACATTCTAAACATTTTAAATTATCGCAATACTGATTTTTCAAATAAATAAGTGCTTGTGAATCATATGCAGATGCTGCGAAAACATTTAATCTTTCCCAATTTTTAATAATTGAATTTTGCTCCGGTTTTATAGAAGTTAATAACTGGATTGCTTTTTCCTTTAATCTCTCATTTCCCCTTAATTGGCCATAAACGAATAAAAAAGGCACGATTGCATTGATCACAATAGTTTCGTTTCCAAATTTAAATTCAATTTCTTTTTTTGAATTCGAAATTACATCCGCCTGATAATGTGTTTTCCAATAAGAAGATGCCCTAGCTTCTTTAAATTTTAGCTGATTTATAAGTTCATTATCATTAATTAATTGCTCAAATAGATTTTCATGTTGCGATAAAAAACTCACCCATTGGGAAATTTTTATTGTTGGGAAATTTGCAGGACGCATTCGCATAAACTTCCAAATTTGCTTAGGTAAAGCTACAAGCTTGTATTTATCTCTCAAAAAAGTGTACTCTTTCCAAAGTGATGAAACGTAATCGTCTTGATTAAATTCGTTGATCAATGAACTTTGTCCGAAAAATATTGCTTCCAATTGAAAGCTACTGTGCAAGTGCTTTTTAACAACGCTTAGTGGAACAGAACGTGCCAACAATTCAAACGGTACGGCATTTACCTTGCTTCCAAAACTTCTTGCTAACCATACGTAAAATACCTCATTCCAATCGTTATTTAGCAGTTTTAACAATTGGAAAATCAGTTCAGTTTTTTGCTCAATTCTTTCCACCAGCATTCTATCGAGCCAGTTAATCAGAACAAAAGAATCAATTTTACCTAATTGTTGACAAGCAATTTCTGTTGGTTTTGCTTGCAAACTATCCCATTTGGGAGCGAGATCTTGCGGGAGTAAGTCCTTCAACTCCAACACGGGAATTACTAATCCATTGCAATCAAATACATCTTTATCGTGTTGAAAAACAATGTGCAAAATCACTTTGTCATATGCTGAATCATTTTGGTGCTGGTGCAGATACCAGTCAGAAGATTTGATATGAATCTCAACATTTCCGACCCAAAGTGTTTCTCCAATTTTAATTTTAGCGGTAAGAAAATCGGGGCCAGCATCTGAGTTATGCTTGCCGACATCTATAATTTCTATTTTATCACCCTGAAAAGAAAATAACTTTTTCTGAGGAATTAATTTAAATTTCCAAGCAAAATGCAAAAGGGCTTCTGAATACATTCATATTAAAGTATTCAACGAAATTATTAAGTCATTCTAAATTATCATTTGCGCATTACGCAAAAATAATGTGTATTACGCAAATAGTATTATTTAATAATTCTATCTCCTTGAATAACTCTTAATAAAATTGCTATGATTGCAATTACCAGTAAAACATGTATAATACCTCCAGCGCTGTATGCAAAGAAGCCAACTGCCCAAAAAATAATAAGTATTACAGCTATTAAATATAAAAGATTTCCCATGGTATAATATTTAATATTGATTATTTTTATGTTCCAATTTATGATTGGAATTATAGTATATAAAAGAGTAAATTTATTAATTACAATAAATATTATATTTCAAAATAATTTAAATCTATTGTATAATTCACAGAATCAACTAATCGTTAGAGCAGAAGAAGATGCAAATATTTTAAAGTTATATTCAGAAATTTTTTCCATTTCTAACCTTGCCATTAAGTAACTTATGGTGGATTCTGCTCCTTGATTTAAATTAACATTAAATTCTTCCAATCCGTCGTAACAACCACCAGTGCATGGATTATAGATAATCTGCCCCAGATGATTATTTCCCAAAAACCAGCTAAATGAAAATTCCATAAATCTTTTGTATTTATCTCGATTAAATACAAAATAGAATTTACTCAATGCGAGAATTGTGTATGTTACATCTATTGCTTGCTCACCGCCACAGTAATTCTTAATTGCATCACGTTTATTTGTTTCCCAATTCTTGTTTGATACTACATTGATTCTATTATTTTTTATCGTTTTTGATAATAAAAAATCAAAAGAAGACTTTGCAATATCCCGGTAAACAACGTGGCCAGTTGTTAGCCAAGCGCATAATAAAGATTCGGGTAAAACACCATTTGCATACGTTAAATAGCTTTCAAACCATTGCCAGTCTTCGTTAGACTCGTGTCTATACATTTGTACAAGCCTATCGGCCAGTTCAATCATCAATTCATTGTTTTCCGTGGATATTGAATTCACATTGGAATAATATATTCCTTTGATAATAAATGCCATTGCTCTTGTAGAATGAACTAAGTGAGCCCTTGATATTGCGCGAACAAACATATCTTTCGCTTCTTCGCAGTATTCATCTGGCAAAATACTGCTTTGTGACAACAAATAACCTAAGGCCCAAATTGCTCTGCCATTTGAATCTTCTAAATTAGTCTCCTCATTCTGCGAAGTAAAATTTAGATTCTTGTCCACATAATTTAGAAAATAATTGTCATTTTGTAGACATTTGCGAATAAAATTTAAATACAGCTTAATTTTAATTAAAACTTCATTTTCTTGCTTAATTTCATAAAATTGAATCATAGCAATTAAAGCCCTGGCATTATCATCTAGTGTATAACCAGTGTCTAAATCAGGTGTATCGAGTAAAGAAAATTGAATCATTCCAACCTCAGTTGTTAATCGATTAATTTGACTTAAATTAAATTCGGGGAAAGAAAATTTAATTTTAATTTTATTCTCACTTAAAGCTTCAATTTTTGCAGCATGATGAATGGCAGAATTTTCCCAGCAAGTTGCAGCCATTTTGTGAAGTCCTTTACTACTAATGTTTAATCTTTCATCCTCGTCATTTAAAAGCTTGTTTACTTCGATACTTATTTGGTGAGCGTCTCCGAAATCTACAATTATACCTAAACTATTATCTAAAACTTCTAAAGCATGAGGAATGGGTGTTGAAATAACAGGACAACCACAACTTAATGCGTATGAGAATGTTCCGCTTACAGCTTGATTTGGATCTTTAGAAGTAAACAAATAAACATCAGTAAGGTGAAGATAATCGAGCAATTCATTTAACGGCAAAAATTTATTTATAAAGATGACATTTCTAGATAAATCGAATTCATCTACAATTTTCTCTAACGACTTCCTGTATGTTTCACCATCCATTTTAACCAATGAAGGATGCGTTTTCCCTATTATTAAGAAAAGTACACTTGGATGCTGTTTAATAATTTCGGGCAAGGCCAACAATGAGGTTTCGATGCTTTTTCCTGGCCCCATTAAACCGAAAGTTGTACATATTTTTCTGCCTTGAAGTCGGTATCTAGTTTTTAATGCTTCTCTGTCGTTACTTTTTACTAAATGGGTACCATGATTAATTACTGTAATTAAATTTTCATCAATTTCATATTCATTCATTAAAATTGAAGCAGATATTTTGGTCATTACAATGATGGAAGAAACCCTCATACAAATGTTTTGAACATTCTCTTTTAATTCTCTCGAAGGCCTTGGCAGAACAGTGTGAAAAACAATTATAATCGGTTTAATTATTGCGTTCAAAAATTCAATAAAATTATTTTCTGTTTTATTAAAAAATCCAAATTCATGTTGAATAAGAACCATTTCAATTTTGTTGTTACAATTAATTTCTTTGGCCAACAATTTAAACGTTTCTGAATAATCTGTATTTAAAATGTATTTTACATCTTGAGAATAACTGTGAATTTCATTTAGATTTTCTAATGCACAAATTTTAATATCAAAAGAATTTCCGAATTGTTTATCTAATGAATTTTTTAAATCTTGGCTATAGGTGGCAATCCCGCATTCTCTTGGAGGAAAAGACGTTACCATTAAAATTTGAGGTAAATCTTCATCTTGATTCAGTATTGTGTGTTTATCAATACTTCTTTTGTTTTGATAATGCACAGTAGGAAATAATTCTGTTAAGGTGTAATTTCTCATTTTATATCTTATTTAATAATAGTTCGTTAATTAATTCTTTTAAGTTCAAAGAAGCGCATGCAACTTGCTCATCTGCAGCGCCGTAGTATATATAAAGTATTTCATTTTCTACGACTGCTCCAGTCGGGAAACAAACATTATTTACATACCCTTCTAATTCCCAATTATAATCAGGTCTAAATAACACATAAGGCAAACGTGCAATTTCTTTTAACGGGTTATTTAAATCTAATAATGCAGCACAAGCTGAATAAACATAACCTTGCACTGTGTCATGGACACTGTGGTAAATCAACAACCAGCCTTGTTCGGTTTCTATAGGTGGACAACCACCTCCAATATAACTTATTTCGTGTTGAAATTTAGGAGTCAACAAAATATTTTCATGGAGATGCATAAAATAATTCTGCCAAAAATCTACAGTTAATTCACTTAATTCATTTATTGCAACCAATTGAATATCTGGCTTTACTCTGTGAATAAAATATAACATTCCATTAATTCGCCTCGGGAAAAACATCACATTTTTATCCCAGACATATCGGTTTTTAACGATTTTAGAAATTGTAGAGCCGTGATCATTGTATCTGTAATATTTCTCGTTGATTGGGCCTTTTGATTCGGCTAGGTGTCTAAATTCTTTGAAAGTAAATTGAGGAACAATTAATCCAACTTTTTCGAAAGTAATCAGGTCTTTAGAGAAAGCAAGTGAACCTAAGGCATTAATTCCATCGTAAGCAGTATAAGTAAGATAAAATAAATCATCTATCTTCACAATTCGTGGATCTTCAATCCCATGAGATTCTATTTCACCTTGCGGAAAAACAATTGGAACATCATGTCTTTCTTCTATTTGGAGAGGAGTTGAAAGTCTACAATAACCAATACTTGAATAATTTCCTTTAGAAACAGCCCTATAAAAAATATGTATTTTTCCATTATGAAAAATAGCAGCTGGGTTTAAAACTCCTTCGTTTTCAAAACCGAGATTTGTTTTATACAATAATATACCTTCTTTTTTAACCTGTATCATAATTAAAAATTATTATAAATAAATCCTCTAAAAAATATATCCAACAGAATTGGAGCGCTCAAAATAAAAATTGCTAATAGTTTTATATTTATAATTTAAATTGATTAAAATCGAAATAATAAAATAATTAATCTAAACTTTCAGTATTTAATATAAGGTGAACTTCAAATAAGTGTTTAAAATTAAATTAGCGATAAGACACTACTTTAAATTATTACTTTTCTCAAAATATGTAATATTCAATTCCAGTGTTTCTGCATAGTCTTGATATGCCTTTCGTGAGATTCCTTTCATGTCTTTATTTAGCCAAATTGGAGTTTCATCTAAATTCCTATATAATTCGGGAAATTCATTTTGAATGATTTCAATTGCTTCAACAATTTCAGACACAATGGGAGATGAAATAGCATCCATTTTATATTATGATATAAATGAAATTTCTGTTATAAATGCTTTTGATAAATAATCGAAAACTTTATTCTTCCAGAGAACAATTTATTTGCTTGTATTTTTCACCGTAAAATCATTAAATGACTTCCCTAATTCTTCCATGTCATGATTTACTTCTCTTTTAAAAGATTCCCAGTCACTTTCATCTTGTTTAAAAGAATCGACTCTTAATTTAATTCTACTATTTTCTTTTTCCAGGGAGTTCATTTTCTTTTCGTAAAACGCATCTACATTTTTGTTTGATTTTTTCATGTCTGATTTGAGCAATGTGATGCGCGCTTCATTTTCTTTTATTCTTCTATCTGAAAGATCTCTAAATGCAATCCATTCTTCGTCTCTTAAAGCTTTCATTTTAATAGAATCTTGAGAAACCTGGGCACGCTTTAAATCTTTTTGAGCTTTGGCAACTTCCTCTGCTGCTTTTTCCTCCTTTTGGGCAGAGGAATTGCAAGAATTAAGAGCACTTAATAATAAAATTGCATATGCTGCAACTGACAATTTCAATAATTTCATTTTAAATGATTTAATTATACCACGATTGGTGGTTCAATTATGGATTAATTCCATAAGACAAAGGTTAAAATTAGCTTGAAATGTGTATTTATATAATAAAATATATTAATTATATTATTCCTATAAACTACAATAATTCTTTCTTTTTATTTTTTAATGATTTAAAGAAAGAAGGGGTTAATCCTGTAACTTTTTTAAACTGGTGAGATAAGTGGGCTACACTACTGTAGTGAAGTTTCCAAGCAATTTCGGAAAGATTTAGCTCATCATAAACAATTAGCTCTTTTACTCTTTCAATTTTATGAATAATGATATAATGTTCAATTGTAATGGCCTCAGTTTCTGAAAATAAGTTTGCTAAATACGTGTAATTATAATTCAATTTTGAGGACAAATAATCTGAAAAATTAACCTTCGGAAGTTCATCCTCATAATGAATCATTTCAATGATAACGTTCTTTATTTTTTCAATGATAACTGCTTTTTTATCTTCAATCAATTCTAAACCTGATTCCAACAATTGTATTCTGAATAATTCAGTTTGATCAATAGTAAGCGCATCGTTCAACTCAACTTCGCCTAAATTAATAACCTTAAAAGGTATATCGAGGCTGTTCAATATTTCTTTTACCAGCATTTTACAGCGGATACTTACCATGTATTTGATATAAAGCTTCAAGCGGGCAGGTTAGAAATTAATTATTCTTTAAAATATAAAATGAACGAAACTTATTTATTTTGACTATCAAATATAAGAAAAACTAGTCTTCGTAACCGCTTTTAATAATGGTTGATATCATTTTAAACTGTTCGTTTGCATTATAACTATGTTTGGCATTAGCTGGAATAACAATCCCTTCACCCAGTTTCAAGTTAAATACTTTATCGCTTATTGTAATTTCAGCTGATCCATCTATAATTTGAATGTAATTATCAAATGCTGAGGCTTTTTCTTCTACTTCTTCCCCAGCATCTAAAGAAATTACCGTTATGTTTCCTGTAGCTCGCTTGATAATGGTTTTGCTCAATACCGCATTTGGTATATATTCAACAATCTCAACAATAATGTGAGATTTGTTTTTTTCAATTTCTGCTGTTTTACCTTTTCCTGCTTTTTCCATAGTTCACAAAGCTAAACAATATTATACATAGCAATTCAAATTAATTATTATACGATGCTGTTTGCTACAACCTTGGTATCTTTCTTAATCTTATCCATATCAACCGCTCCAGTAACTTCCATTTTCAAATCTTTATATTGTTTCGCAATATTTCTGATAAACTCATTGTACTTATCTTCCATATCATCCAAATAATCATCTTTTTTATTTGAGATATTCCTACGCGTAACTGCTCCTTTTTCTGGGGCAAATAAAATTCCCAAAGCTGCTCCGATTGCAGCTCCAGCTAATACTCCTAATACTACTTTTCCTGTTTCCATGATTTTAATTATTAAATATTTATTTGTTTAATTATATTTCAAATTTATCAAGATTAAAATCAATAATATGATACAATAAAAGGTATTGTTTGTAACATTCATAGATTCTAATAACTGACATTTATATACTTACATCAATTTCATAACATAAAAAACGCCTACCCCCATCACTAAAAAGACCAATAGGAAAATAGCCAAATATTTATTTACCCCAAACTCACGGATAAGTATATTTACCGGGTACATTAACACAGTAAGTATGGTACTATTTATTTTTTTCCAAGCTCTATCATTCTTAATAATATAATCCATTGCTCCTTTTTTAAATGATTCAATGGCAACATTAATATCTTCATTTGAAGTTAACATTACAACTTCAGTTTTAGGATTCTTTAACTTAATTGCTTTTAATACATCATTACCATTCTCCCCTTTCAATTCATAGTCTAAAATAACCATACCAGTATGTGCATTTAAATTTTTTAATGCCAAGGCCCCAGAATTAAAAACGGAAACATTGAATATATTTCCAAACTTATTAGAAATATGTTTTTCGAGGCCCTGGGCCATTTTATCATCATCATCAACTATAAACAATTGAAATTTATTGGTTTCCATACAAATCTTGTTTTTAATTTAATTTACAATTAAACTTTAATGAGCTGAATTTCGCATTCAATGTTCACTTCATCACTTACCATTATTCCACCGCTTTCAATAGGAGAATTCCAAACTAAGCCCCAATCGGAACGATTCAATTTCCCGCTTACAGTAAAGCCTGCACGTTCATTTCCCCATGGATCATTTAATAAACCTCCAAATTGAACTGTAAGCATGAGATTTTTTGTCACACCTTTCATAGTTAACTCTCCCCATAATTGATGGTTTCCTTCGCCATCAACTTTGCCAATAGTTTCAGCTGTGAATGATATTTGTTTATAATTTTCAGCATCGAAAAAGTCGACACTTTTTAAATGTTCATCGCGTTTAACATCGCCTGTGAAAATAGATGATGTATCAATCCAAAAATCAATAATTGCGGATGTAAAATCGTTGGAAGAGGTATAAATATTTGCATCAAATGTTTTGAATGAACCTCTTACATGTGCTATCATTAAATGTCTTATTTTAAAATTAACTTCACTATGCGCTAAGTCAATTGCCCATTTTATATCTTTTTTCATAATACTAAATTTAATTTTCTGTTTTAATTTTGAAGAATTCAATTACAAATGAATGCTGTTGATTTTCTGTAATTTTATCTGTATTTTCAATCTCAATATTTATCTTATCGAATAAATGATTCGTTTGAAGAATATTGAATAATTCATTTTTGGCTTCTGTGGGGCCAAATAGAAGGACTGAATCGTAGTTTTTAATTACTGAGGCAATTTCATTGTAATAATCTAATTGTAAATGTTGCTCTTTATTGTGCATCAAATTTTCACCATGAGAATTTAGACTTTTTACTTTTTCAAGATGATTAAACCTTGATTTAATGTTTTGTGGAACATTTTCGTTTAAACTTATAAAACGAGCATTTTCATGGTCCATAAAAATGCCAATGTTTTTAGATGTTTTCATGATAAAATAGAGTAGAAAGTATAAAGTATAAAGGGGAAAGGGGAAAGTATAAAGGGGAAAGTATAAAGGGGAAATTAATTTAAATACCTTCTTAATACCCAAGAAATAGATTCATGTTGTTCTAGTATACCGGTAACAAAATCAATAGTACCAAAGTCTTTACTACTCTCATTCAAATGTTCTATATCCTTTCTAATAAAAACGGCAATAGATTCATGGTTATCTAATAACTCTCTGATCAAATCTTTTTGATTTGGATATTTATCTGGTGTTTCTGCAAGGCGGGTAAGTTCTATGTACTCTTTCATAGTGCCAACAGTCTTTGTACCAAGTTTATTAATACGCTCAGCAACAAGATCAATAATTTCTTCCAATTCTACATATTCATCTTGGAAAAGCTTGTGTAATTCCATAAAACTCTGCCCACTAACGTTCCAATGAAATTTTCTAGTTTTGATATATAAAACCATTTCATCTGCCAATAAAACAGATAAAATATCTGCACTTTCTTTTAGTTGCGAATTTGAAACACCAATTTTAGTTTTCATAGTAATAAATATTGACTCAGTTTAATAAGTAACAAAAATGATTTATTTGAATTTATTCTTGTTGTACGCTGATCAATTTATATTACATAATTCACACATTTATTTAGAATTGCAAATAAAGTAATGTGATGGAAGCTACTGCCATTATAACTAAGGTCGTAAAACCTAAAATATTTGAAATTCTGGTATTTACAAATTCACCCATAATCTTTTTATTGTTAGATATATGTAGAATGATAGCTATTAAAACAGGCGCTGTAATTCCATATAAAATTGCTGTATAAATCAAAGCATCAATAGGTGATATTCCGATATAATTTAAGGATAATCCCAAAATTAATGACATAGCAATAATGATATAGAATGCTTTTGCTTCATGAAACTTTTTATCTAAGCCTTGCTCCCAGCCGAACGCTTCGGTAACAATGTAAGAAAGAGAACCGCTTAATACGGGAATAGCCAATAAACCGGTACCAATAACACCAATTGCAAATAAAAGATAGGCAAAATCTCCAGCCAAAGGTTTTAATGCCATAGCGGCATCTTCTACAGTATTTATTTGATGTACTCCACTATTATACAAAACTGTACCTGTTGTAAGAATGATAAAAAACATAACTAATCCAGAAAATGACATTCCAAAATCTACATCTTGCTGCATTCCTTTAATGATTCTTTTATTTACCAATAAGTGATTCTTTTTATGTTTCATTTCTTCAACCTCCATAGTTGCTTGCCAAAAAAATAAATAGGGTGAAATCGTAGTTCCTAAAATGCCTACAAGTATGGCAATAAAGTTCTTATTAAATTCTATAGTAGGTAATATTGCAGCCTTAAATACAGCGATCCAATCTTGTTTATATAAAAAAGGAACAATCAGATAAACCAATAAAACGATGCATAAATACTTTAAGATTGAAGCAATTTTTTGATATGGTAAATAAATTATTAAGCCCAATAATATTAAAGTAAAAACGACACTGAAATAATTAGCATTAACAGATGGGAATAATAAATTACCCACAGCACCCATGCCGGCAATATCTGCACCTATATTCATAACAATGGCAGGAAAACTAAACAAAACCATTAGATATAAAATTGGCTTGGGGTAATGTTTTTTTAAAGTACCTGTTAATCCTTGTTCTGTAACCAAACCTATTCTGGCACACATTTGTTGAATCACTGCCATTAATGGGAATGCAATTACTGCTGTCCATAAGGTTGATAAACCATAAGCGGCACCAGCTTGGGAGTACGTTGCAATTCCTGAAGGATCATCATCACTAGCCCCTGTTACCAAACCTGGACCTAGTAATTTCATAAAATTTTTAAACTTAGATTTCTTTACCAAAATCATTTATTTGATTATAAATTTAATAAAATTTATGCACCTAATATCGCTCAGGATGATTGTAAATAAAAATGCCCGTTTTGCTTGATACAAAACAGACACTTTAATCCAAACCAAAACAAAGTTAAATTTTTTTTAAGCCTTTATTAAATAAGAAAGGTAAACCCAAAATAAATAGAATACGTTTTAAGTTGCACTCTGTCAATTACATAATAGGAAGTGTTTACCTGATTATTATTGTCAGCACTAATATCAATAAGCCCTAATACACCTCTAAATCCAAGCGCAAATCTTGTTGTTTTCATTGGATTTAATGCTACATCTAAACCTGCACCATATGCAAAACCCAAATCGCCTTTTCGAATGGTTACGCTGTTAAAAGTGGTAGTTGCATCGCCACCTTTTGTAGTAAATGTGCTTCCTGCACTTATACCAATTTGAGGTCCTGCAGTAATATTTAAGTTTACAGGTTTTGTAATTCCTGAGTTTAAAGACAACATCAATGGAATATTCACATAACGCAAAGTGATTTTACGTTCGAGATTTTGCTCTGTATATTTCTGCGAATATGTGGAATACATTAACTCTGCGTTAATTCCCACATGTTCATTAAAATTATAGCCTAAAAGTATACCTGCTCCTATTCCTAAATTTATTTCCCCCTTAATAGTTCCTCCTGAGCTTGTTTTTAAATTAAAATTGGAGACCGTAGGCATGAAACGTACGCCAAATGCAGCTTTTTGGGCATTTAATTGGAAACTTAATAATACAAATAGACTAACTATAATGACAATAGATATTGATTTAAAATTTTTCATTTTTCTAATTATTTATAACTCCACAAAGGTCAGATATTAAATTTATTAGAATTTACACAATTAAGGATTTAAATTGTACAATTCACATTAAACCATTAATGAAATATAAAATAACTACAATCGCTTATATGCTATAATTCACATTATAAACACATTGCAAACTAATCTACAGATTTTTACTATTATAAAAAAACTAATTAATATTGAATAAATTTACAAATATTGAAATGGAAAATCTAAAATTTAATTCAATAAAAATGTTTTTAATTCCTCAAATGAATTTCCTATTAAAATAGATTTTTTTTCTCTTTTTAAATATTCATTTAATTTTTCCGGTATTACAATTTTATTTTCAATTGCATTTTCGACAACATCTATAAATTTTGCAGGATGGGCTGTTTCTAAAAATATACCTTGTCCCCCATTTTTTGCCATCCATTTCTTCAATCCTTTGTAAGCAAGTGCTCCGTGAGGATCTGTTAAATAATTAAACTCATTATAAACTGCTTTCATTATATTTCTGGCATCATCATCAGAAAATGAAAACCCTGTCAGGTCTTTTCTCATTACTTCGATATTGTTATCATACAATTCTGAAATTCGCACAAAATTACTCGGGTCTCCAATATCCATTGCATTAGAAATTGTTGCAATACTTGGTCTTGGTCTGTAAACACCTGTCTCTAAAAATTCCGGAACCACATTATTAGCATTTGTACTTGCAATAAACTGATGCACAGGCAAGCCCATTTTCTTAGCGAATAAGCCTGCTGTAAGGTTTCCAAAATTACCGCTCGGGACAGAAAATGCCAAGGGTTTTTGTTTGTTGTTTAATTGTTCGAATGCCCAAAAATAATAGAACATTTGTGGTAAAAAACGAGCTATATTAATGGAATTTGCAGATGTTAAATTCAATTGTTGCCTTAACTCATCATTATTGAAAGCATGTTTTACCATTTTCTGGCAATCATCGAAAGTTCCTTTGACTTCCAATGCAGTGATATTATTGCCCATAGTAGTGAGTTGCTTTTCTTGAATTTCACTTACCTTTCCTTGAGGATATAAAATCACCACTTTAATCCCATCAACATTCAAAAAACCACTTGCAACTGCGCTACCCGTATCTCCTGAAGTTGCAACTAACACAATTACTTCTTTATCTTCATTCCTTAAAAAATAACTCAAATTGCGCGATAAAAAACGGGCCCCTACATCTTTAAATGCGGCTGTAGGACCGTGCCATAGCTCCAAAGAAAAAATATCCTTTTCTACTTCAACAATTGGCAAAGGAAAATTCAACACATCTTCCACAATAGACTGCAATACTGAATTAGAAATTTCACTACCTATAAAAAGCTTAATGGCTTCGAAGCAAATTTCATGTAATGTCTTTCCTGTTCCAATTAAGCCGCTAGGCAACATTGGAATCTCCTCTGGGTAATACAAACCATAATCAGGCGCCAAACCTCTTACAACGGCTTCTCCAAAATTTACAGCTGGAGATTTTCTATTGATGCTGTAGTACTTCATATTACTTTAGCTCCTTCCTGATTTATTCCTGATACATACACTTTAAAAGGAATCCCAATATTTTCATACACTTCGCTAATGGCTTTTGCACACTTTTCTGCAATTTCTTTTCCTTTACACAATGCGAAAATAGATGGGCCCGAACCAGAGATAGAGCAGCCTAAGGCCCCTGCAACCATTGCTGCATTTTTTACAACATCAAAACCAGGAATCAACTTAGACCTCAAAGGTTCAGCAACTACATCTTGCAAAGAACGACCAATCAAAGCGTAATCATTCATAAACAAACCTGCCACCAATCCTCCAACATTTCCCCATTGAATTACTGCATTTTTCAATGAAATATGTTCCTGTAAAACACCACGGGAGTCAGCAGTTTTTACCTCAATTTGCGGATGAATTACAGCGCAAAACAAATCATTCGGGGTATTTAATCGAATAACATCTAAAGGATTGTAAGAGCGCACCAATGTAAAACCGCCCATAATTGAAGGAGCGACATTATCAGCATGTGCTGTACCCGAAGCTAGCCGCTCGCCTTCCATGGCAAATCTTACCAAATCTAAATTGCTAAAACCTGCATCCAATAAAACATTTGCAGCAACAACCGCAGCTGCTGAAGACGCTGCACTAGAACCAACTCCACTTCCTGGTTTTACTCCTTTTTCAATTCTTATAGCAAGTCCTTGTTTGGAACCTAGTTCATTTAGCAAGGTTTGAACTGCAACTCCTACTACGTTATTGGTCGGATTTTTTGACAAACTATTTGCTCCGATGATGTCAATAATTTCAATTACTTGTGTATCTGTTTTTGTAATGGTAATGGTATCACCAGGTGCTTGTAATGCAAAACCTAGGACATCAAAACCGCAGGCCACATTTGCAACAGTTGCAGGTGCAAAAACCTTAATGGTATGCTCTTTATAATTCATCATTAATCAGTATTTGCAATGCGAATAATGTCAGCAAAAATACCTGCAGCAGTTACAACAGCACCTGCTCCTGCACCTTGAATAACCAAAGGCTGTTGAGCGTATCTGTCTGTATAAAATAATACAATGTTGTCTTTTCCTTGTAAATTGTAAAAAGGATGATCGCTACCTACTGCTTCTAGTTTTACAAATGCTTTTATACCATCAAAACCACCAATTACTCTTAGCTTTTTACCTTCACTTTTTGTTTTTGCAAATAAGAGTTGAAAATCATTTTCATATTTTTTTAATTCTTCAAAAAAGGAATCAACAGATGCTGCATCAAAACAAGATTGGGGAATAAAATTCTCTACAGTAATGTCATCCATTTCCATTTTATATCCACTCTCACGAATTAATATTACAATTTTTCTTTTGATATCAGAACCACTCAAATCTTCTCTTGGATCAGGTTCTGTGTAACCTTCTGTTTGCGCTAATTTCACTATATCTGCAAACTTTGTGTGTTCATTAAAATTATTAAAAATGAAGTTTAATGAACCTGAAACTACACCTTGTATTTGATGAATTTTGTCGCCACTGTTTATCAAATCCTTTAGGGTGCCGATTATAGGTAAACCTGCACCAACATTGGTTTCAAACAAAAATCTTGTATTGTTTTTACGAGCACTTGCTTTTAACTTACTGTAATATTCGTACTCAGAAGAATTTGCAATTTTATTAGCTGTAACTACGGAAATACTTGCGCGCAGCAAATCATCATAACCTCTTGCAACTTGTTCATTTGCAGTAATATCAACAAATACAGAATTGCGTAAATTCAATTCCTTTATTGCATTTATAAATTGGGGAATAGAAAACTGTTCTCCCATTGTATTTAAATCTTCTTTCCAACGAGCGAGGTTGAGTCCATTTTCGCCAGCAATCAACATTTTTCTGCTGTTGGCAAGTCCTGCTATATTTATGTCGATATGAGCGTTCTTAAGCAAAGATGGCTGTTGATTATGAATTTGCTCAAGCATAGCTCCTCCAACATTTCCAGTTCCAATTACAAATACATTCAACTTTTTATTTTCAGAAGCAAAGTATCTTTCATGGAGTACATTTAATGCTTTTTTTACATTGCGATTATCGATTACAACTGAAATATTTCTTTCGGAAGAGCCTTGAGCTATTGCGCGAATGTTAATTCCATTTATTCCCAAGGCTCCAAACATTTTACCTGCCACACCCGCTTGCCCATTCATATTTTCACCTACTAAAGCTACAATTGCTAAGTCGGTTTCGGTTTTCAAAGGATCTATTTTACTAGTAGCAATTTCAAATGCAAATTCATCAGCAATTGCAGTTGCAGCAAGTTCAGCGTATTCTTCATTTATAGCAATGGAAATGGAATGTTCTGAAGAACTTTGAGTAATTAATATCACATTGATTTTCTGCTTAGCCAAAGCGCCAAATAATCTGCTCGAGCTGCCTGGTATACCAATAATTCCACTTCCGCTGAGACTAAGCAGCGATATTCCTTCAATAGAAGAAATTCCTTTGATAGGCAAATTAGCTGCTGGATTTTCACAAATCAATGTTCCGGGAGCCTCTTTATCGAATGTATTTTTAATTAAGATTGGAATTCTTTTTAATTGAGCCGGTTGTATAGTTGGTGGATAAAGTACTTTAGCTCCAAAATGGGAAAGTTCCATTGCCTCGGCATAAGAAATTTGGTCAATCGGAAAAGCTGTAGGGACTTTTCGAGGATCGGCTGTCATCATGCCATTTACATCTGTCCAAATCTCAACAATTGAGGCATTTAATGCCGCTGCATAAATTGAGGCAGTATAGTCAGAGCCTCCACGACCCAGTGTTGTGGTTTCGCCTAGCTCAGAAGAACTCACAAAGCCAGCCGCAACAAGGCAGTTTTGATTTTTTACAGCTGCTTGAATGTTTGCATTTGTAATTTCAAAGTTAACTACTGCATTTCCAAAATTTCTATTTGTTTTAATCAATGATATTGAGTCCAACAAAGCAACTTCTGCGTAATTTGCAACAATAATTGAAGACAATTGCTCACCAAAACTCACTATAAAATCACTTGCTTTTGGAGTAAGTTCTTTAATTAGAAATACGCCGTTCAGCATGTCTTCCAATTGATTAAAAAGCAGTTTAACTTGGGCATTAATGTTTGCTTGTTTATAGGCGGGCATCAATTCGCTAACAACTTCCAAATGCCTATTTTCTAAATCTTTGGCTATTGATAAATACTCTATATTTCCAATTTCGGCTAATTTACTTGCTTCTAAAAGCAAATTTGTAACACCACCCAATGCTGAAACTATGGCAACTATTTGGTCATTTTTTACATGTTCTAGAATAATAGCAGCGGTTGTTTTTATTGCAGCAGCATTAGCTACAGATGTCCCCCCAAACTTTAAAACTTTCATTCTATTTTTTTTGCGAAAATAAAGAAAGCTAAAAGGAGAAATTTAATAAGTGAAAAGATTTAGTTAACAATTAAAAATAAGAAAAATGTTTTTCCATATTAATCTTATAGCTAATTAGAGATATTTCTTAAATTTTAAGACAAACTCAAACTTAATCGGTTTTGAACATTTCAGTGTTTACAATAACATTTGTACTTCATTAAAACCTTGAAAGTGATCAACTTTCTTTGTTTAGGAAAATATTCTAATTATTAATAGTTCACAATTTTAATAAATTATTTTTTCCACTTCGTTCTTTTCCTGCTTATTTTAAAAATACCACTAAATAAAGTATTTCACAAGCTATTGCAATAAATTTAAAATGAATCTACCAAACATTCATTCGAAAAATTATTCACCAAAATCATAATTCCTAAAATCAAAAAGTATGATTAAAGCTCTACAAATTAAACTAAAAAAGGTATTTTTAATAAGCCTATTTTTGTTATTTATTGTGCAAAGCAATTTTGCGCAAGTTTCTGAATTTGTTGACATTAGAACAGATGTTACGTTTCTAGAAAATTTATTTGAATCGGAACCTCAATTAATTTTTCCTAATGCCTTATACACAACAGACCAGACCAACTTTAATGGTTCAAATTTGATAATCAAATATGTTGACGGAAGCAGCAATCCTATTATTGGACTAACTCAAGATAGATTATCCATTAAAAATGTGGGTAATGGAGAAGGTGAAGTAAGTACAGCGCCAAGTACAGGAATTGATATTTTTTATGAGGGAATTTTAATAGGAATTCATTCATCAAGCCTTACTGGCTCTGGAATAAATGGAGAAATCCTCTTCATTACTTGGAATGAAAACGCCACAGTTGTTTCCATTAACGCAGTAATTAATCAATTAACGTATTTCAATAGCTCAGACATTCCGGTTACAAGTCGTACTATTCAACTTGTTATAAATGATGGAAGCACAATTTCTAAAGACTTAATCGTAAATATAACTCCTGAAAATGATGCCCCGACATTAGGCGCTCTTATTGGAGATGCGGCAGATATCACAGTGCCGGGTGACCCAATAATTATGCTGCCGATAAATGAAGGCGGTTCACCTGGAAGTGAAGAAGTTCAAAATTCAATAGACAATACCCCATTTGCAAAATACCTTAATTTTTTTGGTGAAAATTCGGGTTTCCAAGTTACCCCGTCGGCTGGAGCTACTGTAGTATCAGGTTTAACATTAACATCGGCAAATGATGTTCCAGAGCGCGATCCAACTACTTATATTCTCGAGGGCTCTAAAAATGGGGCTACATATGTAACAATTTCTGCTGGTTTAGTTCCAGTTTTTGAAGATAGGTTTCAAACTAAATCAATAGAATTTAATAATACAGAATGGTACACCAGTTACCGATTGACTTTTCCAACTTTATTGGGAGGCCAAACTCTTTTTCAAATAGGTGAAGTTGAACTAATTGGCGTTTCATTTCAAGCTGTTTCTTTTGGTATAGGCGAATCTCCGATATTAGTTTACCCATTGCTTCCCGCTTCCGATGCAGATAGTCCTGAGCTTTTAGGAGCCACGGTTGAAATCAGCACTGGTTTTACAGCAGGAGATGTTTTAGGATGGACCGACACTCCGGGAATTACTGGATCGTATAATTCTGAAACAGGTATAATTACATTCTCAGGAGCTGCAACAGTAGAAACGTATCGCACACTATTGAGATCGGTAACTTTCTCAGCAGTTGCAAACAATCTAACAGGAATCAGAATTGTGCAATTTCAGGTAACAGATAATGAAGGTGGAAATTCACTTTTATCTAATATAGCGGAGTCTCAAATTTCAGTGTCATTCAGACCAACTTTTACAAGTGTGAATACATTGAGCACCGCTTATTTAAATACTCCATTTGTCATACCTTACCAATTACTTGCTGATTCATCTGTAGGATTAAATGATCAAGATCCATGGGATTTGCCGCTTTCGTTCAATTTGATTTCAATTTCAAATGGCACTTTAACTAAAAACGGAAATCCTTTAAGTCCAGGTTCTTTAATCAATCCAGGAGACATCATTACCTGGACACCTTCAACATTTGGCTCAGGTATTCCGGCTTTTACGCTAGTAGCATTTGATGGAATCCTGCCTTCCCTATCAGAAGTGATAGTAAGTGTTGATGTATTACCACCAAATGTGTCAGCTTTAAATGTATCAGAAATAGAAATTTGCGCTGGCTCTTCAATTGACCTCGAATTCAGCACACTTGGTTTGTTTAATGAAGGGAATCAGTTTACTGCCGAATTGTCTGATTTGAATGGTGATTTTTCTACTCCAACTTCGCTGGAGTCATACGGTGAAACAGGCGAAGGAACATTTTCGATTACTATCCCTTTCTCAACTCCCGCAGGAACGGGCTACAGAGTAAGATTGGTTACATCCGATCCTGCACTCACAAGCTCCGACAATGGAATAAATTTAACTATTAAAGCAGCTGAACCGGTTACATTCACAAACGACAATGGAATTTTTGCTAATGGATCTGCGGCAGTTGACTTGCTAACAACAACAACTTTTTCGCCAGAAGGAGGTATATTTAGCGGAGAAGGAGTGGTTGGAACAAGTTTCGATCCTATCGTTGCAGGCGGAGGACAAAAAACTATAACCTACACGGTTTCTTTTCCAAGCGGCTGCGATGTCTCAGCTACAGCAATTTTCGAGGTAGCACCCGCCATTAATTCAGTTAGTGTTTCTAGTTTAAATATTTGCAAAGGCAGTCTTATTCAAATTGAATATGAAATTGATGGGAATTTTGAAATGGAAAATATTTTTTCAGCTCAACTATCAGATGCAACTGGAGATTTTTCCGCTCCAATAACATTGGCAGAAGTATATGGAAACACTTCTGGAAGTTTGGTTGCAATTATACCCAATTCATTGCCTGATGGAACAGGCTATCGAATTAGGATAGTTTCATCAAGTTCAGCTACAATTGGACCTGATAATGGTTCAGACATTAGTATCCTTGAGGGTGGTGAAGTTACATTTCAAAACAACGCAATTTATGAAACAACCTCAGCGCCGGTCGACTTAGTTGCAAACACAATCACTTTGCCTGTTGGTGGAGTTTTCAGTGGGCTTGGAGTTTCTGAAAATATTTTTTCACCATCTGTAGCTGGAGCTGGTTCTCATAATTTAAACTACACAGTTATTCTTGAAATTGGCTGTTCAACAACTAAAAGTGCACCTTTCAAAGTAATTCAATCTCCAATTATAAGCGGCTTAGCATCTTTGTATTGTTTAAATGGAGAAGAGGCTGTTACAATACAAAACAACTTAGTTGGAGGGATTCTCTCAGGACCAGGTATTGTGGATAATACGTTTGACCCATCCATTGCTGGTGAAGGGATTCACAATATAACAGTAACAGAGAATACTTACTCAATAAATCAGGTTGGTGAATATTCTCCAATAGAAGGAGCAGGAGATTGCTCATACGTAAGTTTCTTCGATGTTCAAGGAGGACTACCGATTGGGTTCGATTTTACTTTTTTTGGAAATACATACAATTCATTCAATATATCTTCAAGCGGTTTCATTTCTTTTCCAAACGATTATGAATATGAAAGTGGATGTTGCAATGGTCCAGTGCTACCATACAGTGAAGATGAACTAAACTTCCAACCACGTAATCTTATTGCGGCTTTTTGGTCATTTATTTATTTTGGGTTTGAAGAATGTCAAGTAAGTTATTTTACTATAGGTTCTGAACCAAATCGAAAACTGGTGGTAAATTACAGAAATGCGGCTGTTCAATTTGATGAGGGCAGAGCGGTTACATTTCAAATTGTTCTGACTGAAGGCACTAATAAAATTGAAATCTTTACACAGGACGCTGCACCATTTGAATATGAACAGGCAACACAAGGTCTTGTAAATCTTGATGGAACAATTGGTATTCCTGTTCCTAACAGAAACTCCACAAGTTGGTCTGCTATTAATGATTACGTGAGTTTTACGCCAATTACACAAACGTTTACTCAGCAAGTTACAGTAAGTGCTATTCCTGAAAAACCAGTTATTACTCCTCAAGGACCAACCACTTTCTGTGCTGGAGGCCAAGTGATACTCAGTTCCTCTTCTCCTGCAAACAATGTGTGGAGCAACGAAGCAACAAATTCAACTATAAATGTTACAGAGTCAGGAACATATACGGTTTTTGAATCTACGGGAGGTTGTGCTTCCGAAACCTCAGACCCAATTGAAGTTATTGTGAATCCAGTGTATAATTTTTCTGAGAATGTGTCTATAAATCAAGGTGAATCATACACTTTACCAAATGGTAATTTAGTAACTGCTCAAGGAAGTTATACCAGCTCTTTCGAAACCATTGCAGGCTGCGATAGTGTATACGTAACGAATGTAACAGTTACAATTATACCTAATCCAACATTAACATTTATTGATACTTTAGATGGAGCAAATGTTTGTAATCCATATACTATTTCTTATAATGATTTAGCGACAAGAGCTACTGATTTTACAGACCCTAATCCAGCAGATTTACCACTTTCATTTATAGTTACCAATGTAACCAATGCGAATGGTACTTTATTGAAGAATGGAGTTCCTGTAGTAAATGGAACATTGCTTAGCCCAAATGAATCTTTTGAATGGTCCACTTCTTTTGCAGGAATTGCTATCAATGCATTTTCAGTTAGGGCGTATGATAGTGTAAATTCTTCTGCAACAAATGTTGCTGTATTTATAAATAGTACAAGTGCACCTACTTTTGTTTCAACTGCAAATGATACATCTTGCGGAATTGGCGTTTTACAACTCGAAGCTATTTCAACTGGCGGAGTGGTAAAATGGTATGATGCTGAAACTGATGGAAATGAGGTGGGTGAAGGGAATTCATTCACAACTCAAGAATTAAACAATTCAACAACTTTTTATGCGGAAATTCAATTTGGGAACTGTATTTCGCCTAGAGTTCCTGTAGAAGCTGTTTTATTGGTTCCGCAGGCCTATTATCTGGATGTAGATGGCGATGGCTATTATTTTGGAAATCCTGTGGCAGCTTGTTCTTCACCAGGTGAAAATTATGTAACAACCACATTAGGTGGAGGCGATTGCAATGATAACAATGTTGATGTAAACCTTTTAAATGCAGCAATTGCCGTTTCAACCTGTCCTGACAAATTGTTCGCTATAAATAATGTTCCTTCTCAAAATTACCGTTATGTAAATTCTATCAATGAATTTAGCTCGGAATACTCATCTTTAAATGTTGGTGATGCTGATTCCCTGTATTGGGATGCTGACCAAGTAATTGGCAAACCAAATGTTTATCCTCAATATGGTGATATTGATAGTGCTTGGGCGAGTTTGGAAGAAGACGATCAAATAGAATTTTTAGATGTAAACTTCGAAGGTGCAGGACCAATTAATTTCATTGATGTTTATGAAACATATAATCCTGGAGCAATTGAAAAAATTGAATTGTTTAACCCAGATAGCAATAGTTTTGAAACAGTTTATACAGCAACGCCTTTTCCTGCAAATCCAACATCAAGAATCTTTAGGGCAACTTTTCCACTTACGACTTATGATGTTACCAGGGCAAAAATTTCTTTACGTTCTGACTTTGTAACTGGCTGGAATGAAATTGATGCCATTGCAATTGGTGTGAGCTTTACAAATTACACTTTCGAGTGGAATACTGATGCAAATACTGAAAGCATTTTGGCCCCAAATGATGAAATATACAGTGTAACAATTAGCTCAGGAAGTTGTATTTCAGATACGTCATTAACGTTTGTTTCTACAACATTCACAAATACTGTAATTGCTAATGATAATTCTTGTTTTGGAGCCAATGATGGAAGCATAGAAATAAACTCATTACAAGGTTCTGGACCTTTTACCTATGAGGTAACCAACGGAATACTTACGGGAGATAGTTTAACCAATCTTACACCAGGCAATTACAACATCATTGTTACAGATGCAAACAATTGTGTTGCTAATGAAACAGCCATAATTGAAGAACCTGGACAAATTACAGCAAGTTTGGAAACTACTGTTTGCGATTCATTTGTATTGAACAATCAAACTTACACTGAAAGTGGAACTTTCACGCAAGTTTTAGAAGCTGTGAATGGCTGCGATTCTACTTTAACTTTGAATCTTACTATTAACAATTCAGCTACTGCTGCTTTAAGCGCTACTATCTGTGAAGGAGAAACTTACACTTTACCAAACGATACAATAGTTTCAGAAGCTGGCGAGTACGAAGTTGTTTTACAAACCATCAATGGTTGCGATAGTGTGATAACTACAACGTTGATTGTAAATCCTTCTTTCAACTTAACAGTTAATGCAACAATTTGCGAAGGTGAAAATTACACCTTACCAAACAATACAATCGTAACAGAAGCTGGCGAATACGAAGTTACCTTACAAACCATCAGCGGTTGTGATAGCGTGATTACCACAACGCTAAATGTAAATCCTACCTTCAACACAACAGTGAACGCTACAATCTGCCAAGGTGAAACATACACCTTACCAAACGGACAACCTGCTACAACTTCTGGAACATTCACATCCACTTTCCAAACTACTGCTGGTTGCGATAGCAGTATTGTTACAGTGTTAATCGTAAATCCATCATTCAATCAAAACATTACTGCAAGTATTTGCCAGTGTGAAACCTACAATTTGCCAAATGGTCAAGAGGTTACAACTCCAGGAACATACAC
>JAIXYK010000013.1 GCA_027490225.1 Bacteroidota bacterium | reverse complement strand
TTATTTAATTATTTATAAAATAAGAATCAATAACGCCAATAAAATAAACGAGATAATATTCAATAAAAATCCTGCTTTGAACATTTGCGTGGCTTTGATGTGCCCGCTGCTAAACGCAATTGCATTTGGAGGCGTGCTCATTGGAAACATAAAATCGCAGCTGGCAGAAATAGTAACTGGTATGGCAAAAATTAATGGGTCAATTCCTTTAGTTAAGGCCAAAGAAGCTACTACAGGCACAAACAAAGTGACCATTGCCAGATTGCTCATAAATGCGGTAAGTAAAAGTCCAATTCCACTTAAAATAATTACATAAATATCTGTATTTAATGTATTTAGCGAAGTAAGACTTGTGGTAAGCATTCCTAATGCTCCACTGGTTTTAAAAGCCATGGCCAAAGAAAGTCCACCTCCAAACATGAGTAATATTCCCCAAGGTAATTGTTTGGTATCTTCCCAAATGAGCAATGGTTTATTTTGACTTCCTGGAATTAAAAACAGGCTAATTCCGGCTACCATAGCAACCCAAATGTCGTTGATAGGATAATTAGGGAATTGTTCTTTTAATATGCCTTCGCTTAACCAAAGTCCTATTGTTGTTGCAAAAACAATTAAAACACGCTTTTCTTTGCTTGTCCATTTTCCTAATGCTTGCAATTCTTGTTTTATAAAATCCTGACCTTTTTCGAATCGTCCTAATTTTATCGGAAATACAAAATTTGTCAAGATCCAGTAAGACAATAATAAAAGTGTAATGGAAAAAGGAACACCGAATTTCATCCATTCGAGAAAAGAAATATCACGGTTAAATGAGCTGCTGAGAATTCCTACGGCGGCGGCATTGGGAGGAGTGCCTATAATTGTAGCTAATCCTCCAATACTAGCTGCGTAAGCAATGCCGAGAAACAAACAAACACGAAAATTCCTTATGGATTTGCTGTGTTCTGCTTTGGAAGAATCAAATAAATTGGAAACAGCCATTGCAATGGGAAACATCATTAATGTGGTGGCGGTGTTTGAAATCCACATGCTGATAAACCAGGAAGAAAGCATAAAACCCAAAACAATATGTTGCGCATTGTTGCCGGTAAGGTTTACCAGGTTTAACGAAAATCGTTTGTGTAGATTTGATTTTTCTAGCGCCAGCGCCAGTAAAAATCCGCCAAGAAAAAGGAAAATATATTTGTCGCCATAAGGAGCACAAGCTTGCTCCATGGTAGAAATTCCAAACAAAGGAAATAGCACAACTGGTAGCAAAGCGGTAACAGCAATTGGCACTGTTTCGAGAAGCCACCAGGCAAGCATCCACATAAGAATTCCAATTACCGTAATTACTGTTTGTGGCCAACCGAAAGGATTGCTCCATATAAGAATTATGGATAATAAAGGTGGAAGTAGCGTTTTTAGTAATTGTAAATTTGGTTTCACGGCTTGCAAAATAGGGAGAAATTTGTGTTGGTTGGTACAATCTTTTTTATTGATTTGCACTAGGCGAAATTTTATCAACTTTACCACCCGAATCTAAATACCGAACATGGCGAGCACTTTAATTCCTACAAGGGAGAAAATAAGAAAGAAAATAGTTGAAGCAGAATTGTTGGAAGAGTTATCGCAAAAGGTTGAAGAGCAGGGGCAAGTGGTTGTAAATATTGTATATCCTCCACAACAATTTGAATATGCGGTAAGGGTTTGGAAAACGACATTTTTGTTTTCTAAAAGTTCGGATCACAGAAGCAAACTGTTGCATGCAGAAAATATTGCGATTGCACCTGTTTGGACAGAAGTAGCGCCATTTAAGCAATTTACATTTACACTTTATTTCGAAAGTTTACCTAAGGATGTGTTGATGTTCGATTTAATTGAAAGCATTCCCCAGCCTGGCGGTTTTTTGTACCAAGGTATTGTGAGAAATGAAATGGATATTTATTGGTTGAGAGGGGAGTAGAATAACTAAGTAAAAAATTATTACATTCGCTCACCGAATCATCACATTATGAAAAAGATTTCCTTTTCAATTTTAATCTGCATTTTATTGTTTTGCAAGATGACCAAAGCGCAAAACATTGTAATAGATCCAACAACGAACTGGCAACAATACATTTCTACCATTTTGGGAGGAAATTGTTTGTCAATAAGCAATGTAACTTTTACAGCAGGAAGTGAAGCTGCAGGAAGATTTTCTAATGCCCAGGGAATTGGTTTAAACAGTGGGATTTTAATTACTACAGGTAAGACGAGTAATGTTTTAGATAGTATTACAAATGATACTGGATTTATGAACTTGCCTGGAGATTCTGACATTACTTTATTAGCTCAAGGCACTGAGTTTCCATGGATTTCAAGTTATGATGCAGCTGTATTGGAATTTGATTTTGTTTCAGATGTAACTGATAGTGTTATCATTAAATATGTTTTTGGTTCAAAAGAGTATCCTGAGTATGCTCCACCAAACTCTAACAGTTTTAGCGATTTGTTTGCTTTTTGGGTAACAGATTCAAGTGGGGCAAGACAAAATATTGCAACATTACCAAATGGGGTTCCTGTTTCGATAAACAACATTAATGCAATTACTAATACAGAATATTACATTGAAGGCAATTATCAAACAATTGGTTACGATGGATATACAACAGTTTTATTTGCAAGATTCTATGCAGTAGCAGGTCAAAGTTACCATTTAAAAATAGCCATTGCTGATGTTGGGGATTCAAATTTAGACAGTGGCGTTTTCTTAGAAAGCATGATTGTTGGAAGCCAAACTATAAGCGGCACTGCTCAACAAAATGGAACAGAATTGCAGCAAAGTACTATTGAAATCTTTGGATTAAATACAGATTCAACAGCAGCTAATCTTTTAGCTACTGCTATTACAGATGAAACTGGTGGATATATTTTTAATGACATTGAAGTTGGTGATTATGTGATAAAAGTTACACCAAATGCGGATTTGTATCCAGGTCTATTTCCTGAATATTATAATGATGCGTATGTTTGGTCAGATGCTACAATCATTTCGCTTCCATGCGCAAATTTTGAAACAGGCTTGATGCTGGCGCCAGTTTTAGATGGTACAAATACCATTGGAGGCAACATTGAAACAGGAGTTGTTGGTGGTAAAATGAGTGCTTCAACACTGGAAAATGTTTCAGTTTGGTTGATGAACAATATTGATAATTCGCCCCTTGCGCTTTCCTATACAGATGCAGAAGGCAATTACATTTTTGAAAACATTCCAAATGGTGATTATGCGGTAAAAGTTGACATTACTGGTTTGAATATGGATTCAGTATATACTATTTCTTTAACTGGGAATAATAACCTCTTAAATTTGGATTATTTGGTGAGTGATAAATCTATTTTTATTAGTGATGTTGTCACAAATTTAGAAAAAAGCAATACACTAAGTTTCAAAGCTTATCCTGTTCCATTTTCAGAGAATCTAACTATTTTGATTGATGATAATACTACAGTAAATACCATTCAATTAAAAGACATGAATGGCAAAATAGTTTGGAATGAATCAAATGCAACATTGCTTTCTAAATCTATAAATATAAACACAGGGAATTTTGCTAAAGGTGTTTATTTTTTAGAAATGATTGGTGCAAATGGAAGCGCAATAAAGAAAGTAGTGAAATAGATTTTTTTTGTCGGTCTATTTATTTGTAAATCCTTGAGATACTAACATCAAGTTTTTATTGTTATTTAGGTCATATAGAATGCATCTTATTTCATGAAGCTAAAACTATACTTTTTTATTTTCCTTTTTTCTGTATCTATCAGCGTTTCTGCAATCAACCAAGATTCTTTAATAAATGTAGTACAGCAATCTGATGTAATATTATTAGTAAAACTTCCAAATACTTTGCCTGATTCATTAGCTTATTTAGTAGACGACCTGGGAACCAATTTTTATCAGGTGCCTTTTGAGTTGATAAAGGTTTTAAAAAACAATACAACAGATTCTATTTTTAATCAGTATAGTTTTATCTATTATGGTTATGGAAAACCCGGAAAAAACCTTTACAGAAAAGGCGAAACTGTTTATTTGTTTTTAACGAGACGTTTACCCAAAGATTTTGGGAATAAAGTTTCTTTTGAAATGCCAGATGATTATGGTCCTTGGCCTCAATTGTTAAAAAATGGGATTTTTAGTGCAGATGAACTTTCGGAAAGAAAAATCAAGCAAATCATCCAGCCTTCTTCGTTTGGAAAAGCTGCAAAGAAAGGGAATACCAAAAAACTGAAAAGGATGCTGGCAAAGGAAATTGCTACTATTCAATACAACGATAGATTCGAAAAAGGCGATTCATTAGGCAGGAAATTATTGAAGTTAAAAAAATGGATAATTAACCAAAACGGAATTGATGGTTTTACTGCAGAAAGATGTGTTAGTCATATTGCCATTTATCCAGGTTGGGTAACTTACAGCTTCTGGACAAATACTTCTGAAGGAATGAAAGAATATACGTTTACCGTACAATTGGCTACACGCTATTGGAGAAAATGGGTAGATGGAAAGTTGAAGTTGAAATATTGTGTTGCAGATTCGGGTGCCCGACAGCGATACATTAATTATTGTATTCAAGAGCAAATTAATGATCAACGTGATAAGGTGAATAACCAAATAGGAATTCAAATAGATGAAGGAAGGTTAAACTGGTCAATTGTGGATGCTCCGCAGCATTTAGATAGCGACGAACAAACCATAAGGGTAAAGTTAAAAATGATAAACAGGTATGATTCTGCCATGTTTGTGCGCTGGCCTCGAAATCAAAATGATGGAAAGAAGGTGATTAGGTTTGTGCTGCATAACATTGAAAATAGAAAATCGTATTACGAATATAAAACAGTTGATTTTATTCACAATGCAGCCATTGGTATAGATTCTTCTTTGATAATTGCAGATGGTGAATTGACGGCATGGCATAGTATAAACGATCCTTTTGTAGAAAATTCGGATGTAACTGGCGCGCATCATTTTGATAGTTTACCGGCTGGAAAATATAAGCTGGAAGTGAAATATGAACCTTACCCTGATACCATGGAAACTTATGGCTGTTGGAAACCTTATGTGGATTCAATATATGCATGGGCTGGTTATGATTATAAAATGAATTTAAATGAAGACACTTCATCTTTTATGATTAAAGCAAAAGTGGTTTCGAAATGGGATTTTTTCACAAATGTTTATGGACAGAAAGGTGAATTGAATGGAGTAGTGGAAGTAATAGAAAGTTCTTGGAAAGCTGGTGGACCTCAAGCAAAGGACATGATAGCTTGGAAGATTTTACCAGAACTTAACGATGCTTTTAAATACAGGTCTCGGCCACCTTACGACCATGAATTGTTGCAAGTAAACGATACCATTTATCTCACCTTGAGGAAAAAGCAAGGGGCTAATATTGTGTTGAATTCTGGAAAAGAGATGCAGATTTATGGGACGAAAGATGGAATTAAATCTATTGAAAGATACTTGGGAAAGGAGAATTAGAAAATCAACTTTCATTTTGAATATACGTATGCAGCCGCCTGAGCGACTGAGCCAAGTACCTTGTACAGGCGAAGGCGCGGCCCGCAGGGACAGGCCATAAATAATAAACTAACGCTTACGATAGATTAGCAAATTGTTAAATAAGTGCCCTACGATTTGTTAAGTTGCAAGATGAATAGTGTTTTTTAACAGATTTGTGTTAAAAAAAGCCATTAAATTTATCAATCTTAACTTTTCTTTATTAGCTTTGCGGCCATTGAAAAAAAAATATGAGATCAATACAATTTCGTGAAGCATTAAGAGAAGCCCTTCAAGAAGAAATGCGCTTAGATGAGCGTGTGTTTTTAATGGGGGAAGAGGTTGCCGAATATGACGGAGCCTATAAGGTTAGTCAAGGAATGTTGGCAGAATTTGGAGCAAAACGCGTAATAGATACGCCCATTGCTGAATTAGGCTTTGCTGGAATTGGCGTTGGTGCGGCTATGAATGGTTTGCGACCAGTGATTGAGTTCATGACATTTAACTTTTCTTTGGTAGCGATTGATCAGGTAATTAACTCGGCTGCTAAAATGATGTCGATGTCTGGTGGACAATTTACTGTTCCGATTGTATTTCGCGGCCCAACTGGAAGTGCTGGAATGTTGAGTTCTCAGCATAGCCAAGCTTTTGATAACTGGTATGCAAATACTCCAGGATTAAAGGTAATTGTTCCTTCTAATCCTTACGATGCAAAAGGTTTGCTGAAAAGTGCTATTCGCGACAACGATCCTGTTATTTTCATGGAAAGTGAGCAGATGTATGGTGAAAAAGGCGAAGTTCCAGAAGGTGAATATTTAATTGAAATTGGAAAAGCTGATATAAAACGAGCTGGTACAGATGTTACCTTGGTAAGTTTTGGAAAAATCATAAAAACATGTTTTGCAGCTGCTGAAGAATTAGAAAAAGAAGGGATTTCTTGCGAAATAATTGATTTAAGAACTATACGTCCAATTGATTACGATTGCATCTTAAATTCTGTTAAGAAAACTAACAGATTGGTGATAGTTGAAGAAGCTTGGCCACTAGGCAGTATTGCTACAGAAGTTACTTTTAAGGTTCAAAAAGATGCGTTTGATTATTTAGATGCACCAATTTTAAGAGTTACATCGGCAGACGTTCCATTGCCATACGCACCAACATTAATTGATGCTGCTTTACCGAATGCAGGTAAAGTTATCAAGGCTGTAAAGCAAGTTATGTATAGATAATTATAGGGAAACCTATATTTAACAACGCATCTAGAGGTTTTGTCTGAAAATGTTAGATATTTCAGATAAAAGCATATTTTTGCGTCCCCATTTTAAAAAGTTAATAAACGTTAAAATTATCAAGTATGAATGAAATTCTTTATTTAATTCCGGCCTTAGGAATAATTGGATTGATTTGGATGGCGATTCAATCGGCCTGGGTTAGCAAACAAGATGCTGGCGATGCTAAAATGCAAGAACTAGCAGGTTATATAGCCGATGGCGCAATGGCATTCTTAAAAGCAGAATGGAAAGTGTTGAGCTTTTTTGTTGTTTTTGTTGCAATAATTTTGGCTTATTCAGGAACAATTCATGAAGTGAATGGAAAAGAGATTCATTCAAGCTGGATTATTTCTATCGCATTTATAATTGGAGCTGTATTTTCTGCAACTGCAGGTTATATAGGAATGAAAGTAGCAACTAAAGCGAATGTACGCACAACACAAGCTGCACGCACAAGCTTAAAGCAAGCTTTGAAAGTTTCTTTTACAGGTGGTACTGTAATGGGACTTGGAGTTGCTGGACTTGCTGTTTTAGGTTTAGGTGGATTATTCATAGTATTCCTTACAATATTTGCAGATTTAGGAGCAAATACAATAAAAACTGCCATCGAAGTTTTAACTGGTTTTTCTTTAGGAGCTGAATCAATTGCATTGTTTGCAAGAGTTGGTGGAGGTATTTATACCAAAGCGGCTGACGTAGGTGCTGATTTAGTTGGAAAAGTGGAAGCTGGAATTCCTGAAGATGATGTGCGTAATCCTGCAACTATTGCAGATAATGTTGGTGACAACGTTGGTGACGTTGCTGGAATGGGTGCCGATTTATTTGGTTCTTATGTAGCTACAATATTGGCAACAATGGTATTGGGTCAGGAAATTGATGCAAGCACTGATAATTTTGGAGGTATGTCGCCAATTTTATTACCGATGTTGATTTGCGGATTGGGAATAATTTTCTCAATTGCAGGTACTTTTTTCGTTACCATTAAAGGTGAAAAATCGAATGTACAAAATGCTTTGAATTTAGGTAACTGGTCTTCCATGGTTTTAACAGTAATTGCATCTTACTTTATAGTGATGTGGATGTTGCCTGAAACATTGAGTTTAAGAGGCTATGAATTTTCTAGTTTGAATGTTTTCTTGGCAATTGTCGTTGGAACTGTGGTTGGTGCTATTATGAGTATTGTTACGGAGTATTACACTGCAATGGGTAAACCTCCGGTAAATTCAATTATTCAGCAAAGTTCAACAGGGCATGCAACTAATATTATTGGTGGATTATCTGTTGGAATGAAATCTACAGTAATTCCTATTATTACGCTTGCTGCTGGAATCATGGCATCTTATCACTTCGCTGGTTTGTATGGTGTTGCAATAGCTGCTGCAGGTATGATGGCAACAACTGCTATGCAATTAGCAATTGATGCTTTCGGGCCAATTGCAGATAACGCTGGTGGTATTGCTGAAATGAGTCAATTGCCTCCTGAAGTGCGTGAGAGAACAGATAATTTAGATGCAGTTGGAAATACAACTGCTGCAACTGGAAAAGGATTCGCTATTGCATCTGCAGCATTAACTTCGTTGGCATTGTTCGCAGCTTTTGTTGGAATTGCAGGAATTGATGCAATTGACATTTACAAAGCACCGGTATTGGCAGGTTTATTTATTGGAGGAATGATTCCATTTATTTTCTCAGCATTGTGTATTCAAGCGGTTGGAAAAGCTGCAATGGACATGGTGCAAGAAGTGCGTCGCCAGTTCCGCGAAATTCCAGGAATTATGGAATACAAAGCGAAACCAGAATATGAAAAATGTGTAGCGATATCTACTAAAGCTTCTATTCGTGAAATGATGTTGCCTGGAGCAATTGCTATTATTACTCCGGTTGTAATTGGTTTTATTTTCGGCCCTGAAGTATTGGGTGGATTATTAGCAGGTGTTACTGTTTCTGGTGTGTTAATGGGAATTTTCCAGTCAAACGCAGGTGGAGCTTGGGACAATGCTAAGAAATCGTTTGAAAAAGGAGTGATGATTAATGGTGAAATGTTCTACAAAAAATCAGAACCACACAAAGCTTCTGTAACGGGAGATACTGTTGGAGATCCATTTAAAGATACTTCTGGACCATCAATGAACATTTTGATTAAATTGATGTCAATCGTTTCATTGGTTATCGCTCCTTACATTGCTGTAGTTGCTACAAATGATGAAGCTGCTGCTGATTGCTGCAAACCAGGAATGAGCAAAACTGCAATGATGGAAAACTGCAAAAAGACTGGAATGTGCATGGTAAGTGGAAAAGCTTGTACCTGGGATGACGCAAAGCAAATGTGTGCGCACAACGATGGTACTGAATGCAAAGAAATGGGTGCAGAAGGAACAAAAGCTTGCTGTAAGTCTCCAGAAGGAGCTGAGGCAACAAATGATACTTCAGCGCATGAAGAAGCACATTCGCATTAAGTAGTTTTTTAATAAAAAATAGAAAGCCCTGTTTAGTAATAAGCAGGGCTTTTTTTATTGTATTATTTTCAAAAGACTTGAATATCTAGATAAGCAAAAATTAAATTATGCTATTAGACTTCATTATTCATTCTTCTATTTTTTATAACTATCAACAAATTTGCTAATTATACCAAATGCGCTTATTAAAGAACCTCCAATGAACATAACTTCGTTAAAGCTTTCTTTGTATAAATAAACCATCAGCAGTAAGCCAGCTGAGCCAATAATTAATACTGGAACTCTGTAATTGGAGAATTTTGAATTGCCTGCAAGTTTTTCGCTTTCTATAACAGTATCGGATTCATTTTTAAGTTGTTTCCTTACAAAATCTCTAAAACCATAATTCATTACTTTTAATCGGCCGTTTAATGGATCGGCGATAACAAATCCTAATTCCATCAATTCCAAAAGAACCTTTTTGTATTCATAATTTACAAAATGGTCATTTGAAAAATCACCTAAAACAAATTTTTGTTCATTACTTAATGAGTTCCATAACTCAAGGTATTTTTCTTTATAATTTTTAAAGTTATCTAAATTTATAAGGTTAATTTTATTTAGCGGACTTAAAGTTTTACCTGGAATTTTACTAATCCATTCATTCTGAATCAGGCTTTTATGCTCATCTTCAATTAAGCGATCGTATTTTTCGACATTTACTAAATCAATATGATTAAACGGAGGAATAATCACTTTAAAATTGGCAAACGAATTTTTATTTTTAAAGTAATTTACCCTGTATGCTTCAGCAAGGTCTACTAAAAAATACCTCTTATTGAAGAATAATACAAAATTATAAATGATAAAAATTATTGCAATGATTGAAAGCAAAAACAATAAAAACTTCGGACTTTTAAAGGGATTAGAATAATCAGTTAAAGAGATATATGAATTGTAACTTCTATTGTCTATTAATTCCTCCATTTCCATCACATCATTTGAAGGAGCTTTCATGATGGAAACTGTTTCAAAGAATTTTTCATTGTTTCTTTCAGGAGTTACATTGTTGTTTTCAATTTTATCATTTTCAAATAAAATTTTCGTTTTATTTATTTGATTATTAAAGGAATTTAGAGTAAAAATTAATGGAATAAATAGAAATATAACACATAATAATGATGTGATATATTTAGAAAAAACAAAATTTACATTTGGCTTATGGTAGTTTTTTTCATCGTAAACTGTTTTTTTAATCATTGTATATTTTTTATAATAAAATAGAAAAACGAAATGACTCAAAACAGCAGTAAATATGCCTAGTTCAGAATAATTATAATGGCGTAGAATAAATGGAATGATTAAACTACCTACAATTAAAGTAAATATAAACCAATAGGTAGTTTTGGCTTTCAGAAAGCTTGAAAATGTAAAATTGTATTCTCTTTGTGCTAACGTGAAGTAGTTAATAAATATGAGATTTATACCATTTATTATAGTGAAGAAAAGCGAATCTTTATTAGGAATAAATAGGAAAATAAAAAATAATAAACAAGCCGCAGCATTTAGTATAATTAGAAAATTATATTCACTTCTTCTGCTGTTATCTGGGAATAACCAATAAAAATTTGACTTGGAAAATAGTTTAATACTATTTCTATTATACAGATATGAATAAAGATATGCAAAGAATATGAGTAATAATCCATAGAATAATCCAATAATAAAAGTATTAATAAATGCAAACATGTGCAGATTATCCTCGAAACTAAGATCCTTATATGAGATTAAATAGATAGGATAATTACTAAAACTATCTTCAAGTTTAGTAGCAACGAAGGCAGTATTTTTACCATTATAAGTTAATTTGAAATTTCTATTTTTCTCATATCTAAATAGTTTTAAAATTTCTGCCGATTTGTAGGAGTTTAAATACAAATTTTCTGTTAAATTTCTTACTGTATCGCTATTGAATAAGACGTTTCCAGTTGAATTACAAAGTAAAAATCCACTTCCTTCCTTAAACTTTAACTTGTCGCGAAATCTTGGTGTGTAAGCAAAGCAATCAAAACCGTCTATCATGAAAAGTCCTCTAACAAAAGCTTCTTTTTTTATCCAAACAAATTTGAATTTATTATCTGATTTTGAATATACAGCAGAAAAAGCATTATTAAATTTAGAAGGTTTTAGTGCTTTAATGTAATCTCTATCGCTTATATTTTTTCTAAGAAATGATTTTGTTCCAACAGTCCTAATAAGTTCAGATTTACTATTTAGTATGAAATAGTTTTGAAGATTATTTTCTGTTATTTTGCTTCTACCTTTTCCTAGTAATTCATTAACATTTATATGGATATCGCCAATTTCCTGGCTATTCAATTTGTTTTGAACCTTAATCTTTTCTCTTTTATAATTGTTCAATTCAGCAATTAATTCATTGCGGACTTTTCTATTAATACTTGTTAAATCACTATTTATGCTATCTAAATTAGTTCTGCTTAAATAATTTGATAGAAAAAAAGTTGCGAAAAGAAGGGCAATTAATCCAATACAGACTGAGGTGCTAATTAGGTCGAATTGTCCGATACTTTCTCCTTTACCACTCGCAATAGATTTTAAAAGTGGCAACAATAGAATTATTAACACGAATACAAACACAAATAATGTTAGATATTCAGACGGGACTTTCTTCGCCATGTTATTAAACTCTTGTTTATCAATGCCTCCAATAATTACAAAGTTTAAATCAGATCCATGAATTGTTGTTGTCAAAGAATAGAATCTCGTATCTGAAAATCTAAAATCATTTACTCCGTTTTTAGTAGATTGTTTTTTGTATAAGGTATCGAGCTCAAGTTTTTCAATATTTTGGTTTAAGAAAGTATTGTTTGAATCAGCAATCATAATACACCATTTTTTGAAATGCGATCCACCTGAAAGTCTTTTCTTTAATTCATTTTTTGAAATTGAAATGCGATCATATAAATACAACTCTTTTTCTGGAGTTGAATATTTAGGTTTTCTATTTTTATCTTGAATGGAATTGTCAACCTTAATTTGTATTTTTCTATCAAGGAAAATTTGATTTGCTGAATCTTTTATAGCTTCAATGTCAATATTCTGAACTATGATCCCCTCAGTAAAAAAATTATTTTCCGTATTAATTAAATCGATTGAAGCAGTTTCGTTAAAAATTTCATAGATCTTTTTAGTTTCGGTTTCATTGCCATCATTAACTTTCAAATTCTCCTTTCCTATATTTTTCATAGTTAAGGGTGAAATAGTATTGGAATAATCAGAAAGTGTGGTATTGAAAATATTAGAAAATTCTTTTAAACTTTCCCTATTAAAAGTATCAAGGTTTTCTTTATTCATCGGAATGCTGATAAATAAATAATAACAAATGGCCAACAAGCATACTATTGATGTTAAAATAGATGTTGAGTTTGTTTTAAACGACTTATTTATTTCTGAAATCATAGAAGCGATTTAATTGAGACAAATTTTTAATAAAATTTATTCGTTAAAAATCAAATGTATAGTATATTTTGGATTCTGAATAAGGTATCAACTCTAAATTCAACAAAAATTATCATAAAGTTTAATCAAAGAGTGAGTATTGTAGGTTAAGAATGAAATAAAAAATAATTCAACTATTTATTTTATAAATTAATATTATTTTTTGGATATTAAAAAAGTAATTATTGTGTGTCATAGATAGTTTGAATAGCTCTTAGTTTGCAGCACAAAGCTGTAAACTTGGTCACGGATTATTTTTTCTTTTTCTTTGAAAAAATGCAGTACGGAGCGCACTGAGGTTGTGGCACAGAGCACAGTGATGTTTTTCTGAGACTATTTTCTCTTCAAAAAAATGTAGCACGGAGCTCACTGAGGTTGTAGCACAGAGTTCACAGAGCTTGTGGCACGTGAGGGGGCATTAAGTTAATTGAAGTGAACACGGAGTTTTTTATTCTATTTTTTTATTCTAGATTTCTTTGTTATCTCTGTTCAACAACCACACTTCGTCAAGCTCAGTGTCCGCTATGTTCGTGGTGATAAAAATAATGAGTGCAGCGAACGTTTCAACAATTAACAGCAAAAACAACCTAGAAATAGATTCAATATTTTCCGTGAAAAAAGTCTAAAATCAAACTTTAATCGAAAAATGTCCAGCTTAAACCTAACTTTAAATTCCTGTCGGGAATGGGGTAGAACCTGGTTAACGAATAACCATAGCCATTCATGCCAGCATTAAAATGTTCCAATTTAGCAAAGAATAAAACCCTTCTAATCTTAGTGCTGATGTAGAAATCTGCTTGAATTAATCCTGCGTTTTTATCTTCATTTTGCAAATAAAACAAACCACTAAACGCTTGGTAACGATTGGCATTAAATGCAGAACATGCCATTAAATCCACCCCAATTCTGAATTCTGATTTTTTGTTAAGAAACGTTCTAAAATAGAGGCTTTCCTGTAATTGAAACAATGGAATTCTCAACACATCAGCACCACTTGTTTGTTGCAGAATACCTGTTGATTGTAAGAAAAATTTACCCACATTTAATTTATTCTCAAGTCTTGCATAAAGCAGTAACACAGCTTCTGATGCTTGTTGCGGAACTCCAAAAGTGTTGAGATAAATAAAATTACCAGTAGTAATTCCCCCGATTCTTAAGGTGGTTCGGTAACGTTCTAAGTTGAAGCTTCCATATAAATCGAGGTTGCTAACTTTCTTAAAATCATTGTTCCAAGAGCCGAAATTTGAAGCGTACCGGCTCATTTGCCAATTGGTATTTTGGGTGAAACTGTTAATGCCGGTTTCAATATTTACTCCTTTTTTAGGTTTTATAATAAGTGTAGTTTCGAATTTTGCATCAGCGGCGTTGTAACCAGCATAAAACAATTCAGCGGAGCCATTTAATAATATTCCTTTTCTTAACTTCAAACGGATAAAGCCTCCAGCGCTTTGATTACTCACATTTTGAACCAATTGAGGAATGCCAAAAGCAAATGGCGCAGCAGCATAAGCAAACTGCTGTTTTAAAAATCCTTTGGCTTCCCAGCTTATTCCCGATGCTGTGTCGGAAACGTTGCTCAGTTTTAAAATGGCAGCTTCCGATTCCCATTGTTGTAATATGTAAATGGATGTCAACTGATTACTGTCTGTAACTTGCGTATAATATCCACTGCTCAAGTCTTCATCGTCGAAGGTATTTCTTCTGAATAAATAATTGAAAGTATGTTGTAAACGAATGGTAGATTTACGGTTATAAACTCCGTTTGTGTCAGCTTTTGGCTTTAACAAATCATAAGTTTGGCGCAACTGAACCGAATTATTGAAAATCTTATTTCTCGATTTTTGTAACCATACAGGGAGCAATTGTCGGTTATTTTCAAGGTTATATCTGAATATAGAATCTCCGGTAGGGGTAAGGCCTCCGTTTTCGAATGCAACTTGATTGTTAAACGAGGTTGCAAATAATAATTGGTAATTTGATTTTTGTGGTCTCCACCAAATATGTAACCTTAAAGCAGTAGCTGCAGCAGTTTGTCTGGTGTAAAATCCTGCCGAATTTATTCTTTGGTACGACAATCCAAAATTGAGCGCTTTGCCTACATTTTGGGTATGGTCTAATTGAAAAAACGCTTCCTGTTTGCTGCCTTGCACATAAAATGCACGTGTAAAAGGCGATTGCGCATCATAAAAAACTGCGTCTTTTGCTTGATATTCATACAAGTTAAAAGTAGCATAGCCCCAATTAAATCCATGATTAAATGTTGGATTGTATATTAATTGCTGATAAGGTAAGCCATTATTTCCTAAAGTGGAGTTAATGATATTTGTTCTGTAAACTGGCATATAGAACTGCACTTTATCTAAAGTGTAACTGAATTTTTTGAAAGTATTATTTCCTGTTTCTGTTGTATTAAAGTTCGTGAATTCTACCCTTGAAGAATCTCTGCTCACACTGGAAGAATCGAAAGTGCTAATAGGCCCATTTGCAGATTGTGGTGCTTGCGCGTAGATAACACTAGATTGTACAAATAAGAGCAGAAGGAGCAGCCTTTTCATTTGGTGCAAATGTAAATGAACTAAAGTGAGAAGCAAATGGCAAATTATTTTGGTAAGGAAGCAATTGTCAATTTTTATTTTCTGGAAAAAACTGAGGAATAAAATTTACGAAATATAAAACTTCAGAAGCCCTTGTTACTGCTGTGTAAAGCCAACGCAAATAGTTAATGTCCAACATTTCTTCTGTTAAATATCCTTGGTCAATAAATACGCATTTCCATTGCCCACCTTGAGATTTATGGCATGTTACTGCATATGCAAATTTCACTTGTAAGGCATTTAAAAAAGGGTCTTTCCGCATTTTTTGCATCCTTTCACCTTTTAATAAAATGTCGGCATAATCATCTTCAATTATTCCTCTCATCTCTTTCATTTCATGGTAAGGCATGTTCGATTGTTCGCCTTCTAGGGTATTCAACAATAACTTTACGTCTAAGTCATCTTGTTCAGGGTAATCTACAAATCGAATGCTTGCATCTACAAACTTGAATTTTCCTTTTTCATAAAATTTACCTAAGCGCTGAATAACAACGGTATCGCCATTTGCAATAAATCCTGCTCCTGAAGTTTCGGGCAACCAATGGTAATTATTTTTCACAATCATTAAATAATCGCCGGCACTAATTTCATTTTCCTGCCACCTGATGCGCGCACGAATCTGCATATTATACAAATTTGCATTTTTATTTGAACGTGTTATCACCAGAACTTCATCAGTTCCATATTTACCGTAAGCACTGTTTAAAGCGTCTTCGAGTTCCATTCCAGTAATGTAATTCACGTCAGGAAAACCTGCATATTTTAATTCCGGGAAAATAGATTCATTGGCTTCAATTTGATCACGAATTTGTGTGGCGTTCCACAAAATTCCGGATTCTAATCTTTGACGCATTACTTCTTTCAAGGTTGTTTCGTTTACTTGAAGAAAATATTTTTCTACCAGTTGCTTTTTAGACAATGCAGGACTTTCATCCATTCCAACTGGCGGTAACTGGGCTGTGTCGCCAATCAAAATCAACCTGCATTCGTCGCCACTCATTACATAATGCAATAAATCGCCTAATAAATTATGTTCGGATTCGTAATTTTCTCCACCAATCATGGAGGCTTCATCCACAATAAAAACGGTGCGTCTGTGTCGGTTTTGCTGCAAGGCGAAGTGCATTCCTAAATCGCCTGTTTGGGTGAAATATATTTTTTTATGAATGGTAAATGCTGTTTGACCAGAATATGCAGCGAGTACTTTTGCAGCTCTCCCTGTTGGTGCCAGCAACACTGTTTTTAAACTTGTTTGAGGTAGCGTTTTAACCAAAGAACGCACTATACTTGTCTTTCCCGTTCCCGCATAACCGCGTATTACAAAAATGCGGTTAAATTCTTTGGAGGAAAAATAATCCGTTAATGCATTAAATAATTGCTCTTGTCCTGCTGTAGGGTTAAAAACAAAATTCTTTTTAAGTAAAGAAATGAAGTCGTTTTTGGTCAATCCGTTGTTTTAGGCTAAACTTGCCCAAAGATAAAAACCTATTTGCAATTTCATGTTTTATCCTACTGCTTTATATAAAATAGCTGATCCTGCTTTTAGTTTGGAAAGAACGCGTTCATGTGAATTACGTTTATTGATTGCCGAACGGAGCCTACAACTTGCTGTTTATGATCCATTAACAGCTGCTTTCCCTTTGGTAGAGCAGTACAGTTTAGAAAATGGATATGAACATTTAAAAGCCAATGAAGTACTTGCCAGAATTCTTCAAACACATGCCTTAACACGTTCGGTTTTTAATAAAATCGAGGTCATTTTGGATAATAATTTCAAGACCCTTGTTCCAGTTGCGTTTTTTGATGCTGAAAAATCGAGTGAAGTCCTTCATTTTAATTTTAAACTGGAAGATTCATATATTATTCAGGATGATTTTGTAAAAAACATTGATGCACATTTAATTTATGGATTTAAGGAAAATTTGAATGCGGTAATTAAGTCTGTTTTTAATCAAGTTACAATTAAACATTATGCTACTTATTTATTTCAGCATATTTTTCAGCATAACAAGTTAGCCACTGGAGTATACGCTTATGTGCATGATTTTAGTTTTGATATTATTTACATTAAAGACTTTAAATTACAATTTTACAATACATTTAATTTCCAGAATTCTGATGAATTTCTGTATTTTGTTTTAGCTGTATTTCATGAGCACGATTTGAGCAGAGAGCTAATTCCATTGAAGTTGTTTGGCGAAATTGAAGTGGGTTCTTCGATTTATGAAGCAGTGTATGAATTTGTGCGCGATGTAGCTATTTTTACAACTGAATATGAACCTGCCATTCCAGTTTTTGCAGGCGAAGAAAATAATTTAAAATCAGCATTTAATACCATTTTATTGCATCCTGCTTATGAGAATTATTAGCGGAAAATTTAGAGGAAAGAAAATTGAGGCGCCCACATCTTTACCGGTGCGACCTACAACGGATACTGCAAAAGAAGGACTTTTTAATTGGTTAAATAATAGAATTGATTTTGAGGAAATTGATGTGTTGGATTTATTTTCCGGCACTGGAAATATCAGTTTGGAGTTTCTTTCACGTGGTGCACAGCATATAACTGCAGTTGATAAGAATGCAGATTGCATGCGGTTTTTGGTACAAACCACACAGAAAATGGATATTTATAATTTAAAGATTTTTAATTTAGATGTATTTGTTGCCATAGAACGTTTAAGAGAAAAATTTGATGTAATATTTGCAGATCCACCTTACGATTTCCCAAAATACCAAGTACTACTAACCAATATTTGGGAAAAAGAATTATTAAAAGAAGATGGCTTGCTTATTATTGAACACCCTAAAGAAGTTCAGTTTGAACATCCTCAATTAATTAATATTAGAAAATATGGAAAAGTGCATTTTTCTATATTTCAAAATTCAAACGAAATATGAAACGTATAGCAGTATTTCCGGGTTCTTTCGACCCATTTACATTAGGTCACGAGAGCATAGTTAGAAGAGCATTAGATTTATTTGATGAAATAATTATAGCTGTTGGTAAAAATTCAACCAAGGCTAATTTGTTTACCGTTGAGCAACGAAGTAATTGGATAAAAGCCGTTTTCGCAAACGAGCCACGTGTTAAAGTGGAGTGGTACGAAGGTTTAACCATTACATACTGTAAATCACAAAATGCACGTTACATATTGCGTGGCTTAAGAACCTCTGCTGATTTTGGATTCGAAAGAGGCATCGCACAAGTAAATAAAGCAATGGACAATTCAATCGAGACTATTTTTATCTTGGCTTTACCTGAACATTCTGCAATTTCAAGCACCATAATTCGTGATATTATTAAAAATGGAGGGAATGCAGCTCCATTTGTCCCTAAAGAAGTAAATCTTAAATGAAGAATTTAATTGTTTTATTCGTATTAATTTCTGCTAATTTATTTGCTCAAAATAAAGCATATATAACTGTTAAATCTACTGCACCACAAACTCAGGAATTTAGAATAGTAACCTTTAAGGAACCAATAATTGCCGAAGAAATTCCTTTAGGAAATATAAAATTAAATAATAAAATAGGAAGCAGCGAAATCGAATTTAATTCTAATATTATTCCCATTTTAATATTTAGTAGTAATGCCGAAATAGAGCTATATGTTGCAGCTAACGATACAGTTATTTTAAATTATAATGGTTTAGATTTAGAAATTATAAATATCAATATCTTAAATAAGAGTATTCAAGATATTAATATGGCATGTAATAATTTCTTTTTCAGAGCTTCAAAAAGAGAAGGTGCCCCACTTCCTGCAAAGCAAACAAGAGCATTTTGTGATTCTATGTTATTGCATTTTAAAGATACCAATACTGTGTATATAAAAGAATATTTAAAATACAAAATAGCATATGTAGAAATTAGTGCTAACGCCAGAAGCAGAAAAGATGCAAGTAAAAAATATTTTAGTGATAATCAATTACAATTCACTAATCTTGCTTGGAAAGATGCATTTTCAACTTTATACAAAGGCTATTTTATTCAATATAAAAATAGCAAAAAAGGGGAACAATTAAATGCGTTGATTTCCAATAAGAAAGGCTACACTGATCTGTTAGCGGAGTTTTCAAAAGATAGTGTTATTTTTTCAACGGAAATTAAAAAGTTAGTTTTTTTACAAGGATTGAACGAATTATTTCAAGTTAAACAACCCGAAAAAAAATATTTGTTAAGCTTACTTTTAGAAGCTAAAATGCTGGAAAAATCTCCTGAAATAGTATCCAGTATTGATGCAATTATTCTACATTATTCTAAATTTGATGTTGGCAATAAACCAGCAGAATTGACCTTGATTGATGCAAGAAATAAAAATGAAATTAATTTGAGTAAATTAAATGGAAAAGCGATTTATTTTTGTTATTACCCATTATTTAATCAATTAACCCAACAAGAAATTATTTTTTTAAAAGGCATCTATAAAAAGTACCAGGCAAAAATTGAATTTATTGTCGTTGCAGATGCAGATGAAAGCACCATCGAAGCTGTTGCAAAAAACCTAGCATTGCCTTTTCCTATCGCTTCCGCATCTTCAGCGAACGCAAACATTTCCAGCTGGTTAGAACGAAAAGACGTGATCAATTATATGCTTATAGATAGCAATGGCAAGATTTATCAAGCTCCCGCCGAAGGACCAGAAACAGGCGTTGAGGCTGCTTTTTTGGGATTAATCAAGTAGATTTTTTTAAGGGCGCACCCCTTTGGGTCGCGTGTTCGGCTATAGTTGCTTCCTACGTCAGCAAGCTATTTGCCTCACCCACTTGCGCGGGCTTTTTAGGAAGGATGAAGTGTTAGAGCCTGCAGAGCAGCATCAAGTTAAGTGGAGTTGCTGTTACAATAATGTCACCCCTTCGGGGTTTGCATTTAAGAAACATGTTTTTTTAGCCTTTGATGTTTCATAAAGTTGATAAGAGCTTTTGTTACAATAATGTCACCCCTTCGGGGTTTACATTTTTGTTTGAAATATAGCTTCCTAACCAATTTGTTAAATTGAAAACAGTCAACATTATCTATGCACCTCCACCTTTATACTTTCACCTTTACACTTTCCCCTTTATACTTTCCCCTTTATACTTTATACTTTCCCCTTTATACTTTCCCCTTTATACTTTCAATAATCAATCACCTGTTCTTCCATCATCGCAGGGATTTCTCTGAATTTATATTTCTGGGTTCTTAATTGTGGTTCAAAACCTGCGTCCTTTATGGCTTTTTGAATGCCTTTGGCGGTGAATCTGTGAGGTGCGCCTGCTACTGAAACTACATTTTCTTCAATCATAATAGAACCAAAATCGTTGGCTCCAGCGTGGAGACATAATTGTGCGGTTTGTTCGCCAACTGTGAGCCAAGAAGCTTGTATGTTTTTAACGTTTGGCAGCATCATTCTGCTTAAAGCAATCATGCGAATGTATTCTTCTGCGTTAATAGTATTGCTCACATTTTTTACACGCTTAAGCAATGTGCCATCATCTTGAAATGGCCATGGTATAAAAGCTAAAAATCCATCGGCATCTTCAGGTTTTTCGCTTTGCACCTGGCGCAACCATGCAAGGTGCTCAAAACGTTCGTAGATGGTTTCAATGTGACCAAACATCATAGTTGCTGATGTCGTAATGTGCAGTTGATGTGCAGCACGCATAACATCTAACCATTCTTTTCCGGTACATTTTCCTTTAGAAATCATGCGACGCACACGATCGTTTAAAATTTCAGCGCCAGCTCCTGGTAATGAATCTAAGCCTGCAGCCTTTAAGCGTGTTAAAACTTCTGTATGACTGAGTTTGCTCAATTTCGAAATATGTGCAATTTCAGGTGGCCCAAGTGCATGCAGCTTAATATCGGGGAAATTTGCTTTTAGTTCTTTGAATAAATTTTCGTAAAAATCAATTCCTAATTCTGGATGGTGCCCGCCTTGCAGCAACATCTGGTCTCCACCCAGTTTTCTCATCTCCTCAATTTTTTGAGCATATTGAGGCATGGTAGTAATATACGCTTCTTTGTGACCAGGAATTCTGTAAAAATTGCAGAACTTACAATTGGCGATGCAAACATTGGTGGTGTTTACATTTCTATCTATCATCCAGGTGACTTTTCCATCGGGTTTTTGAATCTTTCTTAATTCGTTTGCCACGAATATTAAGTCGGCCGTTGCTGCATTGCTATGTAAAAATACACCTTCTTCTATGCTTAACCATTCGAAATTCAGTGCTTTATCTAATAATTTTTGTGTCTCCATTACCCATTTTAAACAAGTTGAAAGGTAAATAGTTTTCAAATAAGTTCTACTTTTTTAATTCACTACTATCCTTACATTTGCCCAATAACAAATTTTTATGTCAACTATTCAAATTAAGAAAATAAATAAAGCCAACTTAAACAACAGAATTGTTATAGTTTCTGGTGATAAAGATATCGCAGCCATTGGTTTATCGAAAGAGCAATCGGCTTTCGTGAAAAATCAAATAAAATTAGAAAAGAAAAGTATCACTGTAAATACATATGATGGTTTTATTTTCATTTATATCATTGAAAATAAAAAGACACATTTCTTAACTTTAGAACAATGCCGTTTAGCAGGAAATGGATTTTTAGGCGCTATTAATAGTCAGAAAATTACTAAAATTCAAGTCGAAGATATTTCCAGAAAAAACCTTGAAACACTTGCATTCGTTGAAGGTTTGGCTTTAGGGAATTATCAGTTTATAAAATACAGAGCAAGTGCAAAAAATGAAACCAATTCCTTGAACACCATTGAAGTCTTGAGCGAAGGAATTTCAAAAAGCGAAATAGAATTATTAGGAATTCAGGTTGATGCTGTGTATTTATCGAGAGATTTGGTAAATGAGCCATTATCATTTTTAACTGCAGCGCAATTAGGCAAGGAAGTTCAGAAAATGGGAAAAGAGGCTGGATTTAAAGTAGATGTTTTTAATAAAGCTAAAATTGAATCCTTAAAAATGGGCGGTTTATTGGCTGTAAATAAAGGTTCAATTGACCCTCCGGTTTTTATCACCATGGAGCATAAGCCTAAAGGTGCAGTAAATAAGAAACCCTACATTTTTGTTGGAAAAGGTGTGGTGTATGACACTGGTGGATTGAGTTTAAAACCAACAGAGGGCATGGCAACAATGAAATGCGATATGGGAGGAGCGGGAGCTGTCGCGGGCGCTTTATATGCAATAGCCAAGGCGAATTTGCCTGTTTGGGTAATTGGTTTAGCACCAGTTACAGACAACAGACCAGACGGAAATGCAGTGGTGCCTGGAGATGTAATTACTATCTCTGATGGAACAACAGTAGAAGTATTGAATACAGATGCAGAAGGAAGATTGATTTTGAGCGATGCATTGGTATATGCGCAAAAGTATGACCCTTTGTTTGTGGTTGATTTAGCAACCTTAACTGGAGCTGCAGCTAGGGCAATTGGAAGATATGGAATCGTTGCACTGGGAACAGCAACAGACGATTTTGATAAGCTAAAAGCGAGCGGAAATCAAGTTCACGAGCGTTTGGTAGAATTTCCATTGTGGGACGATTATTCGGAATTGTTAAAAAGTGATATTGCAGATATCAAAAACATTGGAGGTATTACTGCAGGCGCCACAACTGCAGCTAAATTTTTAGAAAGATTTACAACATATCCATGGGTGCATTTGGATATTGCTGGACCAGCTTTTTTAGATGCACCAGATGCATACAGAGGAAAAGGTGGAACAGGTTCGGGGGTGAGGTTATTGTTTGATTTTATTAGGACTAAAGCAGAAGTATGAGTGAGTTAAATGACAGATTGATACGCGTTGGAATAACACATGGAGATTTTAATGGAATTGGGTACGAAACCATCATCAAAACTTTCGAAAATAGTGGAATGCTCGAATTGTGTGCTCCCGTTGTTTACGGATTACATAAAGCTGCAACGGCTTACAGAAAGATATTAAATACACAAGATTTTAACTTTTTTGGAATTCAAGATGCTGACCATATTGCAAAGAATCATTGTAATTTTATAAACCTTTCGGATGCTGATATTACCATAGAACCTGGCGTGATTTCTCATGCCGCAGGTTTTTGGGCAGTGCGCGCATTGCAAAGAGCAACCGATGATTTAATAGCAGGGAAAATTGATGTCTTGGTTACCGCTCCATTTAATAAAAGTACCGTTCAGAGCAACGAATTTAGTTTTCCAGGTCATACAGAATACCTTGCAGAAAGGGCTAATGAGAAACAGTATTTAATGCTACTAATTAGCGACAAGCTAAGAGTAGGAACTGTTACAGGACATATTCCAATTCAAGAAGTTGCTTCAAAATTGTCAATAGATGTAATCATTCAAAAAGTAAAAGTGATGAACGCATCACTTATTCAAGATTTCGGAATTACAAAACCGAGAATTGCAGTTTTAGGTTTGAATCCACATGCGGGTGACAATGGATTGATTGGAAAAGAAGAGCAAAACATTATTGCTCCAGCTGTTCAAAAATTAAATGATGAAGGGATTTTAGCATTTGGTCCTTATGCAGCAGATGGTTTTTTTGGAGTTGGTACTTGGAATAAATTTGATGGAGTAATGGCTATGTATCATGACCAAGGATTAATACCATTTAAATCGATTGCATTTCACCAAGGCGTTAATTTTACAGCAGGTTTACCTTTTGTGCGCACTTCACCTGACCATGGAACAGCTTATGATATTGCGGGGAAAAATCTGGCCGATGCAGATTCTTTAAGAGAAGCTATATATGCAGGAATTGATATCTTTAGAAATCGTGCTATTCACAAGAAAATATCTGGAAATCCTTTGCAAATAATGCAAAAAAGAGAGCGCGACAGAGATAGGTAGTTTTATAGCAAGTCTGTGAGCTTTTAGTGAAATAAAAATTGGTAAAACGTTGTATGTTAAATGGTTTTTCTACATTTACATAAACCAATTAAATCATCACAAAATGCTACACAAATTTTACTTTTATTCGCTACTAGCTATTGCACTAGCTTTTTCTCAACCTGCATATTCCCAATGTCCCAATTTAGCCACTGTTGAATTGTTGAATCAAAATGGGGCAGTTGTAAATTTAATGGGTACAACGGAAACACCTCCATTACCAACATATGTTTACATATGGAATTTTGGAGATGGGAGCACCCAAACTGGACAATCAGTTTCTCATGTTTATGCACAGTCAGGAACATTTTTAATTACGTTAAATATTTATGATTCACTCCAAACATCAACATGTTTTTCGGGTGTTTATACAGTCGTAATTGAGGAACAAGTTTGCGACTTTAGCCCAAGTTTTACCTCAAACAATTTAGGAAATGGAGCTGTTGCTTTTCAGAATGTACAATTCCAAAATGCACAATTACCCGTAACTTACAATTGGCAATTTAGTAATGGCTTTCAATCCAATTTATCAAATCCAACGCTAACATTCAATAATGGGAATTACAGTGCTTGTTTAACTGTTATGGATGCAACAGGCTGCACAGATACTGTTTGCAATAATTTTATAGTTACTGATGGGCCTTGTTCAAATAACTTTTTGAATGCTCAGTCAAGTTTAAATCAAAATCAAATGGTTTTGGTGTTAACAAGCAATGGTGCTCCGGCCTTCCCTATAGATATTCAAATTAGTTTTGGAGATGGTACTTCACAAAATGGTATTATGACTTCTGCATATACAGCTTCTCATATTTATTCTACACAATCGTATTATTATAATTACTGTGTTATCGGGACCGATGCAAACGGATGCATAGACACTTTATGTCAAACAATTACTTTAGCTCCATGCTCAAATCTTGATGGACAAATAAATGCAAACACTAATGGACTTGAAGCTTCATTTACATCAACAATAACAGGAGGTTGCGGGAATTATTCTTATTTGTGGAATATTCAAAATCAACAATTTACAACACCTTCTCCAATTTTTACATTTTCAGGTTCAGGGGTTTATCCAGTCTATTTAACAATAATCGATAGTTGTGGTTGTACTGAAAATTTTAGCACCACTGTTAGTGTAGGCTGCTTTTCTACTGGTGGGCCGAGTGTTGCTATTCAGAATGGTGCAAGCACGCTTTGCAGCGCCTTATTTACAGATGCTGGTGGTGCGACGGCTTATCAAAATAATGAAAATTATACCTTTACTATTTTCCCATCTACACCAAATGCTAAAATCAAAGTAACTTTTACTAGCTTTAATACAGAGACAGCTTATGATTATTTGAAAATTTACAATGGTGCAAACGTAAGTGGTAATCTATTAGCTAATTTAACAGGTTCCTTCAACAATCCATTTAGTTTTGTTTCAACAAGTAATGATGGTGCTTTAACTTTTAACTTTACTTCAGATGCATCTGCAGTATTTCCTGGATGGATTGCCCAAATTTCTTGTTCAGACTTAAATATAAATACTTTAAACTTGAACGATGGTAACTGGCAAATTAGCGCTTCGAGCGGGCAAACCTGGGCTTCATTAAGTTGGACGATTGATGGTGTTCCATTCAATCAAATGGTAACAAGTTTTACCTACCCTTTTACTGAAGGACAACACCAAGTTTGCTTAACGGCAACAAATGCTTTGGGTTGCACCGAGCAAACCTGCATCAATATTAATGTTCCTTGTACTTATAATATTTCTTTGCTGACTGAAGTAATAGGAAATCAGGTTAATTTAACGATTGAGAATTTTAATCCATCCTATTACTATAACTTACAAGGCAATCAAAATTGGCAACAAATTACTAGCGCAAATACAATTCTAGATTTTATAACTGGAGGTGTGCAAGAAATTTGTGTTTTCGCTGATGGAGCTTGTTTCGACAGCACTTGTGTGAATGTAGATTTAGGAAATGCAAATACAAGCGAGGTTTCTGGAGTTGTTTGGAATGATGCGAATGGAAATGGATTGTTTGATGTTGATGAACTTCCTTTTTCTAATACCTACATTTATTTATGTCAATTCAATCAATCAACCCAAGATTCAACCAATTGTATTTGGGCAATTACAGATGAAAATGGAGCCTATTCATTTTCAATTTTCCCTGGCGATTATACTATCACTTCTAGTTTTTGGCAACAATTGTTTCTTCCAACGTTTCCAGTTGTTGGAGGAGGTTACCAATTCACTGTAACCGGCGAAAGCAATATTTCAGGTTTCGATTTTGGTTACCAGAATCAGGCTGTAACGATTAGTGGAGTTGTTTTTTATGATGAAAATAATAATGGAATTCAAAATATTGGCGAGGCTGGAGCGGCCTACAAGTCAATACAAATTGGAAATTATTGGACCAGTACAAATGCTAATGGAAATTATAGCTTAAATGTAGTACCCGGAAATTATGTTGTTAGTTTAACGAATCCGGGAAATGGTTATGTTATAACAGTGCCAATTGCTCCAAATACATATTCTGTAAATGCTGCTAATATAGGTTCCAATTATTCTGGAAATAATTTTGGATTGTGGGCTGACCCTAATTTAATTGATTTATCAGCTAATATTAACCAGATTTCAACTGTTACGCCTGGTTTTCCAGTGATGACACATTTGAGTTATTGTAACAATGGTGTTGCAGCACAATCGGGAACGTTTACCTATTACTGGGATGCCCAATTAGCGATATCATCTCCAACAGTGTTTAATCCTGCACCAACTATTTTTAATGCCATTGGTAATTCGGCAACTTGGAATTTTAGCAATTTAGCTCCAGGTAATTGCAGCTATATTTATCAAAATGTTACAGCACCTGTTACACTTGTTTTGGGAACGCCAGTTATTAATACTGTTATTGTTACACCAATTAATGATAGTTATCCTTTAAACAATATTGATACTTTGCACCAAACAGTGGTTGGTTCTTGGGATCCAAACGATAAACAAGGTGTTCCAAATGGAATAGGTGAAACTGGTAAGATTTTACCAAACACGCGCTTAGATTATACCATTCGTTTTCAAAATACAGGTACAGCTCCTGCAGTGAATGTGGTATTAATCGATACAATTAGCACAGATTTTATTCTGGAAACTTTTACTATGAATACTTCTTCGGATAATTACACTGTAAATATCAATCAGCAAACACGCGTAATTCGCTGGACATTCAATAACATCATGTTGCCTGATAGTACTTCAGATCCAATTGGAAGTATTGGTTTTGTGAACTTCAGTATTTCGCCTGTTCAGAATCAAGTGGATGGAACAGTGTTAAACAACTTTGCAGATATTTATTTTGACTTTAATGAGCCAATTCGCACCAACACTACAATTCATACCATAGATAGATTCTTAAGTATTAATGAATTGAAAACCGAAACAATGGTGAATGTTTTCCCTAATCCTTTTAGCGGAACTACTCAGTTTTTGGTAAATACTTCAGATAGAAGCAGTTCAACCATCTTTGTATACAATGTTTTAGGTGAAATTGTGGCTCAGATTCCTGCCGAATCAGGTAAAACAGCAACTTTTGATGCTACAGGAAAAGCAGCAGGTGTTTATTTCTACAAGGTAATCAGCAAGCAAAGTGAAAAGAGCGGAAAATTAATTGTGAGATAAGGTATTTAGATTTTAAAAAATTCCCGTCTTTGCCTGAAATAGAGTAGAGGCGGGATTTTTTAATTATGTGTTTTTAAATATTTTGCCAAATAATTATTTAATTCGATATTTAATAATTAAGTTTTTTTAACCATCACAAAAAGTGCAGCGTCAGCACTATAATCACTGACAAAACAACATGAAAAATTTATTCATTTTATTATTTTTTGCAATTACGAATATTTCTGTTTTTGCTCAAGGATTAACTTTGCCTTACACTACAGGTTTTGATACACAAGCTCAAAAAGCCGGCTGGCAAGAATTTAGAACAGGGTTTTTAAGCAGCTATAACTGGGGATATGGGGGAAGTGATTTGAGTTCCCCGACTTGTGTTTCTCATGATTACAATGTAGGTGCAAATGAAACCGATACAGTAATTGATTGGTTTGTTTCTCCTGCTTTAAATTTTACAACTTTTGGAAAAATAACAATTAATGTGAAATCAGGAGGTTTTAGTCAACCATTTCCTGATGGATTTGAGGTTTGGTTTGGCACAAGTATTAAGAATCCTGCGAATGGTAATTTTACAT
>JAIXYK010000008.1 GCA_027490225.1 Bacteroidota bacterium | reverse complement strand
AAGTAGAAAGTAGAAAGTAGAAAGTAGAAAGTAGAAAGTAGAAAGTAGAAAGTAGAAAGTAGAAAGTAGAAAGTAGAAAGTAAAAAGGGGAAAGGGGAAAGGAGAAATTTGTGATTATTACTTGTTAATTATTAATTCCAGGTCCCAGCTTGGTCTAATGGTAATTTCTTCTTTGTAGAATATCATTTTTTCCGGTTGTATTTTTTGGAAATAATTACCAGTATCCCATTTTCCATTATTATTTATATCAAGAATAATTCTTGCTGAATAATTACCGGGAATTAATTTATCAAAAAATAGTAAATCATTATTTTTGCCCGATTTAGTACTGATAATTTTCCCTTCTTTATTTAACAACTCAAACACCATGGGAACGCTTGCAGAATCGAGTTTTAAAGAAAATGAAACTGATCCAAGATCATCTATTTCGAAGGGTTTAAATGCAATTTTAACAGTATCATTTTTTCTTCCATAAATATCTTCTAAAGCGCCAGGGTAAAAAACAATATTTGTTTCTTTTTCTGAAAAAGTTATACTGTGTAAATTAATGGATTTTATGGCTTTACCTGACTGAAGATCTGATATTTGAACATCAATTAATTTACCATCAATTTTAGTAATAATTTTATCTTTATTAATTTTGGAGAATGGAGCTTGTCCTTTAAATATTAAGGTATCTCCTTCTCTTAATTTCCCTAATTCTAAATTATTACTTATTTTAATTAATGTATCAATATTATTATTTGAACCTCTTTTTCCACCTAATTTTTTTAATTTATTTGGTTCAAATTTAATGGTATCTAATTTAATAATTCCGTCGGAAATAACTTCAGAAATAAATACAATGCTGTCTAATTCTGATTTTCCCAATGCCGCAACTAATGAATCTTTTCCTTTATATTCTTCCATATATACTGGTAATCCTTCAGAAGGACTTAACCAATTAATTTTCCAAGTATCAACCTTCTTTGAATATCTCAATGAAATAGTTGCTGGTTGCGTTAATTTTTTTCTTAATAATTTCTGAACTGTAGAAGGATTTTGAAATAATCTGAAATTATTATTGTCATTTATTTTTTTATTAATTTCTATTTCATTTTCAATAAATCCAATTTTCTCTTCTGCCTGATCAAATAAATAATTTTTATTACCATCTAATAATGCAAATGATTTATATTTTCCTGGCTTAATATTACTGATGGTGTACTTCCCTCCTTCTCTGCTTCTTGCAAAATAACGAGGCAATTCTTTTAACGGCAAGCTATCATCTTGCGTCATGTAAAGCATTACTAATGCATCTTTTACAGGTTGATTTGTAAATCCATCTTCAACGGAACCAGAGAATTGTAGTGAATCAATAATGCTTCCAGTAGAAAAAACAAATGCTTCGTCTTTTATAAGATTTCCTTCTGTTAAATCTGCAATTGATTTTGAAAGATTAATTTGATATGTTGTATTTGAGTCGAATGGTTCTTCGAATTTTAACTTGAGCGTTTTGGCATTTAATATCGCTTCAGGAGGCGTTTTAACTGGTGGAGAAATAAAAATACCAGCACCAGCATCTTTCAGCTCAACAAACTCATTGAAAGTAAAAGTGAGTATTTGTGCTTGGAAATTGGTTCCAGCTGAATCGGGTGTGCTGCTTACAATTAAAGGTGCTGCAGTATCTTTAGGGCCGCCAGTTGGGGGCATTCTGCTGGCACATGCAATGATGAGCAGTAAAAAGGTAAATGCAATAATCAGGTTTTGTGCATTTTTCATGCAATAACATTTTCTGAAATAAATGCTACTATTTGGGAGAGTCCGTTTTGGTCAATATTGCTAAAATCGTTGTACTTATTGCTATCAACATCTAACACAGCAATAATTTCCTTATTGCTATTGTAAACCGGCAGCACTATTTCGGATTTACTTTCACTGCTGCATGCAATATGACCTGGAAACTCATCAACATTTGGCACTATTATAATTTGATTTAGCTCCCAAGCTTTTCCACAGACACCTCTGCCCTTTTGAATTCTGGTGCATGCAATTGGACCTTGAAATGGACCTAAAACCAATTGATTTTCTTGAACTCTATAAAAACCTACCCAGAAAAAGTCAAATGCTTCTTTTAAAGCTGCAGCAATGTTGGCATACAAAACAATTGTATCGTTTTCTGCTTCCAGCAAGGCTTTCAACTGAGGAAGCAATTCCGAGTATCTTGCAGTACGATTTTCTGCTTCAGTTGTAAAATAAAGTGATTCTGACATTACGCGTTTAAAAATCCAATAATTTCACGAACATCTTTCAAGGTTTTCGCGGCGCTTATTCTTGCTTTTTCGCCACCCATCTCAATTGTATTTTTAAGGTACTTTTCATCGGAAGCAATTTCCTTCATCCGCTCCTGTATTGGTGCTACGAAAGTTACAATATCTTCTGCAAGTTGTTTTTTCATATCACCATAGCGAATGGTGCAATTGTTCCAAGCGTCTTCAAAAGACTGAATTGTATCTTTTTTACTGACCAAATTCATCAATGAAAATAAATTTTGAACAGGCTCCGTTTTTGGCTGATTTGCCGCGCTAGGTCCGCTATCCGTAACGGCTCGCATCACTTTTTTGCGAATCACTTCAGGAGCATCATTTAAGAAGACAGCATTTCCTTCTCCTTCACTCTTACCCATTTTGCCTGTACCATCTAAGCCAGGAACCTTTACCAAAGCCTCTCCAAAATTAAAAGCAGTAGGTTCTGGGAAATAATCATTTCCATACAAATGGTTAAATCGATTCACAAAATTACGGGCCATTTCGAGGTGCTGTTCCTGGTCTTTTCCAACTGGAACTTTTGTAGCGCGGTGAATAATGATATCTGCTGCCATCAACACCGGATAAGTAAGCAAGCCGGCATTTACGTTATCAGGATGTTTGCGAATTTTTTCTTTAAACGATGCGCATCTTTCTAATTCACCTACATAAGCATACATGTTAAAAAGCAGGTACAATTCGGGAATCTGTGGCACATCGCTTTGCACAAATAAAGTACTAATTTCAGGATCGAGGCCACATGCAAGGTACTCTATCATTACACTGCGCACTCCATTTTTAAAATCTCCAGGTTTAGGATGCGTAGTAAGGGCATGCATATCAGCAATAAAAAAGAAACAGTTGTGTTCCTTTTGCATTTTAATAAAATTTTTAACTGCTCCGAAATAATTACCTAAATGCAGGTTTCCGGTGCTGCGAATACCGCTAACTACTGTTTCCATGCTGCAAAAATAAGATAATTACTTTAGATGAAGTTTCTTGCTGCGAATTAACCCAAAATAAGGCTATGCCTCTGTAAGTTGTTCTACTGGTTTTTCTTCTTCGGCAATATCTTTTTCTACCTTCAGATTGTCGATGATAAACAACTGACGGTCAGGAGTATTTTTGCCCATGTAGAATTCAAGCAATTGTGCGAGGTTATCATTTCTACCAAATATTACTGGTTCTAAACGGATATCCTTGCCTATAAAATGCTTAAACTCATCTGGGGAAATTTCACCCAAACCTTTAAATCGGGTAATTTCAGGATTTCTTCCAACTTTTTCGATGGCGCTTTTTCGTTCATCCTCCGAATAACAATAATAAGTATCTTTCTTATTGCGCACCCTGAAAAGAGGCGTTTGGAGAATGTACAAGTGACCGAGCTTTACCAAATCTGGAAAAAATTGCAAGAAGAAGGTAATCATTAACAAGCGGATGTGCATTCCATCCACATCGGCATCGGTAGCAATAACGATATTGTTGTAGCGCAAATCGTCCATCCCATCTTCAATATTTAAGGCGCTTTGCAAAAGATTGAACTCTTCGTTTTCGTAAACTATCTTTTTTGTAAGACCATAGCAATTTAGGGGCTTTCCTTTTAAGCTAAATACGGCTTGCGTAGTTACATCTCTGCTTTTGGTAATGGAACCCGATGCAGAATCTCCCTCGGTAATAAACAGCGTAGTATTTAACCTATCCTGATGATTGCTATTGTAATGCACCCTGCAATCGCGGAGTTTCTTATTATGTAAACTTACTTTCTTAGCTCTTTCTCTTGCCAATTTGCGGATACCACTCAGGTCTTTCCTTTCTTTTTCACTTTGAATAATCTTCTGCAAAAGAGCTTCAGAAACATCTGGGTGGCGGTGCAAATAATTATCTAATTCTTTTTTTAAGAAATCCAGCACAAATGTTCGAATTGCTGGACCTTCTGGTCCTAGATTCTGAGAACCTAATTTGGTTTTGGTCTGAGATTCGAAAACTGGTTCAATTACTTTAATGCTGACTGCCAGAATAATAGATTGGCGAATATCGTTGGCATCGAAATCTTTCTTGTAAAAATCGCGCACAACTTTTACAACTGCTTCACGAATAGCTCCCTGGTGTGTTCCACCTTGGGTAGTATGCTGACCGTTTACAAACGAATAATACTCTTCGCTGTATTGGTTACCATGTGTCATTGCTATCTCAATGTCTTCACCCTTTAAATGAATAATTGGATACAATGGCTCACCAGATAAATTCTGCTCTAATAAATCATATAAACCTCTATCTGATTTATAAACCTGTCCGTTGAAATGTATGCTCAAACCTGTATTGAGATAAGCATAATTCCAAATCATTTTTTCTACATATTCATTGATGAATTTATAGTTTCCAAAAATCTGTTCATCGGGGTGAAAAAATACGGTAGTTCCTCTCTGGTCGTTGGTTGCAGCGATTTCTGCATCAGTAATTATCTGACCTTTTTCGAATTCGGCTGTTTTAATTTGACCATCGCGCACAGAACTAACTTTGAAATAACTTGAAAGTGCGTTCACTGCTTTCGTTCCCACACCGTTTAATCCAACAGATTTTTTAAAGGCTACAGAGTCATATTTTGCTCCTGTATTAATTTTAGAAACTACATCTACAACCTTTCCAAGCGGAATACCACGTCCATAATCGCGTACTTTTACTTGTTTGTCTTTGATAGAAATTTCGATTTTCTTACCGAAACCCATCACATATTCATCGATGCAATTGTCCATTGCCTCCTTTAAGAGGACGTATATTCCATCGTCCATTGATGAGCCGTCGCCGAGTTTCCCGATGTACATTCCGGGGCGTAACCTGATGTGCTCTTTCCAATCGAGTGAGCGAATACTATCGTCGTTATATACTGCTTCTTCTATTTTTGACATACTGCAAAGTTAAGTAAGGTATTGGATTTGAAAATGTAAATTGCAGCGATTTATCAAAAGGAAATTAGCATGCTAAAAATTACAACCGAAATGCTTTCAAAAGCAATGAATTATGAAGCATACATGCAATTGTTTGAAAAGGTTGTAGCAGAGAAAAGGACAACTGGTCCCAATCAAAATGAAAATTTAGCGCATTATACGGAGCTAAATCTGCACCGTACACGAAGGGTGATTAAGACATTTAAGGTTCCTGTTGATGTGTCGAATCAAATTGAAACACTGTTTTTGCAAACATGGATTCTTATTACTGAAGCATGGTGTGGAGATGCTGCGCATTCATTAGGTGTCATACAAAAAATGGCAGCTTGTAACCCAAATGTTAAATTTCAAATTTTGTTAAGAGATGAGAATTTAGATTTGATAGATTCTTTTCTTACAAATGGCACCCGTTCAATTCCAAAACTAATACTATGTGAAGGTGAAGAATTAAATATTAAGGGACATTGGGGGCCAAGACCTGCTGATTTACAAAATGAATTTTTAAAAATGAAGGAAAATGGTGTTCCGAAAGAGGAATTACAAATTTATGAGCAGAATTGGTACAATGCCGATAAAGGAAAAAAAATAATGGAGGAAATAATTGATATTTTAATAAAATAATTTTTTGTTTTTTAAATAATTATCTGATATATATTCGCAGCATTAAATAATAATTAATTTTATGATTTCACTATTGAGTTCAAGCTTAGGAAGACTGAGGATTATAGCATTTTTGGAAGGAACAAGTTTTCTTTTGATTTTGTTTGTTACTATGCCAATGAAGTATTTTTTAAATATGCCGGAAGGAAACAAAATAATTGGCACTTTACATGGGGCATTATTTATAATATATATTTTAATGGCATTTAATGTTCACTTCGAATATAAATGGAAATTCACAAAAACTACTTGGAAAGTTTTATTGGCGAGTATAGTTCCATTTGGGACGTTTTGGGTGGATAAGAATGTTTTGAAGAAGATAGTATAAAGTTGAAAGTATAAAGGGGAAAGTTGAAAGGGGAAAGGGGATAAATTATTAATTCTCCTGGGAGTTACTGCTTTTATGAATTTCTTTCCATGCGTCGTAGCCGTTTTCGAGCATAATAACAGTAGTAAATCCATTTTTAATCATCCATTCACCTGCTTCTTTGCTGCGATAACCGCCGCCGCAGTAAATAAAAACTGGTTGGTTGGTGGGAATTTCTTTAATCTCTTTTTTAAAATCTTTCCCTTCCCAGTTAATATTAATTGCTCCTTTTATTGCTCCATTAGAGAATTCTTCAGGTGTTCTTAAATCAATTAAATTACCTTTTAAATGGATTAATTTAGTATCAAATACTTTTGTATCCAATATTTCTAATCTTCCATTTTTCTGAGCAATAGAAATAAATGAAAATAATAAATAAAATAATGTAATTAATCCCTTTTTAATCATTTTTAAATATTTAAATTATTTATTAAAAAGTTAATACAGCTTCACTTAAATCATACACAGGCAAAGCAGATAATGGCTGTATTATACTTGCTCCTGCTGCAGAACGATAACCACCTGCACAATGCACCATAATTGGCTTATCCAGTGGAATTTCACCAATACGTTCACGTAATTCGGGAAGTGGAATTTCAATTGTATTTTCAAAAATCTTTTTACTAGCCATTTCTGCATTATTGCGAATATCTACAATTGTAAAATTATTCTGATTGTTTTTAAAATAATCTAATGTAAATTCATTACCAGTAAATAATTTTTTATCTCCAGAATTAAATATTAAAGCTCCTTTAATGGCATTTTCATATCCAATTTTTGCAGTTTTACGAATAATTAATTCTAATTTATTGTCGTCTTCTGCGATTAAATAAAATTGTTCATTCGGACTTACGATAGAACCCAACCAGGTTTCAAATTTTCCACCATCCATTAAATTGATGCTATTTTCAAAATGTCCTTTTCTGAAATCAACTTGTGGTCGTGCATCAATAATTAATATTCCATCTTCCATTTGATTTACAGAAATTCTAGGAACATTGCTGATACTTTCTTCAAAGTTTTTAGCACCAGCTTTATTCATTGTTACATCATGACCAAAATACTTAGGTATAAATGGCTGGTCTGCAATGAGGGCCTCAATAAACTCTGATTCTGAATTAATTTGAAAAGCATAGTTTGTTTGTTTTTCTCTTCCAATTGTGCTGTACAAATCGCTGCTAAGATTTTTTCCACACAAAGAACCTGCGCCATGGGCTGGATAAACCAGGACTTCATCATTTAATTTCTTCAATTTGTTATTTACAGAGTGAAACATGCTTCTGGCAAGTTCTTGTCTCAATGCTGTGCTATTTCCAACATTTTCACGTAAATCTGGTCTTCCAACATCACCCACAAACAAAGTATCGCCACTAAACAACGCATGTTCATTACCATCTTTATCTATTAACAAAACACAAATACTATCGGGAGAATGTCCGGGAGTATTCATGGCCTTCAAGGTAATTTCGCCCAAAGAAATAACAGCTCCATCATCGAAAGATTCATGTTTGTATTCTGCACCCAACAATTGACTCACATAAATAGTTGCCCCTGTTTTTTGTGCAATTTCCAAATGGCTTGAAACAAAATCTGCATGTGGGTGTGTTTCAATAACTGCGACAATTTGGGCATTATTTTGCTTCACAAAATCAAAATATGGCTGAGGATCTCTTGCAGGATCGATAACGGCTGCTTTTCCTTGACTTATAATCACATAGCTTCCATGAGCTAATCCTTTATCGTATAGTTGTTCAATAATCATCTTTGGCAATTTGCTTTTTTAATAATGCCGCAAATTTCCGAAAAAATGTTGATGTTTCCGATATTCATTCTACGATGTTGTTGCCAATGCCATTTAAATTAATGTATTTTTGCGCAACATTAAAAAACCTGCAAAAACGTATGATTGCCTTGTTGCGCAAAGAAATCAGCAGTTTCCTTACCTCTTTGATCGGATATATTGTAATAAGTATCTTTTTATTGGCTATCGGACTATTCCTGTGGGTCTTTCCAGGAAATTTTAACATTCTAGATGCTGGATTTTCGAGCTTAGAAAGTTTATTTGTAATTGCTCCTTGGGTGTTTATGTTTCTGATTCCTGCCATCACGATGCGTTCGTTTGCAGAAGAACAACGCAATGGAACCATTGAATTGTTGCTTACTCGACCATTAACTGAATGGCAAATTATTGTTTCTAAATATGCTGCAGGCTTCGTTGTGGTTATTTTCGCTTTGTTACCCACCATTTTCTATTATTTCAGCATACAATCGCTTGGAAACCCACCGAATAATATAGATTCAGGAGGAACCTGGGGTTCATTTATTGGATTATTGTTTTTAGGAGGATCTTTTGTCTCTATTGGCTTGTTTGCCTCATCGCTTACTGAAAACCAAGTAGTTGCATTTATTGTAGGATTTTTTCTTTGTTTCTTTTTCTTTTTTGGATTCGATGCAGTAGGAGGCTTAGAACTTTTCAGACCTATCGATAGTTTTATTTTTAACCTTGGCATCAATGCACATTATGCATCTATGAGCAGAGGAGTGATCGATTCCAGAGATGTTATCTATTTTATCAGTTTTAATTTATTTTTTATGGCAATCACCCGATTAAGGTTGTTGAGTCGCTCTTGGTAAATATGGCAAAAGTTACTTCATCGCTGAAACGTTCAGCCATTATTAATCTCTTTTTAATAGTAATCGTAATCATTGCAGTAAATGTGGTTGGCTCATTTAAATTTGGGCGGCTTGATTTAACGAGCGAGAAACGATATACATTAAGTCAACCTACTATTGATTTACTGAAAGGATTAAAAGATTACGTGTATGTAAAGGTTTATTTAGAAGGTGAATTGCCTGCCAATTATAAGCAATTGCGCAATGCTACCAGAGAAATGCTGGATGAATTCAGGGCTTATACACCTTATCTGGAATATGAATTCATTAATCCTTCTGAAAGCGCTGACGAAAAAGAAAGAATTAAGTTATACAAGCAGTTATCAAAAGAAGGTCTAACTTATACAAATCCTGTTGAGCAAAGTGAATCGGGCATTTCTCAAAAGTTAATTTGGCCAGGTGCTATTTTCTCATATCGTGGTCAATCTATTCCATTGCAATTGCTCAAGAGCGAGACGTATGCTAGTGAAGAAAAAATGATAAACAGGGCGGTAAACGACCTTGAATATGAAATGACCAATAGCATAAGGAAGTTATATGCTAATAAGAAACCAACCGTTGCATTTATAGAAGGGCACGGCGAGCTGGATTCATTGGAAACAAAAGATATTTCGCTTTCTTTAGAAGAATACTACAGCGTTTCTAGGGTTAAGATTGATAGCAATTTAACCAGTTTGGTTTATAGAGGTGAGCGCGATTCTTTGGTGAAATTTGTACCACGTTTCAAGGCCATCATCATTGCTCAACCTGATTCTGCTTTTTCTGAAAAAGACAAATTCATTATTGACCAATACATCATGCGTGGTGGAAAGGTGCTATGGATAATAGACAGGGTTGAAGCTTCAATGGATAGTTTGAGTCGCAATCCTGCATCATTAGTATATCCCAAAGACGTAAACTTGGATGACCAATTATTTAAATACGGTGCACGGATAAATACCAATTTGATTATGGATTTACGTTCATCTGTAATCCCAATAATTGTTGGTCGTGTTGGAAATCAACCCCGGTATGAGCCAAAAAGATGGCCTTATTTTCCGCTTTCTTTGCCACCGAGCAATCACCCAATAGTAAATAACTTGAATGCAACCCGATTTGAATTTGCATCAAGCATTGATACCATTGCTGCAGAAGGCATCAAAAAAACTGTTTTGCTTTCTTCATCCAAGCGAACACAATTAATTAATACACCTGCAAGAATTTCTCTCAACATCCTTAAAGAACAACCAGATCCTAGGTTTTACAATTTACAGAACATTCCAATGGCGGTGCTGTTGGAAGGGAGATTTACTTCTAATTTCAAAAATAGAATCCCGCCTGCAATCAAAGAAAATAAACAAATAGGTTTTCTGGAACAATCTGAGAAAGATGGAGCTATGATAGTTGTTTCTGATGGAGATGTGATAAAAAATGGTGTAAGCAAAACAACAGGAAGGCTGAGTCCATTGGGTTATGACAAATACACAGGAGAACTTTTTGGAAACCGAGATTTCGTTTTAAATTGTCTGAATTACTTGTGCGACGATTCAGGATTGATTTCTGTGAGGTCTCGCATTATAAAAACAAGGTTGTTGGATGACACAAAAATTAAAGGGGAAAGAACCAATATTCAATTGAAAAATGTTTTGGTACCTCTTTTAATTATTGCGCTTATGGGCTTCATACTGAATTTCTTAAGAAGAAGAAAATTCGGAAAATCAAAATAAATGTTTGTATGAAAATTAACAGAATCTTGATAATTGTGGTGGTTCTCCTAATTGGAGTTGCGGCTTGGTTTTATTATTCGCAATCGAATAGCACATTAAAAGACAAATTGAAAATATTTACTGTTGAAGATACTGCATCTGTTGACAAATTATTTTTCGCTGACAAGAATGGAAATACCGCAACACTAACAAGAAAAAGTGCGACTGTATGGATGGTTAACGATACATTTTTAGCAAGAGCCGATGCTATAAAAACTGTATTAGAGACTTTGAAAAAAATGAAGGTGAGGTTTCCTGTTGCAAAATCGATGGAACAAACGGTTTTGAAGGAACTTTCTGGCCCAAGCCAAAGAAAAGTAGAGGTGTATTCAAATGGTGATTTGATAAAAACAATTTACATGGCCAATGAAAGCATGGATAAAAAAGGCACATACATGTTGCTTGAGGGCGACGAGCAGCCTTATGAAGTGCACATTCCTGGTCATAATGGATTTTTACAAACTCGTTTTATAGTAAATCCAAGATCGTGGAGAGACCCTTCTATTTTTAGTTACGATTACCGCGACATTAGGAAAGTAGTTTTAAAATACAATGAAAGACCGGAAGTGAATGTAGAAATAGGTTTTGATGGAGCCAAAGGAATTGAGATTTCACAAAACGGATTGAAAGTAGCGAAAGCTGTGGATACGCTTGCTGCTATAGAATATTTGGCGGGTTACAAAAGAATTAATTACGAGTTTATTGTGGCTGAATCTTTTCCCAAAGCTGAAAAAGATTCAATTTTAAGCTCAAAACCCTGGGTAGAAATAACAATTACAGACAAGAATAAAGCTATCAGGACTTTTAAAGGGTTCCACAGATACAATACAGCAAAGGAGATTGATACTTCTATTCCTGGTTCTCAATATGATTCAGACAGAATGTATGCATTGGTAAATGGTGGAAAAGATTTCGTATTGGTGCAATTTTTTCAAATGAATCCATTAATAAAACCCTTAGATTATTTCTTAAAACAGCAGTAAAACCAACCATTCAACAGATTATCAACAAAGCAACATTCTTCTTGTAATGTTGTGATTCATTCCGCTATATTTACGCCCCCAAAAAAGGACCCTATGAAGTTTATCATTTCAAGTAGTGCATTATTAAAGCAGTTGCAAGCAATATCAGGTGTTTTGTCTACCAACAGCAGCTTACCCATATTAGAAGATTTTTTGTTCGACGTATCAGAAGGTCAACTTACCGTGTTGGCTTCAGATTTAGACAATACAATGATTACGCATATTGCAGTTGAAGCCCAAGAATCTGGTAAAATTGCAATTCCTGCTAAAATGTTGTTGGAATCTTTAAAAAGCTTTCCTGACCAACCTTTAACTTTCAATATCAATGATGAGAATTTCGGAATTGAGATTGCATCTGGTTATGGTAAATATAAATTGGCCGGTCACGACCCTGAAGATTTCCCTCGTTTACCAGAAATTGCTGATGGGAATGAATTTAAGATTGACGCTTCAATTCTATACAGCGGAATTAACAAAACCATCTTTGCTACCGGTAACGATGATTTAAGACCAGTAATGTCTGGCGTTTTTATGCAAGTTGGTTCAGAGCACATGACTATGGTTGCTACAGATTCTCACCGTTTGGTGCGTTACCGCAGAACTGACATTACAGCTGAAGTTGATGCTTCTTTTATTCTTCCTAAGAAACCTTTAAACTTATTGAAAAGTTTATTGGGTTATGCTGATAGCAGTGTTACAGTTAAGTTTAATTCAAAAAATGCCTCATTCGATTTCGATCAATTTAACTTGATTTGCAGATTAATTGAAGGAAGATATCCAAATTATGAAGCCGTAATTCCAAAGGAGAATCCATTTAAGTTAACCATGAATCGCCAGGATTTGATTTCATCTTTGCGTCGTGTGGCAATTTTCTCAAGCAGAAGCACTAACCAAGTAAAGTTGAATATTCAAGGAAGCGAGTTGCAACTAACTGCAGAAGATTTGGATTTTTCTAATTCAGCAGCTGAGCGTTTAACTTGTCAGTATGAAGGTGAAGACATGGAAATTGCATTTAACTCTAAGTTTATTACTGAGATGTTGAGCAATATGGACAGTGAAAGTGTAAACCTCAACATGAGTGCTCCAAACAGAGCAGGTATTTTATTACCAGAAGCATCTGTAAAAGACAAAGATGAAGACTTATTAATGCTGGTAATGCCAGTAATGTTAAATAACTAATTAAAAACCTCAAAGCCGATTGATTTCGGCTTTTTTTATACCCTAGAAATTATGAATTCACACGAAATAGATTACAGAATTATAGGCGAAGAAATGCAATGCCTAGAAATAGAACTGGACCCGCAAGAATCTGTTGTAGCCGAGGCTGGCTCATTTATGATGATGGACATGGGTATAAAGATGGAAACCATATTTGGTGATGGCAGAGCCCAAAACCAAGGTTTTATGGGAAAATTACTTTCTGCCGGTAAGCGCGTTTTAACAGGTGAAAGTTTATTTATGACTTCTTACACAAACTATGGTGTAGGTAAGCAACAAGTTACATTTGCTGCGCCATATCCTGGAAAAATTATTCCAATGGATTTAACGCTATATGGTGGCAAAGTGATTTGTCAAAAAGATGCGTTTTTATGCGCGGCAAAAGGCGTTTCGATTGGAATTGAATTTCAAAAGAAATTAGGAACCGGCTTGTTCGGTGGAGAAGGCTTCATTATGCAGAAATTAGAAGGTGATGGTTGGGCATTTGTGCACAGTTGCGGAACCATCATTGAACGTGAATTAAAAGCCGGCGAAGTTTTGCGCATTGATACGGGTTGTATTGTTGCATTCACGCAAACAGTTGACTACGATATTCAATTTGTTGGAGGAATAAAAAACACGCTATTTGGTGGTGAAGGAGTGTTCTTTGCGCAATTGAGCGGTCCGGGCAAAGTTTGGATACAATCGTTACCTTTTAGTCGATTAGCAGGGCGCATCTTGCAAAATGCACCGGGCGCATTCAGCGGAGGAAAAGAAGAAGGCAGTATTCTTGGTGGACTTGGAGGTTTGTTGAGGGGTGATAATAGTTAGACATTTCGTGTGTGTTTTTTTTAACGAAAAATAATTTTAAAAGAAAAACATAATTATATGAAGTTTAAAAAACTCATACTGCTTCCATTAAAGGTAATTGGTTATTTTGTATTGATTATTATCTTATACTTTGTATCTGCATTTTCAATTTCTTCTATTGCAGTAAATTCAGATTTTAAAGAATGTAATAAAGACGCCGTTGAAATTTACATTTTAACGAGTGGTGTGCATTGCGATTTAGTGCTTCCCTTTCAAAATCAATACATGGACTGGAGCAAATATGTTAAACCTGAAGATACCAAATTAGGTAAAACCGCAACCCAATATGCGGCATTTGGCTGGGGAGATAAAGGTTTTTTTCTTCAAACAAAAACCTGGGACGATATAAAATTCAGCACAACTTTTAATGCCCTCTTCTATTTGAGCACTTCTGCAATGCACGTTACTTTTCATGATGAATTAAAAGAAACAGAATTATGCAAGAAAATATGTATTAGTAAATCTAACTATGTTAAGCTTGTTAATTTTGTAAAAGGTAGTTTTAAGGTAAACAGTTCAGGTTTAACCCAAAAAATTGAAGGGTTCTCTTACAATAACAATGATTCATTTTATGAAGCAAATGGAACCTACAGTTTATTTAACACTTGCAATACTTGGGCAAACAACGGACTCAAATCAGCAGATTTAAAAGCTTGCCTTTGGACGCCTTTTGATAGTAGTATTTTCAATAAATATAAGGATTGAAAATATTTAAAGTGCTTAGCCAACCAACAAAAAGGCCCTATACTTCATCTAACCAATAAAACCAACACTTGTAAAATTTGTGTCAAAAACGTTTGTGTCATTTTTTTTTGACACAAAGAAAATTGACACAAACTTGTGTCAAAAATTTTTCGCACAAAATATTTTGACACAAAATGTGAGACACAAAAATAAACGGAGCTATCCTGTAAATGGCATCACTTTTAAAATTTTGTGGCAATTTTTTTTGTGGCATTTTTTTTTGCCACAGGAAAATTTGCCACAAACTTGTGGCAAAATATTTTCGGTTAAAATAAATTGCCACAAAATGTTTGACTTTAAAACAAATGATTTTAGCAATACCGCGCGGCCCCGATAGAGCCAAGTGCCGTGCACAGGCTATAGCGGGAAAAGCCGCCCTAACTTTATTTATTTCGATTTTGAAAGTGTGAACCCAAACGTGGTTCCTATGCCCAGCGTACTGCGCACATTAATGGTTTGGTTGTGGGCTTCAATGATGTGTTTTACGATAGAAAGGCCTAAACCGGTGCCTCCAATTTCGCGGCTGCGGCTGCGGTCTACGCGGTAAAAACGCTCGAATAATCGTGGTATATGTTCTTGGGCAACGCCAATACCATTATCGGAAACTTCTATGAGGATATTTTCGTCCATGTCGTAGAATGAAATCTTGGTTTCTCCTACTGCTTTGCTATATTTTATGGAATTGACCAACAGGTTAGAAATTACCTTTTGGATACTTTCTTTGTCGGCTTTTACGTAAATAGGTTTGTCGTAAGTGTCTTTGAATAATAGTTTTACGTTGCTCTTTTCTGCGCTATACTGAATACTCGTCATGGTGTCGCGCGCCAATTCTACAATATCGAATTTCTCTTTGTGAAGAATAAGCTGCCCAGATTCGAACTGGGTAATAATCTCTAAATCTTCTACAATATTTACCATGCGCTCAACACTTTTTTCGGCACGTTCGAGGTAAGTTTTATTGATTTTAGGGTCATCGAGGCCACCTTCTAATAAGGTCATGATGTAACCTTGAATGTTAAAAATGGGTGTCTTAAGTTCGTGACTCACATTTCCCAAAAACTCACGTCGGTAATTTTCGAGATTTTTAAGGTATTCTATTTCTTCCTTTTGGTCTTTGGCCCAAGCTTCCACGTCTTTGTTTACAGCAGCAATAATATCGGTATTTATATCGACAGATTTTGGTTTTTGACCCTTTTTTAATTTTAACTGGTGAATGGTTTTATAGATTAGTTTGATTTTTCTATAAATGAAGCGCTCTACAGCAAATTGAAAAAGAAAAAAGCTGAGTAAAAACGTAACGGTAATAACCACCAATGGAACCCAAATGCTGAAATTCTTATGGAAAGTAAATTCGGCAAGAGATACAATTACGCCAACACTCACCGACACCCATACAGATAGAAACATTGCTAAACTGCGTGGTGTGGAAGTATTTAAACTTTGACTGAATGGAACTTTAGAACTCAAACTTGTACCCTACTCCTTTAATTGTGCGAATATAAGCATCTCCTATCTTTTCTCTCAACTTTCTGATATGAACATCAATGGTTCTGTCGCCAACTACTACATCTTCGCCCCAGATAGTTTTTAAGATATCTTCTCTGGTGAATACTTTGCCTGGTTTAGATGCAATGAGCGCAATTAATTCGAATTCCTTTTTTGGAAGATTAATATTTACGCCATCTTTAATGATAAGGTATTTTTCGCGGTCAATAGTAAAACCGCTCACTTCCATGATTTCATTTTCAGGAACATTTGCTCCTTTTCTTCTTAACAAGGCCTTTACTCGACTTACCAAAACCCTTGGCTTTATTGGTTTGTTGATGTAATCGTCGGCACCTGCATCAAAACCTGCAATTTGACTGTAATCTTCATTACGGGCAGTAAGAAATGCAATTAACACGTCTTTTAATTCAGGAGTTTCTCTTATAACATGGCAAGTTTCGATGCCATCTAAGTCGGGCATCATTACATCCAATATAATTAATGTTGGACGCTCTTGCTGCGCAATTTTTATGGCTTCTTTACCATTGTTACACGTAAAAACCTCAAATCCTTCTTTTAGCAGGTTGTAACTGATAAATTCAAGGATATCTGGTTCATCGTCGACCAATAAAATTTTTGTTTTTTCAGTACTCATAAAGCTATGTTACATTCACATTGCGAAACTATTCTCTTAATGAAACCCGAAAGTTAAGTACAGGTTATCAAATTAAAAATAAGAAACACAAAAGTAGTTAATTTGAGTGAGGTTTATTTCTTAGATTTTAATGCGCTTGCAACCAGTTTTCTCCAGTGCCAATCTCAACTTCAATGGGCACTTTGGTAGGAATTGCAGTACGCATTTTTTCTAAAATAATTGGTTTAATGATTTCCACCTCGTCTTTATGGGCGTCAAAAACCAATTCATCGTGCACTTGTAAGGTCATTTTAGAACGCAAATTTTGTTTTTTAAACTCGTTATGAATATTAATCATTGCGATTTTAATCATATCGGCAGCCGAACCTTGTACTGGAGAATTTATGGCTTCACGCTCAGCAAAACCGCGTACAGTAAAGTTGCGGCTATTGATGTCTTTTAAATATCGGCGACGCCCCATCATAGTTTTTACATAACCGTTTGCACGTGCAAATTCAAGGGTATCGCTCATGTATTTTTTAATTCCTGGATAAGTTGCAAAATAGTTTTCTATCAACTCTGCGGCTTCTTTTCTAGGAACGCCCAAGCGTTGAGAAAGACCAAATGCACTGATGGAATAAATAATACCAAAATTTACCATTTTAGCCTTGCTACGCATCTCTTTGGTTACTTCATCTAAAGCAATTCCGTATACACGCGCAGCGGTTGCCTGGTGAATATCTAATCCATTTTGAAAAGCTTCCAACATAGCTTGTTCTTGGGCTATTTCTGCTACCAAGCGCAATTCAATCTGGCTGTAATCGGCAGAAACCAGCACATGGTCAGCATCGCGTGCAATAAAAGCTTTTCTAATGTGCTGACCTCTATCTGTTCTTATTGGAATGTTTTGCAAATTCGGTTGTACCGAACTTAAGCGACCTGTAGAAGCAATGGTTTGATTAAATGTAGTGTGTATGCGACCTGTAGCAGCATTTACCAAGTTAGGTAAAGAATCTACATAAGTTGATTTGAGCTTAGCAATTTCACGATAATCCAGCAGTTTAGAAGCAATTGGATGATCTTTTTCTAGTTTACTCAACACCTCTTCGCCCGTGCTAAATTGACCTGTTTTCGTTTTTTCGCCTCCTGGAATTCCAAGGCTAACAAACAAAATATCGCCTAATTGCTTAGGAGAATCTATGTTGAACTCCTGCCCAGCCATTTTCCAGATATCATCTCTTAACAGGATAAGATCGTTTTGTAATTCTACGGAATATCCGTTCAAAAATGCTTCATCAATCTTTACTCCTTCGTGCTCCATGTCGGCCAAAACCGGAATCAATGGAATTTCAATATTGTTTAACACAGCATCTACTTCATGCTGAACAACCATTGGTGCTAAAACTTGCTTCAATTGCAAGGTAATATCTGCATCTTCACCTGCATATTCTACCACATCAGCAATGGGCACATCGCGCATGGTTCCCTGGTTTTTACCTTTTTTTCCGATTAATTCTGTAATAGAAACAGGTGTATAACCTAAATATGTTTCACTTAAATAATCCATCCCATGTTTCATGTCGGGTTCAATGAGGTAATGGGCAAGCATGGTATCGTAAACAGGCAAACTTACTTCTAAGCCAAACTGCTTTAATACATGCAAATCGAACTTTACGTTTTGGCCAATTTTAAGAATGCTAGTACTTTCTAAAACTGGCTTAAAGATTTCAAGAATTGCAATGGTTTCGACTTTATTTTCAGGAGTTGGAACATAATAGGCTTTTCCTGCTTCGAAGCTAAACGACAAACCAACCAATTGTAAGCTGAAATAATCTAAAGAAGAAGTTTCTGTATCGAAGCAAATTTCTTGTTTGGTCAAGAGCAAATTTGCCAATTCCTGCATGGCTTGTGGAGTATCTGTCAAAATATACGAATGCTCGGTATTTTGAATGTTTTTTCCTTTTTCAACAGTACTTCCTTCATCTGCTGGAGTATCGTTATCGGGTTCATCAAACAAAGAAGTCTGGTCTTTATTTACTTTTTTGGGTGATGGTTTTGCGGGCGTTTCAATCTCTACAGTCTTGTTTACCGAATAGTCGGAACCTAAAATTCTTCTGCCCATAGAACGAAATTCGAGTTCAGCGAAAAGTTCACCCAATTTTTCCCTATTGGGTTCAGAAATAAGCAAATCGTCGTCGCTTACTTCTATTGGAACATCTAGGATAATGGTAGCCAGCATTTTCGAAACAAGGCCTTGTTCGGCAAAATTCTTAATATTTTCGCCTACTTTACCTTTTACTTTTTCGGCATTGAGAATTACATTTTCCATGGAGCCGTATTCTTTTACCAATTTCTTGGCAGTTTTTTCTCCAACAGATGGAATTCCGGGAATATTATCAACGGCATCGCCCCACATACCTAAAATATCTATTACTTGGTGAGGATGGTCAATTTCCCATTTTGCTAAAATTTCTGGAACGCCCATAATCTCGACATCACTGCCCATTCTTCCGGGTTTGTAAATAAAAATATTGTAATCTACCAATTGACCAAAATCCTTATCGGGCGTAACCATGTAAACAACGTGACCTTCGGCAGCTTTTTGTTTGGCAATGGTTCCAATAATATCGTCAGCTTCATAACCTGCAAGTTCCAGCATGGGAATATGAAATGCTTCAATGATGGATTTTATCCAAGGAATGCTGTTTTGAATGTCTTCGGGCATTGCTTCCCGGTGTGCCTTATAAAAACTATGTTCTGTGGCACGTGTAGTTTCTTCAGCTGAATCAAAAACAACTGCCAAATGCGTTGGCTTCTCCTTCAACATTAAGTCAACCAGGGTGCTGGTGAAGCCCGAAATGGCGCTCACATTCATCCCTTTAGAATTCATTAAAGGATTTCTGCTAAAGGCAAAGTAAGCCCTATAAATAAGTGCAAATGCGTCGAGTAAGAAAAGGCGTTTATCGTCGTGCGGATTGATGTTCATGCGACGAAGATAAATAGAAAATTACTCTGTAACTACTTTTGGGACGTAATAGCTAGCAGTTGCTCCAACTACTTGATAGTCATCTTTTAATTCAAAATTATTGTTTAATAAAAATGCATTTACCTCATCAACAAATTTCTTGTCAACTCCAGATAATAATAACCATACTGGATTTTTAATAACACTGAATTGATTATTTACTGAAGACACCTGAAATTTTTGTCCCATTATAATTTTACTATCAGGAATTTTTACGACTCCTATTTTCTCATAATATTTGTAAATTACATTTGATTCAGCAAAAACAAATACTTTATCCTCTTTTTTTAATTTGCTTGAAACATGTTTTAATGTCTTTTTATACTCTTCTTTAACTAAAGGAAAACCGTTAATTTTAAAATTCAGGAAAAGTAGAAATGCTAAAAGTGGAAAAACTGCAATTGGAAATTGAAGTTTATTAAATCTATTTTTAATTGGCTCAATTAATAATTCTAAACCTTTTACGATTAACAAGATAAACCCCGGTATCAAGTAAAGGCAAAATCTAATATGAAATGGGTAGAGCTTTAATCCAGATAAAATCAAGTGAATAAAAACGGGTAAAAAAATAATCAATAATAAACTTGATTCCTTTTTTCGGAATAATTGTATTAAACCTGCAACCATAAATAGCTGTAAAAAAACAGCTGCTATATTTCCAAATTTAAATAAATATTTAAATAGCATAATATATTTTGCATACATAAAATCCCAGAAGTCAGCGCTTAATGGGTTTAAAGGCATAAATGCAGGCTCTTTATTCGTCCAGTAATCAATTAAAAATTCTTGAGATTGTATTTTAGATATAAATAAAAAGTAATAACCAATAAAAACAATTAAAAGAGAAGCAATACAAATAAATACTCCTTTTAAGTTATTTTTCCACTCAGAAAAATTCAATAACATTCTTGCTCCGACTGTTGCTAGCAGAACAACAGCTATATTGGAATACAAAATAGCCAAAGTACCAGAAATAAAAAGTTTCAATAAATTATTATGGATTTTTTGATCCTTTCTTACCATCATGTGTAAAAAGTAGGTACTGAATAAAACATCTACCATGTATTGCTTTACTTCATTAGAATAGTATATTAAAAAATAATTAAAAACAAATAAGGAAATCGCAATTAATACAAGGGCTTCACTTTTAAAAATTTCTTTTATTATTTTTAGAAAGAAATAAATACTGCCTAAATAACAAATTAATGGGAAAATTCGTAATCCTAATTCAGAATTCGGAATAATTAAAGAGAAAAATTCTTCGGTAAATAAAAATAAAAAAGGAGCCGTTTGTTTGTATGAAAGAGGCTCAAGTAATCCTAGAAAATCTCTTTCTACAAAGTTTATAGCTAATGTAGCTTCATCTCCCCATAAACTTCTATTGTAAAAAAACTGAAGAAATACCAAAGCAATTCCAATAAGAATTGTTGCCCTTGTTGTAATACTATTTAAAAAAGAAATTGATAAAAACCTCATGCCAAAATTTAGGATTAAAATTAAAAGGGTGAAAGTAAAAAATTAATTCATTTAATTTAATCATTGGCAAACGAAACATCATTTTACAACCTTAAAAACTTTTTGGGCCTTATTACTCATACATTTTACAAAATATACTATTAAAAAAAGGGCAGCCACCATTTGGTAACTGCCCTTTTCAAAAATTTATTTAAGTTTAAGAATACTGTGAAGCATTTCTTTTTCTTTCATTTTCATCTAAGTGAATTTTACGAATGCGCAATGCATTGGGTGTAATTTCCACATACTCATCTTTCTGGATGTATTCCATGGCTTCTTCCAAAGAAAATTTAATAGCAGGTGCTATACGCATTTTATCGTCAGAACCAGAAGCACGCATGTTTGTGAGTTTTTTCTCTTGCGTAATGTTTACCACCATATCGCCAGATTTATTCTGTTCGCCGATAATCATTCCTGTATACACATCTTCTCCCGGATCAACAAAGAAGTAACCTCTGTCTTGTAATTTATCAATTGAATAAGCAATAGATTTTCCTGGGTCTTTCGCTATAATTACACCATTCACGCGTTGTGGAATTTCGCCTTTCCAAGGTTCGAAACCTTTAAAACGGTGCGCAATAATTGCCTCACCAGCAGATGCTGTAAGCAAGTGATTACGTAAACCAATAATTCCACGCGCAGGAATTGTAAATTCTAAGTGTTGCATATCTCCTTTCGGTTCCATAATCAACAATTCACCTTTACGCTGACTCACCAATTCAATCACTTTTCCTGAATATGACTCAGGCACATCAACCGTTAAAACCTCAATCGGCTCATTTTTTTGACCATCAATTTCGCGAATAATAACTTGTGGTTGACCAACTTGTAATTCGTACCCTTCGCGGCGCATTGTTTCAATTAAGATAGACAAATGCAAAATACCACGACCAAAAACCAAAAATGAATCAGCAGAATTAGTTGGTTCTAAACGAAGCGCCAAGTTTTTCTCCAATTCTTTTTCTAACCTTTCTTTCAAGTGGCGAGAAGTAACGAATTTACCATCCTTTCCATAAAAAGGAGAGTTGTTAATGGTAAACAACATGCTCATGGTTGGCTCATCCACATTAATTGGTTTTAAGCCTTCAGGATTTTCGAAATCTGCAATGGTATCGCCAATTTCAAAACCTTCAATTCCTGTTAAAGCACAAATGTCTCCAGCAACAACTGAAGCTACTTTTACTTTACCTAAACCTTCAAAAGTATATAATTCGCGAATTCTAGATTTTACTGCAGAACCATCGCGTTTTACCAAACTTACTGGCATGTTTTCTTTTAATTCTCCTCTCAACAACCTTCCTACACAGATTCTACCAATGTATGTAGAAAAATCTAATGAAGTAATCATCATTTGTGGCGTTCCTGCTGGTTGTAATGGAGCTGGAATTTCTTTTACAATTGTATCTAACAAATAGGTAAAACCATCTGTTGGCTCTTTGTAATCTGGGCCCATCCAACCTTGCTTAGAAGAACCGAAAACAGTTTTAAATTCAAGCTGTTCTTCAGTTGCATCTAAATTGAAGAACAATTCAAATACTTGATCGTGCACTTCATCCGGACGACAATTCGGTTTATCAACTTTGTTAATTACCACGATTGGTTTCAATCCCAATTCAAGTGCTTTTTGTAACACAAAACGTGTTTGAGGCATTGGACCTTCAAAAGCATCTACTAAAAGCAGTACTCCATCGGCCATGTTCAATACACGCTCTACTTCTCCTCCAAAATCCGCGTGGCCTGGAGTATCAATAATGTTAATCTTTACATCTTTATATCGAACAGAAACGTTCTTTGATAAAATGGTAATACCTCTTTCCCGCTCAAGGTCGTTGTTATCCAAAATCAACTCTCCGGCAACTTGATTGTCGCGAAAGAGTTTCGTTTGTAATAAAATTTTGTCAACTAGAGTAGTTTTACCGTGGTCAACGTGGGCAATAATTGCAATGTTTCTTATTTGCTGCATAGGGCGCTTTTTGGCGGCGCGAAATTAGTCATTTAAAATGAGTTACAGTGCATTAAGGTATTGTTAAGTTAATATTTGTTTGAATTTTAAAACCCCAAACCTCCGCAAAGCAACGTCTTTACTACGAAAGCCATTTCTTTAATTCGTTAAACAAATCCATTTCATTAAAAGGTTTTCCTAAATGTGCATTCATTCCAGATTCTATGCATTTATCTATGTCTTCCTTGTAAACATTGGCAGTTAGCCCAATTATTGGTAAATTCATGCCCATTGTTCTAATTGCTGCTGTACTTTCATATCCGTTCATAACAGGCATTTGTACATCCATTAAAATCAAATCTACGTCTTCTGCTTTTACTTTTTCTACTCCTTGCAATCCATCATCAGCAGTAATCACTTTTATTCCGAAATTTTCTAATACTGTACTCGCCAGCAATTGGTTTATCTTATTATCTTCTACCAACAATACTGTATATTGCTCTGTAAACTTCATTGCCTTAGGCGCTTCCACAAATTTTACATCCTTATCTTCTTCATTAACCGTTTCGGCTTTTAATCTAAATCTAAAAACAAAAGATGCACCTTGATTATCCGACTTAAAAGGTTTTTCCAAAGCGGGGCTAATCAATCGAATTTCTCCATGCATCAATCTTAACAATTGTTTCACAATAGAAAGTCCCAAACCACTTCCCCCATATTTTCTTGTAAATGAGCCATCGGCTTGCGTAAAACTATCAAAGATTAGTTTCTGTTTATCTTCTGGAACACCAATTCCAGTATCACTTACAATACCTCTAACATAAAAATAATCATCACTTACCCTAGGGTCTGATTCAGCTTCAAAACTTATTGCAATTCCACCACTTTCAGTAAATTTAAGTGAGTTTGAAACCAAATTTATTATCAACTGCTTAATCCTTGTTGGGTCGCCATTCACATACTCAGGTATTCGTGGGTCGAAATTCAGCATAAACTGAAGTCCTTTCTCATTTGCCCTGTATTGGTAAGGAATTAATGTTTGAGTTACAGCATCAATAAAGTTAAATCTGATGTTCTCAATAGTCAATTTTCCTTGTTCTATTTTATTTAAATCTAAAATATCACTTAGTAATTTAAGCAAAGTATCTCCAGATGAACGAATTAACTCAAGGTACTTTTTGTCTTCTACTTTAGGATTACTTTTAATAAGTAAATCGGTAAAACCCAAAATCCCATTGAGAGGCGTACGAATCTCGTGACTCATGTTGGCCAAAAATCCAGATTTAGATTGACTTGCTTTTTCTGCTGCAACTCTTGCAGTTTCGGCCTCCTCAGTTGCTTTTTCAAGTTCTGCTGTGCGTCGCTTCACTTTTGCCTCCAACAGTAAATTTACCTTGTTAAAGTTTCTAATCCTGTACCAATATCCAAAATATAAGAACGCAATAATTATGATGACTCCAATAGAAATAAACCACCAAGTTTTCCAATAAGGTCGTTCAATTAATATTGTAACTTCTGTACCTTTTTCATTCCACAATCCATCGCTGTTAGAACTCTTAACATGAAATACATATTCTCCTGGACCTAAATTAGAATACGAAGCAAATTTTCTAGACCCGCAATAAATCCAGTCTTCATCAAAACCATCTAGTTTATAAGCAAACTGATTTTTATCAGCCAACGCATAACTCAATGACGAAAATTCGAATGTAATGTAGTTCTGATTATAGGCTAATTTTAAATTATCAATTAAAACTGTCGGTTTATCTAATACTTTGAAACTGGTAATTACTGTGGGAGGCACATAATTATTCTCCGAAATACTATCAGGAAAAAACAAATTAAATCCTGCAACTCCGCCAAAAAGCATTTCACCATTTTTGCACCTGTAAGAAGCTCCTATATTAAACTCGTTTCCTTGCAAACCATCTAAAGCATCATAATTTCTAAATGTTTTGGTTTTAGTATCAAACTTTACCAAACCTGAATTAGTGCTAATCCATAAATTCCCTTTATTATCTTCCTGTAAGCCATAAATCATATCATCTGGCAAACCATTTCTTGCAGCATAATTTATAAAATTTCCTTTCTTACGGTCCATTCTATTCAACCCTCCGCCGTATGTTCCAACCCAAAAGAATCCAAATCTATCCTCATACATAGATATTACGCTATTGTTAGACAAAGTTGTACTATCGTTTGGATTGTATTTGTATTTTTTAAATTTCTTGTCGGTTCTGTCAAACTCACTCAAACCTCCTCCTAAAGTTCCCACCCAAAACCTGCCAAAACGATCTTCCAAAATAGAATAAACAGAATTACTTATTTGCGTTTCCGACACGGTAGGATCAGGTTTGTACAATTGAAATTTACCAGAATCTGCATAAAATTTTGCCAATCCTTTTCTCAAGCCCACCCATAAATCTCCATTTCGAGATTCGTAAATTGTAAATATCTCGTTGTTAAGGCTGTTAGGATTAAATTCGTCGAATCTGTAAACCGTGGCTTTTCCTGTTGTAGGATTTACTTTACTTAATGCATTTGAACTTCCTACCCAAAATCTTCCCTTTTTATCTATGTGCAATGATTTAATTTCATTGCTCAAAATTTGTTTTTTGTCTTCTCCTTCCAATACAACTTTTTCAAACTGCTTGGTTCTTCTATCAAATTTATTGAGCCCTTCTTTTGTACCAATCCAAACCATACCTGTAGTATCCTCTACAAAACACGTAACGTTATTATTAGACAAACTACTTTTCTCTTTTAAATTTCTTTGAAACTTTGTAAATCTTCTGCTCAATTTACTGTAAACATTCACCCCGTCAGCAGATACAATCCACATAACGCCAGATCTATCTCGGAGCAAGTGCTTCACATCATTATTCATCAAACTATTATCAACATTTGGGTTATTCTGTATAACAGTAACAGCACCATCAGCACCCATTATATTCAATCCTTCACCCGTCGCAATCCAAAGCGTTCCCGGTTCTTCTTCCACCAAAGCGTTTACTGTATTATTGCTTATTGAATTTTCACCGGCTATAAACGACTTCATCTTTCCCGTGCGCCTGTCCAATTGCATTAAACCACCACCAAATGTTCCAAACAAAATTTTCCCAGCTGCATCTTCCAAAATACAACTCACATTTGCAACCAATTGTGCTTCTTGTTCTTTTTTCAACTCCTGAAACTGAGTAAAACGGGAATTTTCCGGTTCCAATTTATTTATTCCACGACGGGTTCCTAACCAAATATCACCACCCTTATCTCTAATCAGAACATTAATATAGTTACTCGAAATACTATTTGCGTTTCGAGACGAATACTGAAACGATTTACTTTTTCCAGTTAGTTTATTCAATTTATTCAAACCTCCGCCAAACGTTCCAATCCATAAATTCCCAGACCCATCTTCAACAATTGCACGCACATCACTGCTCGAAATAGAATTTAAATTTCTTGGGTCATGTGTAAATCTCGTAAATCGCCCTGTTGCTGTTTCAAATTTAGTAAGACCACCCCAGGTTCCAATCCAAAGCACATTTTGCTTATCAGCATATATGCAATTCACATTATTATGAGCAATTGTATTTAAATTGTATGGATCGTGTCTGTATTCGGTTACCTCATAGCCATCAAAACGATACAAACCATTGTTCGTTCCAAACCAAATGTACCCAATACCGTCCTGAGCAATGCATGTAATATTTCGCTGGTTCAACCACTTTTGGGCGGCAATCCTCTCTAGCGATATATTAGTGTTTTGAGCCTTCAACAACCCAAACAGCAAGAGTAAAGAGACAATACTCCTGGTTACTAAATTTTTATAAGAATTATTCATTGGAGATTTGCCGCAAGTTAAAAAAATGCCATTCCCAAATTCAAACATTTATACGTTCCAACTTACATCTATTCTTTGTGGCGCATCTTTATTCCGCAAGCTCCATAAAGACCAGGCTATTGCCCGTAGGCCTCGGCTCTGCCTCAGCGCTACTTGGCGCTATCCTTTGCGCGGCATTTAGCTTTATATCATTCATAATCAATACAATCAGAAAATTATGAAGAATAATAACAGTTAATACAATAAGCCATAACTCAACGCGTTTTCCTCGTGTAATTTCTAAAAAAGCCTATGCATAAACTTTTTACAACTAACGATCTTATCCGCTTTGCCTACAACGAAATGCCAAAAGACGAAGCCTTGGAACTTTCTTATGAATTAGCCGAATGCGAAGACCTTTCAGCTGAATTTCAACAAATCATAGATACCCGTTCCCTGCTCAACAAAACAGCACTCGTTCCCCAATCCGGACGCGTAACAGCACTTTTAAATTATTCAAAGTCGCTGCACGTTTGCAAGTTACCTCAAACAGAATTTTCTGTAGAGGTGGTGTTAAATTAAGTGGGTTTGTTTTTCACACCTCCCGATACGTCTGTTCACTGCCGTATCGGGATTTTTTGTTTTTTTGCATTATGAACAAGCAAGCCCGGTATGAAAAAATTATCTCCTATTTTTCAGAGCACAATCCAATTGCAGAAACCGAACTTCAGTATTCCAATCCTTTTGAGCTGCTTGTTGCTGTTATCCTTTCTGCTCAATGCACAGATAAGCGGGTAAACCTAACCACTCCTAAATTGTTTGCACGCTTTCCCGATGCAATAACTTTAGCAGCAGCAACTTCCGACGAGGTTTTTTCTTACATCCGTTCAATTTCATATCCCAACAATAAAGCAAAACATTTGGTTGGAATGGCTCAAAAGCTCATTTCAGAATTTAACAATGAAGTACCTTCTAAGGTAGACGATTTGGTAAAATTACCTGGTGTTGGTCGCAAAACTGCCAATGTTATTGCATCCGTAATTTTTAACCAGCCTACCATGGCAGTAGATACGCATGTTTTTCGCGTTTCTGCCCGCATAGGACTTACCACCAATGCTAAAAATCCACTGCAGGCCGAGTTACAGTTGGTAAAATTTCTACCTGATGCAATCATTCCGCTTGCACACCATTGGTTAATCCTTCACGGCCGTTACATTTGCCTGGCAAGAACTCCCAAATGCGCTGAATGCGGTTTAACCGAAGCCTGCAAATTTTTCCAAACAAAACAAAAAAAGAAAAATCTTGTTTCTATAAACACTTCCAAAAAACGAACACATGTCAACACTTAAACAAGGCGATAAAGCACCTGCAATCAATGCAAAAGATCAATTGGGCAACATCATTTCATTAAACGATTACGCAGGCAAAAAAGTAGTATTGTATTTTTATCCAAAGGATGACACACCGGGCTGCACCGCAGAAGCCTGCAACCTTCGCGACAATTACGATAGCCTTCTAAATGCTGGTTTTGATGTTATAGGTGTAAGTAGCGACAACGAAAAATCCCATCAAAAATTCATCACAAAATACAGCCTTCCTTTTCGCCTAATTTCCGACACCGACCAAAAAGTAAGCAACGACTATGGCGTTTGGGGCCTTAAAAAATTCATGGGCAAAGAATATATGGGCATTAACCGCACAACGTTCTTAATAGACGAAAACGGCAATATTGAAAAAGTGATAGAAAAGGTAGATACAAAGAATCATATTTCGCAGATTCTTTGATTTCACAAAAACTCTGAAGGCTTCGTCCTCAAGAAATTCTCAATCGGAATTCCCTCGTCTCCTATTAAGTAAATTTTTGCTTCAGGGAAGCGTTTTTTAAACTCGCTAAGTCCTGATATTCTTTGTTTTACCCCACTTTTTACTTCAAGCGCAACTACGCTTTCTCTGTTGGCCAGTACATAATCTACCTCATAATTATTTTCTCGCCAATAGTGTAGTTTGTAGTTTGCCTTTATAGAATGATTCATCAAATGCGCGCCCACGGCTGATTCTGCCCATCTCCCCCAATCTTTAGGAACGTTTTTTACTTCACTCATGTTTCTATTCTGTTGGGCACTAATTATTGCTGCATTGTGCACCTGAAACTTTGGACTAGCTGCTCTTTGCCTTATCAATGCCGGCGAAAATTTTTCTATTCCACCTAACAAGCCCGCAGAATGCAATAGTTGTAAGTAATGTGTGAGTGTAGTTGTATTCCCCGCATCAGTCAATTGCCCTAGTATTTTGTTAAACGAAAGTATTTGACCTGAATAGATGCTTCCAAGCTCAAACAAGCGTTTCATCAATGCAGGCTTGTCTACACGCGTAAGCATTAAAATATCTTTCGAAATACTTGTTTCTATTAAGGAGTTTAACACGTATTCTCGCCACCTTTTTTCATCACTAATTAAATCAGCTGAACCAGGGTAACCGCCAAACCAAATGTATTGTTGCACACTCCAGTCAAATGCTTGCTCCATTTCAGTAAAAGTCCAATGCCCCAAATAGGTACTTTCAAAACGACCAGCCAAAGACTCAGTTAAACCTTGCTGAATCATTAAACGCGAAGAACCTAAAAGAATCAGTTTTATATTTACTTCGTTTCGGGTGTCTGCATCCCATAATTTTTTTATGGTCTCGCTCCAATTGGCAAGTTTTTGCACCTCATCAATTACCAATAAAAATTCATTAGCTCCTGACTGTTCAAAGAGATGCTTTGCATTTTGCCATTGGGTCGCAATCCAAGTGCTATCGTTTTCACCTACATCATCTCCAGTTACAAAAAGAGAAGGTAGTTTGTATTCTTTTAACAGTTGTAAAATCAATGTTGTTTTCCCTACTTGTCTTGGACCATACAGTACCTGAATAAACCTTCTAGGCTCCAGTATTCTTTGGCTAAATTCTGTTAATTGTTCTCTTTGTATTCTCATTAATAAATAGAAAAAACAAATTTACGCATTTGCATGAGATATTTTACTCAACATACTAATTTATTTTACTATTCTTATTGAGTAATTTATCTCATTACATTGAGTAATTTAAATTTAAAGCTATAAATATATGTTTATCTGTTAGTTACAAAATAATTTTAAGCACTAAAAACAGGTAATTATCAAGATATTTTAATACACAACAATGTAAAGTAAGGTGTTTTTACATCTGCATAAAGAAAATTCAAAACAAATATTTCTATATGTAAACTATATTTCAACACGCATTGTTGAAAACACTTTCAGATATTTTAAACTGCAATTATTTTTTTGACGTAATTTGCGTCAATAAATTTCAAACCCATCAGAAATGAGCAAAGATTTAAATACAGAAAAACTAAAAGCGCTTCAGGTAATTATTGACAAGATTGATAAGACCTACGGAAAAGGAACCATCATGAAAATGGGCGATCAAGCCGTAGAAGCCATGGAGGTAATCTCTACAGGCTCTATCAATCTTGACATTGCTCTTGGAGTTCATGGATTTCCAAAAGGAAGAATCATAGAAATATACGGTCCGGAATCTTCTGGTAAAACAACATTAGCAATTCACGCAATAGCAGAGTCACAAAAAAACGGAGGCATTGCAGCCATTATTGATGCGGAACATGCGTTCGACCGATATTATGCCGAAAAACTTGGTGTAGACGTGGAAAATTTATTAATCTCCCAACCCGACAATGGTGAGCAAGCCCTAGAAATTGCTGACAATCTTATCCGTTCAGGTGCAATTGACATTATTGTTATCGACTCTGTGGCTGCACTTACACCTAAAAGCGAAATAGAAGGCGAAATGGGTGATTCTAAAATGGGTTTACAAGCTCGTTTAATGTCTCAAGCTCTTAGAAAACTAACTGCAACAATTAGCAGAACAGGCTCTACATGCATATTCATCAATCAGTTACGTGAAAAAATCGGAGTTATGTTTGGTAACCCTGAAACTACTACTGGTGGAAACGCCCTTAAATTCTACGCTTCAATCCGACTAGATATCCGTCGAGTTGGCCAAATAAAAGACGGAGAAACTGTCGTAGGAAATCGTACCCGCGTTAAAGTTGTAAAAAATAAAGTTGCTCCTCCATTCCGTACTGCCGAATTCGACATCATTTATGGTGAAGGAATTTCGAAAATCGGAGAAATCATTGACCTTGGTGTAGAAAAAAATATCATCAAGAAAAGTGGTTCTTGGTTCAGCTACGAAGACACCAAGTTAGGTCAGGGACGCGATGCTGTTAAATCTCTTTTAGGCGATAATCCTGAATTAGCAGAAACAATCGAAAAAAGAATTATTGATGCGATAGCAGCAGCAATTCCTGCATAATATTTATCATTAAACAAAAAAGCCTCGGGAAATTGATTTTTTCGAGGCTTTTTTATTTTTCAAGGTTTCTATTTCAATCCAGTTATAGATTTGAAAATCTCAGATTTACCTTCTTTCTGATTAGGTAACAATTGAGCTGCCATCAAATAACAAATCTGTTTCAATAATTCATAATTCTTAGCATGCATCGCTGCATCACCATCGGCAATTAATTTTTCAACAATACTGTAATCTTTATAGTTTGCCTCTGGAATAGTTTTAAGCTGAAAATATACCAATGCAAAATTCTCTGGCTTTTGATAAAACAAGGTATGATTAAGGTTTTTGATTTTTTGCGTTGTTTCTTTTATCAATTGTTTGTCTCCGGAATTCAATACCTCTTTTTCTTCTGCAAATATCTTCCGAGCCTCTTCTTTATATTCAAAAGCAGCTTGAGGCAATAATTCCAATAAAGATTCCTTTTCACTTTTGTAACTTTCTATTTCTGCATAAATATTTTTAGCACGATTTACCCCATCCAGTTCCTTTAAAAGTGCTCTTTTATTCTCATCAATTTTAAATAGGGCTTCACCCGAAAACTGAGCTAATTCATTAGCCAATACTAACAATTGCTTTTCAATCTTATTGAATTTAGCGCTCAACTCATATTGTTCTTCAGAAGCTGCAAGCTGCATTTCAATTTTAGCTATTTCTAATGCCTGAAAAATGTCAGATTTAATTTTTTCGTAAACAACCACCTTATTTTGAGGATTAAATTTCTCTTTCAAAGTCAAATCAATAGAAGGCACATACACATCTAATTCTAAATCTCTTGATTCTGAAATAGAGAATTTAAGTTCAACATTGGTTCCTTTTACTAAATCGCTATTCAAATCCTTTCCATTAATCGAAACAAAACCAATGCTCAAATTTGAACCTGGTAAGGTTCCTTGTCTGCCTTCTAAAACATTTATAAAAATGCTATCATCTTCACCCGCAGAAATAGATTTGGTTAAGGTTTTACTAACCGATTTTCGCAATGGTAATATGCTGTTCTTTTTAAAAATAGGCTCTAAATAAGAAGCTCCATCTTCAGTATCTACTTCCAAACAAATATCTAAAGGTAATGTTTGTCCTGAAATGCTGTAAAGACCCTGTGAAATTGAAACTTGATTTGTAAAAACCAATTTCTTTTTCTGGTCGGCAATTTCAATTGTAAAATAATTGATTTGTTTCAATTGTAAAGGCACAAAAACCGCTGCTTCATCTTTAAAATCAATCCATGCTGTTGCAAAACCGCTAACATTACTAATTATTCGATATACTCCTTTAAAACTTATATTGCATTTAAAAGCTACCAATTCCTCTTCATCATTCGTTGCTGGTTCATAAGCAAGTTGCACAGATAAATCATTAATCTCTGTAACTTCTTCATTTTCTGTAGCATTAACCTTTTTTTCTTTAGTACCAGCGAAATACGCAGCACCTTTTACAATAGCAGTTGTAGGATCAATACTGTTATCAACTATTGTTTTGCTTAATTCTACAAGCTTCTCTCTAATCAAAGGAATATATGTCGTTCCTCCAACCAAAACAATTCTATGGATATTAGAAAACGATAGGTTATTAGTTTGTAATAGTTCCCTTAATAAATCAAACGAAACATCAATTATGGGCGAAGCGATTGCATTAAATGCACTTCGTTGAAAATCAAGGTCAATCAAAATATCCAAAGAAGGAAAATCTACCTCAACAATAGTATTTTCAGAAAGAGATAAATCTTTCTTTGCTTCTTCAATAAGGTGAATGAGGTGTTGTTTCAGCGCGGCATATTTACTTGAATTACTCACTTCTTCGTATTTCAATTCTACTCCCGATTTAATTGAAATTTCGGGCAAAACAAAATGCTTCAAAACGGCTTCATCGATGTCCACACCACCTAAGAAATTATTCCCAAGGTGATCTACCACTTTCATTTCTCGGTAGTCAATTTCCACCAAAGCACTATCAAAAGTGCCGCCTCCAAAATCATAAACAAGCCAAGTTTGCTTAGTATCTAAAGATATACTATTTTCATTTGCGTAAGCCAAACAAGCAGCAACTGGTTCCTGCAATAATACAACTTCTTTTAATCCAGCTTCAAAACCAGCTTTCTTAGTCGCATTCGACTGAACTGTATCAAAAGCTGCAGGAATAGTAATTACAGCTGAAGTTATGTTATTATCCTGCACAAAACCCAATACCTCTTTTAATACAAGCGCTGACAAATCTGTTGGAGTATAGCTCTGTTCTTCAACATTATATAAGCAATCAGTTCCCATGTTGCGTTTAAATGAAGTAAAAACATGCTCGAAACCATTCGACAATTGCTCAATAGCCTTATCCCCAATAAGTATTCGCCCTTTTCTAAAGGCAACCGCAGAAGGCAAAGTTTCTCTAAAACCCTTTGGATTTTTCAGCACAATTACTTTTCCGTCTTTGTAAAAACCAATGGCAGAATTTGTAGTCCCTAAGTCAATTCCAAAATTTATGTTTTCTTGCATTTCATTAATAATTATAAACTTTGCTAAAACTTTTAATCTCTTGAAGCAAATTCAGTGAATAAATATGATTTTAGCAGAATAATTTTTTTCAAAAATACCATAAATGTCTCTAACCATTTTCGATATTCTAAAATATGCAGATATTAAGAGAGAAGATACTCCATTAATAGATGAAAAAGAAATAATCAGGATTGAAAAAAAATTAAAAGCGGCGCAAAAGTTAAATAATGAGTTAAGTTTAGATGCCGTTGAAAAAACAATAAATGCACTTAAAAATAATTTACAAGAAATTAAAGTTTGTTATTCAGATGATTTATTATATCATCTTTTTCATAGAATTAAATTTAAAGAAAATGATTTTTTAACAATATACTATTTAAAAGATGAAGCATTTATTAAAATGCAAAGCTTTCTTAATAAGTATGTTGAAGAAGATTTATTAACAGAATTTAAAGCGCTTTTTAATCAAAATAAATTTAAAATGCTTTTAAAATGGCAGCAAATAAATAACCTGCTTCCATTATCATTTAAAATTAATTTCCATTTATTCTTAAAAGATAAATTAATTTACATTCATGAAATATTAAAAAAAAAACCGAATAATTGGGTTTTACATTCGAAAATACCTTATGCAAAAAAAGCTGATTTTTATAAATTACTAAATGAAAGAGAAGATATTGAATGTGATAAAATCATTTATGGAATTTTAGGATTTTATAGTCAAAACAAAAACTATACAGTAGGAAGAGACTTTACAGATGCTTTATTGCATGCCATGTATAAATACAAACCTAATGACCAAAGGTTGCAAAGTAGCATTTTTGCCACAAGTTATAAGTTTGCTGGTAGTAATAGAGTTGCTGCTATTGCCATTGCTTGTATTTTTGGATTTTTCTTCCTTGTTATTCTAATATTTTATTTAAGCTCTCCTGCCAGTTTTTCAAAAACACCTAGAAAATATGTAACGCCTCAAGATGAATTTTTCCGAGAACACGACAAGAGAAATTTTAAAAACCACGTCATTCATAGAAAAAAAGAATCTCGAGTATATAATGGTGAAAATTGCGATAGTATGATATTGGGTCCCAGAATCTTCGGTCATTATGAACCACGATTACAAAAAAAATCTTTTGATATTTCCTCGAAAATTGATCTGAAAACAGGAGCTAATCTTCAAAAAAACGGAATGTTTGATTGGACAATTGTAGGAAGCGACAGTAATGTTTTTATCCATAATAACACCAAGCAGCATGCATTAATTTGGGTGTATACGTCTAGTTGTTACTATAAAGAACATCATAAATACTACCCATGTGAATATCCATTTGCCTATAATAAAGTGTACATAAAACCAGGAGAAGTACTACCAACTCATTATGATTTCGACAGTTTGGCAATTCAAACTGGCACTCAATTACTTCAATTACAAAGAAACAATGTTGATTACAAACCAATGCAATACCGATTCTGTCCTGTTACTGAATTAGATTCTATGTTACAAAATACAATTTTTGTAAATCGATTTCCAAAAGATGCGATTAATGGAATTATTAAATTAGACCAGTCTCCTCACAGCTACTCTGTTACTTGGAAAGGAATGGAAAACACTATCTTCATTGACAATGAAGGGAATTACTTAAAACCCAATGAAGCATTTGTCATCAAGAAGAAAAAGAAATAATGTTATTTCTGTCTAAAGAAAATAGTAATTGGCACTCCTTTAAAATCGAAATTCTCCCTTATTTTATTCTCTAAAAAGCGCTTATAATCATCTCTAAAATACTGAGGAAGATTGCAGAAAAATGCAAAAGCAGGATAATGCGTTTTTAATTGGGTAATATATTTTATTTTAAGGTATTTTCCTTTAACGGTTGGAGGTGGAGAGGCCTCAATAATAGGCAATAACACTTCATTTAGTTTATGTGTTGGAATATTTCTTTTTCTATTTTCAAACACTTCAATAGAAGCTTCTACAGCCTTTAATAACCTTTGTTTACTTACCGTTGATGTAAATAAAATAGGAACATCTTTAAATGGAGAAATACGTTCAAGAATTAATTCCTCATATTTTTTCATGGTTTGTGTGTCCTTCTCTATCAAATCCCATTTATTGATGAGAATTACCAAACCACGATTATTTCGAATTGCCAGCCACATTATATTAATGTCTTGAGCTTCTATTCCATCTTGCGCATCGAGCATTAACACACATACATCGCAACTTTCAATGGCTCTAACAGTGCGCATTACAGAGTAAAACTCTACATCATCACGAACTTTTCCTTTTTTGCGCAATCCAGCAGTATCTACTAAGTAAAAATCGTGACCAAAAGCTTGATATCTCGTATGAATTGTATCTCGCGTTGTGCCTGCGATATTGGTTACAATATTTCTATCTCTTCCAAGTAATGCATTTACGAAACTCGATTTCCCTACATTCGGTCTTCCCACAATAGCAATTTTCGGAATATCTAATTCAACATCTGGTTCAACATCTTCGGGTAGAACTTTTACAAGATCATCTAACAATTCACCAGTTCCAGAGCCATTTATGGATGACAAACAATACAATTCACCTAAGCCTAAGCTATAAAAAACGCCAGCTTCAGATATTCTTTCATTATTATCTACCTTATTTACAACAACAAAAGTCTTTTTACCTGATTTTCTAATGATGTGAGCTACATCCTCATCTAAATCAGTTACGCCAATTACCACATCTACCACAAACAATAAAATATCTGCCTCTTCAATGGCAACTTTAACTTGGTTGCGAATTTCCTCTTCAAAAACATCGTCAGAACCTGTTATATACCCACCAGTATCTATAATGGTAAATTCTCTACCTGTCCATTCACCTTTTCCGTAATGCCTGTCGCGCGTTACACCAGCAGTTTCATTTACAATGGCATCACGTGTTTCCGTAATACGATTGAATAATGTAGACTTACCAACATTAGGCCGACCAATAATTGCAACTATACTTCCCATAATATTTTTACTCTATGTAACCAAAACGTTTGAGCTGACGGTCACTATCTCGCCAATCTTTACTCACTTTTACTTGCGTTGCAAGGAATACTTTTTTCCCTAAAAACGCTTCAATTGCCATCCGTGCTTCGGTTGCTGTTTTCTTTAATGAACTACCTAAATGTCCAATTATAATTCCTTTTTGCGATTCTCTTGATACAAATATAATAGCCTGAATGCGCACAATAGTTGGCTCATCTTTGAATTCGTCTACCACAACTTCTACCGAATAAGGAATCTCCTTTTGATAATTCATCAGAATCTTCTCACGAATAATCTCAGTAACAAAAAAACGTTCTGAACGGTCTGTCAATGCATCTTTATCGTAATAAGGCTCACCTTCTTTCAAATGGTGCAAAATGCGTAAACGAATAGAATCCAAGTTAAACTTAGCCAATGCAGAAATTGGATAGACTTCTGCAGTAGGCAATATTGCATGCCATTCACTCACTCTTTTCTCAACAATCTGCTGGTTACTCAAATCAATCTTGTTTAACGCAATGATGATAGGAACGTTTGCATTAATAACCTGTTCAGGTAAATCTTCTACACTAGGTATTTGACCTATTTCAGCCAAATATAAAAACACATCTGCATCCTGAAAAGTACCTTCAATAAAATGATTCATTGATTCCTGCAACTTATAAGCTGGATTCTTAATAATTCCAGGAGTGTCAGAAAATACTATCTGAAATTCTGGTCCATTTAAGATTCCAATAATTCTATGTCGCGTTGTCTGTGCTTTGGGCGTAATAATAGACAATCTTTCTCCCACCAAAGCATTCATCAAGGTCGATTTCCCTGCATTGGGTTTCCCAATAATATTCACAAATCCAGATTTAAAGCCCATTCTATTACATTTTTTTGCAGCCCGCAAAGGTAGCAATTTTATTGAGGCCTGAAAACCAAGTAGTAAGGTAAATAAGATTTCCTTTTAAAATCAGCTTATGCGCCTATGGTTGCACGGGTTGCTTTAATCAATTCCAAAGCTCTTTCTTTCGAAGTCCCTTCTGCATAAACGCGTAATAAAGGTTCGGTTCCAGAAGGACGAATCATTACCCATTCATCTGCATTAAAAAAGAATTTATAGCCATCTAAATCTTGCACTTCGGTAACTTTATGTGCGCCAAATGAGGTATATTTTCTTGCTTTGCAATTGGCAATAATGTCTTGTTTTTGTTGCTCTGGCAAGTGAACATCGTTTCTTTCAAAGCTAAATGGACCAGTAATAGCATAAACTTCTTCAATAAGTTCGTCTAAAGATTTACCAGATTTTGCCATGAATTCCCAAATTACCAAGCCCATCCAAATACCATCTCGCTCAGGAATATGTCCTTTTATAGCTATTCCTCCTGATTCTTCTCCACCCAACAATACATCTTCACTTATCATGATAGCTGCAATGTATTTGAAACCAATTTTTACTGTTTCTAATTCAAGACCATAATAATCGCAGAGTTTTTTAATCTTCACAGTAGATGAAAATGCAGTGCACACCTTCCCTCTTAAGCCTTTGTATTTATACAGATAATGAATCAATAACAAAATAATGTGGTGAGAATCCACAAAATTTCCTTTACTATCAAATAGTCCAATTCTATCTGCGTCACCATCTGTAGCTAATCCACAATCAATGTTTTCTGCAATTCGAATCATTTCTGAGAATTCTGTTAAATTCTTTGCAATTGGCTCTGGTGCTTGCCCCTCAAAAGAAGGATTATAGTCGCAATGAAGAAAAGTAATTTCTGGTAATAAACGACGCATCACATTTTGACCAGCGCCAAACATTGCATCATATGCCCATTCCATTGGGGCATTGCGTATTGCTTCTAAATCAAAGTTGTTTTCTGCATGTTTACAATAATCATCTTCTAAATTAACCCAAACTAATGTTCCTGCTGAAGCTGCTTTTTCTAAATCAACTTCTAAATATGCTTTGTCTGGTGCATCTGGAATAATTGCCTCTATTTCTTCAATTTTCTCTGGAAGCAATGGCCCACCGTAACTTCCTTTCAATTTAAAACCGTTGTAATCTGGAGGATTATGACTCGCCGTTATAACTACACCTAGACTAGATTTGTAATTTACATTACCCAACGAAACCATTGGTGTACTCACAAATCCTTTTGCCAAATACACTTTAACGCCATGTTGCAACATAACTTTTGCAGTAGTTTCTGAAAAAAGTTTGCCTGCAAAACGGCAATCATGACCAATTACAACTGAAGGATTTTCGAAATTAGCTTTTAACCACATTGCCGTTGCAGCTGAAACACGGGCAACATTATCTACAGTAAATTCTTCTGCAATAATAGCTCTCCAGCCATCTGTACCAAATTTTATAGGACTAATCATAGTATATTTTTTAAAAAGTTATATTCCTCGTTTATTTAAGTTTTTCTGATATTTTCTGGCGTTTTGCAAATGTTGCTCATACGTTACAGCAAATGCATGGTATCCAGAACCATCAGGTTTGGCGCAAAAGTAAATGTAATTATGATGCTGATAACGTAAAACTGCATCTATGCACTTTTGGCTGGCCATATATATAGGACCTGGAGGCAAACCAACATACTTATATGTATTGTAAGGTGATGCTACTTGCAAATGATTGCTTCTAATTCTCCTGATGGTTGGGTCATTTACTGCATACTTAACTGTTGGATCTGCCTGAAGTTTCATTCCTTGATTGAACCTGTTGTAATAAACTCCAGCAATTACGGGCCATTCATCGCTCTTATTCGATTCTTGAATTACAATTGAAGCTAAAATAGATACTTGAGCTGGACTCAAATTCATATCAGCTGCAAGTTTTCGTCGATCATCATTCCAGAACTTATCATAAGCTTTTCCCATTCTCTCAATAAATTTGGGGGTAGGCGTATTCCAATAAAATTCATAAGTATCGGGCATAAAATAAGTCAAAGCCGTTTCAGGAGTTAAACCAAGCTGTTCCATTTTACTTTCATCATTAAAATACTGAATCAATGAAATAGAATCGGCTTCTAACAATTTCCCAATCTTTCCTGCCAATTGTTCTTTTGTTCTAATACTTTGAATGGTAATTCGAATAGGATCCTGCTTGCCAGATTTTAACAATGCAACTAAGTTCTTATTATTCATCCCATCTTTTACCTTATACCTGCCTGGTAAAACATGGTCTTTATACTTTAAAAATTCTGCCATCCAAACAAATGATTCGCGATTTTGAAGCATCTTTTTTTCTGAAAGCTGATTTACTACATCTTCAAATTTATCAGTGGTTTTTATATATATAAAACCTGTTTTTTGCCCATTTAAATTAAGGTTTGGCTTGAAAATCTTTCCATAATAAAAGAAAAAAGAACTGCCCAAAGAAACTAAAAGCAATATTGCCAAAGCAATCAGTATCTTTTTGAAAGAACCGGAGCTCTTTTTCCCTTGCTTTTTTGAGGAGGTTCGTCGTTTAGGTGGCATGTAGAATTGTCAAAAATAGAAGTTTTCAATTATTTAATTGAAACCTTGGTTCACAAACTTATCAATGCTTTGAAACTTACATAGATAATTTTAACGCTTCCTGTTTTATAGAATCATATGTATCTGATTTCGTGATATATCTGATTCTCCAAATACGTTATTGTTGAATTTTCGAAAAATACCTTACAGCCGAAAGGTAATGCTGGAATACATTATCTACAGGGCTTTTCGATGATTTTACTTTGTATCTGCCAAAAGGTGTATACGAACTAATTGAAAACAAAAACACATAATGTTGAAGTAACAACTACGATAAGAAAACCCAACAAAATGAAAATTAAAGGGAAAAATATCGTCTTTGCCATGCTGCTATTCTTAGCTCAAAGTGAGCTATGGGCCCAGCTTGTTACTACAGGCAGTGGAACTGTTTCAGCAAATGCTTTGGTAAATAATATTATTGGAACTGGTATTACATTCTCTAATGCTCAATACACCGGAAGGCCAGTAGCTACTGGAACTTTCAATGGAGTAAATTCAAATATTGGTATCAATTCAGGAGTTATCATTACAACTGGTCATATAAATGTTGCTCCAGGTCCAAACAATAATGGAGGAGCTACTTTTAGCAATAATGGGCCAAGCATTCCCGAACTTCAAACTTTGGCTCAATCAACAACTTTTGATGGAGCCATACTGGAATTCGACTTTGTTCCTCAATCAAACTTTATTAGTTTCCGATATGTTTTTGCTTCTGAAGAATACAACGAATATGTATGTTCAGAATTTAACGATGCATTTGCATTCTATATTACTGGTCCTGGCATAACAGGTGCAGAAAACCTCGCTGTTGTTCCTGCTACAACTACACCTGTAACCATCAATACTATTAACAATGGTTCAGTTGGAAGTTTGGGAAGTATTGCAAACTCGCCATGTGTACTAACAAATTCAGGTTATTTTGTTGGAAACAGTTTAAATACAGTTCAATACGATGGTTTTACAACAGTATTAACTGCTCAAAGAAATGTTATTCCCTGTCAAACATACCATATTCGTTTAATGATAGCTGATGGAGCTGATGACATTTTCGATTCGGCTGTATTTTTAGAAGAGAATTCTTTCAGTGCTGAGACTTATGCCTTTTCAGTATCTACAATGTTTGGAGACTCTTCTATGTATGAAGGATGTACCAATGCTCAATTAACATTTAGCAGACCCGATGCTGACCCAGCCCCTTTAACTGTAACTTATTCAGTAAGCGGTACAGCTACTCCTGGCACTGATTATAATACATTGCCGGGTTCTGCAACAATTCCAGCAGGTCAAACTTCCATAACCATAGATATCAATGCTATTGCAGATGGTATAAATGAAGGAACAGAAACAATAGTTATCAATGCAAACACTCCTTGTGGAACCATTCCTCAAATTATTTTCTTAAGAGAAAAACCTCCTGTTACTGTATTCGCACCAGACGTTAGCATCTGCAATGGTTTAGGCCCCGTTACAGTAAGTGCAAATGGTAGCGGGGGAATTCAGCCATTTACTTACAGTTGGAACACAGGGGAAACAAGCGCAAGTATAAGTGTAAACCCATCTATAACAACAACTTATACGGTCACTGTAACCGATTTTTGCGGAACCACAGGCGTTGGACAGCCTACTGTTGCGATTGCCGATTTACCAACTGCTTCAATTTCAGCACCTCCATTTGTTTGCAGTGGAGTGCCAGTAACGGTAACTTATACAGGAACTGCAACTCCTGCTGCTACTTATATTTGGGATTTTGACAATCCTTCTAGTCAAAGCAGTGGCTCTTCACAAGGTCCTTATCAAATCTCATGGGACTCATCTGGTATCAAAACAATTACGCTACAAGTTATAGCAGCTGGTTGTTCATCAAATGTAGTAAGCACGCAAGTTTTAGTGAACCCAACACCAACAGCTGACTTTGTTATTGATCCAATAGCATGTTCTGGTCAAACTGTAACTATTACATATACCGGAACAGGAACAGACGGAGGCGATTATGGCTGGGGATTTCCTGGCGGAGTAATTATTACGGGTGGCAGACGCGGCCCATTTGAAATACGCTGGGATTCGATTGGTGTTTTTGGTGTAACTTTAACTGTAACTGAAAATGGATGTACCTCACCCGGAAATGAAGTTTTCGTTACAATACAACCTACTCCAACTTCAACTTTTACTGTTGAAACACCAGTATGTGTCGGGCAGCCATCAACTATTACCTACAACGGAAATGCAAGTTCAACAGCAACATACAATTGGAATTTTGCAGGAGGAACCGTTCAAAGTGGCGCTGGTGTAGGTCCATATGAAGTAATTTGGAATACACCCGGTACCAAAGATGTATTTCTTTCAGTAACAGAAGCTGGTTGTACTGGAAATATCACAACTCACCCAGTTGTTGTAAATTCTATTCCAACTGCCAGTTTTACTGTTGGAACACCTATTTGTGCTGGTCAACCCACAACTGTAACTTATTCTGGAAATGCGGGAGCTTCGGCAACTTATAACTGGAATTTTGGAGTGGCAACTGTAATTTCAGGTATTGGACAAGGCCCTTATACTGTTTCTTGGCCCAATGCAGGCACTTACAATATTTCACTGTCTGTTGTTCGAAATGGTTGCGCCTCTCCCCCATTCACTTTGCCTGTAGTTGTAAATGCAATTCCAGCTGCACCTTTTACAGTAGAATCTCCTGTTTGTCAAGGGCAACCATCAACCATTCAATTTACAGGTACACAAGCACAAGGAACAGTTTTTACCTGGGATTTTTCAGGTGGCTTAGTTACATCTGGTTCTTTAGGTGGTCCTTATGAAGTGTATTGGGAAACACAAGGAACCAAACAGATTTCACTTTCAATTACGTCTCCTGCCGGTTGTCCTTCACAACCAGCTGTTTTACCAGTAATTGTAAACCCAACACCAACTGCAACTTTTACCGTTGAAACACCCATTTGCTTAAATGAGACTTCAACAATTGCATATACAGGAACAGGAAACCCAAGCGCACAATATACCTGGAATTTTAATGGAGGAAACATTGTTTCAGGAGGTGGTCAAGGACCATTTGAAGTACAATGGGGAACACCTGGAATAAAAACTGTGAGCGTTTCTGTTTCTGAAAATGGATGTATATCTCCAACTATCAGCCAACAAGTAAATGTAAAACCACTACCATCAGGATTTTTTACAGCTCAGTCGCCAGTTTGCGCATTTAGTACCACAAGTATAGTTTATTCTGGAAGTGCTTCAGGAGCAGCGTTTTTCAGTTGGGATTTCGATAATGGAACAGTTGTTTCTGGAACAGGACCTGGCCCTATACAAGTGTATTGGGAAAATGCGGGGCCCAAAACTGTTAGATTAATGGTTACAGAAGATGGATGCACTTCTATCCAAGAAACTCAAATAGTACTGGTAAATCCAATTCCTACAAATTCATTTACAGCAACATCACCCGTTTGTATTGGAGACCCTTCTGCAGTAGTTTATACTGGAAATGCCTTCCCAAGTGCCCAGTATAACTGGAATTTTGGTGATGGAACAGTTCAATCTGGAGCTGGTAACGGGCCTTTTCAAATTGTATGGTCTACACCTGGTCTCAAAACAATCACTTTAGACTTAAGTCAATTTGGTTGCCCAGGACCTCAATCTGTGCAAACAGTACAGGTGAATCCTTTGCCCGACTCTCCATTTATTGCAGATGAAAGAGTTTGTGTTGGAATTTCTGCAACTATAACTTATACTGGTGTTGCATCTGTTTTAGGAAACTACAATTGGGATTTCAATGGAGGAACAATTGTTAGTGGCTCTGGTCAAGGTCCTTATGAAGTTTTCTGGAATACTCCGGGTATCAAAAATATATCTTTGTCGGTTGTTGACAATGGTTGCCCATCCCCAATTTCTAACGCACAAGTTGAAGTTATTCCTTACCCAACCTCAGATTTTATTGCAAATCCACTTGCATGTGAAGGCTACGCCACAACTGTAACTTATACAGGAACAAGTCTGTCAAATGCCAATTTTGATTGGGATTTTAACGGAGGAACAATAGTTTCTGGAGCTGGAGCTGGACCTTATCAAATTTCATGGGATGTAACAGGAATAAAGACCATTACACTTACAGTTGATCAATATGGATGCTCTTCTGCACCTAGTGAAGTTACTTTAAACGTAGCACCAACGCCTGTTTCAGATGCTGGAAATGATTTATTAATTTGTCCAGGACAATCTGGGCAATTGGGTGTTATGCCTATAAATGGTTATGCCTATCAATGGATTCCAGCCACAGGACTTAACAATCCAACAATTGGAAATCCTACTGTTACACTTACAAATTTCACCAACGAAATTCAAACAAATGAATACATTGTTGTAACAACATTGGGCAATTGCACGGCGTACGATACCGCGACAGTAAGTGTATACCCTTTACCTCAAGTATTATGGCAATCTCCGGAAGGACAATGCTTCCAGGGGAATTCCTTTGATTTCAATATGACTGGAAATTTAAGTAACAATGCAGTTTTCAATTGGGACTTTGGTCAATTCTCAAATCCTCAGACATCAAATTTAAGTGCACCACAAAACGTTAACTTTACTTCTACTGGAATTCATGTTGTAACCTTAACTGTAACAGATGGAACTTGCTCAAGTCCAGCATATACTGATTCTATTGAAATATTTGAAATGCCTATTGCTAATTTCACTGGCGACAATGTAGAAGGATGCCCTCCTTTAAATGTTGACTTTCAAAATCTTTCTTCAGATTATGGGAACCAAACGTACCAATGGAATTTTGGTAATGGAAATACTCAAAGTGGATTTGATCCAGACTACAGCTACGAGGAATCAGGAAATTTCTCCGTAACACTAACTGTTACAACAGAAAATGGATGTGCAGCTGAATATATTTCTCACTCAATGATTACTGTTTATCCAGAACCTCAGGCAGGTTTTAATGTGAATCCCAATGTGCTCACAACTGCGCAACCACTCGCGAATATTATTGATGAATCATCAGGAGCAATATCATGGTTCTATACTTTGGGTGATGGAGATACTTCTTATATGAGAAATTTAACACATAACTACTATGAACCTGGAGATTACACTTTGTCACAAAGAGTTGTAAATCAATACGGTTGTGTAGACGTTGCTACTTATCAATTGAAAGTAGAACCTATTATAACATTCTACTTACCAAATGCATTCACTCCAGACGGAGATGGGAACAATGAAATTTTCAAATGTTATGGTTTAAATATCGTTGATTTTAGAATGGAGATTTATACACGCTGGGGTGAATTGGTGTTTGAATCAAATGATATAGATGTAGGCTGGAATGGTAAAAAATTCAATGAGAAAGATAGGGTAATGTCTCAGCAAGATGTTTATGCTGTAGTTGTTTACGTGAGAGACACCTTCGATTTACCTCCAAAAAGAATCGACCACAGGGTAACGCTTGTTAGATAGAATTACCAGCATTGGTAATAAAAATTAGCAGCTCATTATTATCTAAAAGCTGCCATTCTAATTCAAATTGTTGTTTTTTTCCATGCTTTAGTATCCAACCATTTACTTGGTTGCTTTCTGTGTGATTTGGAGTTAACTCAATAAATATTTCTTTCTTAAAATCTAATCCTTTAAAAGAGTAGCTCTTATAAATAGCCTCTTTGGCACCCCAGATTACATGCAAACCAAGTAATTCTGGCCAATTAGGTAGATGTTCAGCATCTGTTTCATTAATAAAACGTGGAGCTATTTTTAAAATTTTCTCTCTCAATGGTTCTATGTCAATACCGGGTTGAAAAAGCGGTGTAGTTTGTATAAACAACCAGCTATTTGAATGACTTACAGATACATTCCAATTTGTTCCTTTTAATATTGGCTTCCCGTTTACTTCATTTTCTATGGAAACATCTAAATCTTTAAAAACAGATTGTAACAATCGTAGTTTCATAGCCTCCATTTGCGAAGATCCCCTATTAATTTTACTCAAGTCTAAGGACGCTCCAATTATCTTATTATATTGATTTTCAAAAATATAACTATTCATAAGCCCTTATTTTCCTTCATTACAATCAACTTGTTTTTCAGTTCGAAATTATTCGTATTTTTGATTGATTATACCATCCTCCATGAGAAAACTATTACAAACCATCATTTTGTTGCTTTTCACATCATTTTGTTTAAACGCTCAAATAACAATAAATTCGGGTGCTACGCCTTTAAATTATGTGAATAATTTGGTTGGAAACGGGATTACCTTTTCAAATGTTCAATATTCAGGAGATCCAAATGGAGTAGGTTTTTTTACCACAACAAATCCTGTTTTAGGTTTTACTAATGGGGTAATTTTATCTTCAGATGCCGTTCAAAATGCAGATTTGGTTAATAATCCTTTAAACACAATTGCAACTGGGTTAGACCAAACAAGCTTACCTGAATTAGTTCCTTTTGTATCAAATTGTTTTTCCCCTTTAAACGATGGGCTTATACTTCAATTTGATTTTGTTCCGCAATCTACCCCAGTATCATTTAACTATGTTTTTGCTTCACAAGAATATGATGCTTTTGTTTGCAGCCAGTATAATGATGCTTTTGCGTTTTTAATTAGTGGGCCAGGTATTGTTGGAGAGCAAAATTTAGCTGTTGTTCCAGGTACAAACGATCCAATCACAATTTCTACTATTAACGACGGAGTTTCCGATGGATCAGGCGGAAACCTGTGTATTCTAACAAATTCTGCATTTTATAATGCTACTGCAACAGATGTTGGAACAGGTATTAACTTTAACGGTTTCACCTTACCATTAACTGCTGTAGCTAATGTAATTCCTTGCCAAAATTATACTATTCGTTTAATGATTGCAGATGGTTGTGATGGTTCACTTGGCTCTGCTGTATTTCTGCAAGCAAACAGCTTCGGTTCCACGCCCGTTTCAATTAATACCCTAACCCTAAATAATGATTCTACTACTTATGAAGGATGCGCCCCTGCAAGCATTGTTGTTACGAAGAATGATCCAGGTCTTTTAAACTCAGATGTATCTGTTGACCTCACCATTCAAGGAACAGCAACTAATGGAGTAGATTATACAGGTTTGCCAACTACCATTACAATTCCTGCAGGTTCTTTAACTGCTAATTTATCTTTATCTGCAATCCAAGATGGAATTGCTGAATCTACTGAAAGTGTTATTATTTCTTATCCTGTTGGATGCGGGTTGTTCGACACATTGGTAATTTTTATACGAAATAAACCATTATTAATTGTTACTCCAGATCCGGCACCTTCGTTATGCGGAGGACAAGGGCCTGTTACAATTTCTGCTTCTGTTACTGGAGGTGTAGCTCCACTAACCTATAGTTGGTCTAATAGCTTAGGCTCTGCACTATCTGCCAGCGTTAATCCATTTGCAACAACAACTTACACATTAACAGCAACAGATTATTGTGGCACAATTTCAAATGGTACGGTCACAGTTCCTGTTGGTACAACCCCGGAAGTTCCAATTATACAGCAGCCAGTTGGGCCTTATTGTGAAAATGAAACCATTTCAATTACAGCCTCTACAACAACACCTGGAGCTTCTTTAGTTTGGAGTGGCCCCAATTCTTTTCTCTATACAGGAACTACAGTATCAATTCCCAATTCAACTGTAGCAAATTCAGGAAATTACTCTGTTTTTGCTTCTCTTACTGGTTGTGATAGCCAACCTGCTAACATCAACGTTTTGGTAAAACCAAGACCAACACCTCCTCAATTAGGTTCTAACTCACCTGCATGCGAAGGAACAACGTTAAGTCTTACTGCCATTACTACTCCTGCTACTTCAGTTATAACATGGACAGGTCCAAATAGTTTTGCAGCTACAGGATCTTCGCAATCTATTGCAGCTGTAACATTAACAGCTGCAGGTCTTTATGCTGCTACTGCTGAATTAAATGGCTGTGTTGCAACTGCTGCCGGCAGCACTCTAGTTGTAATAAATGACACACCTGATGCTCCAAATGCAACTTCAAACTCACCTGTTTGTTCTGGCTTCGATTTAAATTTAACCAGCACTTCTATTGGAAACAGCTATTTATGGACAGGACCAGGAGCATGGACAGCCAATACCCAAGATGCGACAAGAACCGCAATAAATAATACGCAAGGAGGAACTTATGCATTTAGTGTTACAATAAACAATTGCACATCGCCACCTACACCAATAAATGTTCTTGTAGTTGATGCTTCATTTTTACCAACCATCGGCAGCAATTCTCCAATTTGCGAAAACAATACGCTTACTTTAAATACCCCTTTGGTAAACAATGCAACTTATCATTGGTCTGGACCAAATGGTTTTCTTTCTACACTTCAAAATGTTGAAATCAATAATTCAACAGAATTAAACGAAGGTATTTATTCTCTTTATTTAGTTATAGGAAGTTGTACAACAGCTACTAACACTTTTACAGGAATAATTAATCCAATACCCGTTGCAAACGCTGGCTTAGACGTACAAGTTTGTTCTGAAAATGATGTAACTATAGGGGAAGCTGCGCAGCCGAATTATTCTTATTCTTGGTCACAATCAGAAGGATTAAATGCTACCAATGTTTCTAATCCAACGTTTAATCAAATAAATCTTTCAGGGCTTGTTATTCCCAAACAATACATTTTAACAGTAACTTCCTCGGGATGTCAAGATAACGATACTGTTAAAGTTGAGCTAAATCCTCAACCAATAGCAAGTTTCGACACACCTCAACCACAATGTTTTAAAGGCAATAGTTTCAACTTTAAGGCAGAGGGAGAATATTCAGACCTTGCAAGATTTGTATGGAGCTTTGGATCTCAAGCAATGCCAGATTCATCGGCATCGGCAGAACCTCAAGGCGTAACATTTAACTCTACGGGCCAACAACTAGTAAGGCTTGTTGTTATTGACAGAGGATGCAATAGCAATACATATGTAGTTCCAGTTAATGTTTTAAAAATGCCAGTGGCAAATTTTGGCGCTAACAGAGTTGAAACTTGCGAACCAAGTCTCATTACATTCAGTAATATTTCTGAAAATGAAAATGGCATTCTAAATTATTCTTGGAATTTCGGAAATGGAAAAATCAGCAATCTAGAATCACCATCTATCCTTTATAATAATAGCGGAATTTTTGATGTTTCACTTACTGTAACAGATTTGGATAATTGCTCAGATACCTACGAAATAAAAGATATGATTACTGTTAATCCTTCTCCTTCGTCTAATTTTGTCGTTTCACCACTACAAACAACCATCACTAATCCATTGGTAATTATTGAAGATTTATCAAATAATGCTACGGAATGTATGTACTTAATTGGCAACATTGATACAATTTTCTCCTTTGATAAAGATTATGTATTCGCTGATACAGGCACATACAACATTACCCAAGTCTTAAAAAATCAATTTGGATGCATGGACTCTTCTTTTCAAACAGTTCGTATTGACTTAGGGTATAAAGTATATATTCCTACTGCGTTTTCGCCAAATAATGATGGCATTAACGACAGATTTAGAATTTATGGTGAAGACATTTACGAATGCGAAATCATGATTTTCAACAGATGGGGTCAATTGCTATACACATCTTATGACATGGAAAACGGCTGGGACGGAACTATTAGAACTAATAATAATCCTGTAGTTGGAGGAACCTATGTATATTCTATTTCTCTTAAAGACAGGTTAGGAAATAAATTCGACTACGACGGAACGGTTACTTTGTTAAAGTAGACCTAAAATTCATAATTTTCTTTCTCGGAGAAATACTCTTTCAAGTATGTTTTTGTTTGTTGAATTGAATGTTCTTCAGAATTGAAAAAGTGAGCTGAAACAACACCTGCAATTCCTGTATTTGAGAACAGGTCGGCAAAGTCTTCATGCGACTTTACGCCTATTGATGCCATTATTGGAATTTTGGTTGAATCAGTAATTTTCTTTATGATATTATTTATTTCGACATTTTCGTCGTGATTTCTGGCTATTGTTGACACAAGAATTTCTCCGGCTCCCCTAACTTCAACCATTTTAACCCAATTTAATAAATCGATTTCTGTTCTAGATTTCCCACCATTTAAATACACCTTCCAGTTACCAAAACTTTGTCGTGTATCTATTGCCACAAGAAGGGACTTCTTACCGTACTCATTTACTATTTTATTTATCAACTCAGGATTTCGAACTGCTGCAGAATTAACATAAATTTTATTCGCACCATAAGAAAGTAATTCCTCTACTTCTTTGGTAGAATTAACTCCTCCTCCGAAAACAAAAGGAATCTTAATAGTATTCGATACATCTTTTATAAATCTTGGCAAATTTCTTCTCTTTTCGGCAATTGATGTAACATCCATGAAGATAATTTCATCTGCACCATCTGCTTCGTACCTTAAAGCTTTCTCTAAAGCTTTAGAATAATCAAATACGTTTTTCGATTCTAAACTTTGTATTTGCCCATCAGTAGTAAATATACTCGGTACAATTAATTTCTTCTGTATATGCTCCATTCTAAAAACAAATGTAAAAGAATATCAAGCAGAAAAAAACAGTTTATCTAAGAGTTGATTGATTTAGATTGAACTTTTGGTACATTGCGACGCTAAAAGTAAATTCTGAACCAAATGAGTAACAGTACAAATCATCCTAAAGGTCTTTATTTCTTATTCTTTACTGAAATGTGGGAACGTTTTAGTTATTATGGGATGAGGGCTATTTTCATTCTTTTTATGACTGATAAAGCAATCGGATTATCTATGAACGATGCTGATGCTTCACAAATTTATGGAAGCTACACTGGCTTAGTATATTTAACGCCACTTTTAGGAGGATATCTTTGCGATAAATATTTAGGAAACAGAAGAAGTATTATTATTGGCGGTTTGCTCATGGCCCTTGGTCAATTTTTTATGTTCCTAAGTGCTTCTGCAGGAGCTGATGGAGGTATTTCGTTGATGTGGGCCGGACTTACTGCAATCATTATTGGAAACGGTTTTTTTAAGCCAAATATTTCCACAATGGTTGGACAATTGTATCCGGCAAATGACCGCAGAATAGACAGCGCTTTTACCATTTTCTATATGGGAATTAATCTTGGAGCCTTCTTTTCACCACTCGTTTGTGGCTCTTTTGATTTTAAATGGGGATTTTTAGCGGCTTGTATTGGAATGTTATTAGGTTTAGTGACCTTCATTTTGTTTCAAAAAAAATACTTAATTTCTGAAGAAGGAAAAGAAATCGGGTTGATGGTAAAAAAATTAGATGCACAAAGTATCGCCACTATTGTTGGTTCTATCGGAATCATCTTTTTCATGTTGAATTTTAAGCAAATGTTCAAAAGTGATATTGACATTATTAGCTACCTCATTTATGGAGCAATGGTTATAATGCCAATCATTATTTTTAGCGATAAAAGCTTAAGTAAAATTGAAACGCAACGAATAATAGTAATTTTCATTCTTGTGTTTTTCGTAATATTTTTCTGGGGAGCATTTGAACAGGCTGGGGCTTCTTTAACTTTGTTCGCAGAAAGACAAACTGATAGAAATATATTTGGATGGGAAATGCCCGCTTCTTATTTTCAATCTGTAAACCCTTTATCAGTTATAACACTTGCTCCAATTTTTACATTAATCTGGGGATTCTTATATGTCAGAAAACTTGAACCATCGTCTCCTAAAAAAATGGCGATTGGTCTTGCCTTGGTTGCACTAGGTTATGTTGTTATTGCCATTGCGGTAAAAGGCTTAGGCTTAGAAGGCAAAGTTTCTATGTGGTGGTTAATCGCATTATATATCATTCACACAATGGGCGAATTGTGCTTATCTCCAATAGGTTTATCTATGGTTTCTAAATTAGCACCTTTGCGTTTATCTTCATTAATGATGGGAACTTGGTTTTTAGGTAATGCGGCTGCCAATAAATTTGCAGGAACTTTAAGTGCATTGATTCCTCCCGACCCAAATGCAGAAGTTAGCGCAGGACCTACAGCTTATCCATCATTCTTAGGATTCGAAATCACCAATTTATTTGAGTTCTTTATGCTGTTTATAATTATGACTGGAACTGCAGCTGCAATATTGTTTGTGTTGAGTTCTTGGCTGCAAAAAATGATGCACAACGACCATGTGGAAGGAGTTACTCCCACTAAAATTGCAGGAGAAGATTCAACAGTTCTAGATAATTAAACCTTCGATTCATGTGGAATAAACATCCCAAAGCATTGCCTTATTTGTTTTTATCTGAAATGTGGGAACGTTTCGGATATTACCTAATGATTGGAATTTTCACACTTTATCTTAAAGATGTGGAAGCTGGCTTTGCAATGACAGAAAAGGAAGCTTCCGATTTATACGGAACTTTCATTGCATTGGTATTTTTAACTCCATTTATTGGTGGGCTTGTTGCCGATCGATACTGGGGTTACAGAACATCTATCATAATTGGTGGACTGTTCATGGGAGTCGGGTATTTCATGATGGGCATTCACAATACAACAATTCTCTACATAGCAATGACCCTAGTAATTGTTGGAAATGGCTTCTTTAAACCAAACATTTCTACCTTACTCGGAAATTTTTACTCCAAAGAAGAATACAAAGACAAGAAAGATGAAGGCTACAATATTTTCTACATGGGAATTAATATTGGTGCATTTATCTGTAACTTCTTTGGGGCTGCACTTCAAATCCTCTTAGGCTGGCAATATGCATTTATGGCTGCTGGTGTGGGAATGTTTGTGGGCGTTTTGGTTTTTATTCTCGGTACCAAATATTACAAAGGTTATGATGAGAAAAAAGGAACGCAAGAAGGCGACATGCCTTTCTATAAAATTGTGCTTTTCATTTTAGTTCCTTCGGTTGTTTTTGGAATAATTGGCTGGTTGCTAAAAGGTGTTACTTCAGCTACTAATCCAGATAGCTACATTTTCGGCTCAGACAGCACAGATGCCTTTATTTTTGCTTGCATTCCTGTTATTTTCTTTTATTCAAGTTTGTATTTTAAAGCGAAACCAGCAGATAAAAGGCCAATAGGTGCTTTATTGTCGATTTTTGCTGTTGTAATCTTATTCTGGGCTGTTTTTAAGTTGAATGGTTCTGCGCTTAACACTTGGGCCGATCGTTATACTGACAGAGAGATTACAGGAACAACGAAAACTGTTTTCAATGGATTAAAACTATCTAAAGAGATAGAGTTTAAGAAAGATTCTGTAGAGCTATATGATGCTAGTTTTCGTTTACAAAAAGAAAATGGTCGTGTAATGAAAGTAGTTGACTATCCCATCTATTTTAGAAATGTAGCTTTAGAGAAACGTCCTCAAGAAAATACTAAAATAACTATTTGGGCAACGAATCTAAGTCAATCCATTAACCCTGGATGGGTAATAATATTAACGCCACTCGTTGTAGCATTTTTCACATTCCTACGCGGAAGAAGAAAAGAACCCTCAACGCCAACCAAAATTGCCTTCGGATTGTTGATTTCAGCCTTGTCTGTTTTGGTAATGGTAGCTGCTGTAAAAATTGGGGCCAATGGCACTGAAAAGGTAAGCGTTTGGTGGTTAGTTGCCAATTATGGAATCATTACAATTGGGGAACTATTTCTCAGTCCAATGGGACTATCGGTAGTCTCGAAATTGAGCCCAACAAATATAACTTCATTAATGATGGGCGGCTGGTTTCTATCGACTTCAATCGGAAACAAACTAAGTGGCGTTCTTGCCAGTTTGTGGGATACTTACGAAGATAAAACAGATTTCTTTTGGGTTAACTTTTCTTTATTACTATTTGCAACTGCTTTGATGTTTGTTTTACTTAAAAGACTTAACAAGGTAATGCTGGAAAAAGGAATTAAATAAACTTAGAACCATGGAACAAAACATCACGCTAGATTCAATAAGAAACTTCGAAGGGAAATACCCTAAACAACTTTGGTATTTGTTCTTAGTAGAAATGTGGGAGCGATTTTGTTTCTATGGAATGCGCGGTGTTTTAACCATTTTTATGGCAGACCAGGTTTTAGGACTTTCCTTATCTGATAAAGATGCAAATTTAAAATATGGCGCAATTCAAGCTTTTGTGTACGCTTTTACATTTATAGGAGGAATTTTTGCAGATAAAATTTTAGGGTTTAAAAAATCATTAGTTTTCGGAGGAATCGTAATGATTTTAGGCAACTTGTTAATTGCATTCTCCCCTCAAGAAATGTTTTATTTAGGAATTACATTATCAATTATTGGAACAGGATTCTTTAAGCCTAATATTTCTTCAATGGTTGGAGAATTATACAACGAAGGAGATAGCAGAAGAGATGCTGGATTTGGTTTATTTTACTCAGGAATTAACATAGGCGCACTCTTGGGAGGTGCTATTTGTGTTTACTTAGGAACCAGCAAAGATTTTGGCTGGAGCTATTCATTCCTGTCTGCTGCAATAGTGATGATAATTGGATTAATAACTTTTATGTTAACCAAAAAATCATTAGGCCCAATTGGAGACTCGCCTTTAATTGAACTCCCAAAACCAAAAAGAAATGCAAGAGAAATTGCCGTTTATATTGGATCATTAATTAGCATTCCTCTAATTTTTATAATGATTAAAAATACCGATTATACAGATTATTTCATGTATACAATCGGGCCCCTAGCAATACTTTATTTCTTATACGAAACCTTTCTTGAAAAAGACTTTAAAGCACAGAAAAAACTATTTGCTGCATTTGTCTTCATTATTTTTTCCATTATTTTTTGGGCATTCTTTGAGCAAAGTGGCGGTTCATTAGCACTTTTTGCACAAGATAACTTGCTCCATAACTTATTATTTTTTGAAATAAATCCGAATATAATAAATAACACCGCAAACTCTTTATTTGTAATAGTTTTTAGTCCAATTTTAGGATTGCTTTGGTTAGCATTGGCCAAGAGAAAATTAGAATCAAATACTGTAATTAAATTTGGTTTGGGCTTTCTGTTTTTAGCAGCAGCTTTTTACACTTTTTATTACACTAAATTTTTCGCTAATTCAGAAGGATTAACCTCACTTAATATTTTCACTTTAGCTTATTTAATCATCACTTTCGGGGAGCTTTGCTTATCACCCATTGGTTTATCAATCATGACAAAATTGTCTCCAAAACGTCTTTCTGGAATGATGATGGGTATGTGGTTTTTGGCAAGTGCTTATGGACAATATGCTGCAGGTTTATTAGGAGCAGGAATGTCTTCACCCGATGAGAATGCCTCATTAACAACTAAATTGCAAGGCTATACCGAAGGATATTATCAATTGGCTGTTTATGCCCTAATCTCTGGATTAATTTTGATTATATTTACTCCACTTATTAAAAAATTAATGGGCGACGTAAAATGAAAAATCTACTTTTTATATGCATTATCCTTTTATTTACTGAGTGTAAATCTCAAGACAATAAAATTAAATGGTTAAGTTTTGAAGAAGCCATTGCAAAGAATAAGGTGGAGAAGAAGAAAATCTTTATTGACTTATACACAGATTGGTGTGGCTGGTGCAAAAAAATGGATGTTTCCACTTTCTTAGAGCCTAAATTGGTGGAATACATGAACAAAAATTACCATTGTATAAAATTCAACACCGAAAAAGAAGGTCCAATAAAAATAGCAGATACTACATATAATATGAATCCAAGCAGGGGAAGAAACGGTACTCACGACCTTGCTTTTGAGCTGCTTCAAGGAAAACTATCTTATCCAACTTTTGTAATTCTGGATGAAAATTTCAATATGCTTAGTCCTGTGCCAGGATACAGAACTGCAAAAGAATTAGAACCTGTTTTAAAATATTTTGGAGATAAGGCATATCCTTCCCTTTCTTGGCAGGAATATCAAACTAAATTTGTAAGCACATTTTAGTTAAATTCTCTCGCCATGTCGCAAAAGATTCCTAAATCTTTGCTCATTTTTTATATTCTTGTAATTTATGTGCTGCTTCAGTTTTGTTGGTGGTCGTATTTATTATATGATTTAAACACAGAACTTTATAATTTAAAAAACGCCTCACCAGAGAGGAGTTATATTTCAAAGACTCCTAACGACATCGATCGGCTCAATAAAAAGAAAATAATGATTTTGGGTGAAGGTGTTGTTTTCCTTTCTCTACTTGCATGGGGAATGATTCAAACAAGAAAATCATTTAAAAAGGAAACTCAACTTGCAATGCAACAAAAAAACTTCCTTTTATCAGTTACCCACGAATTAAAATCACCTATCGCTTCTGTTAAATTGTTGCTTCAAACATTAATTAAGCGGGAATTAACAAAAGACAAGCAACTTGAATTAATTTCAAGAGCCGAAAATGAGGCCACTCGCTTAGATCAAATGGTAGAAAATATTTTGATTGCTACTCAAATTGAAAATCATATTTATTCGATTCATGCAAATCAAACCAACATTTCTGAGTTAATTTCTCATATAACTGAACAACAAAATACGATACATCCAACTATTAAATTTCATCAATCTATACAAAAAAATGTAATGTTCAATTGTGATGAAATAGCCATGAAATCTATTGTTTTAAATTTACTTGAAAATGCAATAAAATACTCTGATGAAAATCCTGAAATAGCCATACAACTTAGTTCAGACCAACATCAGATTTTAATAAATATTTCTGATAAAGGCATTGGTATTTCCGATGAAGAAAAAGAGATGGTCTTCAATAAATTTTATCGCTCAGGAAACGAGGAAACAAGAAAAACAAAAGGAACAGGTCTTGGATTATTTATTGTGAAATATCTTGTGAATCAACATTTCGGAAAAATATCAATCTACGATAATCAACCAAAGGGTAGTATCTTTGAAATAAAATTTAAAAACAACTGGAATGTCAACTAAAAAAGTAGCCCTGCTAATTCTAGACGGTTGGGGAATTGGAAATGGAACAGCTTCAGATGCTATAGCTGCAGCAAATACTCCTGTAATGGATAACCTTTACAGGAGTAAGCCATATTCCACATTAAAAACCTCTGGTTTAGAAGTCGGTTTACCTGAAGGTCAAATGGGAAATTCAGAGGTTGGCCACCTAAACATTGGTGCAGGAAGAGTAATTTTTCAGGAACTCGTTAAAATAAACCTTGCCATTTCAGAACATACTTTAGATTCAAATTCAACCTTACTTGAAACTTTTGAATACTGCAAAAAGAACGGAAAGGCGCTCCACTTAATGGGCTTACTTTCTGATGGTTGCATTCATTCTTCTGAGAAACACCTGTTCCGATTGATTGAATTGGCAAATGAAAATGGAATTAACGAATTTTATGTACATGCTTTCACTGACGGAAGAGATACTGACCCTAAGAGTGGATTAGGTTTTATTAAACAGCTTCAGGAGCATTTAAAAAAGACAAAAGGTAAACTAGCTAGTGTTGTTGGAAGATATTATGCCATGGACCGTGATAAACGCTGGGAGAGAGTAAAAGTAGCTTATAACTTATTGGTATATGGAAACGGTGAAAAGTCTAACAACATTATTTCTACAATTCAAGATAGATATGAAATTGGAGAAACAGATGAATTTATTCAGCCTATATCTTTAGAAGAAAAGGGGAAAATAAAAGAAGGAGATGCTGTTATAAGCTTCAATTACAGAACAGACCGATGCAGAGAAATTACAGAAGTCTTAACACAAGTAGATATGCAAGAACAAGGAATGCATACAATTCCTCTTCGTTATGTTACTATGACTACTTATGATGAAAGTTATCATAACATTAATGTAATTTTTCATAAAGATGACCTTACAGATACATTAGGAGAAATTGTATCGAAAGCGGGTAAAACCCAACTCAGAATTGCCGAAACTGAAAAGTATCCACATGTTACTTTTTTCTTTTCGGGAGGAAATGAACAACCATTTGAAGGAGAAAGACGCATCATGATTTCTTCGCCTAAAGTTGCAACTTATGACTTACAACCTGAAATGAGTGCAATAGGAATTAAAGATGCTGTAATAAATGATATAAAAGAAAATACACCTGATTTTATTTGTTTGAATTTCGCAAATGCTGATATGGTTGGCCATACAGGCGTTTTTCCTGCAATAGTTAAAGCAGTAGAAACAGTAGATTCTTGCTTAGGAAGTGTACTTAATGCACTTAAAACGAAGAATTACTCTGCCATTATTATTGCAGATCATGGAAATGCCGATTTTGCAATTAATGAAGATGGCACTCCTAATACTGCACATACTACTAATCCTGTCCCTTGTATTTTAATTGATGATACTTACAATAAAATTAAAGAAGGAAAACTGGCTGACTTAGCCCCTACTATTCTCACGCTCATGGGAATTAAGGTTCCTACAATAATGAATGGGAATATTCTGATATAAATAAAGCCCTGTAAATCAATGAAGTTTACAGGGCTTTATTCTTCTTTTAATGTTTACTATCTTAACAAGGTTACAATGCCTTCATAATTAGTATTCAAACCATCTTTATGAATGGCTTTAATTTTATAAACATAAACTCCACCTGGAGCAGGTTCTTCTTTTAACCTTACTTTTCCATCCCAACCATTATCCATATCATAAGATGTGTACATCAATTGTCCCCATCTGTTATAAATTAAAATGGTGATTTCTGAAACGTCTTCTCCATACACTTGAAATCTGTCATTATATCCATCATTATTAGGAGTAAAGGCTGTAGGTAAATATAGTTTATATCCTAGCTCTACTACAACTTGTTTCACTACAGAATCGCGACAACCTAATGCAGTGGTAACTATTTGACGTACATCATAAACTCCACTGTCAGGTAACGTTACTCTTGGATTGGTTTGGAATATTGTATCATAACCAATAATGATATAACTCACTTCATCTCCTCCTGTTGAAAGGTCATTAAAGTTTGTAATCGGTTTAACGATATTTACTAAAGGAGGATCTATCTGAAAATCTGCAGTTGGGGTTGGATGAATTAAAATCATCTCTGGTATCAAATAAACATCTTGACAACCTCTTTCTGTAGTTACTGTTAAAGAAACATCAAATACACCTGGATCATTATATAAAACACCAGGATTCTGGAGATTAGAAGTTTTTTCATTACCAAAGTCCCAAACACGAGATTTAATAGGATCATCAGATTCCGTAAGGTTTGTAAAATTGATAACTTTAGGATCACAACCAACAAAATAGTCAGCAGTAAAGTTAGCTACCGGCATTTTATAGACAGTTACAGGAGCTATGTAAGTATTGCTTTCACACCCGTTTTCAGTAATTGTGAGCGAAACCATTTGCAATCCTGTAGAATTAAAACTAACACCCGACTGATTCTCCAAAATTGAAGTATCTGGACTAGCCCAAGCACCAAATCTCCATTCAAAAGTTGCATTGGCACCGTATGTTCCATCTGCTTCAAAATCAAAAGAATTTCCTTTAAAACATTGTGGATCAGGAACTATAAAAGAAGCAATTGGTTGTGGATTTGTAGTGACATTAACTGTATCTTTTCTACTACACCCCTGGTCTGAAACTGTTAATATGTAAGTATCAATTCTAGGAATGTCAGATAAGTTAGATATAAGAGATATTGGATTAGAAGTATTTAATAAAGCTGTTTCAATTCCTACATCAGCGGGAGTCCAGGAATAAGACAGACCAGGTATTGCTGCAGAACCAATAGTTATAGGTTGATTTGAGCAGGTTGTAACATCTAATCCAGCATTGGGTGTTGGCAATGGAATAACTACCATTGTTAGAGTAGTAGGCGCTGATGTGCAATTATTCTCAGTTACTGTTAAAGAATAATCTCCATCGTTTACAAGTTGTGCTGAGGCAATACTTGGGGATTGAAGTGTTGAAGTAAATGAGTTAATACCTGTCCAGTTGTAAGTTGTTCCTATAATTGGAGTTGGTGAAGGTCCAGTTAATTGTAACAATGCATTTTCGCAAACAGGTGTATTAGAAGTAATAACCGGTGCTGCTGGTATCGGATGAATTACTACTGCAATATTAGCAGGCAAACTGTAGCAACCGTTTAAGAGTAAACGCACAGAATAATTCCCAGAATTAGCTGCTGTTGCTGCTGTTATTGTAATGTCTTCATTTGTTGATGTATAGGCCAAAGGACCAGTCCATTCATAAGTTGCTGTTGGCACATTAGCAATAGAAATTGTTAAATCACCGCCAGCACAAAAAGGTGCATTACTTACAGGAACAGGACTTGCTGGATAAGGATTAACAATAGCGGTAGTCGTTCCTTCTAAACTTGGACAAGAATTTACTGTTACTGTGCAGAGATAGTCACCACCAGCGGCAGCAGAAGCCGCGGCAATTGTTGGGTTTTGAAGAGATGATACAAAACCATTAGGCCCTGTCCATCCATAAATTGCACCTGGCACTGCAGGACATGTTAAATTCAACGGAGTTCCCTCACAAACAGGACCACTATTTGAAACAACAGGGGTTAAAGGAGTATCAAATACAAATACGTTCGCAGATGCCAAACTCGAACATCCGTTAACGGCATTACTTGCTGTTACAGTATAAACTCCAGCCATTGTTAAATCAACATTAGTAAGTGTCGGATTTTGAACATTAGATGTATAACCATTAGGGCCCGACCAAGAATATGTAGCACCAGCCACATTTGTAGCAGTTAAAGTTACATTTTGACCAATACAAGCTGGGCCAGAAACACTTGCTGTAACAGGGCATGTTGAACAAGAAACCGGTGCAATGTAATTACTAATTGCGGCACATGTATTATCATCAGAAAACACTACACTTAAATTCTCTGCATTTCCATTTGAAGATAAATTTATATAATTGTATGGAATTGAATTAGCAAATGGTGCATTAAATATAGTAAAGCCACCCGATGAATTTGCTAAAGTAAGCGTTCCTGTTGTAGGAGGATTAGTAAGCTCAATAGTACCCGATAATGTATAAGTATTTGTTACAGGGTCGCATACAGTTGGTAAAGCAGGAGCATCTACTTGGCAGAAAATACTACAATCTGTAGAACCTGTTCCTCCATCCTGAGTAAAATTAATATTGGTAACCTGATTTGAGAAATTTGTCAACAACAACATGTAATATTCACCAACCTGTCCATTAGGAATATTACAATTTTCTACTGCTGCGCCAGAATAGCTACAATCAATCATTAAACCACCATTACACAATTGGTTTGGATCCATTGCTTCTGCGCAAACTCCTGCTTGCCATTGAGCTTCAGTAAATGGTCCCCAACATGCAAAATCAACATCAAAACCTGAAGTAATTAACAAATCGATTGGACCCGCTTCTTCTATTCTTAAAAAGTACCATGCCGGATTTGGTGTACTTCCTAAGCAGCAAATATTACTAGATCCATCAGCTGGATCAAAGAACTCTGAAGTTGTATTAGTTGCAGCTGGAAAAGTAAGTCCTCCCTGCGCGTCAGTACAAAAAGGCTGAGCGTCTCCGCATAATCCAGTTGGTATTTCAATTGGCTCTTCACAAGTAACACATGAAATAGTAGCCTGAAATCCTATATCATTAAACGAATTATTCGAAGTAAAAACCAATGTCATACAACCTCCAGATGCTGTTGAGCTGCTTATTGGGACAGGTAAATTAAAGCCTGAAAATATTCCTAACAAATCGGCTGAGGTATTGGGGCCATCATATATTGTTAGTCGGTCTAATGCTGTTTCAGTTTGAAACTCGGTAAATGTTAACTTTATACACTGCGCATTACCTGAACATATAGTTTGAGTAATATTTAAATCATCTCCATAATTACCTAACCCTCCTGGGTCTTGAAGAATATCTCCGCATGTTTGTACTGTTGCGCCACCTTGACCAAGAATAATTGCTGGCGGTGGTGGTGGTGGACATGGTACGCAAGATATTGAAGCCCTAAATCCAGCTCCTTGGGTAAATGCATTGGAAGAAAATTGAACAGTTAAACAACCTCCAGAAGCCGTTGAACTTGTAACGGCATTTGGAACCGCAAATCCTGAAGATTCAGCTAATAATTGGGAAGCTGTGGTTGGACCATCATAAAACCTAACCAAATCAACTCCACTTTCAGTTTCAAACTCATCAAATGTAAATCTAACACATTGGAAGTCACCCGAACAAAAGGTTTGAGTTATTAATGATGAATTGGGATAATCAAGAGCTCCTCCTGGGTCAGTTATTGTTGCTCCGCATGTATTAATAGTTGCCCCCCCTTGACCAAGTATAATATAAGGTTCAGCTGGAGCCGGGCAAGGAACACAAGTTAAATTTGCTTTGAAACCTGAATTATTATTAAACGCGTTAGAATTAAACTGAACTGTTAAACAACCTCCAGATGCTATAGAACTTGTAATAGGAGCAGGAACTAAAAAGCCTGATAGTTCATCAATTAAAGGTGAAGCAACTGAAGGGCCATCAAAAAATCGAACTATATCAGCACCCGTCTCCGTTTGAAATTGCTCAAATGCAAACTGAACACATTGCCCATTGTCTGAACAAAAAGTTTGAGTAACATTTTGATTATCTGGATAATTTGCTCCTCCACCTGGATCTCTAACTATTGCGTTACAAGTATTAATTGTAGGGGCGCCTTGGCCTAAAACAAAAACTGTTGGTGCAATAGGACATGGCACACATTGAATACCTAAGTCAAAACCTGGATTTGTTACAGAACCATCAGAAGTGAAATTTAAGGTAATACAACCTCCAGATGCTGTTGTACTAGTTATTGTAGCGCTTGGGGGAGTGTTACCCGCATATTCTAATAGAGGCTCTGCGGTATTGTTTATTCCATCGTATACACGTAAAAAGTCAAAACTAGCCTCAGTTGTAAAGCTATTTATTGTTAACTGTATACAATCTGCTGTGCCCGAACAGAAAGTTTGTGTTACGTTATTGCTATTCGTATAATCTCCTGCTCCTCCTGGGTCTAAAATATTTCCAGAACATGCGTTATTAATTGTTGCTCCACCTTGCCCTAAAACATAAGTTTGAGCAAAAGTGCTTGCTGAAAGTACTAAGAAAGCAACAACAGTAAAAATGATTCTTAAATTCTTCATTATCATTAATGTTGATTGTTGTTAGTAGATAATTCTTGTGAAATCCTTAGCAGCTCTGCATCTAACTGCTCATAAGACATCAAATCTATTGGATGTCCTGGAACAGTTTGGTAAAACCTTGCTGTTGTTTTTGCATTTCTCTTCATAGTTGAAACATCAATTTTACTATGGTCAATTGCTGGACATTCAGGACAAGGCTTGTCTTGATTAATCTTATATGATTGCGTATAAATAAACTTTACTTGAGCCAACTTTACAGCATCCATTGATGCTAATTGAGCTTCTGAGTAATGAAGTTTAATCCGAGGATCAATTTCTGAAAGGTTATTTTGTTGTGCATTTAACTGAATAGCAATGCAAAAACAGAAAATTGAAAGAAGTATTTTCATGATGGATTTTTTACAATCCACAAAGCTAATAAAATTTCTCAAAATACAATTAACACAATCAATCAAAAAGTCACAGTTTTGATTTACAGATTTTTAAGAATATAATCAGTCATTAAAGTATATAAATGCAATCTCGTATTCCCTCCATATATTCCATGATTTTTATCTGGATAATAAAAAACATCGAATTGCTTATTTGCTTTAACTAATGCAGTAACCATCTCTGCTGAATTTTGAAAATGAACGTTATCATCAGCAGTTCCATGAATCAGCAAATATTTCCCTTTTAATCTTGCAACATGATTTATAGGAGAATTTTCGTCATAACCTGATGCGTTTTCTTTAGGAGTTTGCATAAAGCGTTCTGTATAAATATTGTCATAGTATCTCCAATTTGTAACTGGCGCAACTGCAATTGCCATTTTAAATAAATCAGCACCTTTCGTTATGCATAAACTCGACATATATCCACCATAACTCCAGCCTTGAATGCCAATTCTACTTCCATCTACATAAGTTAAGCCTGCCAAGTATTTTGCTGCTTCAATTTGGTCTTCGGTTTCTAATTTACCAAGTTGTTTGTAAGTAGATTTCTTAAAAGCTTCACCCCTATATTGAGTACCTCTGTTATCTACAGAAACAACTATGTATCCTTTTTGTGCCAGCATTTGGTACCAAAGATAATTTGCACCTTCCCATTGATTTTCAACAGTGTTATGACCCGGTCCTCCATAAACAGTCATAAAAACCGGATACTTCTTTTTAGCATCAAAATTTGGGGGTTTAATCATCCAACCATTTAATACGATTTGAGCGCTGGTAGTAAAATTGAAGAATTCTTTTGGTGCTGTAGCATATCCGCTTAAGGTTGATTTGAGTTTTTCATTAGATTCCAATGTTCTTATAAGCTTACCATCGCCACCATACATTTCAAAACTTACTGGTGTATTTGCTGAGCTTTTACTTAATACAAAATAATCGAATGTTTTACTGAATTCGGGAGCATGATGTCCTGTTCCTTTGATTAAAACTTTCTGACTTTTTCCATTCAAATTACTTACATAAATGCTTCTATCCATCGGTGTTGGAGCTGCACTTTGAAAATAAACCAATCCTTTCTTTTCATCAACCCCATAAAATTCAGTTACATCCATATTTCCACTTGAAATGGCATTAATTTTTTTTCCATCCATTCCATACAAATACAAATGATTGAAGCCACCTAATTCACTTGACCAAATGAAACGTTTTCCGTCTTTTAAAAAAGTAAGGTTATCGTTTATATCAATATAAGTTTCGCATTTCTCCTCTAATAATGTTTTAACTTCACCATTTAACGGATTGCACAAAAGAAGTTCTAAGTGGTTTTGGTGTCTGTTCAATCTTACTACAGAAAGTTCAGCACCAGAATATGTCCATTTAACGCGTGGTAAATACTGATTCATATCATTTCCTACTTCCATGGTAATAGTTTTATTAGTAGGCAAATCATACACTTTTAAAGAGACTGAAGAATTATCTTCTCCTGCTTTGGGATATTTAAACTTATAAACTCCAGGATACAATTCTCCATAAGTGTTCATGCTGAATTCTTTTACTTTGCTTTCATCAAAACGTAAAAAAGCGACTTTTGAGTTATCTGGCGACCAAAAGAATGCTTCTTTCAAAGCAAATTCTTCTTCGTAAACCCAATCGCTGGCTCCGTTTATAATGTTATTACTTAGTCCATCAGTTGTAACTTGTGTTTCCTTTTCGCTGCTTAAATCTTTGATAAACAAATTATTCTCTTTCACGAATGCAACATGTTTTCCATTTGGAGAAAATCCAGCATACTGTTGTTTTCCTGCACTTAAATAAGTTGCTTTTTTTGATTTTAAATCTATAACTACATATCTGCTCCTTGTTGAATACCTGTAAATTGGTTCTGATTCTGTGGCAACTAAAATCATAGTTTCATCTTCATTGAAAACATAATCATCAAATTCTAAAGTAGCTCCATTTGGTAATTTAACCTCACTTGCAACTAATATATCGGCAACTTTTTGAGATGTTGCGTATCCATGTTTCTCGATTTTCAAACCACCTTCATTAGTGCTCAATGTGCTGTAATGAATACCATCTTTCATGGATGCAATTCCAAAAATATATTCAGGTCTGAATGTTGGGCTGGCCCAAATCTCTTTCAAGGTTAGTTCTTTAGTTCCCTGAGAATATGAACTTTGAATAAACAGAACAAATGAAATAAACGCAAAAATGGTTTTCATAGATAAATTTTGAGGGGCTAAAGTAATAGGATTCTTTTTGTTTAATGTGATTTGTTAAAAAATGTAGTTCACAACTAGATTAAACATTATTTACAGTATTATCTTAATAACATAATTTTGCCATATGATATCCTTTCAACGCATTACCAACGAAGCAATTGCTTACTTTAAAACCATTGTAGAAGAAAAGTATGTTTTACAAGACGAAGAAAGCATCAATACTTATGCTCATGATGAAACTGAAGATTTAAAATATTTCCCCGAAGTAGTTGTTCGACCAGACACGGCACATCAAATTAGTTATTTATTAAAATATTGTAATGAAAACCATATTCCAGTTACTACGCGAGGGGGCGGAACAGGATTGAGTGGAGGAGCTTTGCCAGTTTATGGCGGATTGGTTATAGCGATGGACAGGTTCAATAAAATTATAGAAATCGATAAGCAAAACCTGCAAGCAACAGTTGAACCTGGCGTAATAACTCAAGTTTTCCAGGAAGCAGTAATTGCAGAAGGACTTTTTTATCCTCCTGACCCTTCTTCACGTGGCACTTGTTTTATTGGCGGCAATTTAGCGCATTGTTCAGGTGGTCCTCGTGCTGTAAAATATGGGGTAACACGAGATTATGTGCTCGATTTAGAAATGGTGTTGCCTTCGGGAGACATTATTCAAACTGGCGCTAAAGTGCTTAAAAACTCCACTGGTTATAACATCACACAACTCATGGTGGGCAGTGAAGGTACATTGGGAATAATTACCAAAGTAGTTTTTAAATTGTTGCCTTATCCAAGATTAAACAAGGTTATTTTAATTCCATTTGCATCGGCTCAAAAAGCTTGTGAAGCAGTATCTGCAATATTCAGAGCCGGAATTATTCCCTCAGCCTTAGAATTTATGGAACGCGATGCCATCGACTGGACATTAAAATTTCGCAGCGACATCAACATACAAATTGGCGAAAATGACAAAGCGCATTTATTAGTTGAAGTAGACGGTAATGATGAAGAATACATTATGCAAGAACTCGAAAAAGTACTTGCTGTTGTAGAAAATTTTGAATGTGGCGAAGTGCTTTTTGCAGAATCTGATGCACAGAAAACAGATTTATGGAGATTGCGCAGAAGTGTAGCTGAAGCTGTAAAATCTAACTCTGTTTATAAAGAAGAAGATACAGTAGTGCCGCGCGCATCCTTACCTCAACTGCTGGCGGGCGTAAAAGAAATTGGGAATAAATATGGCTTTAAATCAGTTTGTTATGGGCATGCTGGCGACGGGAACCTGCACGTAAACATTATAAAAGGAGACCTTTCAGAAGAAGTTTGGAAACGCGATGTGAGCAAAGGAATTCGGGAAATCTTTGAATTAGTTGTAAGTTTAGGCGGCACATTAAGCGGAGAACATGGTATTGGCTTGGTACAACAACCTTACATGGACATTGCTTTTTCTGAAGTGCAGCTCAATTTAATGCGGGGAATTAAACATGCCTTCGACCCTAATGGAATACTGAATCCGGGGAAGATTTTTACTAAACAAGAAAAAGTCAATTAACCTCTATTTCGCGATTTCTTTTTTACTGACTTTGGAAGTTTAAAAGATTTCCCAGGCCTATACCTTCGTTTAATCTTCTTTTCATCTATCGCCTCGTTCACCTCTTCTATTTTCCATTTCCAGCCTTTGCTTAAGTGCATTTTACGGTAAAACTGCAAACTTCCTTCTTTTACTGTAGAAGTTGGAATTACTATCAACGTTGCCAATTCTGTCCAAAATGTTGTGTAACCTAGCATTTCAAAATTAGCGAACAAGTATGGATTCCTTTCTAGTTTCCCTTTTTTCTTTTGTTCTATCCAAACAGTATCAGGATGCAGTTGCACTATTTTACCACGCCGAGGAAACAAAGAAGTGTCCGATTTCATTCTAAAGTAAATTCCTTTTTCTTCCTTCAAAATAACCTGCCTTCTTTTTTTCTCATTCCAACTTTTTATATAATATTCTTGCTCCTTTGATGCTAATTGCTTGTGTTTATTACCATCTTCCAAAACATAACCATAAGTATCGCGAATAGGAATTTCATATTCTGTTGTGTCACTTGGGTCTAATGTTCTAAAAACTATTACTGTATCATTAATATTGATAATGTAGCAATCGAGCATTCCTTCATCGCTTCTCAAAAACACCTGATCCTGTGCATTTAAAACTAAACACAGCGCATTCAGTAAGATTAAAAATATTAGTTTTTTGAAAAACAAAATCTCAAAGGTTTTTGCAAAGGTAAACGTAGTTTCCAAAGAGTTTGTACTTTCGGCATTATCAAATTATGAGCACGCTACTACTTTCTCCGACCCAAGTAAACCAAAAGTTGCAACGTATTGCACTCGAAATCAAAGAGAAAACCTTTGGTCACGATAAAATTATATTGGTTGGTATTGCCGAAAGTGGTTTGCAGTTAGCGCATATTATTGCTAAGATACTTCATCAAAATGATAGCGAAGTAGAAATTTTTTCTATCAAAGTCAATAAACCTGATCCGCTAACTGAACCTGTAGTTTGCTCCATTGCCGAAGAAAAGTTGCTCAATAGTACCGTAATACTCGTTGACGATGTTCAAAATTCTGGTCGCACCATGATTTATGCGGTGCAATATTTTTTAAAGTTCCCTGTTTATGCTATTCAAACCTGCGTTTTAGTTGACAGGTTGCACAACCTTTTCCCTGTACGTGCAGATTACGTTGGACTTTCGCTCAGCACTACCCTTAAAGAACACGTTACAGTAACAGTTCAAGATACAGTTGTAAGTGTAACATTAAGTTAAATTCTAGGGCGCGCCTTTGCCTTGTTTGCATTTTATTCGACCTTTAAATTTGAATTATACAACATTTATTCATTTGAATTTATGTTAACATCCGCATTTATTCATTTGATTTTATGTTAATCATAACATTTATTCATTTGAATTTATGTTGTAATTAACATTTATTCGTTTGAATTTATGTATATTTGCAACTTAAAATAAGAAAGTCAGCTCCATGAAAAGAATTCTTGTAGACCAATTAATCCATTGGAAAAACGGTAAAAACCGAAAACCACTCATTTTACAAGGTGCTCGACAAGTTGGCAAAACATGGATATTAAAGGAATTTGGGAGAATAGCATTTAAACAAACTGTGTATTTAAATTTTGAAAGCAGTGAAAGATTAAAAAACTTATTTGCAGCTGATTTCAATATCCAAAGAATTATCTCTGTAATAGAAATTGAAACCAATCAAACAATTAATGCAAAAGACACCTTACTCATTTTCGATGAAATTCAAGAAGCAGAAAAAGGACTTACAGCGCTAAAATACTTCTTCGAACAAAATCCAGAATATTATATCGTTGCTGCAGGTTCATTATTGGGAGTTTCTATTCAAAAAAACAATTCTTTCCCTGTTGGAAAAGTAGATTTCCTAAAACTATATCCCTTGAGTTTCCTGGAATTTCTTGAAAATAACAACGAACAAAAAATTGCAGAACAGCTAAAAAATAAAAACTGGGAAGTACTTCATTCTTTTCACGATAAATTAGTAGAACAACTAAGACTATATTATTTTATTGGAGGAATGCCCGAAGTGGTTTCCACGTATATCGAAACAAAAAACCTGCAAGAAGTTAGAAACCTTCAAGAAAAATTACTAATTGGATATGAGAATGATTTTGCAAAATATGCTCCGAACGAAGTAGTTCCAAAGATCAGATTGGTTTGGCGGTCAATTATTAGTCAATTGGCAAAAGAAAACAGAAAGTTTATTTACGGTCAAGTCAAACATGGCGCAAGAGCAAAAGATTTTGAAAATGCCATCAACTGGTTACAAGACGCAGGTTTAGTTTTGAAAGTTACCAACGTCAAAAAACCAACAATTCCCTTAAGTGCTTATGCCGAATTTGATTCCTTTAAATTATATCTCCTCGACATAGGTTTATTGAATGCAATGGGGAAAATAGATGCTAAAATACTTCTTGAAAAAAATACCATTCTTACTGAATTCAAAGGAGCTTCAACAGAGCAATATGTTTGTCAGCAGTTAATTGCACAAACAGATTTATTTTATTGGACGGCCGAAAACGCAACTGCTGAAGTAGACTTTTTATTGCAATATCAAAATGAAATAATTCCGGTAGAAGTAAAAGCTGAAGAAAACCTAAAATCGAAAAGTTTAAAAGTGTATTTCGAAAAATATGCACCTAAAACTGTTGTAAGAACCTCCATGAGTTCATTTAGAAAAGAAACTTGGATGACCAATCTACCTTTATATAGTATTTCTGCACTGTTAGGTTAATAAAATGATGCTTTAATTTTTTTGGCAAGCAACTTCACATCTAAACTTAAGCCCGATTCTTTCCAGGTAATTTGCTCATAAAAAGGCTTTCTAATTTCAAATAAATCAGTGAGCTTTTGTAAGGCTTCTTGCTCATTGCCCAGCAATGGTCTGGTTTCAAAGCCTTTTGCGGCAACACGGTTCCACAAAGCTTTAACAGGTAAATTTATGTAAATGCAGGTTCCAAGTCGTTGCATCCAATCCAAGTTATTGTAAAAACATGGTGTACCTCCACCAACAGAAACAATTGTATTTTCATTAAAAACCAAGTGCTGCAAAGTTTCAGATTCAACCTTTCTGAAAGCTTCTTCCCCATGCTCCACTATCCATTTACTTGGCGATTTCGAAGTAATTTCAGAGATATAATTATCCAAGTCTATACACTTCCATTGAAGCTGTTTAGATACTTTTTTTGCAGTAGATGTTTTTCCGCAGCCAGGCATTCCACATAAGAAAACGATACTTGGCATATTGAATTCTATTTTTTGCTATTTTTGCCCAAAATGAGCCCAGGTGGTGAAATTGGTATACACGCTACTTTGAGGTGGTAGTGACGCAAGTTGTGCAAGTTCGAGTCTTGTTCTGGGCACCAATTTTAAACCGAATGAAAATATCATTCGGTTTTTTTATTGGCATATTGCTCATTTAAAATTTTAAGCATATCAGCGGTAATGTCTAATTTGGATTCTGCGTACCAGATTCCGCCTCCACGGGCATAAGAAAGCACATAAGTAAATCCGTTTTT
>JAIXYK010000010.1 GCA_027490225.1 Bacteroidota bacterium | reverse complement strand
GAAAAACTAATTGAAGTAAATGCTGAATGGAAAACTCAGCAGTTTTCAACTGAGCTTGTAAATCAATTAAAGAGCAAAAATTTGCTCACATTTAATGATTGGATTGCTGCTCATTTGATGTTAGTAGAATCGACTTTGAAAAACAGAGATGTTTCTCATTTAACGACTGCACAAAGAAACAATCGCTTACATTTATTAAGTGAACTAAATGGTTATTGGAAGGCAAAAATATTTCCAATTAATGATTATTTAACTTACAAAAATCCGGTTTTTATTGACCGAATAGGAACGCATTGCGCTGTTGGTTATTTAATGCAGCAAAGCGGAAACGATAAACTTGCGCGTGAAATAGATGCCAATGAAAAGTTCGCTTATGTAAAAGAAATTAAAACGGAAGGTGTTGCAGCATGGGCAAAAACATATGGATTTACTATTGATGAATTGGCTTGGATTCAACCTGGTTATCCGCCAAATTTTGTACTAACAGACTTAGCTGGAGGTTTGAATGGAGCAGTAAATGCAATGGCGATTGACCAATCGGGGACTTTGTATGTTGGAGGTAATTTCACCAATGCAACAGAAGGAGGAGAATGTAACCATGTGGCTGTTTATTTAAGCGGAATTGCCGGCTGGTTATGGGCTCCACTTGGTCAGGGTTTAAATGGAAATGTGCATACAATGTTAATTCATAACAACAAATTGTATGTTGGTGGTGACTTTATTACTGCCGATGGAATTTCTGCAAACCATATTGCAGCATATGATCTTCAAAGTGGCCAATGGGAAAATGCAGGAAGTTTAGATGGAACTGTAAAAACACTTGCGATATTTAATAACGAACTCTATGCAGGTGGAAGTTTTACTGGATTTTTATCGAAATGGAATGGGAATAATTGGATAGATGTAGCTGCAGGATTCCTCTACGGAAATGAAGTTAGAACATTAGAAGCAAATGGTGAAGTGTTATATATTGGAGGTGATTTTGAATTGGCAACTGGCGCACTTAGGAAGAATGTGGCTATTTATGACGGAACTTATATTCTACTGTCTGGAATGGGAACGGCAACGCCAGTAAATGATTTTGAAACTTACAATGGTAAACTTTACGCAGCCTGCGATTACATTTCTGCCACCAACGATACTTGTGCATTGGCCGTATTGGATGAAATGGAATGGAAGACAGTTATTGGAAGAAACTATTTTGTGAGTTCAGGAGCTTTTTTATCTGGCGATATTAAAAAATTACTTACCAATGGAAATGAAATGTTGGCTGCTGGAAACTTTTTTTGCGCTGTTGAAATGCTTATCGGAAATAATTTAATGGCATACAGAGAATCGGCCCAAGACACAATGATAACTCCACTTTTGGTAACAGACAGTGCTATAAATTGTATGGCTTTTCTATACAGTAATACGTTATGTATTGGAGGAGATTTTGTTGGTCCACAAGGTGATCCTTTAAATCATATTGCAAGCATTGATATTTCTACTGGAATAAATAAACAGTTCCTGAATCATTCAGAGCTAAAGGTATACCCAAATCCAAGTTCCGACTTTGTAACTGTTGAAGCTGAATCGAGCTTAGGAACTATCAATTTGTTTGATGTTACAGGAAAGCTTGTTTATCAAAGTTTTGAAAATGGAAGTAAAACGCTACTTCCATTTAAAGATCTAAGCAAAGGAGTTTATTTCCTGAAATCGGAAAAGCATATTGAAAAGATAATTAAGCAGTAAGTTCCTATTTTCTAAAAACCAACATTGGAATTTTTGTATTGAAAGTCATTTCTGCAGAATTGCTCGATAAAAACAAGCGTTCGAACCAGTTTCTATTTTGCTTTGTAAACAAAATAAGCAAAGACGTCTTTGATGCTGGAATATCTCGGTGCATTTGAACTGACAAGGAATTATCAACTTCCAATTTTTTAAAGTGGAATTTTGTATTGTCGTTTTCGAATTTCGAAGCAAGCTTATTCAAATGCTTTTTATTGGCTTCTAAATTTGGTAAAAACTCATAATGAAACACATCTAGCTTCACATCATGAATAGACTCATTGAAAGCCATGATGTGTTTCATTTCTCTATCTAAATTCTCCATATCAGAAGAATACACAATAGACTTTATAGCTTTTATGCGATAGCTCTGCGGTACAACAATTACAGGAATCGGGGAAGTTGTTATAATTTCTGATGAATTGGTTCCAAAGAGTTTAGCAACTTTGCCAGCTCCATGTGTACTCATACAGATATAATCGACCTTGTTTTTTTTGGCAAATGCAACGATATGTTTATCCACATCGAGCCCAACCTCAGCAATGCAAGAATATTTAACTTCTGGCAATTTAGATTTCCAATGAATTTGATGAACAAATTTTTGCAAGCCCAAGGTAAACCGCTCTATTTCATTGTCTGAAAATTCTTTAAACATAGCATCTAACCAAGTTGCCGGCTTTAAAATTTCCACAACATTGTAAAATATCAATTCATAATTACCTTGCGCAGCCAATTGCATGGCAAAACGAATTCCTGCTTTGGAATTATTTGAAAAATCTGTGGTTACAAGTATTTTTTGCATTACAATTTAATTTAAATAAAATGAACTTTAATTGAATAACTGATTAATCCAACGTCTGAAAAACTGAACTGGCATTTTGTTGAAGTAAAATTAAACGCTTCCATTTCTATTTTAAATGACATTAATCAATTAAAATAATGTTACTAATCAGTCTCGTGATTTAAAAATTTACTCAATCTATGAAATTGGATTTCAAGCCTTTATTACTTGCAATTTTTCTTTTTACAGCAAATACATTTGCACAACTTCCTATAAAATGGGTGTATCCAATAAATGGACTTTCTAATACCGACGTAAATGCATTAGAAGTAGACAAAGAAGGGAACACCTACGCCGCTGGGAGTTACTACGGACATTTAAATTTCCCCGATAGCAAACAATTTCCAACTCAGGGCCAACACAATGGTTTTTTAATAAAAATATCTAAAACCGGCAAAACTATCTGGGCGCTTAACTTTGTGAGTAAGAATTATGTTTTGATGGATGCAGCGTGTATTCTAATAAATGGAGATGTTGTTATATCCGGAAGAAACTATGAACCCTTTAAATTACCCTCTTTAAAAAAAGGAAAGGAAAAGGAAATAACCAGTAGCGGGACTTTTTTAGTTTGCTACAGTGCTGAAGGTGATTTAAAATGGGTAAAAAACTTTAGCAGTTTGCATGCATCATTTAGTTCGTTGAGTGCTGATGCTTTGGGAAATTTTTATGCCACCGGTTTTTATAAGATTAATTTTACTTCAAAAGACAAAACCTACCCAAATCAAAAAAATGGATACAATGAATACTTGCATAAATACAATTCGAATGGCGACTTGGTTTGGGACAGACTTTTTAAACACATCGATTTAGATTACAATTTTACATTGAGACCCAAAGTAAAGATTCTTCAAAACCAGGAACCTGTTGTTGCCAGTGAATTTTTAATGAGTATTAAATTCACCGAAAACGATAGCTTTTCAATAAAGAAAAATGAAGATGAAAGGGAAATATATTTTGTAGCATTTGATACCAATGGAAAACTAAAATGGAAAAAACAACTCGGAGGACTTTCTACACAATGGTTAGGCGACTTTGATATAAATGCTAACAATCATATTACAGGTGCTGGACAATTTTACCGAGAATTTAGTATTTCGGATGCAGGAATTACTTCCAAAAGTAAGGATTACAAATTGCAAAATGGCTCAGGTATGGTTATGTTCACATTAGACAAAGATGGCAACTTGCTTCACATGGAGCATTACCGCTCAAAAAGAATAACATCGGGTCCACAACCTAACTGCATTAGAGCATTGCCGAACGAAGATTTTTTGTGTACAGGAAACTATTTTGACACAGTTGAAGTTTCCAAGAAAGATGGAACTATTTTAAAAGTTGGGAGCTGGCCTTCTGAGCACAGCGGTTTTGCTGGTATTTGGAATGAAGCGGGCGAAGTTCAAGATTTTTGGAAACCAATTGATTCCCATTTAGGTTGGGCAATGGGCTGGAGAATTGGGGTATCAGATAAAAATTTAGCTGTGAGTTTTGAGGTTTGGAATGATGTTTTGATTGATGTAAAAAAAAAAAAAAAAAAAGTAAAACAATTGGGTGGTGGCAGAAACCCAGTGATTGTGGGAATGATACTTCCCGAAAGAAAGCCGCAACAAACAGAACCATTGCTGGCAGAAGCTTGCTCTATAGAATTGATTCAAGCTCCATTAATAAGTAAGAAGTTCCGCACCAAAGAAGAAGTAACTTCTTTTGTAATGGGGAATGAACCACAAGAAGAGATTATAGAAGAAATACAAACTGAAAAACCAGATACGGTCGATAAAAGCAAAAATGTGAGGGGAAATTTTATAACAGAAATTTCTTTCAAAGTAGCGCCTAACCCAACATTGGGTGAAGTAAAACTAATGATGACTGGAATTAATGGGAATGTTTCAATGAAACTTTTTTCTCAAACAGGCTGCCTGTTGTTTTCGCAAAGCGTGAGAATAGAATCTAGCAGCTATGAGCAACAATTAGATTTAAGTTCACTTGCAGCTGGCACTTACTTACTAATTGCTGAGGGCGCAGGTATGCGGAAAGTGTTTAAAATTGTAAAGATTTAGATGTATTCCATTCTTCGCTGCGCTCAATGTTTTTTGGCATAGAGAACACGGAGTTTTTGGTGTTAAATGCTGATGGTTTCGCTGTGCTCAATATTTTTTGGCACAGAGATCACCGAGGTTGTGGCACGGAGAACACGGAGGTTTTGCTGTTAAATGCTCAAGGCTTCGCTCCGCTCATTTTTTAAGACACGAATAACAGGGAGTCTTTTTTGATATTAAAGCTCTTGGCTTCGCTGCGCTCAATATTTTTTTCACGGAGACCACGGAGGTTGTGGCACGGAGATCACGGAGGTTTTTCATTATTTCTTTTCACTCTGTGAAACTCTGTACTTTTTCCTCTGTGAGCTTCGTGCTATTTTATTAAGAAATAAAGCGAGTTCGCTGAATTCACTTAGGAAGAGTAGTTTAAACAAGTAATCGGAACTCACCACTTAACATAGCGGCTGAAAAAAAACGAGGAAACTTAAACCGAAATGCCTGGCTGAGGGATGTGAAGGGCTTGGTATTTTATTGCGGCGAAGCTAAGCAATAAAATACGGAACCCCGCAACAGCCCGGCCCCGCAGAGCGGAGCATGGTGTGCAGATGCGGGGACAGCCCCAAAAATAAAATGAGTTTTAAACTAGTTTTACGTTGATTGCGTTGAGGCCTTTTTTGCCATCAATGGTATCGAAACTTACGCGGTCGTTGTCTTTTACTTGATCAATTAGTCCACTGATGTGGATAAAAATTTCTTGCGTTGAGTTGTCTTCAACTACAAACCCAAAGCCTTTTGTTGAGTTAAAAAATTTAATGGTACCTGTTTTCATGTATATACTGAATAATGCCCAAAAGTAGAAGAATAAATTTAACAACCAACTATAACAAATGTGCGCCACCCTTTTTTGTGCCTGCATACATTTCATAGCGCACCAATCTACACTCTAAAGGACCGTTGTAAAGCTTTATTTTTCGTGAAGTATGTAAGCCAATATGGTTCAGCGCTTCAGAATTGGAAGTAAATAACCAGGCTTCACATCCTGAAAAATTATGTTTTAATGTTGCACCAATGGTTTTGTACAATTCTTCAATCTCAGCTGGTTGCAAGCGCTCACCATAAGGAGGATTAATAAATAACCAAGATTTGCGCGTAGGAGAAGCTACTTTTTGAAAAATTGTTGGGTTAAACTGAATATCGCTTTCTACGCCGGCTTCTTTTGCATTGTTTTCTGCTATTTGCAAGGCTACTCTGCTCCTATCTGAAGCAAAAATCTGTAATGGATTTTGCTCTATTTTACTTGTGAGGTTATCTAAAATTTGGTCAAACAAGGTTTTGTCGTAATCGGCCCAATGCTCGAATGCAAAACCTGGACGGAAAATTCCCGGAGGAATATTATTGGCCATTAAACAGGCTTCAATAGAAAAAGTTCCTGAGCCACACATTGGATCATACAAAGGAAAATGATGCGACCAACCACTCAATTTTAAAATACCGGCAGCCATCACTTCGCTTAAAGGCGCTTTGACTTGTTCGGCACGATAGCCGCGTTTGTGCAAGGATTCTCCACTACTGTCTAAGTAAAGCGTAACTTGATTGTCTTTTATATAAACACTTATATATATGTTGGTGTCTTTAGAATCAACAAAAGGACGTTTGCCAATTTCTTTTCTGAAACGGTCAACAATTGCATCTTTGGTGAGCTGAGAAACAAACATGCTATTGTTAAACTTCTCTGAAAACAGCAAACTGTCTATTGTAATTGTTTTATCGACCGAAAAAAATTCGTGCCAAGGCACTTCGAAACAATGTTTGTAATAATCGTCGTTGGTGTTAAATGTAAATGAATGGATAGGTTTTAAAATCTTTAACGCTGTGCGTAAAGCCAAATTAGATTTATAGATGAAGCCTAAATCTCCTTTACAAACTACGGTTCTGGTATAAGATTCAACTTCTGCTCCGCCAATATTACGCACTTCATCTGCTAGTATTTCCTCTAATCCTGCATAGGTGCGCAATAAAATTGGGAACTGTGTTTCTGTGTTTTTCATGCTGCAAATTTATCTCTTTCAACGACAAAGACTTATACTTTTTAAAATGATTTTTGTGCGGCTTTTTTAAGTAAACGTTAAACAAAACAAAAAGTATGTTGTTTCTAAGCCATTGTTAACATTTTTTAAACCTCACACAATTATCAAAAATCACATTTTTATGAAAAAACAATTTAAACTTTTAGTTTTAGGTTTATTGGTTTCGGGAAGCCAATACTTAATGGCCCAAACTGCGCGTGTACAAGTAATACACAATTGCGCTGATGCCGCAGCAGCAACTGTAGACATTTGGGTAGCTGGAGCACCAACTCCATTAATTGACAATTTCCAGTTCCGCTCAGCGGTTGGATTTACGGATTTACCTGCCGGAGTGCCATTGACATTACAAGTTAAAGGGCCAAACAGTGTGGCCGCAGATCCTGTAATTTGGGAAACACCAGCCCCAGTTACATTAACAGAAAATGAGAAGTACGTAGTAATTGCCAATGGTATTGTAAGCGGTTCTGGATATTCTAATCCACAACCATTTGGATTAAATATTTACGCTTTGGGAGAAGAGTCAACAGCAAATACATCAGAAGTACGTGTAAATGTATTTCATGGAGTAACAGATGCTCCTACTGTAGATGTGGAAAAAGTTCCATTTCCTACTTCTCAAGTTGTAAACGATTTGTCATACGGTAACTTTACTGGTTACGTATCAGTACCAGAAGCAGATTTGAACTTACAAGTTCGTACATCTGACAACAATACAGCAGTTGCTGAATATTCAGCTCCACTTGCAACTTTAAACGCAGGTGGTTTAGGCATGGTAGTGTTTGCATCAGGCTTTTTGAATCCATCAGCTAATTCTGATGGAGCTTCTTTTGGTTTATTTGCAGCTTTGCCAACAGGAACTGTGCTTCCATTGCCAAGTGCAGCATTTACTCCAGCAAAAGTGCAAATCATTCACAACAGCGCTGACGCAGCTGCTGCAACGGTTGATATCTGGTTAAATGGATCTTTACAGTTTGATAACGTAGCTTTCAGAACTGCAACAGGATTTATCGATTTTCCAGTAGCAGGTTTAGGTCAGGTTACATCAATTGCTATTACTGGTCCAGATGCAACAAGTGCAGCAAATCCAGTAGCTCAATTTGATGTAAATTTAGTAACAGACAGATACGTAGTAATTGCAAACGGAATTGCAAGTCCAACAGGTTACAATCCAAATCCTCCGATTGCATTGCATGTTCATAGAGGAGCTGTTAGCAATGTTGCAAACAACGAAACTTCAATATTAGTTTACCATGGTGCAACTGATGCTCCTGCTGTAGATTTAGAAACAAATCCTGCCGGACCTTCTCCTTTGATTAACGGTGCTGCATACAGCAATTTTGCACAATTACCTCCATTACCTGGAGCTGAATATAGTTTAGATTTACAAACTGATGCTGGCGATAACTTTGTAGCTAGATACACAGTTAATACAACAACATTAGGTGGACAAGCAATTACAGTATTGGCTTCTGGTTTCTTGAATCCTGCAGCTAATAGCAACGGAGCAAAATTCGGATTATGGGCTGCGTTACCTTCTGGTGGAGCTTTGCTTAACTTGCCTGCAGATTCATTAAAAGTTCAAATAATTCACAATTCAGGAGATGCAGCCGCAGCTTCTGTAGATGTTTATTACAATGGCGGAATTGCAGCTAATAACTTTGCATACAGAACAGCAACCCCATTTTTAACTTTACCAGTAAATCCAAATAACGTGGTTCATATTGCTGGTCCTGAGAGCACAGATACAACTGGCTCATTGTTAAGAGTTCCATTAAACTTACCAAAAGGAAATTATGTAGCAATTGCGAATGGAATTGCAAGTCCAACTGGATACTCTCCTGCTCCTGCTTTAACGGTTCATGCATTTTCAGGTGCTAGATTACAAGCTGAAGTTTCTACAAACGTTGACGTTTTAGTTTATCATGGTTGCACAGATGCTCCTACAGTAGACGTAAGAGTGAACGGATCTTCTGCATTATTGGTTGATGATATTTCTTATGGAGAATTTGAAGGATATGTTTCTGTGCCGGCTAGCAATGTAAACATAGATGTTACTTTAGCTGCAGGTAGCCCAATTGTTGAAACATATACTGCACCGCTTTCGTTTTTTCCTGGAGCTGCACTAACAGTGTTAGCATCAGGTTTCTTAAATACAGCAGCGAATTCTAATGGAGCAGCATTTGGTTTATGGGTAGCTAGTCCAGCTGGTGGCGCATTGACTCCATTATCAAAAATTACAGGAATTGAAGAAAACACTTCTGTAGAAGGATTAAATGTTTATCCAAATCCAGCTTCATCTGAAGTATTTGTTGAGTTTAACTTAGCTAAAAACGAAAAAACAACTATCCGTTTGAGCGATTTAAGCGGTAAAGTTTTATCTAAAAGTGAATTAGGAGGAGTTGCTGGCAATCAAAGAATTGCTTTAAATACTTCTAACTTGAGCCGTGGATTGTACTTAGTAGAAGTAATTACTAATAATGGTCGCACAACAAGAAAGTTAAGTATCCAATAATATTTTACAATTAAATTAAAAATCCGATTGGCGAAAAGCTAATCGGATTTTTTTGTTTTATAAATGATTACTTTTGCCGCCCAATGAAAATTAAGAAAAGCAGCAAGTGGTTTGAAACATGGTTTAACTCTCGTTATTACCATATTTTATACAATAACCGAGATGAGCGGGACGCTGAATTTTTTTTGGATCACCTGATTGCATATTTACAACCACAAAAAGCAGATAGAATTTTAGATTTAGCCTGCGGCAGAGGTAGACATTCTATTTATTTGAATAAAAAAGGTTTTGATGTTGTGGGTGTTGATTTATCGCCAGAAAGCATTGAATATGCAAGTACATTTGAAAATGAAAAGTTACTTTTTGAAGTACACGACATGCGCAATTTATTATGCACCAATAGTTTTCAATATGTGCTTAATTTATTTACCAGTTTTGGATATTTCGAAAGAAAATGGGAAAATGAAAAAGTTATCTTAAACATTTCAAAGACACTTGTACCTGGCGGGAAATTGATTCTTGATTTTTTAAATGTTGCATCAATTAATCGCGGAGATTATAAAGAAGATGTTAAAAACATTGATGGAATCGCTTTTAAAATAAACAAAGCAATTAAAGGGCAATTTATAATAAAGAGCATTGATTTTACTGATGCTCAAACTGATTTTCATTTTGAAGAAAAGTTAAGTTTATTGAAACCAGAAGATTTTGAGCAATTCTTTGAAAAAGCAGGCTTAGAGATTGAAGCAATTTTTGGAGATTACAGCCTATCAACTTTTAATGTTGACCATTCTCCCCGATTAATTTATTGTGTTGTAAAAAGATGAATGACATATTAAAAATAGCATTGTTATTTATCACTGTAATTGCTGCAGGTGGATTAGTTTTAGTTTTTAAAACCATTCCTCAAAAAGCTTTAAAGTTGCTTTTATCTTTCAGTGGAGCTTATATTTTGGCGCTATGCTTATTCCATCTTATTCCTGATGTTTACTTTAACATTCCAGATACGCATATTGCGGGTTGGTTAATTGCCGGAGGATTTTTGCTTCAAATTGTACTTGATTTTTTCTCAGGAGGAATTGAGCACGGACATATACATACAGACCAACACCACCATGGAAATCATTCACATAAATTCCCAACAGTTATGTTTGCAGGCTTATGTGTGCATGGTTTTATTGAAGGTTTTCCTTTGATGTTTGGAAAAGCAGGAGATAATTTATTTGCAGGAATTCTGTTACATAACCTTCCTATTTCAATTGCTTTAGTTACAATGATTTTTCTGGTTACACATTCAAAGAAATCTGTAATTCTTCCACTTATATTCTTTGCAGCAATGACACCTCTTGGCGCTTTTGCAGCGTATTGGTTCTTTCCACAAAATGCAACAGATACGACTTTTGGGTTTTATGCCTTAGCAATCGTAATTGGTATTTTCTTGCACATAAGCACAACCATTTTATTTGAATCAGACCAAACTCACCGCTTTAATTTGATGAAGCTATTGATAATAGTGATTGGCGTTTTTGCTGCTTATTTTATCAGTTAGTTCATTTAACTTTCATTACAGTTTATTTGTTTTCAATTGCAATGAAAACCGCTTATTAGGAAATGTTGGGAACTTAGTTTGGTAAGTTTTAAAATTTTTATTTTCAATATAAACTGCACACATGGTGTTGGAAACATGGTAAAGGTTTTTATGTTTCTCTTTGGGAATGCCATCCATAATTGCTTTTAACACAGAAGGACGAACAGTTTCCATAGAAAAACCGTAGTCGTGCCATACAATAACGGATGAACTGTCTTTTCTTAAGTTGAATGTTTTCTTGGTATCATTCAATACACCTTCATAGGTATGATCACCATCAATAAAAATCAAATCGAATTTTTTTCCCAAGCCATCAAAATCAAAATTCCTAGAATTGGCGAGTATCTCTGTGATATTTTTAACTCCTTTTGAATACAATCCATGCACATCAACAAAACCTTGACTTAAACCCATTTCCAGCATTTCTTTTGGTGAAAGTGTCACTGCCGTGCAATGCGCCGCAACTTCTGAAATGTTTCTGATGCTTTCTCCTCTCCAGCTTCCGATTTCCAAATATTCGCATGCAGGAAAACTGCTGGCAATCTTCCTCAAGAGCATTAAATCTGTTATTAATGAGGTTCCTTCTAAAAAACTGTATGCATATAATTCCTCATTAAATTCATCAAAAAACTCTAACAAATCAACCGTTGGTAATTGACTAATGCCATGTTCTGCCTGCAATCCTTTTTTAAATTGAACTTCATATTGAGCTTTAAGTCCACTTATAATAACTGCCAATGGATTTCTTAAAAATGTTGTTATGTATTTGGACTTTTTCATTGAATTATTAATTTTTAATCTGAGACAACAGTTATTTTATATTAAGTTAAAGTTAGTTTTTGAGCAGCCAAACATAGTAAAAACTTACAAGACTAACTTTCTTTTGAATGAAGATAGCCGTTTTGAAAGCTATTGCGATGAATTACTTCAAATGCAAAAGTAAAATATGATTTTAATTGCATGAACAATTAAATTAAACTGCTGTTTAATGGGGTAATTTTCTAATTTTGCAAACCTTTAAAACAAATAAAAATACTAATATGTCAGTACTCGTAGGGAAATTAGCACCTCAATTTACAGCAAAAGCATTAATTAACGGAGAAGAAATCGTAGACGATTTTTCTTTAGAGCAATATCTTGGAAATAAACATGTGATATTTTTCTTTTACCCGAAGGATTTCACGTTTGTTTGTCCAACAGAATTGCATGCTTTTCAAGATAAACTAAAAGAATTTGAAAGTCGTAATTGTGCCGTTGTTGCATGCTCTACTGATTCTGAAGAATCACACTGGGGCTGGTTACAAGTGCCTAAAGCAAAAGGTGGTATTGAAGGAATTACTTATCCATTAGTTGCTGACACATCTAAAACAATCTCAATGAACTTCGGAGTACTGTTTGGAGATTATGACTACAATGACGAAGGAGAAATGGTTGCAACCGGACCAATGATAGCTTTCAGAGGATTATTCCTAATAGACAAAGATGGAATTGTGCGTCACCAGGTTGTGAACGATTTACCACTTGGAAGAAGCGTTGATGAGGCACTCCGAACTTTAGATGCTTTGCAATATTTCGAAGAAAAAGGAGAGGTTTGTCCTGCAAACTGGAAAAAAGGAGACAAAGCTTTGGTTGAAACGCATGCTTCTGTTGCAAATTATTTGGCTGGTCATTAATTAAATTATTAAAATAAAGGAAATCCTTATCCATTACGGGTAAGGATTTTTTATTGCCTTTGGTTCAAAAGAAACCTTAGTTTTGCAGCCCTAATAAAAGAATTAATTTAATAATGTCAGATTCAAATTTTGTTGATTATGTAAAGATTTGCTGTCGCTCAGGAAAAGGCGGAGGAGGATCTGTACATTTACACCGCGATAGGTTTACAAGTAAAGGCGGACCTGATGGTGGTGATGGTGGTCGAGGCGGACATATTATCTTGAAAGGCTCTACCAATCAATGGACATTATTGCATTTAAAATACAGAAAGCACGTAATTGCAGAACCTGGTGGTAAAGGTGGTAGTGGCTTGAAACACGGGAAAGATGGAGAAGATGTAATATTGGAAGTTCCATTAGGTACAATTGCAAGAGATGCTGAAACTGGGGAATTATTGTGCGAAATTACCGAAGCTGATGAACAGAAAATATTGGTTTCCGGAGGAAGAGGTGGAATGGGAAATCACCATTTTAAGTCTCCAACTTTACAAACACCTAGATTTGCACAACCCGGTGAAGAAGGAAGCGAAGATTGGGTAATTTTAGAATTGAAAGTATTGGCAGATGTTGGTTTGGTAGGATTTCCAAATGCAGGAAAATCTAGTTTATTATCAAAAATCTCTGCTGCAAAACCAGAAATTGCTGATTATGCATTCACTACATTAGTTCCGAATCTGGGAATTGTGCCTTACCGTGATTATAAATCTTTTGTAATGGCAGATATTCCTGGAATAATTGAAGGAGCAAGTGAAGGAAAAGGCTTAGGCTTGAGATTTTTAAGGCATATAGAAAGGAATTCAATTTTACTATTTTTAGTACCTGCCGATTCAAAAGACATTCATGAGGAATACAAAATTCTTTTAAACGAATTAGGAACCTATAATCCAGAATTGTTAGATAAAAAAAGGATTTTAGCAATCAGTAAATCTGATTTATTAGATGATGAATTAAAAACGGAAATAAAAAAAGACCTACCTAAAATTCCTCATATTTTTATTTCCTCACATCAGGAAACTGGATTAATCGAATTAAAAGACCTGCTTTGGTCTTCTATAAATTCGGCATTCTAATGCTATGATAGCAGATTTGGACCAACAATTATTTCTGTTGCTCAATCAGCACAATGCGCCTTGGTTAGATGAAGTAATGTTTTGTTTATCAACCAAATGGTTAGCTATTCCTTTATACATTTTTGCGGCTTATTTGCTTTATAAAAAATACCCAAATAGTTTTTGGTGGATTTTAATTTCATTTTTTGCTTTGATAGTTTTAAGCGATCAGGTTTCTGGAATGTTTAAGCATTACTTCCAAAGATTACGTCCTTGTCATGAACCAGAATTGCAAGGAATGGTGCATTTAGTTAAAGATTATTGTGGTGGTAAGTTTGGATTTTATTCCTCACATGCAAGCAATACTGCGAGTTTTGTGCTGCTATTTATATCTTTAATGAGAAATATAAAATTCTCGGTATTACTTATTATTTGGTGTGCACTTGTTGGAATAAGTAGAATTTATTTAGCCGCACATTACCCGAGTGATGTACTGGCAGGTTGGTTAGCAGGAAGCATTTTAGCTGCTGTTGTTTATTATTTTTTAAATCGATTTGTTTTAAGTAAAAATGGAGCGAATTAGTTTAACTCAATTATTGGTAATTTTTATTGGAGGAGGTGTTGGAAGTGTTGTGAGATATGGATTTTCGTTACTTTTTTCTAAAATTAATGCTTTTCCACTTTCTACTTTCATTGCGAATTTAACTGCTTGCTTTGTTTTGATAATTTTCTTTTTATTTCAGGATAAGATGTTGTTAAGCTCGACTTGGAGAATGCTTATCACTGTTGGTTTCTGTGGCGGGCTAAGTACTTTTTCAACCTTTAGTTTCGAGACAATTCAATTAATAAAATCGGGCAATTGGAATGTTGCTGTAATCAATATTCTAGTAAATGTAATTGTTTGTGGATTATGCATTTATTACTTAATTCCAGATAAAAAATAATGCTTAAAAGATTTTTAAATATTGCAGTATTTTGCATTTTATTGATTACTGGCTGGCTGGTTTGGGAAAGTAGAAACCTCACGTTTGACTATGATTTTGAGCACTTTTTCCCTGTAGAAAGTGATGATGCAGCCTTTTATTTTGATTTTCGTGATAAGTTTGAAAGTGATAATGAGTTCTTACTTTTAGGTATAGAGTCAACAACTTCCGTCTTCGACACCTCATTTTTAAAGAAGATTCAAGTTTTTGAAAATGAGTTAAAAATGATTCCTCATTTAAAATCTACATACAGTTTATTGTCAATCAAAACTCCAATAATTAACTCCTTTGGTATTGCAGAAATTCCAATCATTGATATTAATCAGCCCCAAAAATTTAAAGAAGATTCTATTCTAATATTTAAAAATAAGCTTTTTGCTGGAAATATAATTTCTCAAGATGCTAAAAACATTGCTATTTACATAAAACACGATGAAAGGCTGAATAAATCGGCAGCTGATTCTTTATTAAATGATATTGATAGTGCGTTATTAAAATTCAAATTCGGTTCAACACATATTTCTGGAAAAATTAAATCTGAGCAGGTTTACCTTGAAAAGACCAAATGGGAATTACTCATTTTTATGTCACTTTCATTTGTGCTGGTTACAATTTTTCTTTGGTTTACGTTTCGTAATTTATGGGGTGTGCTTGTGCCTCTTTCAGTGGTGTTACTGTCAATTGTTTGGACAATTGGAATAATGGCTGTTACTGGCAAAGCTATCGACATTATGATTATTCTTATTCCATGTATTTTGTTTGTGGTAGGCATGTCAGATGTAATTCATATCACCAGCCAATTTTATGAAAAAATAGATGAGGGACTTTCAAAATATGCCGCAATTAGAGCATCTTTGAAAGAAGTTGGGTTTGCTACTTTTCTTACTTGTGTTAGTACGGCATTTGCATTTTTAACTTTAAATACAACATCTATTCAACCTATTCGTGATTTTGGAACCTATACTGCCATTGGAGTTACGATAGCTTACATTTTATCAATCACCATTTTACCATGGATTTTAATTCGTATAAAAGACCCCAACAGGTTTAAAATTCATACTGTTAATGTAAAGTGGGACAGATTCCTAAGAAAATTATTGTTAGGTGTTTTTAAAAAACCAAAGTTAATTCTGATTAGCTCATTAGCGCTGTTATTGCTTTCTATTTGGGGAATTTTTTTAATTCGCGTTAACAATTCTGTTTTAGACGACTTAGACGAGGACAATCCCATCAAAAAAGACTTTGCGTATTTCGATACACAATTCTCTGGTGTGAGAGGACTTGAACTCGCAGTTTGGTCAGAAAATAAAAGTTCGCTCTTAAAATTTGAAGCATTAAAAGAACTAGAAGAAGTTGAAAATTACTTAACAAATACCTACAATACTGGAGGTTTGATTTCTCCTGTTTCCTTAATTAAAGGAATGAACCAAGCATTTCATGATGGAGATCCTGCTTTCAATATTCTTCCAAAAAATGAAGAAGAATTGAGTAGCTTATTAGAAAAAGCAAAACCATTTTTACAAACCAAAGCAGTAAGAACTTTAATAAACAAATCACAAACGCATGCTCGTTTCTCCGGAAGAATAAAAGAAAAGGGAAGTTATGCTGTTTCGAAAAAAAATGAAGCCTTTGATCAATTTATTAAGCAAAGTAATTTCAAATACATTCAAACAAGAATTACGGGAAGTTCTGATTTGATTGATAAAAGCAATGAATATTTAACAGAAAATATGCTGGAAGGTTTGAGCTTAGATATTGCAGTATTAATGCTCATTATTGGTATTATATTCAAGTCATGGAGAATGATGTTGATCTCGGTTATTCCGAACATTATTCCTCTGGCAATTATTGCTGGAGTTATGGGTTGGGCAGGTATTGAAATGAAAGTAACGATTTCTATTATTTTCTCAATTGCATTTGGAATTGCAGTAGATGACACCTTGCATTTAATTAGCAGATTAAAAGTTGAGTTAGACAAAGGAACCACCTTGCCTTTGGCTTTGCGTACTACATTTCTTTCTACAGGTAAAGCAATGATTTTAACTGCTATGGTAATTGCAGCAGGATTTTCAACATTGATGTTAAGTGACTTTAAAAGCACATTTTATGTGGGTATGATGCTTACTTTAACATTAATAATAGCTTTAATGGCTGAATTGATTTTAATGCCTGTTATTATTTTATGGATTTATGGTAAAACTTATAAAAAGAAGATTGAAAAACAATTACTTACATAAGTTAAACAGTCATAAAATGTGTTGATATCTCTATCAATATTGACATATAGAGATATTTTTTTTTTGAAAAATGTTAAAAATTCTTGCTTTTACAATTAGAACACTATATTTGCGGCAAGAACAAAACCTAAAAACTTAAATTATGATGAAAAAAACAATCTTTTCTCTGCTTTTTGCTGCCATTGGTACATTTAGCTTTGCAACTGGAAACGCAGAGTTGTTTCAAGTTGATGCACAAGAATTAACTGCAGATTTTGCTCAGTTAACAGAATTAGAATCATTTGTAAATGCTAATGAAGGAATTACAATTGATCAAATAAACATTGAAAACCCAATGGTACAGAACGTTGCAAATGCTAGCGATGTTTTAGGTGTTTTATCTTCTTTAAGAGGTGATTCTCCATTAGGAATTCCTTCATTCGTTTGGGGACTTTGTCTTTCTTGGGCAGGAGTTTTAGTAGTTTATTTTGTTGCTGACGATCGCGATGAAACTAAAAAAGCTTTTACCGGATGTGCTGTTAACGCTGGACTTTGGGTAATATATTTTGTAGTCGTAGTATTAATTGCTGGAAACTCTTTCTTTTTCTTTTAGATAAAATACATGCAAAAGAGTTTGCACCAACTTAACAATTGGTGCGCTATATTTATTTTTACAATCTTGATGTTGCCCAATTCTATAATTGGGCAACATTATTTTAGGATGAAGGCTGATTTTAGCATCAAAGAAAAATTCGGAGATGGTAAAATGTCGCTTACCATGGGTACTTTGTATTACGACAGAAACTACAAAAAACTGGTTTATGATATCAAGTTCCCTCAAAAAGAGACTTGGGTTATAAAGGATACATTATTTTATAAAATTGTTAAAGGTGAGTTGATCCAACAAGTATTGCTTCCCTTAATGCCGAACACCACAATTTTTGACTTTGCATTAAATAACAATATGGATAATTTCGGTTTAGAAAAATCTCCATATAAGATTAACAAAATTGAAAATGAAAAAGATTTAGTAATCAGCACTTGGTTACCAGACCCAAAAATGGCAAAAGCCTTGGGTAAAATTGTAATTTCAAAAAAGAAAGCAAAACTATTTGGTATCGCTTTCTATACCCCCAAAAATGAATTAGTTAAAAAACAATTATTTAAAGGATTTTTAACTTCGGCAGGAGTTACATTTCCAGAAGAAATAACTGAAATTCTATATAAACAATTTACAAAAGAAACAAAGTTGACCACATTCAAGAATTTGAAAGTCAATGAGATGAAAGATGAGAATTTTTATAATTTTACTATTCCTCGTAAAAAGTAATTTCGTATTATTTGGTCAGAGTTTAAACAGTGAAAAGTATAAAAACTGTTTTCAAGCTGAAAAGCATGCACATACGTATGAGTTTGCAAAAGGAAACACCAACGAGTTACAAGCTGTTTTTTCGGGTTTATTTTTATTTTACAAGTTTGCCATTTCCTCGCAGGATTATAACAAGTGTACTTTTACACCTTCATGTTCAGAATATGGCTTGTTATCTGTGAAAAAACATGGAGTGATTATTGGCATCGTTTCGACAATTGATAGGCTTCAGCGTTGCAATGGTTTGAGCCCTGATAAATATGAAATAGATATGGATGCAAGACTGCTTATTGATAATCCATAATGAAAAATAAAATTGTATTATTCTTCTGTTTAACCGCTTTCTTTAGGATTACGGCGCAAAATCTCTATGATTTAGCACCTTCTAAAAAATTTGCTGATTATCTCATAAAAACAAAACAATTTGATCTTGCAGCAATTGAATATGAGCGTTTAACGTTTTTGGAACCGCAAAATGACAGTTTAAAAATTGCCCTGATTAATTGTTATTCTTTCAATAAAAAGTATGATTTGGCCATTGTTAGGTTAAATTCATTTGCTGATAATCCACTGAAACTGGATAGTACTTTTAGCAATTTGTACGCTTTTAATTTGTTAGCCAGTAAAAAATTTGATGCTTCGGCAACATTCATCAATCAATCAAATAATTTATTAAAATCAAAAAAGGAATTTTATAAGGGTTTTACTTACTTGTTTTTAGATGAATTCAAAAAAGCGAATGAGTTTTCAACTCCCTTACTTTCAACCAATGAACTGCTTCAACCTGTTGTTTTATTGAGTTCAGAAGGGTTAAATGCAAAACATAAATCTCCTGCCCTAGCAGCAATTTTGTCGACAATAGTGCCTGGAACTGGTAAAATTTATACAGGAGATTGGAAAGATGCAATCATCTCAGTTATTACTGTGGGTTTTGCAAGTTTTCAAACTTACAGAAGTTTCAATTTAAAAGGTTTCGAAAAACCGAGGGGTTATATTTATGGAACTCTTGCGGCTGGTTTCTACATAGGAAATATATATGGCTCATATAAATCAGCCCAACGATACAATAAACGTTCTTTGAAAAAAGTACATGAGAAAATTGAAAACACTTTTTACATTACTCCTTAGTTTACTTTTTTCTTTAGCCATTTTTGGTCAAGATTTAAGCGAAACTTTTAAATTCGGAAAAGAACAATTCCTCTATGGTAATTCGAATTCAGCGGCTTTAGCATTTGAACGAGTTTTGTTTTTTAGTGAAGACAGTTTTCAAATAGAATCTTTAAATTACTTAGGTGAAATAGAACTTAGAAATGCTCAACCTTTAAAAGCTGCCAATTATTTTCAACGAGCCTACAACCTAGAACAAGATAGAAATCAACAAGTAGCTTACTTGCTAAAAAAGTGCTCCAGCCTTTTGGAAGCTGGCGATATTGATCTTGCGTTAATTGATCTCTTGAGTATTGAAGACGACATTCTAGATTCGTTAAGAAAGACTAAGTATCTTTTACAAGGAATCGCTCATTTTTCAAGAATGTCATTCCCAGAAAGTCATCAGTCATTCCTACTGGCTTTTGATGAAAATGAAACCATCAAAAAAAATAAAATTGATAGTTTGTTTGTTGTCCTCGAATCTATAAAAGGACCAAAACCAAAGAAAGCAAGAATACTAAGTACCTTTCTTCCTGGATTGGGACAATTGTACGCAGGAGACATAAAAAACGGAATTAATTCTTTTGTGTTAACTGGAGTATTGTTTGCTTTGGGAATAAACACAGCCATTAATTTAACATTACTCGATGCGCTTATGACTGTAGCTCCTTGGTTTCAAAGATATTATATGGGTGGCTATAACCGGGCTGAAAATATCGCTGCTGAGAAATTCAAAGAAAAACAAAACCGCGTTTTTCTAAGTATTCTTTCCGTTTACGACTCACGCTGAGAATTCAGCAATCAATTCATCTACAACCCTAGGCAAAGCATCTCCTGCTTTTTCTTTAAAATGCCGAAGTTGAAATATATTTTCAACCTGCATTTCATTGGGATCAATTAAAATCTTTCTGGCATTGTATTGTGCATGGTATAAAAGTCCTGCAGCTGGATAAACATTCAAAGAAGTTCCAACTACAAAAATTATATCAGCATTTTCAACCATTTGAGCAGCTAATGGAATAAAGGGAACATCTTCGCCAAACCAAACAATGTGCGGCCTTAACTGATGACCTCTTTCACAAGTGTCACCTAACTTTACTTCCCAATGTTTTGTATCATAAATTAAGCTTGGAATTTTTTCACTTCTTACTTTTCTTAATTCTCCATGTAAATGCATTATATTAGTTGCACCGGCTCTTTCGTGCAAATCATCCACATTTTGAGTTATTATATCCACTTGAAAATGCTTTTGCAACTTGGCCAAAGCAAAATGAGCTGGATTTGGAATTACTTCATCTAATTGTTTTCGACGCTGATTGTAAAATTCTAAAACCAAAGATGGATTTCTGCGCCAGCCTTCGGGAGTTGCAACATCCATAATATCGTGCTTTTCCCAAAGTCCACCTTGGTCCCTAAAAGTAGATATTCCACTTTCGGCACTAATTCCTGCCCCTGTTAAAACGACAATCCGTGGCGACTTGGTAAAATTCTTACCCATTTTCCAAACCTAAACAAATTATTTAGAATAAAAAAATTGTTGAAAACACTCATTACAGTCTTGTTTTCTTCTAGTGCTTTTCTATTAATTTGCGTTTCCTAAAAAAAACAGACCATTAACTGTAATGTGCTGTAATTAAATTAAATATGGACGAATATAGAAAGAAAGAAGCCTTAGATTATCATGCAAATGGTAAACCTGGAAAAATTGAAGTTATTTCTACAAAACCAACCTCTACTCAACGCGACCTATCTTTGGCTTATTCGCCTGGAGTTGCAGAGCCATGCCTAGAAATTGAAAAAAATCCTGAAGATGTATATAAATATACTGCGAAAGGAAATTTAGTTGCAGTTATTTCAAATGGTACAGCGGTATTGGGCCTGGGAAATATTGGGCCAGCGGCTTCAAAACCTGTTATGGAAGGTAAAGGCGTATTATTTAAGATATTTGCAGATATTGATGTATTTGACATTGAAGTAGATGCGAATGATATTGATCTTTTTGTAAATACAGTAAAAGCAATTTCTCCCACTTTTGGAGGAATAAATTTAGAAGATATTAAAGCCCCTGAGTGTTTTGAGATTGAGCGTCGTTTGAAAGAAGATTTAAAAATTCCAATCATGCACGATGATCAGCACGGAACTGCTATCATTACAGGATCTGCTCTATTAAATGCTTTAGAAATTGCCAACAAAAAGATAGGTGATGTGAAAGTGGTATTCAATGGAGCTGGTGCTTCTGCCATTTCTTGCGCTAAACTATATTTGCAGTTAGGTGTAAAAAAAGAAAATCTAATCATGTGCGACAGTACTGGTGTAATTAGCACAAGCAGAGTAGATTTAGATGTTCAAAAACAATTTTTTGCAAGAGATGTTTCCATTACAACTTTAACAGAAGCATTCGTTGGTGCCGATGTTTTTGTGGGGCTTTCTAAAGGCAATATTGTAAACGCCGGAATGTTGCAAAGCATGAGTGCAAATCCAATTGTTTTTGCATTGGCCAATCCAGACCCAGAAATAGCTTATGCAGATGCAATAGCGGCTAGAGAAGATATTCTTTTGGCTACTGGTCGTTCTGATTATCCAAACCAAGTTAATAATGTACTAGGATTTCCTTTTATTTTTAGAGGAGCATTGGATGTTCAGGCAACTTGTATTAATGAAGAAATGAAACTTGCTGCTGTTTATGCGATTGCCAATTTAGCAAAACAAGCAGTTCCCGAAATGGTGAACATGGCATATAACAAAGCCAATTTAATATTTGGGAGAGATTATTTTATTCCCAAACCTGTAGACCCACGACTCATTACAGAAGTTGCTCCAGCAGTGGCAAAAGCAGCTATCGATTCTGGTGTTGCTAGAAAAAAAATAGATAATTTGGATGCATATCGCGCTGAGTTGAGCAAAAGAATGGGGCTAGACAATAGCCTAATGGAAAGAATAACAACCAGAGCTAAAACAAATCCGAAAAGAATCGTGTTTGCTGAAGCTGATAATTATAAAATCCTTAAAGCTGCACAAATCGTTAAAAATGACGGTATTGCTATTCCAATCTTGCTCGGAAATAAAGAGAAAATAGGTAAAATTTGTAATCAATACGCAATTAAATTAGACGATGTAGAAATTATAGACCCAAGAAGTGAAGAACATGAAGAACACCGCAAAAAATTTGGTGAAGTTTTTTACAAATTGCGTCAGCGTAGAGGATTTACAATTTACGAAGCCGGCCAAATAATGCGGGAAAGAAATTATTTTGGTTCAATGATGGTGCGCGTTGGGGAAGCTGACGCACTTATTTCTGGCTTAACTAGGAAGTACCCAGATACTGTAAGGCCTGCTCTTCAAGTTATTGGAAAGCGAGATAACGTAAAAAGAGTAGCTGGCTTGTACATCATTATGACCAAAAGTGGCCCATACTTCTTTGCAGATACAACAGTTAATGTTAATCCTAGTGCAGAAGAATTAGCTGATATTACTGAACTGGTCGCAGAAGCTGTTCAAAATTTAAATATCACACCTAAAATAGCACTGCTTTCTTACGCGAATTTTGGTTCAAGTGAAGGACCTGAGTCAATAAAAATGAGAGATGCCGTTAAGATTCTGCATGAAAGAAATCCCAATTTAATTGTAGACGGTGAATTACAGGCTAATTTCGCATTGAATAATGAAATGCTAAAAGAACAATTTCCTTTTTCCCCTTTAGTTGGAAATAGAGTGAATACGTTGATTTTTCCTAATCTTGCTGCTGGAAACATTGCTTACAAAATGATGCAGGAAATTGGAGAATCTGAAGCTATTGGTCCACTCTTGCTTGGAATGAAAAACCCAGTTCACATCTTGCAGCTAGGAAGTTCTGTGAGAGAAATCGTGAACATGGTAACCCTTGCAGTTGTTGATGCACAAGTAAGTTCGAAATAAGATGTACGAATATTTAATAGGAAAACTAACAGAAAAAACGCCTACTTATGCAGTAATTGATTGCAATGGAGTTGGATATTTTCTCAATATTTCGTTAACAACCTTTGAGCAAATTACAAATCCAGAAGCTTGCAAACTTTATGTTCACCTTGCAATTCGTGAAGACGCACATACTTTATATGGATTTTATACCAAAGGTGAAAGAGAAACTTTTCGCTTGTTGATAAATGTTTCTGGAGTTGGCGCAAGTACTGCTCGTATGATTTTATCTTCGCTCAATACCAATGAAATTGTAGATGCTGTGATGACAAATAATGTTACAACTTTTAAAAATGTTAAAGGCATTGGCGAAAAAACTGCACAACGCATTATCATTGATTTAAAAGGGAAAATAGACAGAGAAAATATAAGTGGGGAACTTTTTTCTGTCTCGCACAATACAGTTAGGGTCGAAGCGTTAACTGCACTGACATTATTAGGATTCCCTAAGAATATCTCTGAGAAAGCCCTTGATAAAGTACTTAAATCCAATGAAGAAGAACTGAGCGTTGAAGCCCTAATTAAGCTAACCTTAAAAGCAATTTAACGTATAGACCTCCATCATTGGATAAAACATTGCCTACTGATTGAAAACATACAATAAATATTTGTCCGGAATTATTGCTCTTGCCTTCCTCATAACTATTATGTGGAGTGCAAATAGTCCTGTTTTAGCATGGATGGACAATAAAATTGAGGATTTTGAACCAGAACCAGGCCCAGGTGATACAACCGACGTTGATTCCGCTTCTGTTTTACCATTCCCATTTACTGATGAAAACATTGACCCTTTAGACCCAACTCCAAATGGCTTGTTTTTGAAGGACCCTACAAATGTTGAAACAAACATTGAGCTCAATACTGAAACAAACGAATATGATATTACTCAGAAAGTGGGTGATATGCGCTTTAGAAATCCATCTTATTTATCTTTTGATGAGTATCAAAATATGGATTTTAACAACGCTCTTCGTAAAAACTGGCGCGACAGAATTGCAGGCGACGATGTTACAAAACAAAAAGGTTTTGCCCCTAAAATTACAGTTCCCGGTGATGCCTTTGCAAGTATTTTTGGTTCTAATGTAATCGACATCAGACCACAAGGTTCCGCAGAAATTATTTTTGGCGGAAATTTTAATCGTACCCAAAATCCTGCTTTACCAATTAGGCAACAACGAGTTGGGGCCTTTAATTTCCAGCAAAAAATCCAAATGAACTTGGTTGGTAAAATTGGAGATAAAATTCAATTACAAACCAATTACAATACTGAAACTGGATTTCAATTCGATAATAAAGTAAACCTTAAATATGAAGGTAAAGAAGACGAGATAATCCAGTTAATTGAAGCCGGTAATGTAAATCTTCCTTTAACAGGTTCTTTAATCACCGGAAGTCAAAGTTTGATGGGTATAAAAACCAAATTGAGATTTGGTAAACTAACTGCTACCACTATTTTCTCCCAACAACAAGGAGATAAAAAGAACATTACAGTTCAAGGAGGTGCTCAAACACAGCAATTTGATATTTCTGCTTCTTCTTACGATGCCAACAGACACTTTTTCCTATCTCAATATTTCAAAGACAGGTATGATGAGTCAATGAAAACATTGCCCAATGTTACTTCTCCTTTTAATGTTACACGCGTGGAAGTTTACATTACAAATCGAACTTATGCTACCAATAACGTTAGAAATATTGCGGCTTTTGCAGATTTAGGTGAAGGAGATCCGAATTATTTCAATAATGGAACTCAATCTTATACACAATTGCAGCCAGGTGCTTCTATTTTTCCGAAAAACGAAAATAATAATTTGCAGGCACAGCAGTTAATCGCGTTGTTTCCTGATTTCAGAAATAAAGCGAACGATGTATTAAGCAATCCCAATAGCTTCAATCCTCAAATGATTCCGGCCATTGATTTTGAATACCTTCAAAATGCCCGCTTATTAAACCCTTCAGAATATACATTAAACCCTTTACTGGGTTATATTTCATTAAATCAATCGTTAAATGCCGATGAAGTTTTGGCAGTTGCATTCCAATATACAATTAACGCATCTACAGGACAGCAGATTAATCAAATTGGAGAATTTTCTACAGATGTTCAGGGAGCTGGTGTTTTAAATTTAAAATTGCTAAAAGCAACTCAGATTTTTACCAAAAAGCCAATTTGGGATTTGATGATGAAAAACGTGTATTCATTGAATGGATACCAGATTAGCAGAGACAATTTCAAATTCAATGTACTTTATCAGGATGAATTAACAAGTGTTCGCATGAACATTATTCCTGAAGGTGAAAATGTAAATGGTAAAATTTTATTGCAGCTTTTCAATTTGGATAGGTTAAATAACCAAAATGACCCAATTCCTGATGGATTTTTTGATTTTATCGAAGGCAAAACGATTCAAGCCGACAAGGGTAGGATTATCTTTCCGATGAGAGAGCCATTCAAGAAATTCTTACGCGAAAAATTCCCTATCAACGAATTGCCTTTGGCCAACAAATATGCCTTCGATTCGTTGTATGTAACCACCCAACAACTTGCGCAACAAGATGCTCCGCACAACAGATATTACCTTGCAGGTTCTTACCAAAGTGCTTCTGGTTCAGAAATTTCATTAAATGCAATGAATGTTCCGCAAGGTTCGGTAGTTGTAACAGCTGGAGGCGTTCCATTGTCTGAAAACGTTGATTACACGGTCGATTATGCCTTAGGAAGGGTAAGAATCATTAATCAGGGATTGTTGAATTCCCAAACTCCAATCAACATCTCTTTAGAAACCAATACTTTATTTGCTATTCAAAGTAAGCGCTTAATGGGAGCTCACTTTGATTATAAAATTTCAAAAGATTTTGCGTTGGGTGGCACAATAATGAATCTTTCAGAAAGGCCGATTACACAAAAAATCAATATTGGAGATGAACCTATTTCTAATACAATTATTGGATTTGATGGGAATTACCGTTCAGATTCTCGCTGGCTAACAAGAATGGTAGACAAATTACCATTTTTCAGCACCAAAGAAGTCTCAAATATTACCGCAAATTGGGAAATGGCTAAACTTATTCCTGGTCATTCAAAGATTATTGGTAAAGATGGTACTTCCTATATCGACGATTTTGAAGGTGCAGAATCTTCTATTGATATCAGAAACTTCGGTCAATGGTTCATTGCATCAACACCAAGCGGACAAAACAATTTATTGAGAGAAGGCGCATTATTCGACTCATTGGCTTACAACTTTAACCGTGCAAAAATAAACTGGTACACAATAGACCCATTATTCTCCAGAAACGGGAGCACCACGCCAAATTACATCCAAGATTCACCTATGCAAAGTCACAACTTTATGCGTCAGGTGGTTGAAACTGAAATTTTTCCAAATAAAGCCAGACCTAACGGACAGGTGCAAATAATGCCTGTCTTAGATTTACATTTTAATCCAAAAGTAAGAGGTCCCTACAATTTCGTAACAAACGATAATTTTTATGCAAAAGGATTAAATGCTGATGGTTCCTTAAAAGATCCTCGCACTCGCTGGGGTGGAATTATGCGCAGAATTGAAACCAACGATTTTGAATCTGCAAATATCGATTACATAGAGTTCTGGATGATGGATCCATTCGCTGAAGGTTTGCCTGGAGGAGCCCCATTGAACTCAGGAACTGGTGGTGATTTCTATATCAACCTCGGAAATATTTCTGAAGATGTTCTAAAAGACGGACAACAATCTTTTGAAAACGGGATACCAATTTCTTCTGACAATACCAATATTGCATACACATCTTGGGGAAAACATCCAACAGCACCGCCATTGGTAAATGCCTTCGATAACAACCCTACTTCAAGACCATTACAAGATGTTGGTTTAGATGGTTTACCAAATGATAGCGAACGCGTATTCTTTCAGAATTATTTAAGTCAAGCCCAAACTGTATTAAATCCTGATGCTTACGATAAGTTCTCAGCTGACCCATCTGGTGACGATTATAGATTCTTCAGAAGTTCTGAATGGGATTCTCAAGAAGCTGATATTTTAACAAGGTATACACTCTATAACGGTTTAGAAAATAATTCTCGCCTTGGTGATGACCCAATTGAATCTTATCCTACAGCAGCTTCTCCCTTACCAAATATTGAAGACATCAATAGAGACAATACACTAAGCGTTTCTGAAGCCTATTTTCAATATCGTGTGAGTTTAAGACCACAAGATATGGTTGTTGGTCAAAATTATATCATTGATAAAGTTCCAGGAAAAGGTTCATTATCTGATGGAAAAGCAATCAATTGCGATTGGTATCAATTTAGAGTTCCAATTCGCTCATACACTTCAAAGGTTGGTTCTATAACAGATTTTAGATCTGTTCGTTTTATCAGAATGTTTTTCCACAATTGGGAAGAAGAAGTGGTAGCAAGAATGGCCAGACTAGAGCTTGTGCGCGCTGAATGGAGAAGATATGAGTATAGCTTAAAGGATCCTGGACTTTACATTGGCGACGATTTAAACACCTCTTTCCAGGTATCAACAGTTAATATTGAAGAAAATGGTGTAAAAACTCCTGTTAATTATGTGCTTCCTCCTCAAATTAGACGAGAAGTAGATGTTACTACTACAAACCTTCAGCAATTAAACGAACAGTCGCTACAATTAAAGGTATGTAACTTAAATGATGGTGACGCCAGAGCTGTCTTTAAAAATACAAATCTCGACATTCGCGCCTACAAAAGAATTAAAATGGAAGTGCATGCCGAGTCTCAACTTGGCAATCAATGGCCAGATAACCAGGTAACTTGTTTTGTGCGACTCGGAACAGATTTCGTAAACAACTATTATGAATATGAAATTCCTCTGAAACGTTGTGCCGACGGATCAACAAATCCTGAAGATATCTGGAACAATAGTTTCGATTTCGATTTATCTGTATTAACGGATGCAAAAATAAAACGGAACACCGAAATGATTGGGAATCCAAACATAAAACTTAATACACCGTTCTACGCCAACGATCCCAATTTTCCAGATAATAGAGTAACTGTTGTGGGTGTGCCGCAAATTAGTGGCATTAAAACAATGATGATTGGTGTTAGAAATCCTCAAAATGATGAATTCAATCAATGGCCAGATGATGGAGCTGTTGCCTGCGTTGAAGTTTGGGTGAATGAATTAAGACTTTCTGATTATTTTGAAGCAGGTGGTTGGGCTGGTAACGCAAGAGTTACAGCGAAATTAGCCGATTTAGGAACCGTTGCCATTGCAGCAAGCAGAACTACTTTTGGATTTGGTAGTATTGAGAAAAAACCAGCAGACCGATCTAGAAGCAATACCAATACATACAGCGTAATCAGCAATATTGAATTAAGTAAATTCTTTCCAAAAAAATGGAGCCTTTCTATTCCGCTTTATTGGGAATTCGGTAGAAGTATCAGTAATCCTCAATTCAATCCATTAGATGCAGATGTGCGATTCTTAAAAGCATTAGATTATCAGCCAAGTGATGCCGACAGGGAAAAACTTACTGAATTATCGCAAGTTTTTCAAAAAAGAAGAAGTATCAATTTTACGAACGTTAGGAAAAACAAATCAGCAACGGCAACAAAGTCAAGAATATACGACATTGAGAACTTCGACTTTACTTACGCATTTTCTGATAACCTCCAACGTTCTCCACAAATAGAATACAACTACACAAAAAACATTGATGTTGGCGTTGGATATGCATTTGCTCCCAAACCGAAATCATGGGAGCCTTTCAAAAACGTAAAAGCATTTGCAAAAACAAAGGCTTTCGATCTAATTAAAGATTTAAATTTTGGATTAGTTCCTTCCAGACTTGCCGTTAGATCTGATATTGCAAGAGATTTCAATGCCCAAAAAATAAGGAATACATCTGATATCGATTTCATAAAAATTGATACTACATTCTTCAAATCATTTACCTGGAACAGGGTGTATGATTTTAAATTCCCGCTCACAAAGTCTATTCAACTAGATTTTATGGCGACTAACCAAAGCAGGGTTGATGAAGAGGCCGGTGAAATAAATACCCCATCGAAAAGAGATTCAGTACTTAAAAATTTAAGAAATGGTGGTAGAAACACTAATTACCAACATACACTAAATACTTCATACACCGTTCCTTTAGCAAAACTTCCAATTTTAAATTGGGTCTCTTCTACTATAGCTTACGGTTCTAGCTACAGTTGGGTGGCGGCTCCATTAGTGAGAGATGTTAATAATCCAAACCTGTTTGCTGCCAATCCTTTCGGAAATACTGTCCAGAATTCTAATAATGTAAATATCAGTGGACAAGGAAATTTAATGCAGTTGTACAATAAAGTTCCTTATTTAAAACGCATTAATCAAAAGAAAAGCAGCAAAGGAAAGAAGACTCCTCCCAAAAAACCTCCTGTTGACCCTAAAGACCCTAAAGATCCTAAAGATAAAAAAGCAGCTAAAGATTCTACTGCTAAAAAAGAAACTGCATTCTCCAAAGTTTTAGAAAGTGGTGCGAAATTCTTAATGATGCTAAAAAACGTTTCTGTAAACTATACTGAAACAAATGGTACATTACTACCAGGTTTTACCCAATCATCACAATACATTGGAAGAGACTGGAAAAGCGGAACACCTACCCTGGGCTTCCTTTTTGGAGAACAATCAGATATTCGGGGCTTGATGGTAGAAAGAGGCGCATTAACAAGAGATACCAGTTTCAATAGTGCATTCTCCAAAACACTTTCTCAAAATCTTACATATACTGCTACCATTGAACCTATTAACGGTTTAAGAATCACTTTAAATGCCAACAGGACTTACGCTGAAACATTCACTACCATTTTCAGATACAACGAAACCAGCAATAATTTTGAAGAACTAAGTACACTTAGAACAGGTAACTTTAGCATGTCTACAAATACCTGGGGAACAGCTTTTGAAAAATTAGATAATACACTGCACAACTCACAAAATTTCAATAAATTTCTTGATTCGAGAAAGGCAATCGCAAGCAGACTTACAGAAAGCGCTATTAATCCACAAACTGGTTACCCCAACGGGTTTGGAAGTACGCAACAAGATGTGTTGCTGTTTTCATTCATTGCCACATATACTGGGAACGACCCAACAAAACAAGATTTAAATTTATTCTCTAAGATTCCAAAACCAAACTGGAGATTAACCTACGACGGACTTACAAAAATCGAATTCTTCAAGAAGTATTTTAAAACCATTTCATTAAGTCATGGTTTCAGGTCTACGTTTAATATTGGCTCATTTACAACCAATTTATTGTCTCTTCAAAATCCAAACGCAACCGACCAAACTGGTAATATCATTCCACAATACAATGTTCTAATGGCTTCCATATCTGAACAATTTGGTCCATTAATGAACATCGATATGACCTGGAAAAACAGTCTTATCACCAAGTTTGAAATTCGCAAAAACAGAGATTTATCCTTAAGTCTTCAAAACTCACAGTTAACTGAAGTAAATGGACAAGAAATCACAATTGGTACCGGCTATATAATTAACAATGTGGAACTTCCATTCAAAGTAGTAGGTTCTAACAAGAAAATAAAAAGCGATTTAAACATAAGAGCCGATATTTCAATCAGGACTAATAAAACTGTGGTTAGAAAAATTCCAATAGAAGGAGAAACCGAGTTCGACCCAATCTTATCTGCTGGACAACGCAATATTTCTATCAAAACTTCTGCGGATTATGTTGTAAATACAAAGTTTACCATTCGATTCTTTTTCGATAGAATCATGAACAAACCATTTATCTCAAATCAATTCCCTAACTCAAACACCAACTTCGGCTTGAGTTTAAGGTTTACATTAAATCAATAATTTTTGGGCGTTCCCCTCCGGGTCGTGCTTTCCATTCCAATCTTTGAGTTCGTTCCTCACTCAAAGGATTTCCATTACAATCACTAACGCAGGCTGTATTGGAAACAGTTTAAATCATTGTCTTTGATGAGCTGTCATGCCACCCATAACTTTTTCCATCACCTTCACCTTTGCCCATCTCGGAAGCGTTCTGAGCGAATACACCAATATTTTTGTGAGAAGCCCAGGCAAAACAGTGGTTTTTCTACCCAAGGCTTTTAAAATTGGAACTCCAACTTCAGATGGTTTTAATGACATCGACATTTGCATATTGGCTCTTTGGCTAAATCCACTTTTTACTGGCCCAGGCGCTGCAGCCAAGACATCCACACCAAATGGTTTTAGTTCTATTGCCAAACCTTCAGCAAGCGTTTGCACATATGCTTTTGTTGCAGCATAATTCGCAGAATATGGCACCCCTTGAAAAGCAACCATCGAACTCATTAAAACAATTCCTCCCCTTTTTTGACTTACAAACTGCTGGCTGAAAAAATGTGTTAATGAAAGCAGGGCTTCGCAGTTTACCTTCAACATATTGATTTCTGTATGTAATGAGCTTTCAATAAAATTACCAGATGTTCCGTAACCTGCAGAAACTATTAGCAGCCCAATGTTTACGCCTTGAGAAATCTGAATAATTTTCTCAACTCCTTCCTGCTCAGAAACATCTGCTGCTACTAATTTTATAGCAATATTTGAATTTGCAGAAAGTTGCATCTCCACCTCTTTCAGCTTTTCTAAATTTCTACCATGAATAATTAGGTTGAAACCTGCATCTGCTAATTGTGTTGCTAGCTCTAATCCAATTCCTGATGAAGCTCCTGTAACAATAGCCCATTCACCATACTTTTCTTTAAGTCTTGATTTTTCTTTTGTAGATAATTTCATTTTAAAAACATTTAATTTATACACCAATTGCTCAATGCAAAAATGAAATGCCTTTATCTATCTAAACGATAACAAATGTTAACAGATTTTGAAAAATGCTACTCTGATTGATTTTTTAACCTGCTTAAATGCACAGGACTAATTCCTAAGTAGGAAGCCACCATGTGCTGGGGAACTCTATTATGAATATTTGGAAAAACATCTGTAATGCTATCGTACCTTTCCTTTGCTGTTCTGGCATACCTGTTCATGATGCGGTTATCCTGATAAATGAAATAAAACTCTGCAATTAAGCGCCCCATTTTCTGGCCTTCTTTTAAATTTGCATAACCCCAATCAATGGTAGAACGCGGCAAAACAACAACTTGCGTTTCTTCTAATACCTGCAAAGTATATATCGATTTTTCTTTTTTAATGAAGCTTGAATAATCTGCAATGAACTGATTTTCTAATGCAAAATGTATGGTGTGTTCATTCCCTTCATTGTCTGAAATTAGCACTCTAATTATTCCTCTATTGATAAAGAAAATTTCGTTGGGTATGGCATTTTGCCGACTTACAATTTCTTGTTTTTTAAAGGTTTTTATGATTGCTTGATTTAAAAACGAGTTAAGCTCTTCTTCAGAAACAGCAATCATTTGCCGCATTACGTGCTTAATTTGTTCCATTTATAAATTCTATAAATTACAATCAAATTAGGTTTACCATATTTGTAATCATGAAATTTTATTTAATCTCTAAGTACTAAAAAACTTCTATTTGTTTTTTTTTATCATAAAAGAATTCATCGTTTCTTCAGCACTTTCCTTGTGATTTTCAAATTCTGATTGCTCACCAGTAAAAGTTAAAACATACGCCTTCTTATCAACAACAAAATAATATTGTTCAAATTTTAACTTAAACAAACCCTGATCACCTGAGTAAATTACTCTTTGGAAATACTCATTATCACTTTTTGAAATTCTTTTGCTTTCAATTAAAACTGAATTGGTGACCATGGTCTTAATCTGATTAACTGAAAGTTCTGTATATTTATCTAAATCAATATCATATTTAGACAAATCTTGAATCACCAGATTTATGTTTTCTCTAAATTTATCGTTTTCGAAAGACAAAGGAGATAACACAATAAATTCGACTCCAAGAGGTTTGTCCAAATTCACTTCCCAATCAGCTGGATGGATGATAGAATAATTTGATTGTTCCAAAAGATTCATATCTCGCACCGATACTTTTTGTTCTTTCTCTTGTGCATTTAATTGCAAAAAAACGGCATTTAATATTAAAACCGATATTGTGAATAATATTTTCATTTCAAAAATTTTAAGAAATCAATAATAGACAAATAAATTATGCGCCAATGATTAATTTTAAATGACTAGACATTAATATTAATTTATGATTGAATACATTTTGAAAATCGAATCAATTATCATTTGCGATTGCATGCAAAATAAGTACTTTTGAGCAAAATTTTATAACCATGAATTTCCCAGAAAACCTTTTCTACACCAAAGATCACGAATGGATTAGCATTGATGGAGACATCGCTACAGTTGGAATTACCGAATTTGCGCAAAGCGAGTTAGGTGATATCGTATTTGTTGAAATCGATACTGTTGGAGATACAGTAGAAACAGGAAAAGTTTTTGGTTCAGTAGAAGCTGTTAAAACGGTTTCTGATTTATTTATGCCTTGCGAAGGAGAAATTTTGGAATTTAACGAAACATTAGAAAGCACTCCAGAAACTGTAAATGCTGACCCTTACGGAGCAGGTTGGATGATTAAAGTTAAAATGTCTAATCCTTCAGATAGAACAGATTTACTTTCTGCTGCAGATTACAAAGCGCTTATCGGTCATTAATGATTAAAAATTTGCTCAGGTACGCTTTACCAGCGTTATTCTGGACAATGCTCATTACTGTTTTGTGTTTAATGCCCGGTAAAGATTTACCAAGCGTTTCCATAGTAAATTTCGATAAGTTTGTGCATATCAGCTTTTTCGGAATGCATAGTTTATTGTACTTAAGATGGAGCGTTTTTGGAAACGGAATAAAACTTTCTCCCATAAAAATTACAATTTCTACTATTATTTATGGTGGATTGATTGAAATTCTGCAAGGAACATTTTACACAGACCGACATGCTGACCTCATGGATTTTGTTGCAAATTCCTTAGGAGCATTAATTGCCTTATATTGCATTCGTTTCACTCCCAACTTCCTTAAATAAGTAAAATCTTTTTTTACATTTGAATGAATAATTGCTTATGAATACAACATTAAAATCATACGACCCAAGATTTACACCGCCAGTAGATCAAGTAAGTGTAGAAGAAAGATGTGCCAGATTTACCACCCGAAGCATTAAAAAATCTACCAAAGTAAATGGATTGAAACTCGCCATGAGCATGATTGACCTTACAACCTTAGAAGGAAAAGATTCTGAAGGCAAAGTGCGTCAATTGTGTTACAAAGCCATGCACCCGCACGATGCTATGCCCGGCATTCCTCAAGTTGCGGCGGTTTGTGTATATCCAACGATGGTGAAAGTTGCCAAAAAAGCTTTGAAAGGAAGTGCTATAAATGTAGCTGCAGTTGCAACGGCTTTTCCAAGCGGAATGGCGCCGTTACAGGTAAAACTAGACGACACACATTATGCTGTTGAAGAAGGTGCAGATGAAATTGATATGGTTATTTCTCGTGGTAAATTTTTACAAGGTGAATATAATTTCGTGTTTGATGAAATTGCGGCAGTGAAAGAAGCATGCGGAAAAGCACACCTAAAAGTGATTTTGGAAACAGGCGAATTAAGTACCCTCGACAATGTGAGAAAAGCCTCAGACCTAGCCATTTTAGCAGGTGCCGATTTCATCAAAACTTCAACAGGAAAAATACAGCCCGCAGCTACAATGCCCGTTACATTGGTAATGTTGGAAGCCATCAGAGATTACTATTATGCAACTGGTAAAATGATAGGAATGAAACCTGCTGGAGGAATTGCCACTTCAAAATTGGCTTTGCACTATTTGGTTATGGTGAATGAAACCCTTGGTGCACAATGGTTAAATCCAGATTGGTTCCGTTTTGGAGCTTCTAAACTGGCCAACGATATTTTAATGCAATTAATGAAAGAACAAACAGGCAATTACCAAAGTTTGAATTATTTCTCCAACGATTAATTTGCCTATTCTCACACTCAAAATCTTTTGACCATGTCAAAAAAACAAGATAAAACACAAAAAGCAGCCATTGCTGATTTAGCTTTAGATTTTAGCTCAGGTTTTAAATATGAACCAGCACCAGAATCGAGCAGCCATGTTAAACTGGAAAAACAATACGAGCTGTTTATTGATGGTAAATGGGTTGCCCCAATCGATGAAAAATACTTCGAAACCACAAGTCCGGCAACAGAACAGGTGCTTTCAAGAATTGCTGAAGCTTCTGCAGCAGATGTAGACAAAGCCGTAAAAGCAGCGCGCAATGCATACGAAAATGTATGGTCGAAAATTTCTGCTAAAGAAAGAGGCAAATACTTGTTTCGAATAGCACGTATTATTCAAGAAAAAGCTAGAGAATTCGCTGTAATTGAAACAATGGAAGGTGGAAAACCCATTCGTGAAAGTCGCGATATTGATGTGCCTTTAGCTGCCAATCATTTTTTCTATTATGCCGGCTGGGCAGATAAATTAGAATACGCATTTCCAGGAAAAAAAGCCAATTCTATTGGTGTTGCGGGACAAATCATTCCTTGGAATTTCCCATTGTTAATGGCGGCTTGGAAAATTGCTCCTGCGTTAGCCGCTGGCAATACCGTAGTTTTAAAACCTGCAGAAACCACATCACTTACTGCATTAAAATTGGCAGAAGTGTTTCAAGAAGCTGGCTTACCTGCTGGTGTGGTGAATATTGTAACTGGCGCAGGTGCCACAGGAGCTGCAATTGTAAATCATCCTGATGTTAACAAAATTGCATTTACTGGTTCTACCGATGTTGGTAAAATCATTCAAAAAGCCATTGCAGGAACAAACAAAAAGCTAACGTTGGAACTTGGAGGAAAAGCTGCAAATATCATTTTTGAAGATGCTGCCATTGACCAAGCTGTAGAAGGTATCGTAAATGGTATTTTCTTTAATCAAGGTCATGTATGCTGCGCAGGCTCACGCTTATTTGTGCAAGAAGGCGTGGCCGATAAAGTGATTAAAAAACTGAAAGACAGAATGAAAAGCTTAATTGTAGGTGACCCAATGGACAAAAACACTGATATTGGTGCCATTAACTCTAAGGAACAGCTTAAAAAGATTAACGATTACCTTAAAATTGGTGTAAACGAAGGAGCTGAGATTTTTCAACCAGCGTGCACACTACCTAAAAAAGGATATTTCTGCGCCCCTACATTGTTCTTGCACACCTCTCAAAGTCACCGAATTGTGCAGGAAGAAATCTTCGGACCAGTGTTGGCCATTCAAACATTCAGAACAGTAGAAGAAGTGCTAGAAAAAGCCAACAATACTCCTTATGGCTTAAGTGCTGGCGTTTGGACAGATAAAGGTTCCAAAATATTCAACATGACCACCAAATTAAAAGCCGGTGTTGTTTGGGCAAACACCTATAATAAATTCGATCCGGCTTCTCCGTTTGGAGGTTACAAGGAATCTGGAATAGGCCGTGAAGGCGGCTTACATGGATTACTTCCTTATTTAAGTTTATCATAAACAGTACAATTGAAAAAAATTATGGCTGCAACTAAAACAACCACCAAACCAAGCGCAAACGGAACTGCTTCAAAAGCTGAAACCACTGCAAAAAACGAAAGATTGGCTGTATTGAAAACATACAAAATTTACATCAATGGTCAGTTTCCAAGAACTGAATCAGGAAGATATTACACTATAAAACTGAGCAACAAAGAGCAAGTAAATGTTTGCTTGTCTTCACGAAAAGATTTTAGAAATTCTGTGAGCGCTGCAAGAGAAGCGCAAGAAAAATGGGCCGGAAAAACTGCTTATAACCGCAGCCAGATTCTTTACAGAATTGCAGAAATGCTGGAAACAAGAAGAGCCCAGTTTACTGAAGAATTGGTAAATCAAGGTGCATCGGCAGCAGCTGCAAAAGAAGAAATCAGCATAGCAGTTGACCGTTTAATTTACTATGCTGGTTGGTGCGATAAATTCAACCAGGTATTTAGTTCGGTGAATCCTGTGAGCAGCTCACATTTTAACTTTTCAAGCTTAGAACCAACAGGTGTGGTGGCAGCAATTGCTGACCAAAACAGCCGCTTGTTAGGCTTAGTTTCTATTATTGCTCCGGTTATTGCAAGTGGAAATACCATTATTGCTTTGGCCTCTACCCAGTTTCCATTATCAGCAATTACATTTGCAGAAGTATTGAATACTTCCGATTTGCCAGCTGGTGTAGTGAATATTTTAACGGGTGAAGTATCAGAACTATTGGTTCCGTTTACAACACACATGGATGTAAATGCTGTTTATATCAATACAAATAACCAACAAGATAAAGTTACGGCAGAAACCAATGCAGCGTTAAATGTAAAGCGTGTAAAAGTAGAAGCTTCAATAGATTGGACACTTCCTAAGAATGAAGACCCGTATAGGATTTTAGATTATACAGAGGTAAAAACTACATGGCACCCAATTGGGATTTAATCTTTTTGTTATTTAGGAGTAGATTCCATTTGTTGGTCGAGGCGTTGTAACTCGCTCAATCTCGCATTCAACACAAAAATGTATCTGTTAGCGTTGCGTAAACCGTAAGTATCTGCTGCTTTTCTGGCCCATTCAAGCGCCTCGTCGTATTTACCCAGCATTTCCGCTGCTACAGCACGGTTGTACAGGGCACGTTTAGCAACTTTTTGCCTTGGATGATTGGCAAATTTCTGCCAAATTTCAGCTGCTTGTTGCCAATCTCCACGAATTGCCATTCGTTTTGCAATTTTCATATTTTTGATTGGAGCCGCACGTCCGTAAATCTCCCTAGTGTATCTTACCCAAGAAGGAGCTATGCGTATTCCATATCCATCGCCAGCAGAATAACCTGTGCGCATTATTGCATCGGCAGGAAAAAGCAGACCTCTACGTGCAATTTCGGCTGTAATTCCTTCTTGTGTAAATACCTCCCTAGAAAACATTTGGTGTTGGTCAATTACGGTTCCCCCTACTCCATTGTAAATTCTCCAACCAACATTTATGCGTACATTTTCAGATGCCAAAAAGAAATTCTCGATAACTTCTTTTCCATCCACAGTTCGTTTGCGCTGGCGAGGTTCAGTTGTAATATTAATATCAGAATCAAAGGCTTCTAAAGCTATTACAGCGTCTACATTATAAGTTTTGCATAACCTATCAATATCTGCCATTTGCAAAGGTGGAGGAAACATGCCTGTACCTGTACCTTCAAAAATCTCATTCGCAATACTTACTGTGAATTTGGGTCCACTTTGTAACCTCGACTGCAAGCCAGCTAATGTTTGTTCTACGCCTCTTCTGTCGGCAAATAATATTTCGCCCGTAAATATTCCTTCTACAATATTTAACCACTTGTTTTGCTTGGTTGGTTTATACCTGTTGAGTAATAAAACAGATTTTACATTGCTTGGTAAGTTAACATCTGCCGGCCTTAAACCAGTATATGAAACGGTAGTTTTACAACCTGCAAACGTCAATAAAAAAAGAGTAAAAACAGTAAAAGTCGCGATAACAGATACTTTCATATAATGCGTGTTTAAGAATTTCAAAACTAAGAGAATTTATTTAAGTACCAATTGTTGAGATTTACGAGCCCAAGAAGTAGTTTAAAAATTGCCGTGGCGCGTAAGTTAAAATTGTGCCAAAATTTATGTTCTTTAGTTTGTTTTTACCAAATGCCTTGTGTGAGGGATAGTAGCGGAAATCCTTGGCCTGAGGGACGAAGGACAAGATTGCAGCGATAGCCCGACCCAAAGGGGCACACCCAAGAAATTATAACAAGAGCAAAGTTTTATCTATTGCGTCGCGTAATGCGGGTTTTACTTGTACCTCATTTGCGAATTTCTTCCATAGGCTTACTGTAGCTGTTATTTCTTCTATGATGATGGCTGCCTTTTTGCTTTTTATGGTGTCTCCAATTACCATTAAATCTGACTTTGTGATATCTTTTCTCTTGCCGTTTATGCTCAAGGCATGTTGACTCACCCATTCACTTCCCGGTCGATATGCATGACAAATATCGTAAGCTGGAGCAAGTTCCCAGTTTGCATCTTTTTTTAAGCGAAACGAAAAGTTTTTGGTGTGGTCGTCGCAATTTCTGGCAAGTACATTAAAAACCATTCTACGAAACATTTGCTCCATGTCCTGATAAGTTAATTTTAATTCCCGCATGGTTTGAAATAGCTGCTCGTAGCTAAAGCTATTTACCTGATTAAAATCGAAATGCTTCATTGCGCAAAAGGTTTGAACATGGTGTTTGATGTCGCCGTTTTCGCGGTCAAAACGCTGGGTCATAAAGTGTGCCCTTCCATTTTCTTCTAGCAATTTACTTGGCATCATTTCAATGCCACAAGATTTTGCCATGTTATAATATGCCATTTCTACACGGCCATATCCTTTACTTTCTCCCAACTGAACATCGCTTACACCATCTAATTTAATGAGCCAGTGTTCGAATCCTTTGGGAGCATCTGTTTGCCCAGACCTTACTTCGCCAGTTTTTTCATTGTATGCAATCACTGCTTTTGGACGGGCACCACCGGCAGATGTGCCAATTTGTAAAATTTCAATTACCGCCTTTTCTTCATCAACTTGTAAATTAGTGGTAAAGCTTTCTCTCTTTTGAAGCATTCTTTGCGCGATATCAACCAAACCATCGAGTTCAATGGCAAAACTTCTTTTGGTTTCTTGCAAAGTAGCGGGTATAAATTCTAGAGCGCCCATGCCGCGTTTTCCCATGAAACAGAGCATTTCAACTGGATTGATGCTATCAGGAAGTTTACCTTGTTGTGCTAACCAAAGGTTTATGAGTTGATTTCCATATCTATCAGGAAGTGCGTCGGCCAATAAACCGGGCAAGCCTTTGAAATTATCTGTTTCACTATTTCTGCTTTTACGCAGTTCTGGGAAATTAAAAATCCTTTTAGCTGAATTAACAGGCATTGTGAAAGGTGAAAGTTCCCAGTTTAGTTTTTTGAAAGCTGGTGCATATTCAAAATTAGCATAACCCGATTTCTCTTCCCAAGCAACAGCACCAACCAATTCACCCCAAATTTTTACCTCAGCTACATTCATTGTAAATGAATTTTGTTGTTATTACTTTAAGCTACTTGCGCGACGCCTTTTGTTTTTCTCCATTTTTACCAAGGCCAAAGGACTAATAGTTTGTTGAATGGTAAAAAACTCCATTACCTGTAATTGATCTAACACGCGCAAAACCTGTAACAGCGTAGCAAGGGTAACGGTTTCGCCTCGTTCTAATAAACTTAATGTAGAACGACTAATGCCAGCAGCAGCAGACAGTGCATCTTGGGTTTTATTTTGTTCTAATCGTTTATTTTTTATGAACTCACCTATTTGTATGGCCAAAGCATCATCGCTCAAGGAAGAGTATTTTATGTATGATAAATCATTCATAATTTATTAAATATTGGTTTAATGAATTATATCTCATGCAAAGATAGGGTATAATTTGTGAAAATAAATATTGATTCACAAATTTTCTTACATAATGAATGACAAATGATGCATTATATGCATAAATTGGCAACTGTGAATGAATTATCATTCAATAATTGACAAATTCGAATGCATAGGTAAAGCCGCAGGCATT
>JAIXYK010000027.1 GCA_027490225.1 Bacteroidota bacterium | reverse complement strand
TCCAGTAGTCATTACAACACCTCTGTTAATTGACAAACCAACAGAAGTTCCTAAATCGAATTCTCCAATTTGGGCAGAATCTCCAGAAATAGTAACGTTAGATATTTGCACACCTCCACCAGCTAACACATTGTTTATCAGATCTTCAGCCGTTTGCTGTGATTGAACATACTGCGAAAAAGCTGACTGGCTTAGTATCGTAAGTAAAAACGTTATTAAAAATAAATTAAAGGTTTTGTATTTAAGCAGCATAGATGGTTTTTTTTACAAGGCGTTAAAAGTAGTTAATAAATTTTGAAAACTAAAATTTGAAAAGAATTAGGTCAAGGCCGTAAGTTAAAATATGAAACCTCTATATTAGGTTGAGCATTTTCTACATCTAATTCAAAGGCGATTTCTTGGTTATTCAAAAAAATCGTTTTGTAAGTTGTTGAACCATTTGACCAAATAACGGGTAAAGAAAACCCATCCACAACGTTGTTAATCTTGGCTGTGTAAATAAATGTATTCTTCTTTTTTTCTACCGAATAAACCACCTCCGGAATCATAGTAGTTTCTAGATATTGCTTAAAAAATGGTTTTAAATCAATTTTCATTTGTTTGCTCCACCAGTCTATCAATTCTTCGGTGGTAATGCATTTGTGTTTATGTTCTAATGCAAATTGTTTTAAAATTTGAAACCAATCATCTTCTGTTTTACAAAAGTTTTGCAGACTTCTAATCATCAAAGCTCCTTTGGAATACATATCAATTCCTGACTTTTTTCCACTTAAAATGCTAGCTGCGTTGGTAACTAAAGTGCGTTTATGGTTGATATATTTATCGGCAATTGAATCATTAAATAGGCATTTCACATAAATGTATTCAGCATAAGTGCAAAATGCTTCTTGTAACCAAAAATCTATTGAATTGCAGGCTTTTACACTATTTCCCCACCATTCGTGACCAGATTCATGGATAACTATAAAATCAAAACTAAGCCCGATACCAGAATAATCAAATCCATTATAACCATTTTGATACTTATTACCATAAGCAATGGCGCTCTGGTGCTCCATACCAGCAAAAGGTGCCTCTACAATGCTATAACCATCTTTTTGGGCAGGAAATTCTCCAAAATGCTTTTCAAAGCAATTCAGCATTGGTTTTACTTGCTCAAATTGTTTGATGGCTTTTTCTTTATTATAACTTAATGGGTAGTAATCTAGGCTTAGTTTACTACCATCACTTCTAGACAATGTGTCTGAAAGGTGAATAAAATCGCCAATGTTTAGGCAAATGTTATAGGATGAAATGGGCGTTTTAGTTTCCCAAGAAGTTGTTCTTTGTTCGGGCTGAATAAAATCTTGAACTAACCGGCCATTACCCTTAAAAAATAAGTCCTTCGGATAAGTACAAGTGACTACTGAATTGTTAAATCCACAATCAAATTTGCTTGCAATTGGGAACCAATGATATGCCCCGATATCTTGCATTGCAGTAGCAATAAATGGCTTTCCATTATTGTCTTTTTTCCAAACAAAACCACCATCCCAGGGAGGATTTACGGCTTCTTTAGGTTTTCCATGATAATAATATGAAATTGCTTTTTTTTGATTTTCAAAACCCCGAATATCTAACGTCAATAAGCTGTCTTTCCTTGAAAAGTCAATTTTCTTTCCATTACAAACTATTGAATCGATTTTAAAGTTTTGATGCAATAAAACTGCAATACTTTCTTGAGCAGGCCAAACTTGAAGGCATTGAATATCAATTTTTTTCTGTTCAACATTAATTTTTACTATTAAATTTTGTTTTGAAAGCCATTGTGCTGAAAGTGCATTATAACTTATTAAAAACAGCGACAGAAGAACAGCCTTTGAAGATATCATTGTACAAAAATAAAAAACGCCACCTATAAGGCAGCGTTTCAATTAGAGAACTTAATATTATTATAACTATAAAACTCCTTTTTTCTCGATGCGTTTTAAAGCAGCAGAAATTCCGATTTTATTAATTGTTTTAAGTGCAGATGTAGAAATACGAATCTGAATCCATGCATTTTCTTCTGGAAGGAAGAATTTCTTGGTAACTAAATTCGGATTGAAACGACGTCTTGTTTTACGGTTAGAGAACGATACGTTGTTACCAACCATTGCGCGTTTTCCTGTTAATTGACAAACTCTTGACATGACTATTGAGTTATTTGTGTTTTTTTATTTGGGGGTGCAAATTAAGTGAATAGTATTTGAATAATCAAGTGCTTTTTAATTTTATTTTAATTCAAGTAGAAATCTTCATCCAGTTGGATTTCCATTTTCCTTGCTTGAAGTAAAACTTTCAACTCATTTATAAGCCAAATCAACCTTTCTTTTTCTGAATGTAAAGAAATTAACTTGTATTTAATTTCAGGAGCAAAGTTTAAAAGAGCTGCCGCATCAAAACTGCTTTCAGGTCTGTTGCTGTTCAATTTAACAGGCTCGCCTTTTTTCAGTTGGAGATATTCCAATAACAATGGGCGCAACTTTAATAAATAGTTTTGAGGAGAATCTGATTCATTAAAAATGTAAACAACAGCCCCATCGTATAATTTATCCTTCATTGGGGCTAATGGTTCATTTAATTTGAATATTCCCGTTCCAACAACAGAAATATCTAATTCACCTTCGGGATATGTAGAAAAAATAGTTTTTAATTTTACAATGGTCCCAAAACCTTGAAGTTCTCCATTTTTAGTAAAGGGTATTCCAAAAGAAATACCTTCTTCTTTAGCTTCTTGGATAAGCTGCTTATAGCGTGGTTCAAAAATATGTAAATAAAACTCCTCTGTAGGTAAAATTACCACATTAAGGGGAAAAAGCGGAATCAATTTCATGTTTGTCATAACTTTTCAAAAATCAAAATTGGATGAAAGCGAAAAAATATATTTGCAATAATTTATAAACCATTTTTAAGGGTAAATTGTTAAATAAAAAATAAAATTAAGATGGCAACAGCAACAATCAAACTAATGGAAGCTCTTCTAGAAACTGCAAATCAATTAGAAAAAGGCGTAAATTATCAATGGGGACACATGGGAAGTTGTAATTGTGGACATCTTGCTCAAGTAATTACGGGGTTAACCAAAGAACGGATTCACCAAGAATCAATGCATAGAAGTGGAGACTGGAAAGATCAATTAAGAGATTATTGTCCACAAAGCGGATTACCAATGGATGTGATTATTGATAAAATGACAGAAGCCGGATTTACTACAAATGATTTAATACACCTTGAAAGACTTAGTGACGGTAAAGTCTTGAATAATGTTCCACAAAAAAACATTCCATTGAATCACAATAGTTCTAAAGATGCAGCCATTTACTTGAGGAGTTGGGCTAAGTTGATGGAAGAAGAGATTTTAGAAGAGATGACATTACCAGATTTTACATCAAAATATTTAGTAAAAGCTTAAAATCGAATTGTTAAATTGCACCACATTTATAAGGTAGCAGAATTGCAAAAAATAGAAGACGATTTTAGAGAAAAGGCTGTACTTGTTGGTTTAGTTACAAGAGAGCAAAACGAAGTTTTATTGGATGAGTATTTAGACGAGTTGGCGTTTTTAACAGAGACTGCAGGTGCCAATCCTTTGAAAAGATTTACTCAAAAGTTAGACAGACCAGATACCAAAACATTTGTTGGAAAAGGAAAACTTCAAGAAATAGTTGAGTATATTAAAACCCAAGGAGTAGATTTACTTATTTTTGATGATGAGCTAAGTCCTTCACAATTGCGCAACATTGAGAAAGAAGCCAATTGCAAAGTAATGGATAGAAACAATTTAATACTAGACATTTTTGCAGGTAGGGCACAAACATCCTCAGCAAGAACTCAAGTTGAATTAGCCCAATACCAATACTTATTACCAAGATTAACGAGGATGTGGACGCATTTGGAGCGACAAAAAGGTGGAATTGGAATGAGAGGACCTGGTGAAAGCCAGATTGAAACAGACAGAAGGATTATTCAGGTAAAAATTGCGAAACTCAAGGAAAGGTTGAGAGATATTGATAAGCAAATGGCAACGCAGCGCAAGAACAGAGGAGATTTAGTAAGAGTTGCTTTGGTTGGTTATACAAATGTAGGTAAGAGTACAATCATGAATCTGATAAGTAAATCAACAGTATTTGCTGAGAATAAACTTTTTGCGACTTTAGATACAACAGTAAGAAAAGTAGTTTTAGACAACATTCCTTTTTTACTTTCAGACACAGTAGGTTTTATTAGAAAATTGCCTACACAACTGGTTGAATCTTTCAAATCTACACTCGATGAAGTACGAGAAGCAGATATTTTGATACATGTAGTTGATATTTCTCACCCAAGTTTTGAAGACCATATTGAAGCTGTAAATGATACTTTGCAAGAGATAAAAAGCTTGGATAAGCCAGTTATTATGGTCTTTAATAAGATTGATGCGTTTCAATATACACAAAAGGATGAGGATGACTTGGCCCCAATCACAAGAGAGAATCTAAGTTTAGAGGATTGGAGAAGAAGTTGGATGGCTAAAAACAACGCACCTGCAATATTTATTTCTGCAACAGAACGCAGCAATATCAAAGAGTTTAGGGAGCTGTTAACTGAAGAAGTAAAAAAAGTTCATGGCATTAGATACCCAAATTACATTGCTTCAAATAATTTATTAGAAGAATAGAAATTTAATACTTGTTTGAATTAAAGAATTGACTATATTTGCAGCCCTTAAAAAGAAACACCGATTACAATGGCAAAAAAAGGAAACCGAGTACAGGTAATAATGGAATGCACTGAGCACAAAACCAGTGGAGTACCAGGTACATCAAGATATATTACTACAAAAAACAAAAAGAATACTACAGAAAGAATGGAATTGAAGAAATTCAATCCAATCTTGAAAAGAGTAACTGTTCATAAAGAAATTAAATAATAAAGAGCGATGGCAAAGAAAGTAGTTGCAACCCTAAAAACTGGAGCAGGTAAATCCTTCACCAAAGTTATTAAAATGGTAAAGTCTCCAAAAACAGGAGCTTACGCATTTAAAGAAGAAGTGGTACATAATGACCACATCAAAGATTTTTTGACAGAAAAATAATTGCATTGTAATGATGCGTAACTTTACAAGCTTCTTCCTACAAATAGGAAGGAGCTTTTTTTGCTAACAGACACTAATACTTCATATTTATATGGGATTTTTCGGACTTTTTTCGAAGGAAAAAAAAGAGACCCTTGACAAAGGATTAGAAAAAACGAAAGAGGGCTTTTTCTCTAAGTTGACCAAGATTCTTATCGGGAAATCAAAAGTTGATGATGAAGTATTAGACAACCTTGAAGAAATTTTAATTGGTGCAGATGTCGGCGTTTCAACAACTTTAAAAATTGTTGCGCGTATCCAAGATCGTGTTGCAAAAGATAAGTATGCTACAACTTCAGAATTAAACAATATTCTTAAGGAAGAAATTGCGCTCTTATTAGAAGAAAATAAAAGTGAAGATCAGCTTGAGTTTAGCACACCTTTTACCGATAAACCTTATGTGATTATGGTAGTTGGTGTAAATGGTGTTGGAAAAACTACCACCATCGCAAAATTAGCGCATCAATTTAAATCAAATGGAAAAAGCGTAGTGCTTGGTGCGGCAGATACATTCAGAGCCGCTGCCGTTGACCAAATCACTATTTGGGCTGATAGAGTTGGTGTCCCTTTGGTGCAACACGGCATGAATGCAGATCCGGCCGCAGTAGCATTTGATGCAGTTTCAATGGGAAAAGCTAGAAATGCTGATGTTGTAATTATCGATACTGCAGGAAGATTGCACAATAAAATTAACCTTATGAACGAGCTCAGTAAAATTAAGCGTGTGATGCAAAAGGTGATTCCTGATGCGCCTCATGAAATTTTATTGGTGCTGGATGCTTCCACGGGACAAAATGCGATTGAACAATGCAGACAATTTTCTCAGGCAACAGATGTAAATGCATTGGCACTTACAAAACTTGACGGTACCGCAAAAGGTGGAGTTGTAATAGGAATTTCCGATCAATTTAAAATTCCAGTTAAATATATCGGACTTGGTGAAGGAATGAAAGACCTTCAATTATTTAATAAATCAGAGTTTGTTGATTCTTTATTCAAAGCCTAAACAAATTAAAAAATCAATAAAACATTGAAAACCAAAACACTCCGCAAGAATAAAGTAAATGTTGTAACGCTAGGTTGCTCAAAAAATTTATATGATTCAGAAGTGCTGATGGGCCAGTTAAAGGCCAATAAATTTGAAGTAGAACACGAATCAAAGAAAGATGATTCAGAAATTGTCATCATAAATACTTGCGGATTTATTGATAATGCTAAAGAAGAAAGCATCAATACAATTTTAAGATACGTAGAAGCAAAAGGAAAAGGACAGGTAGATAAAGTTTTTGTAACAGGTTGCTTAAGTGAACGTTACAAGCCGGAATTATCACTTGAAATTCCTGAAGTGGACGCTTGGTTTGGAACAAGAGATTTACCGAAATTACTAAAAACCTTAAAAGCAGATTATAAGCACGAATTGGTTGGAGAGCGCATCATCACCACCCCTTCACATTATGCATATTTTAAAATATCAGAAGGTTGTGATAGACCATGTTCTTTTTGCGCCATTCCATTGATGCGCGGTAAACATATCAGTTTACCAATGGAAGATTTGGTAAAACAAGCACAACACCTAGCAAAAAACGGCACCAAAGAATTGCTGCTGATCGCACAAGATTCAACTTATTATGGTTTAGATATTTACAAAGACAGAAAATTAGGCGAATTACTAAATCGTTTGGCAGATCTAAATGGAATTGATTGGATTCGTTTGCATTATGCATTTCCAAGTGGATTTCCCATGGATGTATTAGATGTGATGCGCGAAAGAGAGAACATCTGCAAATACATTGATATGCCTTTACAGCATGTAAGTGATGCAATGTTGAAAAGCATGCGCCGCGGAACTACTAAACAAAAAACAACAGATTTAGTAAACCAAATTCGCGACAAAGTTCCTGGAATTGCCATAAGAACGACGTTAATAGCTGGTTATCCTGGTGAAACAGAAAAGGACCACCAAGAAATGTTAGAATGGGTGCAAAACAGCAGATTCGAGCGATTGGGCGTTTTTACTTATTCACATGAAGAAAACACACATGCTTATAGCTTGAATGATGATGTTCCCGCTGATGTGAAACAAGAAAGAGCTGAAGCAGTGATGGATGTGCAACAGGGAATTTCTGCTTCTTTAAACCAAGCAAAAGTTGGTGAAACATTTAAGGTTTTGTTTGATAGAAAAGAAGGCGATTATTTTATTGGTAGAACAGAATTTGATTCACCAGAAGTTGACAATGAAGTACTTGTGAAAGCAAAAGATAATTATGTGAGAATTGGAGATTTTGCAAATGTAACCATTACACATGCAGAAGAATTTGATCTTTATGGTAACTTGCAGTCATGAAAAAATACCGATGTAGCCAGATTCCTTACCTTCAAACGGGTAAATTTCAAACCATCGTAACTGATTACATTGCCGGAAATGATTTCCTAAAATCGTTTTATCATCTTCCTCCCACAATTAAAAATATTGCTGAAGCAATTTCACAAAAACAAAAAGCTGCAACACCAAGAGATATTTTAGTGAAGCAACTTTTGAAACAATACGATTCAAATGGATTATTGGATGAACCAACACAAATTCAAATTTCATCTTTAACCAAAGTATCCACATTTACCATAACAACAGGGCAGCAAACAGGGATTTTACTTGGGCCACTTTACGCTTGTTATAAAATAATTTCTGCTATTAAGTGGAGCAAAGAAGCAAAGAATTTGTTTCCTGATTATGATTTTGTTCCCGTATTTTGGATGGCAACAGAAGACCATGATGTAGCAGAAATAAATCATGTGTGGGTTGAAAACAAAAAATATGATTGGAAAACCAACCAAGTTGGCCCAGTTGGAAGATTTAATACAGAAGGTCTATCGGGATTGGTGCAAGATTTAAAAATCCATGCTGGAATTGATGCTGATAGCAAATCGATCATTGATGTTTTTGAAAAAGCGAGTTCGTCCAAAACATTAGCAAATGCAACCCGATACATTGTGCATGCAATATTTGGGAAATATGGTGTAATTGCTATTGATGCTGATGATGCAGAACTAAAAAATCATTTTTCAAAGATCATTTTACAAGACATTCTCGAGCAAAATAGCCATAAAGAGGTTATGAGAACGCGCGAATTACTTGAGAAATCATACAAAAGTCAGGTGCACGGCAGGGAAATTAATTTCTTTTATTTGTTAGATGGTTATAGAGAGAGGATTGTTGTTGAGGGAAATAAATTCCTTACAAATGATGGGAAATTCAATTGGAACAATGAAAGTCTTGAAAAAGAAATAAGCGATATTCCAGAACGATTTTCTCCCAATGTGGTAATGCGTCCTTTGTATCAGGAGTGTATTTTACCCAATTTGGTGTACATTGGAGGTGGGGCTGAAATAGCTTATTGGCTAGAATTGAAAGGCGTTTTTGAATTTTACAAAGTGCCCTACCCTATTTTGGCCTTACGAAATTCAGCGTTGGTTTTAGATGCAAAAAACACACATAAGCTTTCGAATGCAGGTTTGAAAATTGAAAATTTGTTTGAAGAAAAAAGCGCGCTTCAAAAAAAAGTTGCATTACAAAATGCCAATGATGATTTGACATTAATATCAGAAAAAGCTCAATTAAAAGACATTACCAATAAACTAGAAGGAATAGCTTCTCAAATTGACGCGCCAACAAAAAGTGCAGCAATTGCTTTTGAAAAAAGATTAGAAGCTCAAATGGAAAGATTTTCATTGAAATTGATTCGCCAGCAAAAGAAGAAAAGCGCAATTGAAATGCAGCAAATTGAAAGTTTGTTAGAACATGCCAACCCAGGTGGAACTTTGCAAGAAAGAAAAGAAAGTATTGCCACTATTATTCAGCGATTTGGATTTGGTATTTTAGATGAGCTGATAGAAAATATGTCTGTAGAAAACGAAGGATTCTTGGTTTTAGAAGAAATCGGATAAAATGGAAAAGCCAACATCTTACTGCGACGCTGTTTCTCGGATGGAAAAAGATAATGTTCATGTAATATATCATGACACAGCTTATGGCTTTCCAATTGAAGATGACAACGAACTTTTCGGCCGCTTGATTTTAGAAATTAATCAGGCTGGTTTAAGCTGGACTACTATTCTTATAAAACAAGAAAATTTCAGAAATGCATATAGTAGCTTCAATATTGAAAAGATTGCTGCCTACGATGAAGTTGAAAGAGTGCGTTTGCTAAACGACGCTGGCATTATCAGAAACAGGTTAAAAATCGATGCCGCAATCCATAATGCCAAGATAATCATTGCTTTAAAAGAAACACATGGTACTTTTAAAAATTGGTTAGATGCGCATGCTCATTTTAATAAAGAAGAATGGGTAAAACTTTTCAAAAAGACATTTAAGTTTACTGGAGGAGAAATTGTGAATGAGTTCTTGATGAGCACAGGTTATCTGCTAGGCGCTCATGTTGAAAATTGTGAGATATTTAAAAAGCTAGAGGCTTTAAGAAAGTAGATGTTCTTTACAGTAGCATAAGATAAATCTACTTTTTTGGTACGAATTGAAATGCTCTTTTATTTTCAGCAGCTAAGCGGGCGGTTTCTTCTATTCGTTTTGCTCGTGTTTCGGGTCTTTTGGCATTTAAAATTGTTTCCAAAATTCCTCTTTTAACTGATTTCGGGAAATTCTCAAAATTTACAGCTGCATTTTGAAAATTATCAAAAGCTATTTTCAAATCTTCAGGAATAAGGCCATTTTCAACGTCATTTAAAGCGTCCCAAGTTCCAGATTTCTTTGCCAGTTCAACCATTGCAAGCCCCGAAGCATGCATTCTGCCTTCACTTACAAGTTTAGCTACTTTATTTTTATTTACTGCACTCCAGTTACTTTTAGGATTTCGTGGTGAAATAAAAAGCTTGAATCTTTGTTCATCTATTTTATTCGGAAGGCTATCTACCCAACCAAAACAAAGTGCTTCATCTATTGCATCATTTACAGTAACAGAAGGCAATCCACTTTCTTTTTTACACAAGACCAACCAAATTCCATCTTTTTGTTGATGATTAGAACTGAGCCAATTTCTCCATTCGGAAAGATTTTTTGGTTCAAAATGAGCAAATTCCTTTTTATGATTTGGTGCCACTTTTTAAAGCAGTAAAGAAATTCTCAACGTTTTCTATGATTCTTTCTGCCGCATTGCTGTAATCTTGTTTCACGAAAGTTAAGCCAGTAATTTGCTCATAGAGTTGAATGTATCTTTCAGAAACTTCGGCTACAAACTCAGGAGGTAAAACCGGCACTTTTTGTCCTTCCTTGCCTTGAAAGTTATTTTTTATCAACCATTGTCTTACAAATTCCTTACTTAATTGTTGCTGCGGCTCATTTGCAGCTTGTCTTTCATCATAACCATTTGCATAAAAATAACGAGAAGAATCTGGTGTATGGATTTCATCAATCAATACAATTTGTCCGTTATGGTCTTTCCCGAATTCATATTTAGTATCCACCAAAATGAGGTTTCGTTCTTCGGCCATTTGAGTGCCGCGTTCAAATAAACTTCTCGTGTATTCTTCCAATTTAAGATAATCATCAACAGCTACAATTCCTTTGGCAATAATTTCTTCTCTTGAAATATCCTCATCGTGACCTTCGGAAGCTTTTGTAGTTGGTGTGATGATAGGAGTCGGAAGTTTATCATTTTCCTTCAAACCATCAGGAAGTTCAACACCACATAGCAATCGTTTCCCTAAAGCATATTCACGGGCAGCGTGACCAGCTAAATAACCACGAATTACCATTTCCACTTTAAATGGAGTGCACATTTTTCCTATCGCTACATTCGGGTCGGGCGTTGCGATAAGCCAGTTAGGAACAATATCTTTTGTAGCATTTAAAAAAAACGTTGCCGTTTGATTGAGCACTTGTCCTTTGTAGGGAATTCCCTCACCCAATACAACATCGAAAGCTGAAATGCGGTCGCTGGCCACCATCGCCAAATAATGATTATCGATGGTGTATACATCACGCACTTTTCCACGGTAGTGAGCAGTTTGATTGTCGAATTCGAATTGAATATTAGCGAGTGCCATTGTTTTGTTGTTCTTGGTATGCGTGTAAAATTCTTGTTACTAGTTTATGTCTAACCACATCACTTGTGTCGAGGTAAATGATGTTAATTCCTTCAACATTGTTCAAAATTCGAACGGCCGTTGGCAAACCTGAAGGTTGGTTTTTGGGTAAATCAACTTGAGTTAAGTCGCCGGTTATGAGAAATTTTGCACTTCGCCCCATGCGGGTAAGGAACATTTTCATTTGACTTTCTGTTGCATTTTGTGCTTCATCTAGAATTACAAATGCATTGTCTAAAGTACGGCCACGCATAAAAGCTAAAGGAGCAATTTGAATAACACCGGTTTCCATGAAAACAGCCAGTTTATCGGCAGGAATCATATCCATTAATGCATCATAAAGCGGTTGTAAATATGGATCGAGTTTTTCTTTTAAGTCACCAGGTAAAAAACCCAAGTTTTCGCCAGCTTCCACAGCGGGTCTGGTAAGAATTATGCGTTTAACTTCTTTATTTCTCAACGCACGAACAGCCAAAGCAACTGCGGTGTAAGTTTTTCCGGTACCAGCTGGACCAATAGCAAACACCATATCATTTTCGTAAGAACTGGTAACAATTCTTTTTTGGTTGGGCGTTCTTGCTTTTACAATTAAGCCGTTGTTTCCATGAACGATAACATCAGAAGTTCCATCTTCAGATTTTTTAATTTCAGGAAGGTCGTTTTCAGGATTCATGATACGTTTAATAAATTGTTCACTTAGATTTCCATAACGTTTATGGTGGTCTACAAGTTGGCTTAATTTTAATTCAAAAGATAAAATCTGCTCTTCTTCACCTTGCAATTTCAGTTCTAGTCCTCTTGCGATGAGTTTTAAACTTGGAAAGTACTTTCTAATTTGATCCAGTGTTGTATCATTCACACCGTATAATTCAACGGGATTTACGTTGTTTAATTGAATTGTTTTCTCAGTCAATTGATGAATTTAATAAATATTGGATTAATTAAAATTATGGTTGCATTTCACCTACAAATAAATGAATTTTGACGCTGACTTACAATTGAAATTCCTCTAGAAAATGGCAATAATTACTTTAACCACAGACATGGGCCTAAGCGATTATTATGTGGCGGCGGTTAAAGGAGCTATTTTGAGTGAATTGCCTCAAACGACTATTGTCGATATAACGCATGATATACCAAAGTATGATATTTTAAAGGGTGCTTACAATCTAAAAAATGCATATAAATCTTTTCCTGAAGGGACAATCCATGTAGTTGGTATTAATTCTTTAGAAGAATATATGGCAGATAGGAAAACAGTTAGTCATGTTGCATTAAAAGCTGCTGGGCATTATTTTGTTGGCGCTGATACTGGTATTTTTTCTTTGGTTTTAGATATGGTTCCAGATGAAATAGTTGAGCTAAATATTTTAAAAGAGCCGGTTACTCCTACTTTTCCAACGCAAGATGTATTTGCGAAAGCTGCCTGTCATATAGCAAGAGGCGGCACATTAGAAGTTATTGGGAAGAAAATACCTGAAATAAAACGGATGGTAATGCATTCTGCAATTGGTCAAGCTGATAGTATAACAGGACACGTTATCTATATTGATTCTTATGGTAATGTTATAACCAATATTTCGAGGAAATTATTTGAGGATATTGGTCAAAAGAGATCTTTCGGCATAGGCCTAAGAAGCAGAAAAGTGGAAATAAATTCAATTGCAAAGCGCTACAACCAAGTTGCTGAAGGAGAAGCAATAGCCATATTTAATCATGCTGATTATTTAGAAATTGCAATAAATAAAGGGTATGCAAATAAGTTATTTGGATTCAGAGAGAGTGAAAACATCAGAATAGAATTCCATGATTATTAGAATCGTAAAAATGCATTTTGCCTCAGAAAACAGGGCTTCATTTGAAAAAATATTCTCAGAAAGTGCCCCAAAAATTCGAGCATTTAATGGCTGTTCTCATGTTCATTTATTGAATGATATAAACGACAATTGTAGGTATTTCACTTACAGCCATTGGGAAAACGAAGCAGCATTAGAAAATTACAGAAATTCTGAATTGTTCAAATCAACTTGGGCAAGAACTAAACCTTTGTTCGATGCACCTGCTGAAGCTTGGAGCACAGTGCAACCAGACTATTGATTGCACTGTATAAATTCCAAGTTAATCTCTTCTACCTAAGTAAATTGATAGGTAATACAACAAAGTGGCTAATGAACCAATTGCAGCTACCACATAAGTTAAAGCAGCCCAACTCAAAGCATCTTTTGCTTTTTCATGCTCTTGGCCATAAGATAAATTAGTGCTTTCCATCCAAGCTAATGCACGGTTTGAAGCATCATATTCAACAGGAAGTGTAATAAAACTGAAAAGTGTTGTAATTGCAAATAGCACAATTCCAATAAATAGCAACCCTGGAAATACATTCAACAATAATACCCCACCAAGTAAAACCCACTGTACTACATTAGATGAAACCTGTACAATAGGTACTAACTGAGAACGCATTGTTAGCCAAGAATAAGCATTAGCATGCTGCACCGCGTGCCCGCATTCGTGTGCTGCAATTGCAGCTGATGCTACGCTTCTTCCGTTATACACTTCTGGACTCAGGTTTACAGTTTTGTTTTGAGGATTGTAGTGGTCGGTTAAAAAACCTTCAACGGAAACAACCTTCACGTCATAAATCTGATTATCGCGCAGCATTTTTTCGGCAACTTCCTTACCGCTCAAACCAGCGTCTAAAGGAACTTCCGAATATTGTTTGAATTTACTTTTAAGACGATAGCTTACAAACCAACTTGCAGCCATCATAAGAATCATAATGATATAGATACCCATTTTTTTATTTTGTTTTAACAGTATTCGCCTTAGTCAAACGACATTCCCATTTCAAAATTGTTTCATTTTGTCAGTGAGCAATGCAAAGTTGGCAGGAAATGGTTAGAATTAACAATTCGCTTTTGTTTGAATTGAAATCATTTACTTTTGAAATTAGTTTCCGAAAATTAAGTACTCCCTTTTAATTTTAACTGCAATGACAAACCTTTTTAAAAAACTCAATTTTAAACTTCCTTTTAAAGTTTACGCGATGAATGTTCCCGAATCTTTTAACAATGAAATAGTTGAAATGAGAAAGTTTACTGAAGTTACAAAAGAAGTCAATTCAGAAGCTAGCATAGATTTTATTATTTTGTTTGTGAAGACCCAAAAGGAAATTGAATATTCAATTGAAGAAATTTTCCCGAAGTTAGCTGGAGATGCTATTCTTTGGTATTGTTACCCGAAAGCAACATCTAAAAAATACAAATGTGAATTTAACAGAGATAATGGTTGGGAAATTTTGGGGAAATACAATTTAGAAGGAGTAAGACAAGTGGCTATTGATGAAGATTGGAGTGCATTACGTTTTAGAAAAACAGAATTTATTAAGAAACTGACTAGAAATCCTAAGATTGCTATTTCAGAAGAAGGAAAGAAAAGAACAACAAAGATTTGATTCTAATTAGCCAATAGTTAAAGTCTTGAATCTTTGATGCGGTAATAAATCTAAATCATTTTATAATTTTCTGTAATTGATTAGAAAATCTAAAAATCTATACATATCAACTTTAGTATGAATAGAAAATTGAAAATTCTTTACATAGCAACATTATTATGTAAAGATTATTGTCAATTCATTACACATTAAATTTAGAATCAAAACTTAAATAAAGGCTTGGAACACTGAATTCAGTCATAAATGGGTAATTAAAACAAAGGCTGGTGTCATTTTGACATTTTAATTTAAATATATATGCCATTTTGTCATTTATTTGTAACTGGCATTTCTATTGAAAAGCGGGTTGAAACAAATAAAAAACTAAATAAAATGACTTTTATAAAAATGAACAGACCAGCATTTAGAACATCAGGTTCTATTAACCATTTAATTAACGATTTAATGGAAAATGTTAAATTTCCAGAAAGCAGAAATTACGATGGAGGCACAGCATTACCGGCAGTAAACATTGTTGAAAATGAACAAGGCTTTGAATTGGAGCTATCTGCTGCAGGATTTAGCAAAGAGGAAATTACATTGCAAATTGAGAAAGATACATTGATAATTTCTGGTGAGAAGAAAACCGAAGAAACGACTGTTGAAAAGAAATTTCACAGAAAAGAATTTACGTACAACAACTTCAAACGTAAATTTACATTAACCGAACAAGTTGATAAAGAAAAGATTGAGGCAAGTTTTGAGAATGGAATTGTAAAAATTCATTTACCAAAAAAACAAGAAGTAGTTGCAGAAACTATAAAAATTGAATTAAAGTAAGTTTAGGTTGTTTGATTGAAAAGGCGTTTTCGAAAGAAAGCGCTTTTTTTTTGCCATAAGGATTGGTATGTTTGAAAAATGGAACAAACCGCATGGTACCTTATTCTGAATCCAATGGCCGGAGGCGGCAAAGCGGAAAAAAAGTATCCTCAAATTGCCGAATTACTTACTAAAAAAGGTATTGCATTTAGAACATTCAAAACATCGGCTGCTGGAGAAGGGGAAAAGGTAGTGACAACTGCACTCGAAGCTGGATATAGAAAAATCTTGGTTTGTGGCGGTGATGGAACTTTAAATGAAATTGTAAACGGAATAATGAATCAGGATTTAGTTCCAAATCAAGAAATAACGATTGGTTTAATTCCCGTGGGAACTGGCAATGACTGGGGCAGAACCTGGAATTTATCTCGAAACATCAAAACGTCGATTACTATTTTGCAAAATGGAAAAACAGCCATACAAGATGTTGGTTTGGTTAAATTTGAACATAAACCCGACAGTAAAATTTGGTTTATTAATGTAGCCGGATGTGGCTTTGATGCGGCAGTTGCATATGCTGCAAACAAAGAAAAAGAAAAGGGTAATTCGGGAGTGCTTACATATATTAAACAGTTGGTTTACACACTTTTTAAGTACGAACCTGTTGAATGCCAAATTACTATAAATGGGAAGACCGTTAAAACACAACTATTTGCTGTGCTTGTTGGGATAGGAAAATTTGCTGGTAACAAAATGAAATTAGTTCCGAATGCAATTCCAAATGATGGATTGTTTGATATTACCTTGGCTCAGAAAATTTCTCCCTGGAAGGTTATTAGGAATTTTCCAAAATTGTTCAATGGAAAGTTTTTAGGATTAAAAGAAGTTTCTGTTTATCAGGGAACGGAATTTTCGATTTCATCAAAAAGTGATATTTATTTTCAAGCAGATGGAGAATCTATGGGAAAAGCACCTTTGCATATCACTTTAATTCCAAATGCAATAAAAGTTATAATTGGATAATGGGATTTTTTAGCAAAAATGTAACTACCTGGTATCGGGTTTTTGCTTCTTTAGAAGAAGCAGAAAGGGCAATTCCAATGAATCGCTTGGTTGCGGTTGAGATTGACACGAAAAGACTTTGTTTTGCGAGAACAGATAAAGGTTATTTCGCAACCGATGAAAAATGTCCTCACCAAGGTTTGCCTATTTCTAGAGGTGGATTTTGCGAAGACGGAACCATTGTTTGTCCGTTTCACAGGTACGCATGGAATTTAAAAAGCGGCAGAGAAGTCGAAAAGCGAGAAAACAACATTCAACTTTACCCTGTAGAAATTAGGGAAACAGGAATTTATATTGGAATTGAGAAAAAGGTTTCTCGTTTATTCTAAGGCTACAAGTCGAAACGATTTTCTGTTTTCACTTAAAAATAATGACCTTGGATTGGCCGATTTCACATCTAACACATGAAATGCATTGTTAAATCTAACCACACCAAAACCTCCAACAACAGGCTCTGCTTGCTCAAAAGACATTTTAGGAAAAACATCATCGCCCTCGTTTGAAAGATAGTTTTTGCCATTTCCATTTTTAGAACAAACTGCATATTCTCCAGAAAAATGGTCAATGAATTTATACGTTCCAGGAACTACAATTTCGCAATTATCTGAGAGTAAACCCATCCAACTATCATCACCTTTTCCAGCGTAAAAAACCAGGTTTTTATTTGGGCTACTTACGATTGAATCAAAATATTGAAGTTCACAAATAGCGCCTTCAATGTTTATCAAATTATATCCCTTGGAAATTTTAACAACAGCTTTATCCTGCAAAAAAGGCTCTGCCTTCATAAACTTCGGACTAGCTATTACCCTTTCAGTTTTACAATTTATATATCCATAAAAGCCATCTTTTTGGATTCTTTTAATGTTACCTGTGTCTTCTAAAAATATCTTATCAAATTGATTTTCCAAACTTTTCAACTTTCCGCAATTACTAGTTTCAGTGTACTTTTCAAATTGATCTAGCGGCATTCCTGGTTTCATTATCCATTTTCCATTTTTGCCTACAATTGCAAATTTGTTGTCGATTTTAACACCAATTTTATCTGCATTAACCCATAAAACCTCTTCAAATTTTGGTTTAATTATTAATACACCATTAGAATCTGCAATTCCCCATTCTTTGCCAATTGCAAATGGAATTATATCATTCATTTGGCGTTTAGCAGCAGATACTTTTGCATTGCCCAATAAATTCAATTTGTAATTATATAATTGAAAGCCAATGTCATCTTTCTTCCTAATGGCAATGCGGGTTTTACTCAACACAATAAACGAATCTACATTGGCAACAAACTGATTGTCTGTGCCTAAAACTGATAACTCGAAAGGTGCATTTTCACCTTTTACAATTAATGTTTGTGCTGATAAACATCCATAAAAGTATATCAGAAAAGTTCCGAAAGCGAAAACGTTTCTTTTAAGCGAATTCCTTTTTCTGTTTGTTGGATGGTAGCGCATTCTATTGATTTGTCGTGTTCGAAATAAAGTATAATGTTTTGATCGAGGCATTGTTTTAAAATGCGTTCTTTTTCAATAAGTGTTTCCAGTGGTCGCATGTCGTAGCCCATTACCCAAGGCAAAGGAATGTGCACTGGCGAAGGGAGTAAATCTGCAACGTATAATATTTTGTGGTTATTGATATGAATTAACGGAAGCATCATGGCTTCAGTATGTCCGAAAACATATTCTATAGAAATAGGATAAGGTATTGTTTCTGTTTCCACGAATTTTAATTGTCCACTTTCTTGGATGGGCAAAATGTTCTCTTTTAAAAAAGATGCTTTCTCTCTTGGATTAGGATTTACAGCCCATTCCCAGTGCTTTTGATTGCTCCAGTAAACTGCATTTTTAAAAGCAGGACGAAAACCTGATTTTTCATTGTTGTATTCGATGGCTCCACCACAATGGTCGAAATGCAAATGTGTAAGAAATACATCTGTAATATCGTCGCGGTGAAAACCGAGATTTTGAAGGGATTTATCCAAAGAATCATCTCCATGAAGAAAATAATGCGCAAAGAATTTTTGCTCTTGTTTGTTGCCCATTCCGGTATCTATCAGCATGAGTCTTTTGCCATCTTCAATTAATAAACAACGCATGGCCCATGAGCACATGTTATTATCGTCGGCAGGATAAACTTTGCTCCACATAGATTTGGGAACAACGCCAAACATAGCGCCTCCGTCTAATTTAAAATGTCCGGTGTTAATGGTATGTAACTTCATAGTGGTTTGTTAGCAAAATGGTGAAGCGGTTGAAAAATGAATAATTCAAGCCGCTAAATTTACCGGAAAATTTAGAATATGCGTGTTCATTTTATTGCAATTGGGGGAAGTGCGATGCACAATTTAGCTTTGGCGATGCACAAGAAAGGATATTTGGTTACAGGTTCGGATGATGAAATAGTAGAACCATCTAAAACAAGGTTGCAAAATGCTGGATTATTGCCCAAAGCAGAAGGCTGGTTTCCAGAGAAAATTACTGCTGATATAGATGCAATAATTCTGGGAATGCACGCACGGATTGACAATCCTGAACTTCTAAAAGCACAAGAAATTGGTTTAAAAGTATTTTCTTATCCAGGTTACATTTATGAGCAGAGCAAGGAAAAAACTCGAATAGTAATTGGAGGAAGTCATGGTAAAACCAGTATCACCGCCATGATTTTACATGTGTTGAATGCTGTAAACATTGATTGTGATTATCTGGTTGGGGCGCAATTGAAGGGTTTTGATACGATGGTGCGCATTACCGAAAATGCAAAATATATTTTGTTAGAAGGTGATGAATATTTGGCTTCTCCGATTGAGCGCGTTCCTAAATTTCATTTGTATCACCCGCATATTGCTGTGTTGAGCGGCGTAGCTTGGGACCATATTAACGTGTTTCCAACATTTGAAATGTATGTGGAGCAGTTTCAAATTTTTGCAGATAAAATAGAACCAAACGGAACTTTGATTTATTTTGAAGGAGATGATGAATTGAAGAAAATAGCACAAAAAGGCAGAAAAGATATTCAATACATTCCTTATGGGGCGCACGATTCGGAGGTGATAAATGGTGAAACAACATTAGTTTCTGATATTGGAAAAACGTCTTTACAAATTTTTGGTCAGCATAACTTACAAAACCTCAATGCTGCTTTGCAGGTTTGTTTGAAAGTGGGAGTTTCAAAAGCTGATTTTTTTACCGCTATTCAAAGCTTTTCTGGTGCTGCCAAGCGATTGGAATTGGTGTTTAAAAATGCGCAGACCAATATTTACAAAGATTTTGCGCATTCACCATCAAAACTTAAAGCAACTACAAGTGCAGTAAAAGAGCAGTTCCCGAAACGCAAATTGATTGCATGTATGGAATTGCATACGTTTAGCAGTTTGAATGATGCATTCCTAGATGAATATGCAAGTTCGATGGCGCAGGCAGACGAGGCTATTATTTATTTTAATCCGCATACAGTTGCACATAAAAAACTGAATGACATTGACCCTGCGAGAGTGGCTGCTGCATTTGGCGGAAATAACCTTCGCGTGTATACCAATGCAAGCGAGATAATTTCAGAATTAAAAGCCAAAAATTGGGAGAATGCCAATTTGCTGATGATGAGTTCTGGTAATTTTGATGGGTTGAAATTTGAAGAATTGGCCGGGATTATTGGGTTGAGTTGAAAATTTCGTTGGTAACAATAATACCACCCCTTGGAGACTGCTGCTGCGCCAGGGGGCGAAGCAAGCTACCGTGTAGCGCGTAGCACCCGCCCGGGCGCCCAAAAAATTGATTAATAACTGGTATATAAAATTAAATCCGCCATTCAATGCCAGAAATTAACATTGAATGGCGGATTTAAACTATGCGAATAAATTACGCGACTACTTTACTGGATTCCCATCTATATCTAATTCTACTACTTCGTAGCCTAATTTCTTAACTGGTTCCAGGTTTTGATTCTTGTCACCAACCACTACTACTATCATTTTTTCTAATGGAAGATATCGCTTAGCAAGACCATCGATGTCGTTTTTGGTGATACCTTGTAAAATAGCATTCTGGCGAGAAATGAAATCTTTATCTAAGTTGTAGGTCAAGATGCGAGAAAGGAATGAAGCTTTTTGGAAAGGTGTTTCGTATTTTAGGGCATCACGCTGACCAAGTGAAGACTTAGTAAAGCTCAATTCTTCGGGCGTTATTCCACCTGCACGGTATGTTGCCATTTCGGAGAAGAAATCCATTAAAGAGCTATCCGTTTTTTCAGCTTTTACACCAGCAGATGCAGTGTATGGGCCAGGGAATTTTGTTCCATTAAAACCAGAACGCGCGCCATACGTGTAGCCTTTCTTTTCTCTTAAAGTAAGGTTGATACGGCTGTTAAAGTTTCCACCTAATTGGTAATTCATGATTCCTGCGCGGTAATATTCGCCATCTGCATCGTATGGTAAAGACATGTAGCCAATTCTGATTTCAGATTGTGGGGCTTTGTCTTTATTTACAAAGTAAATTTTAGTTTTATCAATTGCTGGGAATGCAGGAAGCACAGCATTTTCAGGAGCGGTACCTGTCCATGTTTTTAAGAAACCAAGTTTTCCAAGAATTTCAGCTTGTTCTACTTGACCAACAATAACAATCTGCGCTTTTGAAGGAACGATGTGCTTTTTGTAAAATGCTTTCACATCTTCGTTTGTAATTTTCTCAACGCTTTCTTTCGTACCAATTACAGGTGTAGAGAAGATATGCTGACCGAATAATAATTTCCCATAAACATTGCCAGCAATAGCTGTTGCGCGGGTTGCATTATTAGAAATGGAAGCAAGATTTTGAGATTGAGCCGTTGCGAATTCTGTAGTATCGAAGCGCGGACGAAATAATCTTTCTTCTAATAATTTTAAAGTCGCATCGAGGTTTTTCTTTAGAGAAAACACATTTACAGTGATATTCTCATCGTCAGTTCCAAAAGAAATATCCGAACCAAGTTTTCCTAATTCATTGGTAATTTCCTCGGTTGTATATTTCTGAGAAGATTCGTTGAGCATATCGCTCAATAAATTAGCAATTCCAGATTGGTTTAAACTTTCTACAACGTGACCTGCTGGAAAAGAAATTAAAATTGAAACGATCGGTAAATCGTTATCTACTGTACCGATAACTTTAGTTCCATTAGGGAATTTTTCTTGGTAGTATGCTGGTAATTTAACTACTGGATTTGGACCAGGAGCGGGTTGTTTGCTTCTGTCGAATGTATCTTTTGCCTTGTTGTAAGAAAGGTTTTTATATTCGGCACCTTCAACACCTTCGGTATCGCTAGATTTCTTAGGGGCAATGTTGTCAATTTTTGCAATAATTGCCGATTGACCTTTTGGTACAACACTTAAAACTACTGCAAATTTACCTTTAATATATTGGTTATAAACACGGATTACATCTTCTTTTTTCAATGCATTTAACCTGCTAATTTCTTCTTTTATGAAATTTGGATTTCCATAAAACGTTTCGTTAAATGCCAATTTAGAAGCTTTACCAGAAACACTTTCTAGGCCTTCAATAAGAGATGCTTCGCGTGAATTTTTAAATTTAGTAATGTCATCGTCTGTAACTCCTCTAGTTTCGAAAGTTGCAATAGCATCTCTGATTAGTTTATCCATTTCTGCTAATGTTTTCCCTGGATAAGGTAACACATTGATTACGAAAGAACCAGCCAATTCAGTTGCAGGATTGTAAGCTCTTGCTTGCAAAGCCACATCAGTTTTAACAAAAGTTTGATATAAAATTGAATTGTTATCACCTCCAATAATTTCGCTTAATAAATCTAACGGCAATTCGTCAGGATTTCCGCCTTCAACCGTTGGATACGTAAACTGAAGCATTGGGAAACGAATATTGTCTTCATATGAAATGTATCTATCGGCTGTTAACACAGTTGGCATTTTAGGCATTGCCTTTACTTCTGGTCCGCGGGGAATGCTGCCAAAATATTTGTTCGCCAATTTCAACACTTGTTCAGGATCAACATCACCGGAAACAGTTAAAACAGCATTATTAGGACCATACCAACGCAAGAAGAAACGTTTTAAATCTTCCACTGTAACGCGATCTAAATCCTTTAAATAACCGATTGTTGGCCATGAATAAGGGTGACCAAAAGGATATAAAGCTTCGTAAGTTTTTTCGTTTACCAAGCCGTAAGGACGATTGTCGTAATTCTGACCTCGTTCGTTTTTCACTGTAGCGCGTTGAATTTCAAATTTCTGCTGTGTTACTGCATTTAACAGAAAGCCCATTCTATCTGATTCTAACCAAAGTGCAGTTTCTAACTGGTTGCTTGGAAGCGTTTCAAAGTAATTTGTACGGTCTAAATTTGTAGTACCATTTAATGTTCCTCCTGCTTCAGAAATAATTTTGAAGTGCTGCTCATCGCCCACATTATCTGAACCTTGAAACATCATGTGTTCGAAGAAATGTGCAAAACCAGAACGGCCTAATTCTTCACGAGCAGAACCAACGTGGTAAGTCACATCTACGTGTACGATTGGGTCACTTTTATCAACGTGAATTAAAACTTTTAAGCCGTTTGGCAAAACGTGTTTCTCATAAGGAATAACTATTTCGTCGCCTTTTTTTACAACTTTTTCAATTAATCTGGCCTGAGCATTAACAATATTTCCACTTGCAAAAAGCAAAAATGCTGCACCTACAATTTGTTTTAACATCATAAGAAAATGAAATTTTTTGCAATGTTAAGGAGATTGCGTTACATATTTTATGATTTTCGGGTAAAAAGGTCAAATAATCAATTTTTAACAAACCATTTAAAATTGTTAAGTTGATGAATCACAAATAATTTGTTTAAGTTTGCACCGCATTTGGTTTGTAGCCTTTACAACTACAATTAAAAGGGAATTCGGTGCGAATCCGAGACAGTTCCCGCTGCTGTGAGCTCTTAAAAGAGACTTAACAAAAAAACCACTGTCTGTAAAGATGGGAAGGTGTTAAGTTAGAGCGAGTCAGAAGACCTGCCAGCTGCATATTAATTCGGTGCTTTCGGGAAGAAAGGCAGAGAATAGGTTTTCAAAGCTCGTCACTTGTTGAAGGAGCATTTCCTATTTTTTACTTTTTTTAAGAATGTACCACACAGAAAATGAGGTGCAAAATTAAATATCTGTTTTTTTTACTGATTTGGTCGGTAAATGTAAAAGCGCAACAGCTTTTAGATACTACTTTATTGATAAAAGAAATAGAAATTCAAAGCAATAGAATTCCGGAAACTCAGCCAGGTTTACAAATCATCCAAATTGATTTATCAAAACCTCAACAATCTATTTTAACAGCTTCTGATATTTTACAAAGAAACTCTGCAGGATTTATTAAACAATATAGCCCGGGAGCATTGGCTTCGCCTGGTTTTAGAGGAACAGGGGCAGCGCATACCGCAACTGTATGGAATGGGTTTAATCTACAAAATGGCATGAATGGTCAATTAGATTTGAATCTGATACCTGGATTTTTATTTGGATCAATTTCTCTTCAAGAAGGCGCCAACGCTGCTAATTGGGGAAGCGGCGCCATCGGAGCAACTATTTTTTTACAACCCTCAAAAATTGAAAACCATGTTTCGGTTGAACAAATGTTGGGAAGTTGGAACCAGCAAAGGACAGCAATTAGCGCAGGTGTTTCAAGGAAATTATGGTCATTGAGCGTTAAGGCTTTCCAATATCAATCAAGTAATAGATTCAACTTTCAAAATACAACTGAGTTTGGAAGTCCCGTGAGGAAGCAACTGAATGCCGAAGTAAAATTTGGAGGATTGATGCAGGAATTGAATATTCTTCCAAGCAAAAAACAATCAATTAAAATTGCCACTTGGTATCAAAAATCGAACAGGGAACTTCCTCCAATAATGACAGTTCCAACATCGAATGCGGCCCAACAAGACGATATCTTGAGAATTACTGCCCAATGGAAATATGAGGCAGAAAGGTTCTTAATTCAAATGAAGAGTGGCTTTTTTGATGAAACGATTTTATACAACGATTCAATTTCAAATATTCACTCAACCAATCGCTCCAAAACTTATATTCAAGATGCCGATTTTTCATACCGTTTAAAACAAACAACATTTCAAATAGGCTTGAATGATACAAGAATATTTGCAAGCGCAGATGGGTTTGCTGGACATCAGCATGCGCAAGCCCGAACTGCAATTTTTGCTTCGATTAGAAGTTTATTTTTTCAGAATAAATTGAATGTTTTAGCATCGGCAAGACAAGAACAATTGAATGGGAAACTGTTGGGGTTTGCACCTTCATTTTCGTTCAAATACATTGTAAATAATACACTTCAAGTAAAAGGGCAGGTTGCCAAAACCTATAGAATTCCAACATTAAATGATTTGTACTGGATTCCTGGAGGAAATGAAAATTTAAAATCGGAATCTGGAATCTGCTCGGAAATTTCTGGAGTAATTGAATTTAAGAAAATGCAATTTATTATCACTGGATTTTACAATGATATACAGGATTGGATTCAATGGGTTCCTGGTAATAATTACTGGTCGCCTCATAATATCGACAATGTAATAAGCAAAGGTGTTTCTATACAATTCAATTGGAGTAAAAACATGCGTAAAGTTCGATTATTTGCAAGTATTCAAGCACAATATTGCGAAACAGAAAAGAACAAAATGCAATTGATTTACAGCCCCAATTTATCTGCAAACCAAACCATAGGTATAGAATGGAAAGGCATTGATGCTTCATTTCAAACACATTATACAGGCAGCAGTTTTATTACAACAGATAATATAACTTCATTGCCAGGGTATTTTGTATCAAACATTCAGCTTTCTAAAGCTTTACATCACAAAGCTTTTTCGGGAAATTTCTTTATCAATATCAATAATATTTTCAACACTACTTATCAGGTAATTGCTTGGCGCGCGATGCCATTACGCTGGTTTCAAACAGGATTGCGCATTACAATTTCAAAAAAATAAACCATGAGATACTTTTTCACCTTTTTACTTCTTTCAATCCATTTTATTGGAGCTACTCAAACAGCAACTTTCGAAGAATTGACACTTGCCCCTGATACGTTTTGGGACGGAGCAGATTTAACTGCTACGGGTTTTGAGAGTGGGGGTTTGTATTTTCCAACAAACTACAATTCAGAATTCTCCTATTGGGAAGGAGGCTTTGCATATTCTAATGTAACAGACTCAATAACTTCTGGTTACGGAAATCTATATGCAAGCAAAGCAGGAAAAGGTGCGAACAATTCCTCAAATTATGCAGTTGCATTAGGTAACGGTTATTTTAAATCTGCAGTATCAAATGGATTTCCAACATTCATGTTGAATCTCTCTATTAGCAATGGAACTTATGCTTACAACAGCATGCGCGATGGAGATGGATTCGCAAAGAAATTTGGTGGAGAAACAGGAAACGACCCCGATTATTTCTATGTTGTTTTTAAAGGCTACAGAGCAGGAATTCCAAGTAGCACCGATTCTGTAGTGCATTACCTGGCCGATTTTAGATTTGAAGACAACTCTCAAGATTACATACAATTAGATTGGGAAGAAATAAACTTAAACCCACTTGCAACTTTCGATAGTGTTGTATACTCATTTGCTTCTTCAGATGTTGGAGGTTTTGGAATTAATACACCCTTGCAGTTTTGTATAGATAATATTTCCTATGAAAGCTATATTAACAGTGTAAATTCACTTGTTGATGATGGAGCAATAATAGTTTATCCCAATCCGAGCATTGGTGCAATTACCATTGATTTACCAAAAGAAAAAAATGGAACACTTGATATAATAGATGCAGCTGGAAGGGTAGTAATTTCTGATATTTCTATAAATGAAGCAAAGCAGATAAACATTGAAAATTTAATAGATGGTGTTTACTTTGTGAGATTAACAACACCAAAGAATATTTACATCAATAAGTTCATTCTTTCAAAATAAATGTTGCGTTTTTCATTACTCTCAATTTTGTTTTTACTGTGGAATACTGGCAGCGCTCAATTTGCTCCTGCAGCGGGCGAGCCAGGTTCTACTGCTATTTGGAAAGACAGTACCATTTTTAAAGCGTGGGCAACAGGTGCTGAAATTTTTCGAGGACCATTGCAAGTGGGTGCAGATTCATTAGGAGTTGCAAGTGCAGGAGAACCTGAATTAGCCACAGGCGCCGCTTTGAGCAATGGTTTGGTGAGTTTAGGTGATGGTGGACAAGCCATTCTTACTTTTCCGTTTTCAATAAAAAATGGACCAGGTTACGACTTTGCCGTTTTTGAAAATAGCTTTGATGGTATTTTTCTTGAATTGGCCTTTGTTGAAGTAAGTTCAGATGGTGAAAATTATGTGCGCTTTCCAGCAACATCGCTAACCGACACAACATGGACAATTGGTCCTTTTGATTATTTAGAAGCAACTAAATTAAACAACCTAGCTGGGAAGTATAAAGCAGGTTTCGGAACACCTTTCGACCTGGAAGAGCTGTCTTCATTTCCAGAATTAAATGTAAATGCAATAACGCATGTTCGTTTGGTAGATGTTGTTGGAAGTAACCAAAATGAGTTTTGTTCGCGCGATGCTGGAGGGAGAAAAATATTGGACCCATGGCCTACTCCATTTCCCAGTTGTGGTTTTGATTTAGATGCAGTTGGCGTGATTCATCATAATGACCCGGCTGCAACGCAAGAAGTTCCTTGTTCAAAGTATCAAGTTTATCCGCAACCAGCCGATGTATTTCAGCAAGTTGTTATTCAAGATGAGATAATCAACTTTACACTCCTAAGTATTGCAGGCCGCAAAGTAGCCGGTGCAATCGTGTTGCAGAACCAGCAAGGTTTTCAAATAAATACCTCAACTTTGCAGAATGGAACATATTATATGTGCATCCAACTGAAAAACAACAAAGCAATAATACCATGCATTGTAGCACATTGATTCGTTTTTTAGCAATTTATCTTTTGTTTTTTTCTTCTTGTAAAAAGGAAGAAATAAAAAAGAGTGTAATAACACCACCAGAAACAGGACACACAACTTTGGTTATTAATGAAGGCACTTTTAATTGGGGAAACGCTTCTTTAAGTGCTATCTCAACTTTACATTCAAGTGTAGAAAACGATGTTTTTACAACAGCCAATAATAGGCCTTTGGGTGATGTTTTTCAGTCAATTTTTCCATATAAAGAGGAGCTATGGATGATTGTAAACAATTCCCAAAAAATTGAAAGAATTAACAATAAAACATTTGCTTCTTTGGGTGTAATTAACAATTTACCATCTCCAAGATATGCCTTGCAAGTAGCCGAAAACAAAGTGTATGTGAGTGATTTACACGCCAATGCAATTCATATAATAAATCCAGTGAATGCTTCCAAAACAGGCGAAATTTCATGCTCGGGCTGGACAGAAGAAATGATACTTAGCAATGGATTGGCTTGGGTGTGTAATGTGAGGCGAAATAAATTGTACGCCATAAACGTAACCACCGACCAAATAGTAGATTCTGTGCAAGTGGGCGATAGTCCGACAAGTATTATAAAAGATAAAAATGGCAATATTTGGGCACTTTGCGAGGGCAATTTACCACCCAATGAAACAGCAGGAAGCATATGGAAAATTAATCCCCAAAACAGCACTGAAATTGTACATTTCACACTTCCATCACCAACTAATCATCCCAAAAGATTGCGTATAGATAAAACGGGCAATGATTTATATTACCTAAACGGAGGAGTTTATAAATTAGATATCGCTGAAACAGCATTGAGGACTTCTCCAATTATTGCTGAAAATGGCCGAATTTTTTATGGTTTGGGAATCCATCCATCAGACAATAGCATTTGGGTGAGCGATGCAAAAGATTTTGTTCAAAATGGAAAAGTATATCAGTATAGTTCAACTGGTGTAGAACAAAAAAATTATTCAGTTGGGATTATACCTTCCGGTTTTTATTTTTACTGAGTTATGAAAAACGAAAAGCCATTAGAAAATCCTTCTTCAAAAGTTTGGAGCCCGCTTTACATTGGAGTTATCAGTTTCTTTTGTTTACTGTTGCCCGGATTTATCTTATTAGGGAAAAATTACAAAAAGCTTGGCAGGCCTAATCTTGAGAAACCAACTTACATCATTGGGTTTGCATTGTTTATATTGTTTATTGCCATTCTCTTGCTTGCTCCAGAGAATTTCGACACTGCAATTTCAATTGGTGTAATTATAACTTCTATAAGCATTGCAGCCATTCAATATCCATTATACAGAAGGTATTTAGATGAAAATGAAGAGCACCAGGTTGAATCTTTATTGAAGCCAGCCTTGTTATCCGTCCTGTTTACAATTACTATCGTTATAAGTTTATTTGCTTATAAATGGTACGATTACCAGCAACTAGAAAAAATGTTGCAAAAAGCTCAGGGTGAATATGAAACTGCAAATTACAGGGCATCATTAATTACGCTTGAACAAATTAGAGATAAGTATCCTGAAGCCAGGTTAGGTTATATTAATGCTTGCATCACTTACGAAGCGTTAGGTAAAAAAGACAGCGCTTTACTTTTCGTAAATAAATGGTTAGAAATTTCTCCTAATGATGGTGAAGCAAAAGAGCTGATGTATAAAATTAATTATAGTGAAAATATTAATTAAGGGTCTTTAATTTGGGCTCCAGTTTAAAATTGATTCTATCAAAAACAAACGCAAACCAAAAAAACAAAAACGGAATTATTACATAAAACATTCTGATTAGCGAGCTCAAAGGAAAATTGATAAATAAATAAAATGCAATAGTTACCAATGTAAATTGAATTGAAATAGGATATCGCCTAAAGAACAATATTGCATGAATAGAAAGAAAAATAATAAATCCAACTATTGGTCCATTAATTAATATATTTATTAAAGTGGATGGCTGCTGTGGATAATAAGAATAAGGATAATTAAAAAAGAAGCGCCCAATATTACACCAAACATTTTTCAAGAAGCTTGTTGGATGTTCTTTTATATTTTTTATTGCAACTCTTTTAAATTCATCATCTCTTTTTTCATATTTAAAATTATTGATTATTCTATTAATTTCTTCTCCATGACTTTTTTGAAATCCAATTTTAGCATTAGGTACGCCAAGCGCTGACTCAAATGAAAAGTCCATGTATTCTCCTAATTCATTAGGGCTAGGATTAGACATCCAATATAAGTTTAAACCACCAGAAGCCCCCCAGTAAAAAATCTTTCCTGATTTAATATAAGTATACGTTAACCAAGGAGTACAAAACAATAAGCACAATAAAAGAGATTTTCTTAAAAATTTTAACGTTTCATTATTTTTATTAAAATACTCATATCCCAAAATTAACAAGCACATTAAACAAAATATATATCCGAATACAATTTTAATCATGCAAAGAAAAGATAGCAGAAAAGCTAATAAGAATACCCTTTTCCATGATTTATTATTATCTACAACATAGAAAAGTATCAAGACTAAGAAAAATATTGTTGCAATTTCAGTCATAATTAAAGGCAAACTTTTCCAAATTAATATATAACATGCAAATGCAATTGTTGCTATTATTGAAGTTCTAATAGTATTTATTTTCAATAATGTTTTATAAAATACAACTAAAGAAACTGACAATAAAATAACATTGAGTAATCTAATTGGTGTTATATAATTGTCGAAAAGCTGTATAATTGGTAAAATTAAAAGTGGATAACCTGGTCCATTCCAAAGCCACATATCATTATCTGGAGGAGTAAATATTCCTTTTGCGATGCATTGAGCATGTCTGATATACCTATTCTCGTCTCCAATCAAATGGAAATCTTGAAAAACTAAAACAATGAAAGAATATACAATAAGACAAGTTATGAATAAAATATATGGGAAATATTTTACGAATAGTTCAACAATACCTTTTTTCATAAAGTCATAAACTATTTTTCTTCGTGATAATCCTCTTCTGTATTTATACTCCAAATATTACTTTTGGATTTCTCGCCAGAAATAATGTTGTTTACAGCAGTTATTGCAGTAAGCATTGAATGGTCTTGATTATTATACTTATGCATTCCATTTCTTCCAACTAAAAAGAGATTCTCTATTGTATCCGTGTAATCAGATATTACACTAAACTGAGAATAGGTTCCAAAATATGCTGGATATGTCTTTGGAACTCTAATTATTGTGCTATCAATTACCTCACTTTTATCAATAATATCTATACTGTGTAATTCGTCGATTGCAAATTTTATGAATTCATCGTCTTTTTTCTCCCAAAGCTCATCACCTTCATTACAAAAGTACTCTAATCCAATCCATGCCTTATTAATATCTGAAACCATGTAAGGCGACCAATTATTAAAAATTTGAAGCCTACCTACTTTCACATCTCTTTCCTGAATATAAATCCAACTATCAGGTACTAAACCATTAAGCGTATCTATTTTTGTTTCATTTTGAATTTTCAGTTTGTTGAGAAGCAAACCAACTGTAATAAAATCGCGGTATTGCAATCCATTACTGATATCTAGAACAGTTTTTGGAACAACATCGCCCATGGCAATCATTAACTCTTTAATGGGCATAGTTGAAAAGAAATAATCACCTTTTAAAACTGTTTTCTCTTTGGTAGAGTTATTAACGTATGTAATTTCATTTACCTGATTATTTGATAAATTTAGTTCTACAACTTGGGCATTTTTTATAATCACGGCACCCTTCTCTTCTACAATTTTAGCTACTGTTTCCCACATTTGGCCTGGACCAAGCTTTGGATACATAAATTGTTCTATAAGACTAGTATCCGTATTTTTTTGTTCAATTGATTTTTCACTTCTAAATATTGACTTCAAAGCATGCAATAAAGCTCTTGAAATAGATAGTTGTTTAATTCTTTGAGCCCCCCAATCTGCAGCTATTTCTGTACAAGGAACTCCCCAAACTTTTTCTGTGTAATCTTTGAAAAACGTTTTATATAACTCTGTTCCAAAGCGACTTATAAAAAAATCTTCTAGGGATTTTACATTCTTAACAGGAAAAATCTGAATCCACATATAAGTCCACCCTATCTTAATAATTCTGCCTACTCCAAGTTTAGAAATAGTTTCCAAATTGAGAGAGATAGGATAATCAAAGAACTTCCTTAAAAAGAAAATTCTAGACAGCCTACTTCTGATAAGCATTACTTTATCTGTTTTCTCAGGATCTGGTCCATTAGGAGATAACTTAACTTGCGTTTTTTTCTTTCTGTAATAAATCTCTTTGAGAATATCATCCTTGGAGTCTGAACCTTGAATTGGCAATATTTCTTGCCACCATTTCATAACTTTATCAGATTTAGAGAAAAATCTATGTCCGCCAATATCAATTCTATTTCCATTGTGAACAACGGTTTTTGAAATACCGCCAATATCATTAGATCTTTCAATAATTATTGGTTTAATATCAGTCCTTGTAACTAATTCATATGCCGCGGTTAATCCCGCTGGACCAGCACCAATTATTATAGCTGTTTTAGTCATTCTATATTGTTTTTATTTATTAAAAAGTAAATATTTCCTTGCAAAGAAATTCCAAAAATAAACTATAACCGTTGTGATTATTTTGGAGTATAAATAATATAATGCAAATAAATCTGTAAGCATCCATAACAAGACTTCTGTGATGCCTAATCCAAAAAGTCCAATTAGAGTGAAAAATAAAAATTCATTCAATACATTCTTTATTTTCCTAGAATTGAAAACCCAAAGAATACTTAATAAATAATTTACTAAAAGCCCGAAAATAAAAGAAATTCCAGCGGAAACTAAATAGTGTATCTTGAATAAATCTGTTAATAAATATAATAATGAAAAATCAACTATAAAGGCAACTCCGCCTACAAAAGTATATCGGAAAATCTGCACAAATAAATTATCTGTTTTACTTTTTAAAAGAAGGCTAATCACTTTAAATCTAAACAAATTCATAAATTAATTAGGAGAAACCTTTAAAATGAAACAGATATATAATTTTATTATTCCGAAAGTATTGCCTAAAACCAAAATTTGCCGCAATATTACAAAAAAACTGTGAAACTAATTTAGGATAGCTTTTAATAATCCCAATAGATAAAGTAGATTATTTAAAGCAAAAAAACATCTATTCATTATCTAATTTCAGTGAATATTCCTGCAAAAATTTAATACTATTTAATAGGTCAATATGCAACACCCTGTCGTTTTCTACGAAACTTACCTTTTGTCGGTAGTCATTTACCAACTGTTGAATTTGAGGTGATGTTGCAGCGTTTTTCCTAAAGTGAAGTGCTTGGGTCGCAGTAAAAAGTTCTATTGCAAGAAGCTTTTCTAAATTTTCAAAGATTCTGTATGCTTTTGTTGCTGCATTTGCTCCCATACTCACATGATCTTCCTGTCCGGCAGAAGAGTCGATTGTATCAATAGAAGCAGGTGTGCAAAGCTGTTTGTTTTGACTCACAATAGAAGCGGCAGTGTATTGCGGAATCATTAAACCTGAATTTAGTCCAGGGTTTGCAACCAAAAACGGAGGTAAATCTCTTTTTCCAGAAATTAATTGATACACCCTTCTTTCAGAAATACTACCCAACTCATGCATGGCAATGCTTAAATAATCTAATGCCATTGCTAATGGTTGACCGTGAAAATTCCCACCGGAAAGTATGAGGTCTTCATCAGGAAAAATTGTTGGATTATCGGTAACGGCATTTATTTCATTGGTAAATACTTGTTTTACGTGTTGCAAAACATCCCAAGATGCACCAATAACTTGGGGAATGCAGCGGAATGAGTAAGGATCTTGTACCGCTTTTTTAGGCTGATTAATGAGCTCACTGCCTTTGAGCCATTTCCTAATTTGTAAAGCAATTACCTGTTGACCTTTGTGATGTCGAATCGTATGAAGACTTGGATGAAATGGATCTAAACGTGCATCAAAAGCCTCAATGCTAATAGCAGCAACTGCAACGGCCCATTCAATAATCCTTTCAAACTTAGTTATTAGAAATGCTCCGTATGCAGCCATAAACTGGGTACCATTGAGCAAAGCAAGACCTTCTTTTGATTGGAGCTTTATAGATTCCCAATTCATTTTTTTGTTAAGTTCCGCGGTGCTTAACTTAATACCTTGTGCAATTATTTCACCTTCGCCTATTAAAGGTAACGATAAATGTGCGAGTGGAGCCAAATCTCCTGAAGCTCCTAAAGAACCTTGCTGATAAATAACTGGAAGGAAATCTGCATTAAAAAAATCTACAAGTCTTTGAACTGTTTTTAATTGAACGCCTGATAAACCATAGGAAAGCGATTGAATCTTAAGCAGTAACATCCATTTCACCACCTCATCAGGAACAGTTTCTCCTAAACCACATGCATGTGAGCGCACCAAATTTTCCTGCAATTCAACAAGGAATTCTTCTTCAATTTTAACGTCGCACAAAGCGCCGAAACCAGTATTGATTCCGTAAATTGGCTGGGTAGCCTTCTTTAATTTATGGTCTAAAAAATTTCTTCCATCAAGTATTTTTTGGCTGGTGATGGCTGAAAGTTGAATTTGAACTTTAGATTGAATGATTTGAGCAAACTCTTCAATAGAATGGAACTCGGGCGTAATTGGTGTACCCAGCATTGTGTTGGTGATTTAAATTTGGAGCCGCAAATTGCACAAAATAAACGATGCGCAATAGAAATCGGCTAACGAAAAATAGAAATTTTCTCACAAGTTAACTGCTCGTTTCCGGAAAATTGGAGAAAATAATATCCATTAGCAATAGAAGCCGGAACTTGAAATGTAGCAGTATTTAAGCCTTTTTGCAAATCAATATCGCCCAATGAATAGATTCTTCTTCCTGATAAATCAAACAATGAAACAGCACAAACATCTTGAATCGTTGTATTTAAAGAAATAGTAAAAACATCGCTTGCAGGATTTGGGAATATTTGAACTACTTGCTTTTTTTCTAAAACATTAAATCCATTTGGATTATCAGTAAAATTTCCATTTGGAAACGTAATCCAGTCTATCCAAACTGCGTCTTCACCGGCAGAAACCATGTCATCTTTTTCGAATGCCCATTTTAAAGAATGTGCTCCAGCAGAGATTACAAAATTCTCTTTCAACCAATCTGAAGTCCCAGTCCACTCGGCCATTAAAACATCGTCCAAATAAAATCTCAAAAAGTCATACCCTTCCTCACAAGATACTTTTCTAACAAAACTCAAAGAGTCATCTGCAAGAACCGTATAATTTATTACCAATTCCGAAATTTCACTATCGCTGATATTACCAGATATAAAACTGTTATCACCTTGAAATTTGTTTACAGCATCAATCTCCCATGGAATATTACTTTGATTCAACCAAGGAAAATGAGTAAAATCAGCCGATTCAGCATCTTCCACAATTAAACCAATTTTTTCTATTGCAGATAAATTTGCCGTGTAAAAACCAAATTCGTTTAGGAAATTAAATTCAACATTACTTCCAATAGGAGCATCTGAGTTAACTTGAAACGAAAAGCTATTAGAATTTTCAGCATTCACATCTAAATCAAGCAAATTCTGAGCATTAGTTAAAGGAGCGATAAATGAGCTTGCTGTAATAAGTCCATTCCCATATAAAGCTTTACTATGTCCAATATTCTTGTAATTAACTGTAATTGTTGCGCTTTCTCCAACATCTAATCTATTGTTGTTGTTTCCTGCTGCATCTGAAATCTCATAACCCGAAATAACAATTTTTGGGGCTTGAATGATAACAGGAACAACATTATTCCATTGGTTTCCATTATTGTCAGTAACGAGTACATCAAAATTTACAATAGTTTGATCTTCTATTTCATCACTTACCACAAATTGAATACAAGAAGCGATATCGAAACTTTCTCCTGGAGCAATTGAAGAAATTTGACAAGTGCTAGATAACAATGAAATTTCCGAAGAAGTAGTAGAAACCGTTGCTAAAATTTCTCCTGTAGCAGTTTCTCCTTGATTAATCAAGGCTAAACCAAGATTTACAGTTTCGTTATAATCTGCCAATTGATTCTGGTTTCCCAGTGGGTCGTTTAATGGAGCAGAGTTTACCACAACAAAAGCTTCTGTAGGCTGAATTATTGCCACTTTTCCTTGATAAGGAATTCGGTTAAATGCAGTAACAGTAACTGTTAAAGAATCAAGGCTATTAATAGCTTCAAAGTTCACAATGGCAACGCTTCCAGCAACATTCGCTTTTCCTAGAAGTACTCCATTTTGTGAGATAGCAACCAAAGCATTTTCTATATTCACATTTACAGGAAAAACTACCCCACCGAGATTCGTAGAAGTTGCATGATTTACTTGCAGGGCAAGAGGTTGAGCGGTTCTCACCATCATTGTTGGGTCTCCGAAAATATGCCATGTATCTGTCATTTCGTCGCCTGCAGCACCATATTCATCATTCATTTTTAAGCATCCACTTATACTGATTCCTCCAAAAGTACGTGTATTAACACCTAAAATATTTTCAGTTAAAATATCTACCATTTCATCTTGAGCAGCCATTGGCGGATTCCAACTTTGGTTAATTGAAGACATAAACGCACCAACTGCACCAGTTAAATTGCCATTATTATTTGCCCTAAGCCAAGCTTCTCCATAGCAGGTTCCATTGTCGAATTCTCCGTTTACACATGCAACCGACCATATAAATGGTAATTTGTTTGTGTTTGTTAATTGACTTACATCAGATGTATTAAAACCACTTGAGCCCCAAGAGGTGCATGAACCATGGCCACAATAAGTAATTACACCCACACCTGTGTTTAATGTTGGTTGTATGGTATTAGAACTAGGGTTACCGGAGGCATCTTGTTCGCCTTGAGAGCCATCATAAAACTCAAACCTTTCAGAATAAGTATATTCTAAAAGTTTACCTTGAATATTACGAATATGTTCCCAATCCATTTCATTGTCATCTCCAGGTCCTTCATTTGATGCAACGCCCATTGTTTTGGTATAAAATGAAGAAGCATCAGGATTTTTTTCATATTGAATAAACTTTTGAACCTGAGTAGTAACATGCGCTTCAGTTTCAGCAGAGATTCTACCTACAATAACCTCTGGATATGAATCATTTCCAGAAATATAACCATATGATGGATCCGATTTCCCTCCAGAAAGCGTAGGTGAGGCAATTTGAGCAATGTCGCCAACCAATATTACATAAGCAAGCGTATGATTTTGATAATAATTAGCGATATAATTTTTAATGTTGTTGCTGTTATTTCCGATATCAGCAATATTTACCATAGTTGTTTTTATTCCTTTTGCATTTTTCCATTTTATAAAAGGAAGCATCGCATTCATAAATGGCCCATGCGCAATAATAAGTAACTCACCATCTTCTTCTAAAGCAGCATAACGAGCACTTGAATAATTCAAAAATTGTCTTGCATACATCTGAGTTGACTCATTTGTAATTGCAATAGGCTTGATACGATTGAAAACATTGATTGGAGCCAAAGAATTTTGTTTTACTCGAACAGTAATTTGTGTATGAACTCTCAAAATTCGTGTTACCGGATTGTATTGAAATGGGTAAAAGGTAATTGTTGACCCTCGAAAATCATTGATTATATAAGGATTTCTTAAAGTTGCAATTTGTGAAGGATAAAATTCATTTTGTTGGTAAACAGCACCTTTTGTTCTATTACTATCATTTAGTAAGATGGTTCTACTGAAATTACCCAAAGATGGTGCAATAGAAACATTCTCATAATCAGTATATTCGTCTGAAAGAATTTCAACTTCCATGCTGGCTAAATCTGGAATAATTAAAGATTTAGTAAACTTTGGTAAGTCGGGAGCTCCTGCTCTTAAAATAGGTGTTGCAGAATTAGCTATTAAAACTTTTTCTTCTCCTAAAGAAGTATTCACATTTTTTAAAGTGAAATCATTCACGCTTATTAAGATACTGCTTGATGAATAATCAGCAGAAGAGTTGATTAAAGAAATTTCGTTTTGCTGCGCATTTAAAATACCTGCAGACAGAAGAACAAAAATGGCTACTTGGAAAATTTTAACTTTCATAAGAAAATATCAGTTAGCTAATATAAGGTTTTATACTTTCAAATAAGCCATCAAATAATGTAGTTCGAAAAGGTAATTTATTTAGCTAAGGCTTCATTTATGAAAACAATGTTCAATAAAGTCTTTTGAAGAAAAACGAATTTCATGTCATAATCCGTCATAAAATTATAAAGAAGATTAAAAATTACATTGATGCCTTTAGGGCTGAATTTAAATTTCTCAGTAAAATAAGGGCTTTCGAAAAAATAAACATCCCAAAACCTGCCAGTTCTTGCATGTATTAGATTTCAGTTAAAACATAAAAAATAGGCTCGAGATACGCATGTAGTTTTGAATCAATAATAAAAATATCAAAAATCACATAAATTCAAATTACATGAAATCCTTACTTTACACATTCATTCTGTTACTCTTTGGAAGTTATTTCCAGGAATTATCAGCTGCAACCAAAACCTGGACAGGTTCGGTAAGTAATAGTTGGAACGAATCAAATAATTGGCAGCCATCTGGTGTTCCAACTGCAAACGATGACGTCTTTTTTAATGGAGAAGTGAGCAGTATAAATTGTCAGTTAAGTACTAACAAATCAGCAAAATCTATAACAATTGAATCTAATTATACAGGAACATTGTTTGGAGCAGACAATCCTAACAGAATTCTTACAGTTATTGAAGGAATCAATTTGAACGGAGGAACTTTAAATATGAATCGTTCCAGATTAAAAGTTTCAGGTAACTTTATTGTAAATGGAGGAACCTTTGTAAAAGGTATTACAGGAATATTATCGTTGAACAATTATTTTCAAAATGGAGGGCTTTCTCAAATAGGAAATGCATCAACTGCAATTTCTGGTAATTTTAACTTATCAAATGGAAGCATTACAATTGGGACAAGCAATTTTTCAGTAACTGGGAATTATACCCAATCTGGAGGAACTTTTTCTAAATCAGGAGGCTTTTTATATTTATCGACATCCAATACAGTTGCAATCAGCGAGGGTAATTTTAATTGTAATAATACTGCTGTAAGCTTTGGTAATTTTAATCAAACCGGTGGAACATTTGATGGTGGAACAAATTCAATCTATTTTACAAATAATGCAAGTCTTCAAAATGGAACATTTACAAAGAACTCTGGCTTCATATACAATAACAACAATACACTTAGCCTAACAAATACAACATTTACATTAACATCTGCTGTAGTTAACTTAAAATCTTTAAATGCTGCAGGTTCAACTTTGCAATTAGGCAGTGGAGCAATGTTTGTGGAAACAACTACAACTTTCAACAATTCTACAATTAACAAATCAAGTGGAGATGCAAGATATTCGGTTGGCAACACTTTTCAAATAAACAACTCCACATTTACACATGGAAATGGTTTGTTGAATATTGGTGTTGTAAACGCAACACAATCTGATTTAACCATTGGAAATGGCACTTTTAATGCTGCTTCTGGTTTCTATTTAAGCGATTCAAGTACATTAATAAAAAATGGTGGATTTGTAAACTTATCAGCTGAGGGTGGAGCACTGATACAAAATTCAACTGTTAATTTTTCTACTTGTTCAAGCGTAACAACAGGGAATTTAACTATAAACGGAGCTCAAATTCAATTTGGAACTTGTCCCCTTTATTTAAATGGAACTTTAGAATTAAATAATGATGCAGTATTTAATGCCCCAAGCAGTTTTATCGAATTAAAAGGAAATTTTAGGAATATCTCTGGAACATTTAATCACCAGTTAGGAACCATTCGTTTTGTTGGAAGTAGCACTGTAACATACACTATTCTTGGATTTCCAACTTTTTACAAAATGGAAATTCAAAACCTAAGCGGAATTGATAATAAAAAGATTGAGATTTTCGGAAATATACTTGTTGAAAATATTTTAACTTTTGACAATGGCTCAGCAGCAAGCCGTGCAATTCTTATTGAGAATGGTTTTATACAATTAGCCAACAATTTCAGTGTAAACAATTATAGAACATCTCAGACAGCTTCTGGCAATGGATTTTTAAGATTTATCGGAGGTTCGAGCCAAACTATAGTTGGTTTACCTGCTTCAGAATCTATATGCGTGCTTCCTAAAATCGAGGTAGATAAAAATGGTGGTGTATTTACAATGAATGGAATTTACAATTTCGGAAATGGATTAAATGTTTTCGATTCAAGTATTGATATTTCCGAAAATTCTGTTATTTGTCTTATAGGAGGTGAATTCAATTTCGGAGCATTGTTAATTCCAACTGTAAAAGTTCTGGGAACTGCCGATTTAAGGAGCAACCTTCTTGTTCTAAACAATTTTGAAGTTTCGTCTAATGGATTGCTTAACAATTTAGATAATCTGGTTAATGTTTCTGGAACATTTCTAAATGAAGGTTCTTTTTTAAATTACAATGGAACTTTTAACGCAAGTGGAAGTTTTGTAAACAGAGGTGCATTTAGCGCTAATCTTGGTGCTGTGAATGCGCTTCAAGGCATTCAACAAGAATCAGGAATTTTTGCATGTAATCAAGGACAGGTTAATATCTTAGGAACCTTATTAATTTCTGGTGGAACATTTAGCGGTAATAGCGGTGTGGTTGCAATTAATGGGAGTATTTCTCAAACTGGAGGAACTTTAAACGGAAATTTAGGTGTAGGAAACATTTCGATTACACAAGACTATATTCAAGATGCAGGTTTATTTGACGCTCAAAGCGGATCATTAAATATTGGAAGAACGCTTACATTAAATGGCTTATTCTTCAGAAATGAAGGAACTATTAACTTTAATGGTATTGGCCCACAAACAATTCCTGCATTATTTTACAACAAATTAAATATTGCAGGAACTGGAAGATTAATTACAATGCAAAGTGGAGAAATTAAAATTGGAGCTGAAATAGATGGATTTACACCAAATACAAGTAATTCATATATCACTACTAACAATACAATAAATTTTGCAAGAAGTGGAAATCAACAAGTTCCTGGTTTTGCTTATAACAACTTAACAGTTTCTCGCTCAGGCCAAAAAACAATGTTGGGTAATGCGAGTATAAAGAAAACTTTAACAGTAAGTAATTCTGCAATCTTAGATGCAGATGGAGCAAATAACAACAGAGTTTTTACATTATTATCTAATCAATCACAAACAGCTTCTATTGCTCCTATCTTGCAAGGTGGAAGTATTATAGGAAATGTAACTGCTCAGCGTTGGACAAGAGGAGGCATTCGTTCAAATAGATTTTTAGGATCTCCCGTAGACACCACTAATGGAATTACTTTCCGTCAGCTAAGAGATAATGTTCTGTGCTTTGGTTCAGGAGCCGGATTTGACCCTGCAACCGTTTTTACTTCAAATTTGAATACTTACGAAGAAAATAAACCTAACGGAACGGAATGGACCAGACCTCCTTTTATATCTTCGGTTATCCCTAAAGGAAAAGGTCTTGTATTGTTTCATTTGGGAGACAGAAACCAAGCTCCAATTCAAAATGGAACTGTTCCTAATGCAGTAGTAATTGATTTTAAAGGAGTTCCAAATCAAGGAAATATAGATTTACCAATTGCATGCACAGGTGGCTGTTCTGAGATAGACAATGGAAATGGATGGGCTTTATTAGCTAATCCTTATGCATCACCAATTGATTGGGATTCACCAGATTGGATTAGAAGTGGTGTTTCAAGTACTATTTTCATCTGGAATCCGCGAATTAACCAATATGCATCATATACATCAGGAAATCCTGGTATAGCTACAAACGGTGGTTCTCGTTACATTGGCCCAGGGCAATCATTCTTCTTAAGATCAACTGCTAACAACCCTGTTTTAACAGCAACCGAAAGAATCAAAGCAATGCAGTTTCCTGACACATTGTTATTTAAGTTAGAAGCTCCTAAAGAACAATTAAGTTTAATCATTGAAAACAAAGAATTAGAAATTCAAGATGAAACTTTAATAGGTTTTGATGTCGTTGCTAAAGAAGAATATGAAGAAGGAAAAGATGTATATAAAGTTGATTTCCCCGGAGTTGAATTGAAAATGGCAGCTTTGAATATAAATGGCGACAAGTTAAGTGTTCACACTTTTAATGCAGATGGAATTGCAAAAGAGGGTAAAAGGATTCCATTGTCGATCAAAGGTGCAAACGGAATTTACTCGTTCTCAGCTAAACAGTTAGAGTCGTTCTCTTCTGATTATACATTCTATTTAGAAGACGCCTTAACACAAAAAATTCATAAATTGGTAAACGATAACAACATCGAAATAGAATTAAGTGATAACGAGCCATCAGAAGGAAATGCTCGTTTTAGTATACTTATCAATAAAAACAGCACTTATAAATCAGGGCTACAACATGCGCGTGTTTACCCAAATCCAGGAAATGGAAGTAACTTCAAAGTAGTTCTAGATGCTGAAGACCAAGGTAATTTAACAATAACAGATTTATTTGGAAATGTTGTTCATTCACAAACTGTTTCTTCAAAACAAGTTTCTGTTCAGTTACAATCGCTTTCTCATCTGGCAAAAGGCATGTACGCTGTTATCTGGCAAGGTCAAAAAACAATGTTTAACGAGCGATTAACAATCCAATAACCTTAAAATATTTAATAATTGAAGAGCCTTTTCTGCATTGAGAAGGCTCTTTTTTGTTTTATAGAAAGATAACTTGAACTGTTTTTCTATACCATTGCAGCAACTGGTCACTGAGTTTTTTTAAGTGTTTGCGGATGTTATTTTTTACACAGAGAGCGCGGAGGTTGTTGCACGGAGCTCACTGAGTTTTTTGCGGATATTTTTTTAATTGAGTACACAGAGTTTTTTTGTTTTTCCTCTTTGAAACGCTGTGCTGAAACCTCCGTGAGCTCAGTGCTATAAACTTGAGCAAAGCGAAGCTTGACAGTTAACTTGGAAACAAAGTCCACGTAACTTTTCATTGTGCTACTTTTTACAGAGATGGCTTTGTTTACTGAGTTTGTCAAAGTGTTTAAGAAAGACCCGTATGATAACTTTATTGCCTAAGAAAGGCAAAATCAAATCAACTTTATATATTTGCCCCTCACAAATCTTAAAAAATCATGGGCTTTATTAAAGAATTTAAAGACTTCGCAATGCGCGGTAATGTTGTAGACCTTGCAATTGGGGTAATCATTGGTGGCGCATTTGGTAAAATTGTATCGTCATTAATTGATGATGTAATAACACCCTTATTTTTAAAACCTGCTTTAGAAGCGGCGCATTTAACCAAGATTGAAGATTTAACAATTATGGGAAGTGTTAAATATGGTAATTTCCTTTCTGCCACTATCAATTTTATCATCGTTGCTTTTGTGTTGTTTTTGATAATTAAAGGAATGAACGCTGCTAAGAAAAATGAAGTTGAAGCACCTGCAGCAGCACCAGAACCAACAAAAGAAGAAAAACTATTAGGTGAAATCCGAGATATTCTGAAACAACAGAAATAATTTATGAGGAGAATTTTTACACTCACAATATTTGTAGCAATTTTACAATGCAATACTGCATTTGGTCAGATTACAATAAAAGAAGACACAACCGTTAATGGTTGGAAAAAAGGTGGATTTTTTGCAATGAACATCAACCAAGTTGCCTTACTTAACTGGGCCGCTGGAGGTGAAAGTGCCCTTTCTTCAACCGTATTGTTAAATGCTTTTGCCAAATACAGAAAAAACGATACTTATTTCGAAACAATTTTTGATGCTGGCTTCGGTTTTATTACCACAAAGTCTCAATCTCTTCGAAAAAACGAAGATAAAATTGAGCTTAACATTAATGCTGGCAAAAAGGCAAAAGGAAAATTCTACTATGCATCAATGCTCAATTTTAGAACCCAATTCGCTCCCGGTTTTGATTTTCCAAATGATACAACTGTAATTTCAAGATTCTTAGCACCAGGCTTTTTATCAGTTGCTGCAGGTTTAAACTACAAACCAAACGATTGGTTTTCGGCATTTATCTCTCCGGCTACAGGACGTGCTACATTTGTTTTCGATCAAACCCTCGCCAATGCTGGTCAGTTTGGTGTAGAAAAAGCAATTTTAGACTCCATTGGGAATGTTGTTACAGAAGGAAAAAATGTAAGATGGGAATTTGGTGCTTATTTGAGAGCGCGTTTGCAAAAAGATGTTGCTAAGAATATTACTGTCGTTTCAAACTTGCAGTTATTTAATAATTACTCTGATCCAATTGCAGGGCAACGTGCCAATATTGATGTGAATTGGGAAAATCTTATTCTAATCAAGGCAAATAAGTGGCTAACAACAAGTATCTTTACCAACTTAATTTACGATCACGATGTACAGGTGCCAGTAAAACGCACTGTAGATGGTGTTGAAGTTAATAGCACAGGACCTCGCACGCAATTTAAAGAAGTGCTTGGAATCGGACTTTCTTTTAAATTCTAATAAATGAAACCTTCTCTTCCTCAGGGAACACGCGATTTTTCACCAATAGAAACCACCCGAAGGAATTATATTTTCGATACCATAAAGGCTGTTTTTAAAACTTTTGGTTATCAAAGTATTGAAACTCCAGCCATGGAAAATCTTAGTACTTTAACAGGAAAATACGGAGAAGAAGGAGACAGACTTATTTTTAAAATTCTTAACTCAGGCGATTTTACTAAGAAAATAAGAGAAGAAAATACCGATTTATCATTGCCCAATAAAGTACTTCCGCTCATAAGCGAAAAAGCTTTGCGATATGACTTAACGGTTCCTTTTGCAAGGTATGTTGCAATGAACCGCGATAAAATTACTTTTCCATTTAAACGCTTTCAAATTCAACCTGTTTGGAGAGCAGACAGGCCGCAAAAAGGTCGTTATAGAGAATTTTGGCAGTGCGATGCCGATGTTGTAGGCAGCACGTCAATGCTTAATGAAGCAGAATTAATTCAAATCTACGACAGGGTATTTACTGCTTTACAACTTCCTGTTGTGATTTTAATCAATAATAGAAAGATACTTAGTGGACTAGCTGAAGTTGCTGGAGCTCCTGATTTTTTAATTGATTTAACCGTTGCTTTAGATAAGTTAGATAAAATTGGGATTGATAAAGTAAATGCAGAAATGCTGGAAAAGGGCATTCCTCAAAAAGCAGTAGAAGCCATTCAGCCATTAATGGCATTTAAAGGAAACACCATAGAAAAACTCAATTTCCTAAAAAGTTTCTTAGGTCAATCAACTGAAGCCCTACAAGGAATTGCCGAGACGGAAGCTGTATTAGCTTACTTTAATGGCGAAAATGCTTTCGAATTAAATGAATCTGAAATTCAACTCGATTTAACCTTGGCTCGGGGTTTAAATTATTACACAGGAACTATTTTAGAAGTAAAAGCCAAAAACATTGAATTTGGAAGTATTGGTGGAGGTGGAAGATATGATAACTTAACAGGCATTTTTGGCTTACCAAATGCAGCAGGTGTAGGAATTTCATTTGGGGCAGATAGAATTTATGATGTGCTTTTAGCGCAACAATTATTTCCAGAAAATGCAATAGAAGGCACTGAAATACTTTTTGCAAATTTCAGTGCTATAGAAGAAAAAGCAGCTTTACCACTTCTAGACATATTGAGACAAGCAGGAATTTCAGCTGAGATTTACCATGAATCTGCCAAACTCAAAAAGCAATTCGAATATGCAGATAAAAAAGGAATTACTTTTCTAATGATATATGGGGAACAAGAAATTACCCAACAAATTGTGACTGTAAAAAACCTGAAATCTGGCGTTCAAGTAAGCATTCCGAAAGATAAAATTCTTGCATTTAAGAGTTATTTCTAACATAAATAAAAGTATTGGTAACGAAACCATTTGTGAATTAATACCGTTTTGAAGTGAATTGAGTGCATCACTGAACAAACAAACCACAAATGAAAAAAATACTACCAAATTTTCTTTTCTTAATTGTGCTGCTTTTTAATTTCCAAACTATTGGTTTTGGAGTTAATTATGCAGAAAATGATGAATACGCTTGCAATAGCGAAAATAATTTTTTGTGTAAAAATCCTTTAATAACCGACCAACAACAAGTAGATAACTTGCTGAGGATACAATTAGTTGGGGGAACCGGAGCCGATGAATTTGTAGTCTATTTTGACCCAACAGCTCAAAATGAATACAATCCTCAATTCGATGCTGTAAAATACATGTCAGATGCAGCAGGTGTTCCCAATATATATACTTATGCAGATACATTTAAAGTAAGCATCAATGTGATGCAGTCGATGGGGCAAAGTTTAACAATTCCAGTTGGCTTAAGAGCAAAAATTGCTGGTAATTATCTCATTAATGTCATAGACCTTACATCTTTTGCTCCTACAGCTGGAATTTATTTCGAAGATTTAGTAACAGGAACAAGGGTAAATCTAAGAACAACAAACCAAATTGCTTTAAACCTGGCTGTTGGTGAATTTAATCAACGTTTTAAACTACATCTTTACCCAGGTTTAAATGTTGAAGTTAACAATGAAACTTGTTTGCAGTCTGATGGGCGAGTTACAGTAACAAATGCTTCTTCATTAACTTGGAATTGCAGTTTATTAAATTTAAATGGCGGTGCAATTGGAAATTCTTCGCTTCAAAGCGCAGTTTTCAACAATCTTGATGAAGGTACATATCGCTTAAGAATGATTAACTCCGAAAGTTATCTTGTTGAAGAATTGATAAACATTGCGGGTGCTGATCCCGTTTATGGAAGTATTCAACCAATGAGCAGCAATTCATATTTTACAACCGATGTTATTGAAGCTTTTGCTGATCAACCAGATATAAATAACCAGTACTCATGGTACTTAAATGATTTATTGGCTGGAACCGGTCCTGAAATCTCTTTAAACATTACTTCACAAGGAATGTATACCTTAAAATTGCGCATAAACGCCGTAAATTGTGAATTTGAAACCAGTACAACTTTTACAGTTACTCAAGCTGCAACGGTAGGTATCGAAACATCAGAAAGCGCTTCTGGTTTTATTCTTTACCCAAATCCTGCTAGAGATGTTCTTAACATTCAGTTAAACCGTAAAATTGGATTTACAATGCTTACTGTGTATGATGCTTCTGGGAGATTGGTACATAATGAAAAGTTAAGTAACGCCCAAGGCCAGCAAGCTATTCAATTGCCGCTAAACGATTTAAATCCTGGAATTTATCAAGTAATCCTGGAGGGGAATAATAGCAGAAGTACTGCAAAATTTACCAAACAGAAGTAAAACAGATGTTGTTGCTCGAAGTTTGATTCTTTGCTGCTGATATTATGGCACTGAGATCACTGTGGTCCTGTTGTCCACTGAGCTTGCCGAAGTGTCTGCTGATGATTTTATAGCACAGAACGCACGGAGGTCGTGGCACTGAGGTCACTGAGTTTTCTTGTCGAAGTGTTTGCTGATGATTTTATTTAACGGGTGCACGGAGGTCGTGGCACAAAGATCAAGGAGTTTTTATAAAGAAAATTTGTTTTTTCTCTGTGTTCTCCGTGCCACAACCTCTGCGTTCTCTGTGTCATTATTTTTTACTCAGAAATTGCAAAGATTCTACTTAAATTTTCCCTCTGAGTTTTCTTGCAATTTTTTAAAAAAAATCCACAAAAAAAGGGAAGCCAAATTGACTTCCCTTTTCAGTTATTGTATTTCAAATATTATTCGGCCAAAACCACCACTTTGTTATTCAGAACTTCCACTACTCCACCATTTATTTCAAAATTGTGTTTTGCAGATAGCTTATCAGTAACCTGAACAGTACCTTTTTTTAGTGCTGAGATTAAAGGAGCATGTTTGTCTAAAATACCAAATCCTCCATCAATGCCTGGCAACGAGATATATTGCACCTCATCTTCAAACAATTTTTTATCCGGAGTAATAATTTCTAAATGCATATTCTGTGGTATTAATTAGACTCTGCTAATAATTTCTTTCCTTTTTCAATTGCTTCTTCAATCGTTCCAACAAGGTTGAAAGCTGCCTCAGGATATTGATCTACTTCTCCATCCATGATCATATTGAAACCTTTGATAGTATCTTCAATTTGTACAAAACGACCTTCTAGTCCTGTAAACTGAGTTGCAACAAAGAATGGTTGAGACAAGAAACGTTGTACACGACGAGCGCGGGTTACCACCAATTTATCGTCTTCACTTAATTCATCCATACCTAAAATGGCAATAATATCTTGCAATTCTTTGTAACGTTGAAGAGTTTCTTTTACACGTTGTGCAGTATCGTAATGTAAATCACCTACAACATCGCGAGAAAGAATGCGTGAAGTAGAATCTAAAGGATCCACAGCAGGATAAATACCTAACTCAGAAATCTTACGGCTTAATACGGTTGTAGCATCTAAGTGGGCAAACGTTGTAGCTGGAGCCGGGTCAGTTAAATCATCCGCAGGTACGTAAACCGCTTGCACAGAAGTAATAGAACCTCTTTTAGTTGAAGTAATACGCTCTTGCATTAAACCCATTTCTGTAGCTAATGTTGGTTGGTAACCTACCGCAGAAGGCATACGACCTAAGAGTGCAGATACTTCAGAACCTGCTTGTGTAAATCTAAAGATGTTATCGATGAAGAAAAGGATATCGCGACCTCCAGATTTCTCATCACCATCGCGGAAGTACTCAGCCATTGTTAATCCAGAAAGGGCAACACGGGCACGGGCTCCAGGAGGCTCATTCATTTGTCCGAAAACCAATGTAGCTTTTGATTCTTCTAATGCTTTTTTATCAACTTTAGATAAATCCCATCCACCTTCTTCCATAGAATGCTTAAATTCTTTACCGTAATTAATTACGTCTGATTCAATGAACTCACGTAAAAGGTCATTTCCTTCACGTGTACGCTCACCAACCCCAGCAAAAACAGATAAACCTGCATATGCTTTCGCAATGTTGTTTACCAATTCCATAATCAATACAGTTTTACCTACACCAGCACCACCAAACAAACCAATTTTACCTCCTTTTGAATAAGGTTCCAATAAGTCAATTACTTTGATACCCGTAAATAATATTTCTTTTGAAGTAGAAAGATCTTCGAAACGAGGAGGATCGCGGTGAATAGAGTATCCACCAACATTACTCACTTGTCCAATTCCGTCAATTGCTTCACCTACTACGTTAAACAAACGGCCTTTAACCTGGTCGCCAATTGGCATTGTAATAGGTTTTCCTGTTGCTACAACTGGCATTCCACGACGTAAGCCGTCTGAAGAGTCCATTGAAATTGCACGAATGGTATCATCTCCGATGTGCTGTTGGCACTCAAGAATTATTATTTGACCATTTTCGCGTGTTACCTCAAGGGCATCAAGAATATTTGGAAGTTTGTTGTTTTCGGCGTCGAAACGAATGTCGATCACTGGGCCGATTACTTGTACAATTTTGCCGATACTTTGGGCCATATTTCTTTGTTTAAAAGTTGAAGGGATTTAGTCCCTGAAATCGAGCGCGAAATTAAGAGAAATTTCTGTCCAAATATGAGGTTTGTTAAATAAAAATAATTATTTCACACGATTCATCTCGTCTTCCGCGCCAGTCTTGCGATTGCGTGTTCCTTTTACTTGTTCATTTCCGAATCTGTAAGTGAAATTAAATCGCAATTGATGACTCTCCCATGTGCCGCTTGCATCCATATACAAACCAGAAAAGTTACTAATTCCCCTCCAGCGCATCGATCTAAAAACATCAGAGACACTAATATTCAATGAACCTTTGTCCTTTAAAATCTGTAATTTTAAACCAGCATCCATGCCCCACATTTCTCTATTCTTAAATGTTGCGCCCCAAATATCGGGAGAATTGTAAAATCCTGAAACTTCAACACTCAGATGCTTAGTAACTAAATAAGATTGCTGTGCATAAAAGTTCCATGAAAACCGCTGTAACTCAAAATCTCGTCCCTCACCAAATGAACCTTTATTTTTAGCTTGAAGCGCTCCAACTGTAAAAAAACCACTCCATTTTTTAGTAAGTTGAAACGGTAAACTCGAATTTATACTCAACAAATTTCGGGTGCCCACATTTTTAGTTATTAAAAAACTCTTGTTGCTTTGAGTAGTATCAGTAACCTCCGTGAAAAAATTATTAGTATAACTATAACCAATACTCGTGTTTAGCATATAAGCATAAGTGTGCGTAAGTTGCACATTAGTAGAATATTGAGGTTGTAAAAACGCATTTCCTTTAAAATACGATAATTCATCTAATTGACTTTCAAATGGATTTAAATCAGCATAACTTGGGCGATCTATTCTGCGACCGGCACTCAAGCCTAAACTATTTTTTTGATTTATTTTGAAAGAGATTCCTACAGTGGGAAAAAGATTGTTATATTTTCTTCTCACACTTCCATCCTCTTGCGGAAAAACGCTGGTAAGCTTTCCTATAGTCTGCGTGTATTCGTTTCTTAAGCCAAACTGCAGGTCCCATTTTTTAAATTTCCGAATATACTGGGCATAAATTGCTGCAATGGTTTCTGTGAGGTCAAATTGATTACTCCTCAATAAATTCAAAGTATCCACTCCATTTATGACATTATAAAAATCGAAACGATTCTTTGTTATTACATGAGAGACTTTATAACCAGTATTGATTGTTCCTTTAAAAAATGGCAATGAAAAATCTGTTTTTATGCTGGCAATATCAATGCGCAAGGGCGTTTTCATTCTATAATTATTCTCACTCAAAACAGTTTCCTGATTGCTAGAAAAGTAGGTGTTGGGCAAATAATTGTACGAAACATTGTCAAAGAAACCATAATCAAAGTCTGTTGTAGCCGAACGGTTTAAAGTATCTTTCCAAGCCCAGTTTAGGTTAAAATTTTGGTTTTGTCTGTGGTTTTCGCTTATATTTTTTGCAGATAAATATTTTAAAGGTACAATAGCATCTCTTTGTTTAATTGGAGTAAGGCTTTCTACATTATTTAACTCATCATTGATACTTAAGTTATATAGAATTCCAATAGTATTTTTTTGATTCACATACCAATCAGCACCTGCTTTTGCCGTGTGTGTTCCATTTGTTGAACGATTTATATTACGCTGGTCGAAAATACTATCTGATTGCTCTCTGTAAAAATGATTATTACTAATAAAACGCCCTCTGTTCCAATTATAAGTACCAAAAATACTTACTCTTTTATTTCTGTAATTTCCACTAATACTTTGATTCCATTTAGGATACACTCCAAAATTGCCACCAACCGCATAATTACCGTTCAGACCCAAGGAAAGATCTTTTTTAAGTTTAATATTGATAATACCAGCATTTCCTGCAGCATCAAATCGGGCAGACGGCTGTGTAATGATTTCAATTGCATCTATCTGTGCAGCAGGAATTGATTTTAAATATGCTACTAAATCGGCCCCAGATATAGGAAGCTGTCGTCCATCAACATAAAATCGAATACCCTGTTTTCCTTGTACAATTATATTATCATTATTGTCTATCACTACGCCAGGAGCTTTTCGTAACAATTCAAATGCATCATTAGAACTTGCATTCATGGTTCCAGCAACATTCAATACAACCTTATCTGCTTGGACTTCTACTAATGACCTTGTTGCTTCTATAGAAAATTCTTTCAGTTTTACGGCAGAGGAAGCTAGGGTAACAATAACCGTATCGCTGGTTATTGCAGAATAATTGGTAATAAATCCAATTAATTGCGTCTGCAGCAATTGGTCGCCCGATTGGGTTTCAGCAAATCTGGCAAATCCTAATGTATCTGTTAATGAAACTTTTATTAAAGAAGAGTCTTTAGCATTAATTAATGAAACTACAGCGAAAGGCACTTGTTTTCCTTCTGAATCAACTACTTTAACAGAAATTTGAGCGTTTACTTTAAATACAAAAAGAAAGCAAAATGCAAGGAGAAATCTAAATGACAAGGAGTGGGAAGTATAAAGTGGAAAGTTGAAAGGGGAAAGTTGAAAGGGGAAAGTATAAAGTGGAAAGTATAAAGTGAAAAGTGGAAAGGAGAAAGTGGAAAGTGGAGAACTATTTAAAGAGAAATAATATAAAGCAAACTGATTATTGACTTTCTGTGGTTTCTTTTAACTCATTTACATCTGGAGGATTGAGGCCTGTATCATTTGAAAACTCGAAGCCATGTTTTTTTGCAAAAGCTAATTGAGCTTGTGTAAGTTGAGTATTTAGCTCTGTTTCATTTTTTTTAACATCTTGGATAATATTATATATTCTGTCCATCTCAGCATCCGAAGGGCTATATCCTTCTAAGAAAATGTCAACCACTTCTTTATATTCATTGTGGAATATTTTACTGTAATAAGCAATTAAATTTAATGCCTTTAGCTTCAACGTTGAGTCGTTTTCGTAAGGTGTTAAAATTTTGATTTTATTGAGGTTGCTATCAGTGCAGGCAATAAGTTCTTTGTAATGCCAGCTAATTTCTTTATTGGTCCCTTCAGCATACAACTTATTGAGTTTTACCATTTTCTGTATAATCTCATTCTGTCGGTCAACAATAAAATCATTATATGCTATTGGAGTGCTTAAAATGACTTTTCCACAAGTTGCATTGTTTTCATTACAAGAAACAATCACAAAAGTAAATATGAGAGTTGATATTACAGCACCAATTTGCTTTTCCATTTCAGCCCCAAAATTAGAAAATATTAACTCAATATTTTAAAAAGAAAAATGATATAAAACATTAGAATAATAAAACAAAAAAAGCGCACTCCAATTTAGGGGCGCGCTTCGAAAATTTATATAAAAAGTTTCTTTAATGAGCTACAGTAAATTTTTTAACCGTTTTTCCGGAAGCATTACTTACAGTTAAGAAATAAATGCCACTGCTTAATTCATCGACATTTATTTGTATTGTATTGCTGGCATTGTTTTGAATTGTATTTTGTTTTTTAACCAAGTTTCCAATGGCATTGTGAATTACAATCTCAGTAATTCCATCAAACTCAGATTTAGTAGCAATATTTAATAATGAACCGTTAACAGGATTGGGGAAAAGTGTTACTTCATCAAATTGGTTTTTTACAGGTTGAATGGAGTTTATCTCATTTAACTGGAAATCACCAAGATTTAAGCTACTTTCGTTAGTAATATTATTATCTGAATGGTTTTCGTCGTTCTGGTCATCAATAAAAACTGAAATATTTTGCAGATGTGCAGGATTTTGACCTACTCCAGAGCCATTTTGAAATACTCCAGAAATATTATCTACTGTAATAAAACTCATAATTCCAACTTCAATTCTAATGTTTGGTTCATTTGTAAAAGGTTGAAATTTAGTTGAATAATATTCTGTTCTAATAATGATATCAACATCTACTTTTCCATCTCTGGCAACAGTAGTTCTGATTGAGATTGGCTCTCCAAAGCCTTTAGGGGCCGATGGCGTAAATTGTCTCATTTCTAATCCCTGCGGAAAGCCAACATTAGCATGCACATGAATAATAGAACTTGTTGAAGTTTTAACGGTATTTGGTATAGTTAAAACAATTGGGAATGAGCCACTTTCTTTATTTGCTGACACAAATTTTGGAGTAATAGCAAGTAAAAGCAAAGCGCTAAGTCGAAGTACTTGTAGTATTTTCATAAGGCAGAAGATTAACTTATTGTAAAAGTAAGCAATCGCATTTGCATAACAAGCATACATGTTTTTATGTTTATCGACTTTTTTTTAATCACATTTATTGATTAAATTCTCAGTTTGTCAGTAAAATCAAGAGTTACCAAAATTTCAAAATATAGATTTTGTCGGAAACATTCTTTGATATAAAAAATATGGAATGGTAAAACCGAACTAATAACTCCTATTTTTGTGTAATTCTCAATTCTGAATATTATTAAATGCAATCCAGCAAACTCATTCAACTATTAAAAACACTTTCCAAGAAGGAAATGAAAGAGTTTCAGCAATTTACAAATTCAGAGTTTTTCAATAAAAATGAGCAAATCAGTAAGTTTCTATCCTATTTAATTCCTTATCAACAAGATTTTGAATCTGACCAATTAGATAAAGAGACATTCTTTAAAAAGCACTATAAAGGTGAAGTTTATGAAGAACAGAAGTTTAGATATTTACTCTCTGATTTAACAATTCTGCTGGAAGAGTTTATAGCTTTCGTGGAATACAGGAATAATAATTTCCAGCAGAAATACTTTCTTTTACAGGGTTTGAACAAAAGAAACCAAGACAAGTATTTTTTGCAGGACTTAGAAGTCATAAAAAAACTGAGTAATAGCAATCCATTTAGAGATAGCAATTACTATTTCAACCAGCATAACATCAACGAAATCTCTTACGATTTCACCTCAGAGAAAAGAAACAGGGCTTTCGACTCATCATTACAAGAGGTAATTGATAATCTGGAGATTACATATTTGGCAAAAGGTTTTAAATACTATTGCGAAATGATAAACAGAAGAAATATTCTACAAGTTTCATACAACCTCAGTTTCTTCGACCAAATGGTGCAATACCTTCAAAACGGTTCTTTTGATGATATTCCTGCGGTTCACATTTACAGGTTGATTTACATTACACTCACCAACCATAACGACCAGGAGAATTACAAAGCTTTATTAAATGCGCTCGAAAAAAATGGAAGACTTTTTAGCCAAAAAGAGCAAAGAGGAATGTACGTTTTTGCTCAGAACTATTGCATCAAAAGGATTAATCAAGGAGAGCCAGCTGCTTTAGAAGAGATATTTATGTTGTATCAAAAAATGGTAGAGCATGGTCTTATTTACGAAGGAAATTATGTTTCTCAACCCGATTTTAAGAATATTGTTACCACAGGATTGAGACTAAATGAAGTAGATTGGGTAAATAATTTTATTGAAGATTACAAATCGAAGTTAAATCCTGAATTTAGCGAGAATGCTTTTACATATTCAATGGCTTGGGTGCATTTTAACAAAAAAGAATACGATAAAGCATTGCGCATGTTATTGAAGGTAGAGTTTAATGATGTGTACTATCACCTAGACTCAAAATCATTGCTTATGAAAGTATATTTTGAAATGAACGAGTATGATGCATTCTTTTCTTTGATAGATGCTTTTAAGATATACTTGCGCAGAAACAAATTCATTTCAGACTTTCAAAGAGAAACCTACCATAATTTTATATTGTTGATTAATAAATTGATGAAAATAAAGTTGGGAAAAAATGTTATGAGCTGGGCCTTATATGATGAAGTAAATCAAACCAAGCCTGCTGCAGATTTAGTCTGGCTTAAATTAAAAGCTGCCGACTTGGCTGTTGCAGCAAAACTTAAACGATGAATCCTATACACAATAAAAGCAATAACAACGAATTTATCTTCGGCATACATCCTCTATTAGAAGCCTTAAATAAAGACATTGAAATTGATAAAGTTATAATTCAAGCAGGGATTAAATCTCCACACATTCAGGACCTAAAAAGAATGTTAACAGAGCGAGAAATTCCTGTTCAAATTGTGCCACAAGAAAAGTTAGCGCGCATTACCAGAAGCAACCACCAGGGCATTATAGGATTTGTGAGTCCTGTTGTATTTGTTCCATTAGAAGAAATCTTGCAACAAGTATATGAAGCTGGAAGAGACCCGTTCCTTTTGGTACTCGACAGAGTTACCGACGTTAGAAACTTTGGAGCAATTTGCCGTACTGCGGAATGTGTAGGTATAGATGCTGTAATTGTACCTGCAAGAGGAAGTGCACGGATAGGAGGTGATGCTGTAAAAACATCTGCCGGTGCATTATTAAACATGAATATTTGTCGCTCGTTCAACCTTAAAGACACATTAGACTATCTTAAGAACTCTGGTATTCAACTTGTTGCATGCACAGAAAAAACAGATACTTATATTTATGATTCATCATTCTCAGGTCCAACATGCATTATAATGGGGTCCGAAGAAGATGGCATTAGTCCAGAGTATCTCAAAAAGTGCGACCGAAAAGTAAAAATCCCAATGGTTGGCAAAACCAGTTCATTGAATGTTTCAGTTGCCGCGGCAATTGTTATGTATGAAGTATATAAGGGAAAAAATTGATTACTTTCTTATTTGCACTATTGATTAAGTAATCATCTGCCAACACTTCGACAAGCTCAGTGACCGCTCTTCGACAAGCTCAGTGACCACAGTGATTTTCATGTATTCCATGTAGAAATCTGTTTCCGGAATTAGACGGTTAGCTTCGCTGCGCTCAATTTTTTAGCACTGAGTCCACAGAGGTTGTTGCACGGAGATTCACAGAGGAAAACAAAAAAATGAAGTAAAAACTCTGTGAGCTTAGTTCAAAAAAATAATCTGTAAAAAACTCGTGCGCTCTGTGCCACAACCTCACTTCGACAAGTTCAGTGACCACCGTGTGCTCCGTGTCAAAATTCGTATCCGCCAACACTTCAACAAGCTCAGTGACCACAGTGTGCTGAGTGGACAATCATAAAAAAAACTCCATGGCTTCCGTGAAGAACAAGCAAAAAAAAGGGGCGTCTCAATGAGACGCCCCTTTCAGATTTTAATAAACCGAAGCTTATTTTGTTTTGCTGAATTTAGCAACGCTTCTTTTCTGATCACCTTCTAAAGTAATCTGATATAAGCCAGCAGCGTAGTCACTCATTTGTACTTGAATAACTTGCTCACCTTTTACACCATTCAATACTTCAGTGTGAATCAATCTTCCTGAAGCATCATGAATTGAAAGTGTAGTAAATCCGATTTTATCGTTAATTTTTACATTCAATACATCACGCATAGGATTTGGATACACAATGAAACCAGAAGCATCAATTGCAGTTTCAATACCTACTGTAGATTCTTGAGTAACAGAGAAACTTGTGTTGTTTTCGAATACACAGCTAGAGCCGTACATTTTCAAAGTAAGTGTGTAAACACCTGCTTCTGCAACATTCATTGAAATATTTACTCCTGTTCCTTTAAGAACTCCATTTAAGTACCACTCATAAGTTGCACCAGAAACTACATTTTGAACAGATGCTTCAATCACATCTGAAGTGTAGTAATGTGAACTAGATAAAGGTGCGATAACTGCTTCTACATTGATACCCGCCTCAATTGATACAGATTGATCAACTATGAAACCATTAGCATCTGTTAATCTTAAAGTGTAAGTACCATCATTTAAGTTATTGAAAGTGATGTTAGCACCAGAAGACTGAGCTACAACCTGACCAGCAGTGTTCAATAAACTTGCAGTCCATTGTTGCTCTGTAGAATTATTAGAAATTACAACTGAACCATCTGCTTGTTGACAAGTTTCATTAGCAACTTGAACATTAACCGCAGGGCGGAAATGTAAGAAGAAACGACCATTGTGCTCACCTACAGGTAAGTTTACTGTATACTGATTAGTAGTTCTAAGGTCAGACCAGATACCTAAAGTACGGTCTTCTAAGAATAACATAGAAGTAGAAGCAAAATTTGCTTGTTCTAACACATTAACTTGGTAGTTACCAGCAGTTTTTGCAACAATTCCCATTGGAATAACCATGTCATGATTCAATGAGTTAAGTACGTTGATACTTACTTTTAATGAATCAATATTGGTGTAAATGTTAGGAATACCTGCAGTTTCTGACAAGAATTTAACCGCGTCATAATTTACATCGTAGTCGTTAGTAGCGTTTTGATCGAAGTACAACACAAACTCATCTGCACCAGCACCACCAATTAACTGCATACGCAATAAATTAGAAACTTGCTGTTCTTGTTCTTCATAGAATGAAGTGCTTGTGATATCTGTACGATCAGCGTTAGCAAAGTTAACACCTGTAGTACCAGGGTTAATCTTAGTGATAAAGAATGCTTGACCTAGCGCGATGTTATCAGTAGCTCCGCCAGTACCAGCTGTACCATTCCAATCGATGTACTGACCATAGTATTGACCAGTTGCAGAGAAACGTTTTACTACAGCAGCAATCTCAGCAGGAGAATTTGTTACGTTGCGGAAATTAGACCAAGAAATTGGAGATGGATAAGGGTTACCCAAAAGGTTAACACCTGCACCATTGAATGTTCCGGTTCTTGTAATATTAATTGCATTAGTCAAAGTACCATTATTAACCGGACCAACTAAAGACGCAGTATGATTAGCAGGAGCAATTAAGGCATAACCTCTTCCTAACTGAACAGCACTAACACCTGTTGCTGAAGTCCAACCATATTGAGCATAAACATTATCAATGGTCTCATCATAAATCCAGCAATTAGGGAATGGTGAAGGAATAGAAACTAAAGGATTCCAAACCAAGCCATTAGCACCCACTAAAGCAACATCAAAATCTGAAGTATTTAAACCAGTAACTGGAGAAGATACATAACGGTATCCAAGTCCACCAGGCATAAACCTGTTAACTTGTACGTTACCTGTTACGTTACCTGTTCCATTAGCACCAGAAATAATACCTGTTGTACTTGCATTAGAAACTAAACGAAGATTTCCATTAGAATTTAAGGTACCGCTGTTAATTGTAGCTATACCATTGATTGAAATTACTCCAGAAGGACAGATAGCCCCTGCAGCATTGTTCAATGTTAAATTGTTAAAAGAATTTGCACCAGTTAGATTCTGTAAACCTGTACCATTCAATAATACTCTACCAGGTCCGTTGAACGTTGCACCAGGAGATGAAGAAGCTATGTTACTTCTCACTTGTAGTGCTCTGTTTGCTTGGATTGTAATAACCGCGTTGCTAGATAAAATTAGGTTATTTGCTAAACCATCCGGGTCTAAAGTTTGAATAATTGGACTCGCAACTACCGAAGGGCTTGGAATTAAAACATTGTCTGTTGCAACCGGAACACCAGCAGGTGACCAGTTTCCAGAAAGGTTCCAATTTTGACTATTTGTACCTAAGTCACCATCCCATACTTTAACATCAGTAATAAACGGCGTAACATCTGACACTGGACTAGCACCACAAACAGCGTTAACTGATTGTATTCTGTAGTAATACAATGAACTACTTACTAAGTTAATTGCAGGAAGTGGAGCACTAACAACAGAAAAATTGTTTAAGAAAACACCTGGAGTTGTTTCAACATATGTTCCTGAAGTGATATCAGGTGCATTACTTGCTGAAACAATGTAACTAGTTGCAGTAGTTACAGGATTCCATTGCAAATTAACTGCAGTAGGGCTAGAGAATGAGAATGAAGTAATATTTGGAGGCAATAAAGCTGGGTAAACAGTTACAACAAGTGTAAATGCAGGACCAGCGCAACCACCAGTACTTGGTGTAACAGTGTAAGTTGCCGTTTTAATTACTCCACTTGTGTTATTAACCACTTGTGTTAACGTAGCCTGATTAGTAGCTGCAGCACCACCAGACATTCCTACACCATTTGGTGCATATACTGGAGCTGTCCAAGAATAAGTAGTACCTACAGGATTTGTACCTACCAAAGCAACACTGAATGGGCTACCGCTACAAACTGTAGAAGTTTGTGTAGTACCATTTAAGAAAGCTATTGGATTTACAGTTATAGCACGCGTGAACGTATTTGGACAAGATGTTAAAGCATTTGTTACAACTAAGTTGAAATTAGTAGTACCTAATACTGGCACAACACTTCCTGGATCTTCTACAGTACTAGTGAAAGCACTAGCAGGCGTAGTTGACCATGCATAAGTAAAACCTGCAGGTGGTGTAAATGTGTACCTTCTGCCTGAAGCAGGTTGGTCTGCCACTGCATTATTAATTACAGTAGTACTAGCCGTATTTGTTGTAACAGTAACACTTTGGAAATTAGAACCTGGCAAAGTTGGGCCGTTAATACCAACTGATGCACTCATAGCTCCTACTCCCATAGTTCCATAACGGAATTCAATTACGTTAGTAGTTTCATACAACCAAAGTTGGAAAGTTGAATTTGCAGCTCCTGTTGTATTTCTTGGGATAGTAACAAACCACTGAACTTTCATAATTCTGTTAGGAGCGGTTCCTGTAACTAAATATTGCACATTTCCGTCTAATCCTGTAGCAACATCATCCCAATAAGGGAAAATCTTAGGAACATTAGTAGTACTATTAATAGCGTTTGTAAATTGACTTACAGCAGCAACAGCACCTAACTTAATAAATCCATCAGGAGTTAAAGAGAATTGCGTGTAATCTACTCCACCATAATTAAATGTGAAACCAATGTTGGCAACTCCAGAAGGGCTATCATCATTTGAAGGATTCAAAATTTGAGTAGCACCTGTCATTGGGTCTAAAGTAGCACCTGTACCTGTAGTAAATGAGTAACTAGCTGGTGAAATTGCAACATTATTAGCAGCAGATAAATTAGTCGCACCTAATTCACACACTGTAGCAGGCGCTACTGTTGCTGTGAAGTTTGGTAATGGATTAACGTTTACTGTGAAGTTAATTTGGTCTGTACAACCTGAACCTGCATCGGAAACATTTAACGTGTAGTTAGTTGTAGCAGAAGGGTTGAAAACGAAAGGTGTACCACCTGTACCATTACCAGTGAAACCAGTGTTTGGCACCCAAGTGTAAGTATCGTAAGAACCAATTGCATTGGTCAACAATACGTTATTTGAAGGTGTACCAGCACAAATTGTCTGGCTAGAAACTGGTGTACCAGAAACTTGTAAGCCTAATGGATCAACTGGAGCGGTAACTGTTGCTACAACTGGAACTCTTATACCTGGACAAATTGTTTGTCCTGCAAAAGTAATATTAGGTCTAGAAGTTGAAGTTGTTTCAAATGTAGGTGAAGTCCAAAATGTAGGATCATCAAAAGTTGAGTAGTCGTAAAGAACAGAATTATTAGTTGTTGTAGTGAAAAACGTAGCCGCATTTGCACTACCAAAATCTCCTGTTTGACGCAAGTCAACTACAATACCAGATACACCATCCCAGTTATAAGGGGTGCTTAAAGTAATGGTATTTGTTCCTACTGTAGGAGTGTAAGCAGCAGGTCCAAATACATTGACTAATCCTGTTGTTACAAAAGTAGAAAGTGCAGTACTTCCTGTAGGAGCAATTTTAATATTATAGTCTGTAATAAATCCATTAGGACTTGGCACAGATGAAATATTAAATGTTAATGATGTAATATTTCCAGCTGATAATCCAAATGAAGTTAATTCAGCTGCTGTGAACAAATATTGTTGCCATGTTTGGTACCAATAATTTTCAAAAGCAGTAGGATAACTAGTAGTAGAAGTCAGTGAAGTTCCTGTGCCTGATGTAACAGCTCCAGAAGCAACACTACCAGCACTTACATAGAAAGTAGTAGTAGCTGCAATATTACCTGTATTAAATGGTGAACCCGAGCCTAAAGGAGCACCTCCAGTAGCATTTGCCCACCACTGTAAGCTGCTACCAGTTGCTGCTAAAGATAATGGACCAAAACCACAACGTGTATCAGCAGTTGTACCGGTTGGAGCTGGTGCTTCAAGAACGAATGTGAAAGTAGCACAACCTACTGCATCACCATTAGAATTCTTAGGAACAACTCTCCAAGACCAAGTACCATCAGTTGTAACACCTGTTGGAGTGAATGAAGTTCCTACAACGTTATCAGCGATTACGTCTGTTAAAGTACCACCAAAATTATAGAATACATCATAGCTAGTTGCAAAAGTAGCTGCTGGCCATGAGAAATTTGGTACACTAGAAACACAAATTGTAGAACCATTTGAAGGTGCAGAAGGAGCAACCACACAAGAAGGTGTAGGATTGGTTAAGCTAATTGTAAACCCAAGTGGGTCTGCTACAGTTGTACCCCTAGAATAAACCCTTACAAAATACTGAACTGCATTTGTTGAAGTGAAAGAATAATTCTCAACTCCTCCAGCACCTGTATTGTTAATACAATCCAACTCAACTAAAGCGCCACATGTCCCAGAATAAACAGTAAAGGTAGGATTAAATGTTCCTAAACCTGTAACAGTTACTCCTTGAAGACCACCATTTCCAGTGAAAGTGTACCAAACATCATCATCAGCATTACCACAAGTAACAACAGGATTACCAGATCCAGTTGAAGTGTTTGTAGAAACACTAGGGAACTCATTGATGAAATACGTGTAAGAACCAGCACTGTTAGCAGTTGTTAAAACAGGAGAGATGCTTATAGAATTTCCAGCACCGTTTACTAATCCAATAGTATTTGCAGGAATTCCAACACCTACTACAGTTACAGACTGATTTGCAAAAGCAGCTAAAGAAACAGAAGGTGTAAGTGTAGTTGCACCAGAAACAAATGATAAACTTGCATCAGCAATAGGCGCATTTACTACTGCCCCTGCAGCTCCAGTAGGAGCTAAAAGGCTAGTTGCTCCAACACAATTGTTATTAACTGGCCCTGCGAAAGTTGTTACACAAATATCGAAACCATCGAATACTGTAGAAGTACCCTGGAAATAAGCTCTGATTAAATATGTACTACCTGGAGTAACACTAAAACGAACAAATTCAGTTTCACCAACTCCGGTCGCAGCAGCACCCGTTATAGGAGCTCCAATTGGAGTTTGGTTGTAAACCATGAATGCAGGGTCGAATGTACTAGCAGTTGCAGACATCGTAATTTCAACAACGTCATTACCTGATGGTACTGTAAATCTGTACCAAATATCATCGTCAATATTTCCAAAAGTTCCTGGGTTAGTATAACCAACAACTGATTGAGAAGCAGCAGAAGAGAACTCACCAACCAATTGGTTGTTATTAGCTTGCAAATCTGTAACTACAGGAGATGGATTAACATCTGTAACTGAAGTAGCTGTAACACAAGCACCATTATTGGTATTGGTTAATAGAATTGCAGTAGATGGCTCATCATTTTTAGCCGCAGCATAAACAACGATACCAAACTCACCTGTTAAACCAAAATCTGGGCTGTTTACAGTAACTGTTGGAGCAGAAGTATAACCACTACCACCAGAAATAGCAACGTTACTAGCAGTTAAAACTCCACCTGTTAAAGCAGTAGTTACAGCAGCAGCAGCGCCGCTACCTCCACCACCAGAAAATCTAAATACAGCATTTCTATTGGCAGGAGTCCAACCAAAGGCAGGAGTTGGGTCAGAGTAATTAGTACCTGGAGTAATGATTAAACCACTTACTGAACCACTTGAAACTAAAGCAGTTGCTAAAGCTGTTGTACCAGTATTGTCGTGGTAAACTCTTACATAATAATCAGCAGTTACTGTTAGCCCACTCAAAGCAGCTGTAACCGTTAAACCTTGTGTACCAACTACGCAAGCTGGAGCAGGTAATGGATTTAAAGATGCATCAAGTACTTCTACTCTTGGAATGAAACCTCCAGAAGCATAAAGTCTTACTGTAATATCAGGGTTTGTAGCATTGAATGTAAACCAAACATCTTTTGCTGCTGTAGGTCCAGCGCATATTGTCTGAGGACTATTAGTAGCATTAAGCGTTGTAAAAATATTACTGCTATTGGTATTGTAATTCCAAGCAATATTTGAAGGGAAAGTTGGTTGCGGAGTAAGTGTAATCGCACTTCCAGCTTCATCATTAGCTGGAGGAGTTGTTCCCGGAGCAGCTACTGCTACATAAGTTCCAGGTACAAATCTAATTCTTGTATGTGGCTCTGGAGCAATGGCTAAACCATTTGCACCCCAGCTAGCAACAGCACTATTTTCGTGAGTGAAGAAAGTTGAGTTTTCATACTGTTGTTGAAACACTTGACCAGCCTGAGGAACAGCCTGAACAAATGCACCACTCATACCGCAAGAATATGACCAACGAACATTTTGTGTTCCGTTGAAAGCTTGGATATCACCGTAGTTGAAAGTGATACTGTTATCAGAACCATCTAATACCACTTGGTAGAACAATTGAGGACCGCTCAAACCATAAATAGTTGAGTTGAACCATTCTACAGTACAAACATTACCAACAACTTTGTAGAACATACTTGTAGCTCTAGGCACAGTACCTCCAAACAAGGCAGTTAGTGTAGGGTTTGTATTCATATCATCGTAGAAAGGAGCTACTATGTTCCTTTTATCGAATTGTGACGTACCAGTAAAACCATTTCCAGCAGCAGCAAAGGTATTGTCCCAATTGCTACCTGCAGCTGAAGTAAATAGACCATTATTGATGTAAATTAAACCATTGGCATGTGGTCTTATTCCTGTTACAGGAGAACCTTGGTAAGTAAAACCTGTAAATGGAATTAGTACAGCAGCACCCTCATCACCAGGTGTGTTGTAAACAGTTCCTGTACCATCTCCACCTGCTGATACTTCAGCAATTGAATTATAATTAACGTTTGTAGATCTTGTTACCACAAAATTTAATGGAGCTGGAGTAGAAAAAGTTGTAGACCAAGCAAAGTACATTGTACTTGCAAATACGATAGGACCAACAGTTGCTGTAGCAGAAGTTCTTGATCCTGTTGCAGCTAATGTACCCGCAACACCTGCAACTGAACGATTTGTCCAGCCACTGCTAATACCTGTATTAGACTGAGATAAGAACAAACTTGGATTGTCTGTAGCTAAATTATCAGAACTTTCCCAAGCCAATAAAACTGTAGGGCTTGAAGCAGGAGTTCCGAAAACTGTTCCTGTTAAAATGTTAATTCTAAAGCTTCTTGTACCTATCATAGTACCTCCGCCATTAGCAGATGCACCAGAAGGTGCTCCAAGTTGGGTACAAGAAAGTCTTGTAATATCAGAACCAGTTGCGTTTGAGCCAGCACCAATGTTTAATTGAACTGCGCCAGTTGCTCCTGATGCTCTAAATGGGAACGTTCTAATTAAAGTAGTTGTATTGATAGAATTTAACTCAACAGTTCCATTGGCAATAAATCCTGCTGCTGTAGCAGATTGACCAAAAGCTGTTGGGTTATTATACGTAAGCGTATTACCACCTAAATCAACAATACCAGAAGTTAAAACCAAAGAAGTTGCTCCACTTTGTGGAAGATTAAGGTTACCTGCAAGCACGAGACCTAAGCCACCAGCAACTGTTAAAATATTAACTCTTCTGTTTGTAGGAATAAAGCCCGCAAGGTTAGTACCTTCATTGTGTTGCGCGAATGTAGAAACTGTATTGTTTGTAATACCATTTACTGCAGATGCTGCAAAATTGTTAAGTGTTAAGTTATACAAACCTACACGAGCAGTTGGTGCTCCAGCTGCAGTTTCGAAAGCAGCTGCATTGGCTGTGGCTAAAGCAACTGTAGGTGCTGCAATATAACCGAAACCAGCATCAACAACGTTAAAGTTTGTTAACTGACCTGCAGGGTTTAAAGCCGCTGTAAATCGTGCAAAGCTACCTGCTGGGAAAGCAAATGTCGCAGCAGCGCCGCCTGCAATAGTTAATGAAAATGAAGTAGGAGGTGTAGAATATTTCGCTGCAGTGCTAGTTAATGTAACACTTAACAATCTACCATTAGCTACCACGTAAGCAAAGTCTCCTAATGCATATGCAGTTGCGCCCGCTATAAGCGTACCACCAGTGATAGCTATTGCACTAGGTGCACCTGTATAAGTAGTAGCTGTTGAAGTAATGTTCAATGGAATACCTGTGGGACCAGAAACTGCCACACCTGGTGCAACAGCATAAAACCCACCAGTTGCCGAAGTTGGAACGCTAATTCCCTGATTACAATTGATAGACATTGCTCCTGTAATAGTAACTCCAGCATTTTTATTAACTGTAGTATTCGCAGCACCAGCTACAGCAGGTAAACCTACAGTAGCAATTGCTGCAGCTGTAGTAGGAAGTGTAGTAGATGGTGTAATTACAATAGATGGAGAACCATTAGAATAACCGCTACCAGCAGCAGTGATAGTTGCACTGCGCACTACTAAGTTAGTAGCATCGTAATTTAAACTTACGGTTGCAGGTGTTCCTACGTATGCAAATCTTGCAGTTCCAGAAATAACTGGAGAGCCAAATGAAGTATGAACAGGAGGTGCTGCAAAAGAAGCTGTTCCACCAACTGTACAAGTATACAAGTTACCTCCATAAAAATACTGAGTACCAGCTAAAACACTTGTTGCAAAAGGATTTCCTATAGTACCAAGTGTACCAATCCATAACAAATTATTTACTATGGCAGTACCTGTATGGGTTGGCGCAACAGCACCTATAGAAGCCGCAGCAGTACATACATATACATTGTTACCAGAAAAATAACGGGTATTTAAAACACCTGTAATGGCAGACCAAGGGGTAACTGCAGCACCAAATACTACTGGAGCAACAGGATAACCTGCACCCATTGCAGTTACAATAACATTATTAATTGAACCATTTAAAGTTGGTTGGTTAAAGAGTTGACTTAGATTATTATCTAATTCAATATTTGCACCTCCAGTTATAGAACCTAAAAGTGGGTTGAATGTTCTAATGTTAACCGGAACATTTATTGCTAAACTTCCAGTACCTTGCATTGTAAGACCTGCCAATAAAGCTCTGCCAGCAGAGTTACTTACAAATGTACCAGAACCGCCAAAAGTTTGTGCGGTAGTACCAGTAAATACTAAAGCAGAAACAAGCAGATTTGCATTACCATTATTGGTGAAATTACCAAAAAGGTTAATTGTTTGACCAGCACCAGCAGAAGAGAAACCTTGTAAATTACCACCAGCATTAATCAATAAGTTACCAGTAACTGTTAAAGCATTGGTTGCAGAGCCCCATTGAAGAGTTCCGGCAACAGTTAAATTATTAGCCACAACAGCTACATCTATTGCAACACTTGAACCTGCTGTAATTGTAGGATTATCGAAATTAGAAGGAACAATACCACCAGTCCAAGTAGCAGGACTGCTCCAAAGACCACCTTGTGCAGTAGAAGAAATAGCTTGTGCACCAAGTGTAGAATTTGAACCACTTAATGCAGTAGAAGCTTTAGATTCACAAACAGAAATAATTCTCCAGTAATATAATGTAGTAGGTGAAAGACCACTTTGAGCGCTGGTATAAGCAGTTCCAGTTGTACCTGAAGTAGTAGAAGTAATGATTGCTACGTTGGTAAAAGTAATGTTATCTAAAGATCTTTGAACAACATAGGCTACTTCTGAGGTAGAATTGTCTAACCACTGAAGTGTCATTGAAGCAGAACCCGTTGCTGGGTAAGTCAATGAAGTTGCAGCAGCAGGTGCAACAGTACAAGTTGGCGTCCATGTATAAGTTCTTCTTGAACCTTGTGCTGCAGAACCTAAGTTTGCAATAAGTGGGGCAGCAGTTGCTGTACCATTACCTGCTGCAATTGTATTTGTTGTCCAAGTTGCAGAAGGTGTAAAAGTAGGAGAAGCTCCTATCGTAACAAAACCAGAAGTAGTAACTGTGTTGCTGGCACTAAAACCAATTGCTCTGGTTTGAGAAAAACTACTTGAGTTATAAATTTCTCCATATACATATGTTATTGCTCCTGTGGCTTCATCTATCCACAATTGCATATTACCAGCATTGCTGATATTAACGAAATTTACATAGAAACCAACCCATTCTACAACTAATTTTTGAGCACCAGGTGCTCCAGTTGTTCTGTATCTAATTCCTGTTCCAGTTTCATTATCGCCCACAAAAGGCGCTAAGATAGCTTGATTTGCAGTAGGACCCACATTTGAACCGATGATTGCATCGGTTATAGAGGTATTTAATTTTAGCTGACCGTTAGAGTTTACACTGAAGTGTGTATAGGGTGTACCCATAAAGTAAAAGGTCCATCCAATTGGATAGCTAGTTGATGTCACATTATCGTCGTAAGGACCTGCACCAAATAAATTAGTATTAGTAGCACCTGTCGACAAGTCATCTAAAGAACCTGTTGTGGTAGTACTAAAGGTGTAATTGGTGATGAGAGGCTGCGCTATCATGACATTTATGGTGAGCAAGAACATTGCTACAAGCCAAATATGCCATTTAAACGGAGGGGACTCCTTTTTGAGGAAAACTCCGCCTGCCTTGAGTAAATTATTTTTCATAAGCATTGATTGAGGTTTATTTAAGTTGTTGTTTGGTTTATTTTGAATTTAATTGATGAGTAAGATAAAAAAATGCATCGATGAACAACAATGGCTGTCTAGGTCAGCCCGTGGTAGATGAGGGGTTGTTTTCATTTAGTTTATGGTAGTTGAGGTTGTTTCAGAAAATTGCACATAACCTATACATATATATGTATAAGCAAAAAAGTTTTGAGGTGCATATAACACACCCTCAAATGGCACATAAGTTGAAGTAAAAAACATCGATTTACTCATTTTTAATCTAATGTAAGAAAGATTTCATTCACATTGGAATGAGCAATTTACAACAAATAGGTAATTATCTCTATACATTCAGTTAACATTGGGTATTATAAAACATAAGTTACTGATATTTAAATAAATAATTTTTAAACCTGTTGGTTTTTATGTTTATAAATACCCTGAAATAAGATGAATATTGCGAAAAATGGGTGTAATTTGGTTGTAAGAAAATGTTAATAAACTTTAAAAAACATTAATTTTTTCAATGTGTTTATAAAAAGTTACATCCATACAAGAAAATAAACTATACTTCCTCATACGGATAAAACATCCATTGTTTATAGTGCTATAAATCAATGAATAATGCCAATAAAATTTAATTAGTAAATAAACCCTTCACCTCAGGTTTGAGGTTCAAAAAAAGAGTAAAATAATAAGATTAGCTACTTCAAATAAACTTGAGAAACTTCAAAGTTGTATTGTTTCTTATGTTCCTCAAAGTCTTTTAACAAAAGACTCGCTTTGCCATATTTATTAAAATATTTATCTGCTCCTTCTTTGATAGATAAATGTTCGTCGAGCGCAGAGTTCATATAAATAGCTGCAAAATTCGTTTTCCAGAATTCGAGTACCTTCATGTATTCAACAAGCGGTTCTTGTTTGTCTTTCATTAAGAAGATTGGAATTTTGGTAGTTGCAACACAAAAGAGGACATTTCCGGCTAACACCTGCTGCTCATATAACCAGCGCAACCCATTTTTATCTCCCAAAGATTTCATTTTTGTAATGATAGAATCAGGAATGCCTTTAGATTTCAATTGGGCCTCATTTATAAAACTGCCGCTATTGGATTGTACTTCTTTTTTGCTTTCTTCTTTAGCTGTAAATTTTTCTTTTTCGATTAAGGCTGCAAGTTGAATGGAATCTTCTTTAAATTCTTCAGGGGTTTTACCAGCCGCATCTGCTTTTAATTTTTTAAATCTTTCAGCCTCAAGTTTTCTGGCATTCGCTTCTTCAGCTTTTAGAAGTAATAATTTTTGCTTTTCTGCCTCTTTTTCTGTAGCACTTAGCTTTAATGTATCAGTTACAAAGGTTAAAGCGTCCGACCAAATTCTATAGGGGTCTTGATTAACATCACCTGTTATTAAAACGGGAAATGCAACAATATTACACCTCGCATTCATTGTAATTGGGCTTAACTGATCACCATAGTCTAAGCCTTCTACTCTATCGGTAGGAGGAACGAGTGCTCCGCCTTGTGCATAAGAAAAAAAGTAAAAAGGTAATTTATCTTTAACGAAATCGTAACAAGTTTTAGGTTTTTCTCCTTCTCCAAAAATACTCGCTTGCGCTTTGAGTGTACTGACTGAAAATAGCTGCAATACAATCATAGAAAATAAAGCAACAATAGAATATTTAGTTCGGTTGTGAAAAAGAAAATGATTTGGTGAAAGAAATCTCATTTATTAATAAAGTAAGTAGATAACAAAAAATGTGTTTATGATGGCGAAGGTATAAAAAAATAAAATAGATTCCTCTACTTTACGTTCACTCCAACCCTATAAGATGTTGGAGTAAAATTGTATTTGCGCTGGAATTTGGAAGAATCGAAATGATAAGGGTGTTCGTACTGGTAAACCATTTCAACGGTTTCTTTCATTACAGGTATGAAAACACCTAGTATTTTAAGCAACCATTTAGGCAATACACTCACTTGCTTGGTGCTACCCGACATCTGGGTAAGTTCTTTACCTGTTAATGCCGGAGATGCTGTAGGTAAATGCCAGGTTTGGTTGAAAGAGCTTGGGTCTTTGGCCAATACGTATAGCGCTTTCGCAATATCAACAGTGTATGTTAAGGAGTGTGGTAAATTAGCATTGGAAAGCCATTGTGCTTTTTTACCTGCTTTTACATTTTTTGTAACCAATTGGTGAAAGAAACTTACTTCAAATGAACCTGGACCATAAAAATCGGCACTGCGGGCAATGGTAGCGGTTACTTTACCTGTTCTTATTGCTTCTAAAAGCATGGTGGCTATTTGTGCCCTAACCTTTCCTTTTTCGCTGCAAGGATTAAATGGTGTGGCTTCGGTCATGTTAACTGATACCTGGCCATACATATAAACATTGTCAACAAAAATAAATGGGATTTTAAGTTCCGCGCAAACATCAATCACGTTTTGCATGATAATGGGCCAGTCGCGTTTCCAAATATCAATTTTATATTCAATACCGATAAGAAAATAGACTATTGCAGCGCCTTGTAATGCTTCCCTGAGCTCGTCTTTCTGAAGTACGTTTGCTTTTCTGGATTCGGTCCCGAAAACTTCTTTGCCACTTCTGGAAACAAGACGAACGGATTCGTTGGCGTCTTGTAACACTTTAAGAAGATTGGTTGCGATTGCACCACCAGCGCCTAAAATGGTATGGATTTGTGACATAAAATGAATTTAAAAGCAAATCTAGAGGAATATTTGAGTATTCCGATAAGGAGGAGGTGATTTTTGTTGGGTGTTGTATTCGCTGCACTCTGTTATTTTTGCTCGGAGATTGCTGAAAAGAGGATGTTAGCTTCGCTGCGCTCAAGATGTTTTCACAGAGTTCACGGTGGTCACTGAGCTTGTCGAAGTGAGGTTGTGGCACGGAGAGCACAGAGGTTAACTATTAAGTCTCCTAACTTCGCTGTGCTCAGTTATTTTCACGGAGTGCACAGAGGTATCTAAGAGTATGCTTGCTTCGCTGCGCTCAAATTTTTTCACGGAGAGCACGGTGGTCACTGAGCTTGTCGAAGTGAGGTTGTGTTTTAGTTTTTTTTCTCTGTGAACTCTGTGCTTTTTCCTTTGTGTGCTCTGTGCTATTTTTTTTCAAGAAGAGCAGTTAGTTTGTCCTTCTTTTCTTGCAAATATCGATGCAAACTAGATGAGATAAATATTTTTTTTGTATTTCTATTTATTTACTTTTGAAATGTATTATACCTATATAACATTAAAATCATTATTAATTAAATAAACATTTATTATGAAGAATATTTACGAAAGCAACCTATCTCATTTAATTATTGGGAGTGCAATTGAAGTTCACAAACATTTAGGCCCTGGTTTATTGGAATCTGCGTATACAGAGTGCTTATGTTACGAACTTACTAAAGCTGGACTATTTGTTATAAAAGAAAGGTCTTTACCTTTAGTTTACAAAGAAGTTAAACTCGATTATGGCTACAGGATTGATTTATTAGTTGAAAACAAAATTGTAATAGAAGTTAAATCTGTTGAAGCCTTGCATGATGTTCATTCTGCCCAAGTTCTTACTTATTTAAGACTTGGAAACTACAAGCTTGGGATATTACTTAACTTCAACACCACAATTCTTACGCAGGGTATTAAAAGATTTATTCTTTAAACAACTTCGGAAGAAAGCAACAGAATAATCTTTATTGGCTCCGTTCTGTAAAAATTGAGCTAAGCGAACACTTCGACAAGCTCAGTGACCGCTGTGGGCTCCTAACTATAAAATTTAAGCATAGCGAACAAAAACTCTGCGCCCTCCGTGCCACAACCTCCGCGCTCTCTGTGCAAAAATTATTGAGCGCAGCGAAGCGAGTGACAATTTGATTCCTCAAAACATAAAAACGGAAAATAAAAACTCCGTGTGCTCTGTGCAACAACCTCACTTCGACAAGCTCAGTGACCACCGAGTGCTCTGTGCTATAAATTTAAGCGCAGTGAACACTTTGACAGGCTCACATCAACAAGCTCAGTGACCTCAGTGCAAGAATTAATTCAGCGCCATTTGTTGGTTTTGTCCCAGCTGTCTTAAGTGATTGATATGCGAGTTAAGTGCTTGGCGCATGCGGCGATGTTCAATGTAAGGAATGCCATATTCTGCGCATGCATCTTTGATAATTTTAGAAATTGCAGGGTAATGCACATGTGAAATTTTAGGAAATAAATGGTGCTCAATTTGGAAATTAAGTCCGCCTACTAACCAAGAAATAACTCTGTTGCGTGTTGCAAAGTTTGCTGTAGTTTTTAATTGATGCACTGCCCATTCGTCTTCAATTTTATTGGCAACCGGTACAGGAAATTGAGTTTCTTCTACAGTATGCGCTAACTGAAACACTACACTTAATACAACACCTGCAAACATTGCGTAAAGTGAGAAGCCAATTACCCAAGGAAGGAATCCAATTGTATAAATCGGTACTACTATAAATATTGCAAAGTGAATTGCTTTAAAAATCCAGAAAGAAAGGTGATCTTTCAATTCCATTCTTTTTAATGGCATTGAACCTACTTTCTTGGTAAAATATTTCTTGTAATCTGTAAAGAATATCCAATACAAATACAACAATGCATAGGCGCCCCAGAAGTAAATGTGCTGGTACTTATGAAGCTTCTTGTGTTGTTGCGTTTCACATAAACGAAGAAAAACTCCGGCGTCAATATCATCGTCAATGCCGTCTATGTTTGTATATGCATGATGTATAACATTGTGCTTTGTGTTCCACATGAATACATTAGCACCCAAAAAATTCAAAGAAAGCCCAGCCAACTTGTTAATCCATGGATATTTGCTGAAACTACCATGCGCACCATCGTGCATCACGTTGAAACCAATTGATGCGGTTAGTCCACCAAGAAGCAGGCATTCTAACAAAGCAAAGACTGTAGATGGAGTATAAAAAACCAAGTGAATGTAAACTACTAAAAAGCTACAAACCAATATGATAGCCTTTAAGAAAAGCTGGAAATTGCCTGTAGCAGATTTACCAACTTCCTGAAAATATTGGGTTATGCGATTTTTTAACTCGGTATGGAATGTTTGTGATTTTGAAGAAGCAAATTTCGGAGCTGCCATGTATGTATTTAGTGTTGATTCGACCTTGATTATCTGTCTGAAAATCAATAAGTACGAAATTCTGGGTGCAAAGGTAAGTAATATTTGAGTAGGTAAACTTTATTTAACTTTTTTTTTGAATTGCTGTTAATAAAAAAATGCAATACGGATTACAAGCAACACGCAAACGAAGAATCAAGAACCAAGAAAGTTTAAAAGGAAAATGTTAATTTGAATACTTAGCTTTGATGAAAATAAATTTGATAACTATCGATATGTATTTATTTGTTTATTTATTTTAAACCTTTAAAACTAATTAAATGTCAATGAAAAATAATTCTCAAAAAAAATAGCTATTTAAAATTCATGAAAACAAAATCAGGACAAAAGAGGATTTATTTCTCATTTATTATTTCATTTTTTTTAATTCAATGTATAAAAGCGCAATCTATTTATTTCCCGCCTTTAACAGGCAATCAATGGGAAACAGTAAGTACCGAGAGTTTGGGCTGGTGTGCAGATTCGGTTCAAAAGGTTGTAGATTATGTGGGTGCGAATAACTCGAAGGCCTTTATTGTATTGGTAAATGGCAAAATAGCTGTTGAAGAATATTATGGCACATTTACCCAGGATAGTCTTTGGTATTGGGCTTCTGCCGGAAAGTCGCTCACCAGTTTTATGGTTGGAATGGCACAACAAGAGGGCTTACTGAATATTAATGATATTAGTTCTCAATATCTTGGCAATGGCTGGACAAATTGCAGTATAGAAGAAGAACAAAACATCAGAATCTGGAATCAATTAACTATGACAAGCGGGTTGGATGATGGCAGTGGTGATGCGGATTGTACAATAGATACATGTTTAAATTACTTGGCAGATCCAGGCACACGCTGGGCTTATCACAATGCACCCTATACATTATTAGATGGTGTAATAAGTAATGCATCTGGAATAAGCATGAATTCGTTTTTAAATACGCGCATCAAAAGCAGAACCGGAATGACAGGGTTTTATATACCACTTGGTTCTAATAATGTGATGTTTTCGACTGCCAGGAGCATGGCGCGTTATGGCTTGTTAATTTCAAATAATGGTGTTTGGAATAATGATAGCTTAATGACTGACCAGCAGTACTTTAATGACATGGTAAATACTTCACAAAATTTAAATAAAAGCTATGGATATTTATGGTGGTTAAATGGGAAGGAGAGTTATATGCTGCCTGGTTTGCAAAATGTATTTCCCGGTTTTTTATTACCAGATGCTCCAGCTGATTTATTTGCAGGATTGGGTAAAAATGGTCAATATGTTTTTGTAATTCCATCATTAAACATGGTTGTGATTCGCATGGGGGATTTGCCTAACGACGGGGCTTTGGTGCCAACTATTTTTGCAAATGAAATTTGGAAAAGAATGGCGAATATAAATTGTGAAATTACTTCATTAAATGATGTAAATATTAATGAATTAATTGTTTATCCAAATCCTGCAAAAAATTTTCTAACAATTAAAATTAACGGTAATGATTATTTAGGGAGTTGGGAATTATTAGATATTACAGGAAAAAAAATATTAACAAATAAAAATTGTAGCAAAATTAATTTAAATGGAATTGAAAACGGGATTTATTATTTAATAACAGAATCAGGAGAAAGAAAGATAATAATGAATAATGAATAATGAAATTTCTATAGATTAAAATGGGAATTTTATGATTTTTTTGATTACTATAATTAATTGGCTTTGCTTGAATTAATCAATTAATTGTAAAAAGATAACTTTATTCGGAAGAAACAATTATTAATTTTTAATTGTTAACTAAAATGATTATTTAACCACTATGCAATAATTATTAATTGTTAATTATTACTTATTCATTAAATACGTAGTTTTGCGGCATGATTGAATTTGACAAATTTACGCTTGACAATGGCTTGCGGGTGATTGTTCATACGGATGTTTCATCGCCTTTGGTGTGTATGAACATATTATACGATGTTGGTGCAAGGGACGAAAGTGAGGAACAAACTGGTTTTGCGCATTTATTTGAGCACTTAATGTTTGGTGGTTCTGTGAATATACCAAGTTACGACACCCCTTTGCAAGAGGTTGGTGGTGAGAACAATGCGTTTACAAACAATGATGTTACGAATTATTACCTGACTTTGCCGGCTGCAAATATTGAAACTGGTTTTTGGCTGGAATCGGACAGAATGCTAAGCCTCGCATTTTCTGAAAAGAGTCTAGAAGTACAAAGAAATGTAGTGATTGAAGAGTTTAAACAGCGCTACCTTAACCAACCTTATGGTGATGAATGGTTGCTTTTAAGACCTTTGGCTTACAAGGTTCACCCCTACCGCTGGGCTACTATTGGCAAGGAGATAAAGCATATTGAGGATGCACAAATAGATGATGTGAAATCGTTTTTTAAACGATTCTACCATCCTGCAAATGCCATACTTGTGGTAACCGGAAATGTAAAAACGGCTGCAGTAAAAATGCTGGCAGAAAAGTGGTTTGGTCCGATACCAAGTGGAGAAAAGGTGCAAAGAAACCTTCCTGCTGAACCAAAACAAAAAGCGGCTAATTACGAAACAGTATACCGTGATGTACCAGCAGATTCAATAAATAAAGTATATCATATGCCGGGTAGAATGGATAAAAGCTACCACGCGATTGATTTGTTGTCGGACATACTGGGCAGAGGACATAGCGCAAGGCTTTACCAGGCATTGGTAAAGGACAAACCTTTGTTTAGTGAGATTAGTGCGCACCTGATGGGAAGTTTTGATCCAGGGTTACTGGTAATAAACGGTCGGTTAAATGAAAGTGTAGACCATAAAATGGCTGATAAAGAGATTGAATTGGTTTTGAAGCAATTGAGCAATGAAGTTTTGCCTGAACAAGAGGTGCAAAAAGTAAAAAACAAGGCGGAATCTACACATGTATTTGGAGAGTTGGGCATTATGAATAAGGCAATGAATCTGGCTTTTGCAGAACTGCTGGACGAAGCAAACATGGTGAACAAAGAAATTGATCGTATACAAGCTGTAACTGCTGCAGATATCCACAAAGCGGCAAAAGAAATTCTTCGTCCTGAAAATTGCACCACACTTTATTACTTAAAAAAAGCATAATGTTAGATAGAAAAACAGCTCCTGAAGCTCATGCAATTGATAGCATAGAAATTAAAACCCTTGATAGCTTTCCATTAAAGAATCAATTGCCGGTGCATTGTATGAGCGCTGGTTCTCAGGAATTGCTCAAACTGGAAGTAATACTAGATGCTGGTTCAGCGCACCATACCAATCCTTTGATACCTTCATTTACTAACGCCATGTTACAAGAAGGAACAAGCACGCGTTCGGCTATGCAAATTGCATCGGATGTGGATGATTATGGTGCATTTCTGGAATTAGATCATGACAAGGACTTTGCATCTGTTTCATTATACACTTTAAACAAGCATTTAAAGAAAACATTACCTGTAATAAAAGATATTTTATTAAATCCGAGTTTTCCTGAAAAAGAATGGAGTATTTTTAGGGCGAACAGGTTACAGAAATACAAGGTAAATCAAGGTAAAGTAAGTTTTATTGCAGGGAAGAGATTTCAAGAAATAATATTTGCTGGCACAGCTTACGGAGCTCCTTTTGAAGAGGCTGACTACTTATCTATCACAACAAATGAATTAAAAGCATATTGGGAAAAGTACTACACAAATGATAGTTTAAAATTCTTGTTATGCGGACATATAGATGATGAAGTAAAAGAAACAGTTGCAAATAACTTTGGGGATTTAAAGGTAAAACATCCTAGTTTTTATAAGGACTTACCGGCTGCAAAGACTATTAAACCGATTGAAAGAATACAGTTTATTGAAAAAGAAGATGCCATACAATCTGCCATAAGAATTGGTAGAAGATTGTTTACCAAGAATCACAATGATTATTTCGGCATGAAGGTGCTTACTACTATTCTGGGCGGATATTTTGGTTCGAGGTTGATGAGCAATATTAGAGAAGACAAAGGATATACCTATGGAATTGGAGCAGGAATAGCTTCTTATAAAAAGGAAGGATACTTCTATATAAGCACAGAAGTTGGTGCTGATGTTTGCTCAGCAGCATTAACAGAAATTTATAAAGAAATAGAATTGCTGCAACAAGAATTGGTAACTGAACAAGAACTGCAATTGGTAAAAAATTATTTACTAGGGAATTTATTAAAGAGTTTTGATGGTCCTTTTGAAAGAATGGATAGGTTTAAATCAACACGGTTATACGGTTTGGATTTAGGTTTTTACACACGTTATACTGCTGCTATAAAGGCTATTACCGCTGAAGAATTGAGAAATTTAGCGAATGTTTGGTTGCAGAAAGATGATTTGGTGGAGTTGGTAGTGGGAAGTAGAAAGTAGAAAGTAGAAAGTAGAAAGTAGAAAGTAGAAAGTA
>JAIXYK010000065.1 GCA_027490225.1 Bacteroidota bacterium | reverse complement strand
TTTATCAGATTACCTTAGAAGGAAATCAGAAAAGAAGCACAGCTAAGTTTAGCAAAACAAAATAACACTTCAATTAATTAACCTAACGAAAAGGGCGTCTCAAAAGGGCGCCCTTTTTTTTGTTTCGAAGAATTATAAATATTATTTGTTTTATAATTTATATGTTTATACATTTGCTGTACCTACATACATAATTTTAAGGCATGTCAAAATTGGTTATACATCGCTCAAATACTCGTGGTCACGCTAATCATGGTTGGTTAGATTCACATCATACTTTTAGTTTTGCACAGTATTACAATCCAGAAAGAATGCATTTTGGAGTTTTACGTGTTCTAAATGATGATGTTGTAGCTGGAGGGATGGGATTTGGGACACATCCGCATGATAACATGGAAATAATATCAATTCCATTGCAAGGAGATTTGATGCATAAAGATAGCATGGGAAATACGCAGGTAATAAGCGAAGGTGATGTACAAATAATGAGTGCAGGTAGCGGAATTACTCATTCTGAATACAATAAAAATCAAAATGAGAAAGTTAACTTTTTGCAAATTTGGATATACCCAAATAAAAAGAATGTAACACCGAGATATGATCAACTTTCTTTCAAAAAAGAAGACAGGAAAAACAAATTACAACAAGTTATTTCTCCATTTACCGAAAATGAAGGAATATCGATTCACCAGGATGCTTGGTTTCATTTAGGAGATTTTGATAGTGGTGAATCAACAACATATCAATTGAAGAAAAAAGGGAATGGTGTATATCTATTTCTGCTGGAAGGAAGTATTGAGATTGAAGACAATTTACTAGAAAAGCGAGATGGGATAGGTATTTGGGAAACAGACGATATAAAAATTAACGCAAAATCAAACAGTGAATTTCTAATAATGGAAGTTCCAATGAATAACTAAACAAAAACCCAAAAAATGAGTACAACTAAATGGGCATTAGACCCGACACACAGTGAGTTACAGTTTAAAGTAAAACATTTAATGATTACTACAGTAACTGGTAATTTTAAGTCATTCACCGCAGAAGTGGAAACTGAAGGTGAGAATTTCGATACTGCTAAAATTAATTTTAGTGCGGATATAAGTTCTATTGATTCTGGAAATGAGCAAAGAGATGGGCATTTAAAAAGCGCTGATTTCTTTGAAGCTGAGAAATTTTCAACCATCACTTTCGCTTCTACAAAACTTGAAAAGAAAGATGAAGAAAATTATTTACTTCATGGCAATTTAACCATTAAAGGAATCAGCAAGCCTGTTACAATACCAACAGAATTTGGAGGAATTGCAAAAGATCCTTGGGGGAATATCAAAGCAGGTTTCACATTAAATGGAAAAATCAATAGAAAAGATTGGGAATTAAATTGGAATGCTGCTTTAGAAACCGGAGGTGTTTTGGTAAGTGATGAAGTAAAAATTATTGCAGAAATTCAAGTAGTAAAACAAGCATAACAAAAAAAAATCATCAATTTTGAAAGCCCGTTCATTCGGGCTTTTTTTATTTAAAATGGAAATAAAAGCTAAGAAATTATTTCAACTTACTAAAAACAAATTTATGTTAAATGCCAACTCTACTCAAGCTTTTGGGATGAGTAAGTATATGAAGTTTAAGTTTGTATATTATGGTATAAAAAAACCTTTAAGAGCCACACTGCAAAAAGAAATTTTAGGAGAAATGGGAAAGCCCGACTTCGAAACAATTAAAGCATTTGCTTTACTGGCATGGGAAGAACCCGAAAGAGAGATGCAGTATTTTGCAATGGACTTATTGAACGCAAATAAAAAAAAATTAGAAAAGGAAGATTTAGCGTTTATAAAATTTCTAATTGAAAATAAATCATGGTGGGACACAGTAGATAGTTTAGCTGCTCATTTGGCAGGAACCTATTTTAAACTTTATCCGAATGATCAAGAATTGAAAAATTGGATAAAATCAGAAAACTTTTGGTTTAGGCGTTCTGCCATTATTCATCAACTTACCTATAAAAAGGAAACAAATGAGCTTATGTTATTCGAATTTTGCAAGCTCTTAAGAGAAGAAAAGGAATTTTTTATAAGAAAAGCAATAGGATGGGCACTTCGGCAGTATGCTTACACAGCTCCAGAAAATGTAATCAACTTCGTTAAAAATACAGATTTATCAGCCCTTAGCGAAAGGGAAGCGCTTAAAAATATCGAATTGTAAAAACAATTTTAAAAATAATGCATTTTATCCTTTGGATTGTTTTTGATATTCGAGTAGTTTGGATAGTTTTGTAGCCGTTTCAAAACCTTGATGAGGAAACTACTTTTACTTCTTTTAATTTCATTACCCCTATTATCGTTTGCTCAGCAACCTACAAGGAATATTGTATCTCCTGATACAGTAAAACCTAAGAGAAGTGATTCTTTGTTAGTTGATACGACAGATTATTGGAAAGACACCTTGAATCCGATAAAGGACAGTAAAATATGGAGGGACGGGGAAATTACTAAACCTGTAAAACCAAGGCCAAAGAAGAAAAAATTTCAAATCAGGTTTAGTGACAGGATAGAGTACGCTTTTATGTTAGACTATCCTTTAACTACTGGCGCAGGCGTAGAAACTTCCTTATTATTTCAAAAAAAGGTAGGGGCTTGGAGTGATTCTTTGTTGCCACCTTATTTTGGAGGTGATTCTACCCAAGCGCAACGTCGAAGGGCTCGTATATACAGGGCTGCTAAAATTTTCTTAATAGATGCTCCACTTGAAAGTATCATTCTTGCAACACAGCAGGATTTCTTTGGTCACATGGCTAGAATGAGGGAATTTGAGTTAAATTCTAAGTATGTATTTCGGCCTATAAATTTAATCAGTTTTTGGAAACCTCTTGGTTACATTTCTTTTGATACACCTAAAATAGAAACAGAAGCTTCGAGACAACAATTGGGTCAAATTGCGAGCGCATCTTTAGAAGCTGGAGGCATTGCTAGTGATTTATTAGCAATGCGATGGATGCAAAGAAAAGCAGTTTTCTACCATGAAGCTTTACATAATTTAAGGCTTCAACTTGCAGGTCTCTCTGAAGTGCTTACTGTGTCAAAAAATCCTAATACTGGAAAATCATCTGCAGAAGATTGGATGTATTATACCAATAGGCAGTATGGCTTTTACAGCGAATACGGTTATACAGCAGAAAACATGAAAAGAGATTATGCTATTGCTACCTTTACCAATCCTAATCTCTATACTTCACTCTACAGCGTATTTTACAACTATCTTATAAATGGTTCTGATTCAATGAGAACTCCGGCAATTAAAATTGGATATGGGAAGTTTGTGCTGCCATGGGTAAGATATAGCTTTACGCCGCTAGGACCAGAGTGGGTGCCAGAAATTACTTTAACACGACATAGACATATATTAAACGTTTATGGAAGAATAGGTACTGGAGTATTTGCACAATCATATGGCGGAGGAATAAGATTAAACAATTTTTTAAGAAACGACTTTGTTTCACTAAATGCACAAGTAGCTTTTTGGAATCAACCATACTTGTTTAAGAATTGGGTAAATCAAGAAATTCTAACCATCGGAACTGGAGGTGCTGCTACTGTTACTGGTTATTTTAAATTGACTAAAGGATGGCATTTCCCAATATCGGCAGTTGCTCAGCTTGGTTATAAAACTAGAGGTTTTATGGAAGGTGAAGTGTGGCAAGCGGCACCAATAATTAGAATCGGATTAAGTTTCGCCTTAGATAAAGATTTCGAAGAGGATTATAATTACCCTCAATACGAAGAAATAAAAACCAATAAAGAGAAAAAGAAAGAGGCTTACGAAGCAAAGAAAAAAGCAAGGGCAAAAACCTCAACAAAAACGCAGCCCCGCCAAAATCCTTATGTAAAATGAGATATTTCAATAATATCATACTATTCAAATTGATAACTTTTCAAAAGCTACTTATAGTTTTGACATTAGTTTTTATATCTGGTTGCAAAAAAAATATCGACCCTCTTAGTTTTCCTGAAAAAGAAGTAGTGATTAAAGAATTGATTATTAATGGTAATCAAGCTGAATTTTTTCAGATTCGCAACTTTTGGGAAAACACTATAGGTTGCGAGGTTGTTAATCAAACTTTAAACACATTCACCATAAAAATTGGAACTTCACTTTTAACTTTTAAACCAAACTTCACTTCTTTAGCTCGTCCTCAATACCATTTTGCTATTCTCATTCCTTCCAATCAAATTGAAAATTGCTTGGCTTGGTTAAAAAACGGAGGTAAAAAGAAAGATGGTGATGAAATTCAACTTTGGAGAGGGGGAGAAACAAACGCTGAAATAATACAAAGTCCATTATACAACTCTTCTTCAGTATATTTTGCAGATTATGGTGGAAACATTATTGAATTGGTTGCCAGAAGAAATTTGGATAATCCAGAAGAAGGTGAGTTTTCTTCTGAGATGTTTAAAGAAATCAATTCAGTGAGTATGGTTACCAAGGAAGTAAGAGTAGCTCAAGATTTAATAAGTCAAAATTTAGGGTACCAACCAGTAGACAGGACTACTTCTGGTTATAAAGTAATGGGAAATGCCAATGGATTGATAAATTTGGTTGTTCAGAATAGAATATTACCACCAACAACAACAGAACAAGCTTACCCTTTTGAAATGGAATTGGTTGTTCAAAATCCAGATACTATCGAAGTTCCTTTGCCTGGTTTTTTTGTTAAAATCACCACCCGACCTTAAAATTATTTGAAGGCCAAATTTTAATTCCATTTGGTTTTTCAAATCATGCAATTGATTATTTCCATGGGTTTGCAGTATGCATTGACCTGAAAACTGTAGCTACTTCTTCTAAAAAGTCATCATTTATAAGTGCTTTCAAAGCATTTAACCCTTCAATTTCCATTTGATCTACCTTATAAACTTGTTCGTAAGGTCCAGCTTCAATTTTCACCAAATACTTATCATTCATACTAAAAATACTAATCCTAAGCTGAGGATGTGGAATTGTGTCAATTATGCGCATAGCGTTTATTTGCAAACAAAGTAAATTTATTTTTCTCAAACTATTACCTTCGTGCCCGTGAGTAAAAAGATAATTGTATTTGGTCCCGGACCTCAATTTAAAGGTGGAATTTCCAATTACACTGTATCTCTTGCAAAAGCACTGGAAAAGCAGAACGCTGAAGTTACAATTGTTTCGTGGTCACAACAATATCCTGCAATCATTCCAAGAGATTTTATTGATAGAAAAAGCAAAGTTGATTTGCTGCAAGGAACAAACATCGAAGTAAAATACGTTTGCAATTACAATTCGCCATTTAGCTGGTACAAGACTGTCAAACTTATTGAGGAAATTCAACCTGAAATCGTAGTATTTCAATGGGCAATTGCCATACAAGGCTTACCAATGGGCTGGATTACTAATCGACTTAAGAAAAGATTGCCTAAAACTGAATTTATTTATGATGTGCACAATGTAGTTCAGAAAGAAACTGGTGCTTTAGATAAAATGCTTACACGTTATGCTTTAAAAGCTGCAGATGCTTACATTATGCACGGTCAGGTTACTATTGATGAGTTTTCAGATTTTCTTCCCGAAATTGACTTTGACGTAAAAGTTGATAAATCGAGGTCGTTCAATAAAAAAACAATTTTCAAATTATACCATCCTGTTTATGATTTATTTGAGCCGAAAATTGATTTTGATGTAGAAAATGAAAAGGGGAATCTAGGTCTTCATAAAACTGTATTTCTATTCTTTGGATTTATAAGAAAGTACAAAGGATTACATTATGCTATTGAGGCATTCTCGAAGGTTTCTAAGCAACATCCTGATACCAGTTTATTGATTGTTGGTGAATCTTTTTGGAATACGGTTGATAAGAAGAATCCAATTATAAAATTTAAATCCTGGCTTTTTAGGGTATTAAAATCAATCTTTATCAATTCAAAAGACCAGGAAAAAGATTACAATCCTTTAGCCTTAATAGAAAAACTAGGTTTATCAAATCAGGTTGTGGTAGTAAATAAATTTATTGCAAACGAAGAAGTTCACCGTTATTTTCAAGTGTGCGATGCTGTAGTTAATTATTATGAATATGCAACACCGAGTGGTGTGGAATCTATTGCTTATAATTTTAATAAACCAATTCTGGCAACAAGAGTTGGACATTTTGCACATGCAATAATTGATGGAGAAAACGGCTACTTGGCAGAAGCTGCTGACATAAATAGTATGGCCGAAACAATGGAAAAATTCCTAGCCCATCCAATTCCGGCTGAAAATGTTAAAAAAATTGCTGCACAATTATCTTGGGAAAATTATGCAGCAACAATTATCGGCAAATAGTTAGAACTTTGCTCCAATTCTTATTTGAGGTTTTAGCGATTGCCCTGGAACAAAGGGTGCTACAAAATCTACTCTGAACACATTTAAAATATTGTCAATTCCCACATATAACTCTGTAAAGTTTTTATTTTCAACTGTATACAAGAAATTAGCACCTGCAACTGTATAAAACTTAGTTTTACGAATGAGTGGAATTTTATTGATAAGCCATCCATAAAAATTATGCTCCACATGCGCTTCTAAATATTCTCTATTTGTGCTAAAATCATAATAATTTAATGTTTGAAATGCTGTTAACCTGCTTCTTCCATTTCGAATTACTTCAGTATTTGGGGCATTCTGTCTAAAGAAAGTTTGATTCCCATCAAAATGTTTGTAATCAACGAATTCCATTCCTGATTTTCCAAAGAAATAACCTGCCTGCACATCATAGTTTAAATCTCCAAACAAGCCCAGTTTCAATTTATCTCCAATTCCTAACGACAGATGCTGGTAAGCAACATCGGCACCTGCAATTCCTTTGATTGCTGCTTTATAGCCTACATAAAAAGTTGGATACTTTGAGCCTTCAACAATTTTTTGATTAGGACGAGATTGGTATTTCTGGTCAAATACAATGGTAAAATTTGCATCAATTGTTAAAGCCTGCGTACGATTTATATTATTTTGGAAGTTCTTATTTAGCGCGCCATTCTCTAAATATGGTCGTTTAGTTTCTGATATAAACGAATAATTAGAATTGTTTTCTACAGGCAATCTGTCAGCGTATTGAAATCTGCTTTGAAAATTTACCCCATTAACCAATTCTCTTCCCCAGATAAATCTTGCATAATTTGCACGATACAACTTCATATAATTAAGCCTATCAATTAACGTGTATAATGAATTTATGAATGGTGAAATGGGTTCTTCATTATTTACCTGATTCATAAAACTACCGCCTGAAACTGACCAAAATGCGCGATGGTAGTTATCGTAAAGTCTTAAAATTCCAGCTTTGTATTTAAACTGATTATCAGAAAAACCATGTCGCAAATTGGCATTGATTATCCATCTTCTTTCTAAAGAATCATATTTCACATAATTGAATTTTGGATTAATTACCAAACCTTCAACAGTATTGAACTGAACCATTTGTATTAGGCTAGATGTATTGAAATATTGGCGTTTATAAGTATTTCTGAATGAATAACCGCTTATCAATAAATCATCTAAACCAAATTTATTCAGCACTTTATCTACAGAATCCTTATACACCTTACTTTCTTTAATGGTATTGATGCTGTCATTTTTCTGGTAATTTTTGCGCTCTTCGTCGGTAAGGGTTAATGGTCTTGTTTCCACCCAATAAGGTTCCACTTTTTTAGCAGCTTGCTCCTCTACTTTAAACACCTGGTTTCCAAAATACTTCTTTGGGAAAGGTTTATTTACCAAATAATTAGAGAAAACACCTACCGACATATCCGTAGCTTCGAACCCGAAAATTTGAATTCTGCTGCTCATTTTCATGTTGAAAGGCATCCATGTAGTATCGTTAATGCTTACATAACTTTGAGAAAAACGCAATGTATCAACATATTGTATTTGAGCATCTTTGGTTAAATACAAATCCAAAGAATGAATGTTCCAAGAATCTTCTACAATGTAAATATCGCCCCTAAAACAAGGGTCGTTTTTTCGCCTTGGCGTTAATTTTATTTTGTTGATGGTTTTCCCGTTTTCCATGAATGTTCCCAACATTTCATACTGATAATAAAACATAGCGCTTTCAGCAATGGGTGAAACAAAGCCACGTTCAGAATAATAATTCATGTCGACAAGGTTCTTGTAGAAATTAAAGAGTACATCCTCTACCCTATTCCAGCTGAAACCTTGCTTTTCTCCACTTACTTTACTTGCAATCATTTCTTCTTTAATCTTATCTGGCGCTTGAAAGTTATATTTTGCAACAGATTCACTCAAGTAAATAAGTCCTAAATCAGTACTATCGGGCATTTGCGCTTTGCTTAAAAATCCAGGAAGTTTTTTAGGAACCTTTACTAAACGCACATTACTTTTTAAGTAAATATCTGCTGCATAAGTTTTTATATCATCTAAATGCTTGCTTCTTGCTGCAATGGCTTTTTTCATAACTGAATAAGCCGGATCCTTTGCATTCGCGTTTTTCTCGAAAGTTTTCAATTGATAGTTCTCGGTTTCTAACTTCAATTGCATGTTATTGAGACGTGCAGTTAAATCAATCTTTATTTCCTTGCTTTTAAAACCAAGACTTTGCACAACCAGCACTTTCCCAATGGGTTCTAACACATTCAATTGGAAATTACCATCTTCGTTGCTGGTCGTTCCATTTGTTGTTCCTTTTACATACACGCTTGTAAATGGAAGAACATTTCCAGCGCTGTCCATAGTTTTACCGGTAACAGTAATATATTGTTCTTTGATACCTAAAGCTTGCATTACAAAAGCAGTTCTAAAAGCAGCTTCTTTCAGGGCATCATATTTTCCGGAAGAACCGCCGTGGCCTGCTTCCATGTTGATTTTCATTAACAATAAATTGGTATCTGTTTTCAATGCCCTCAATTTTGCAACATACTTTGCAGGCTCCCAATATGCAACTTGTGAATCATTATAACCACCGGTAACCAACATTATTGGATAATTCTTCGCTTCTACATTGTCGTATGGAGAATAGGATTTCATGTAATCGTAAGCATCTTTATTATTTGGATTTCCCCATTCGTCGTATTCGAAAGTGGTTAAAGGAATACTTGCATCGAGCATGGTATTGATAACATCCACAAATGGAACATCGGCCACCACACATTTAAACAAATCAGGACGCATATTGGTAACTGCGCCCATCAGCAAACCACCAGCACTTCCGCCCTGTATGGCTAATTTTTCTTTTGAGGTGAAATTATCGGAAATTAATTTTTCTGCACAAGCTATAAAATCGGTGAATGTATTTTTCTTCTTCATCAATTTTCCGTCCTCATACCAAAACGTTCCATTGTCGTTTCCTCCTCTTATGTGAGCCGTAGCTACAACAAAACCACGGTTTAACATAACCAAAGCAGAGGAGCTGAATCCTGGCAAAGAAGGATTCCCATATGAACCATAACCAGTTAAATAGCAAGGATTGTTTCCATTCTTTATCAATCCTTTTTTATAAGATAACGTAATGGGAACTTGAGCACCGTCGGCAGCAGTCGCATAAATCCGTTCTTGAATATAGTTATCCCCATTAAAACCATTTAAAATGGTATCTTTTCTTAAAATGGTAATGCTGTCGGTAATCAAATCATAATCTGCGGTTGTAGATGGTTCAATTTTAGATGCATAAGAATACCTGAATTTAGATTCATTCCATTCATAATTTCCACCAATGCCAGCTACACCAATGTTTTTAGACGCCGGAATTATTCTTCGTTTGCCTGTTTTCAAATCGAAAATTACCAATTGATTTTGCGCATCAAACTGTTCGGAAAGCAGCAATAAATCGCCAGTTTTATAAGCAACATCTGCCAGCAAAACATCTTTTCGATGCGGAACAATTGTCTTCCAATTTTTTTTACCCGGATTAGCAATTGGAGCAAAACAAGCTTTGTAATTAAATGCGCTATCCGCATCGGTTACAATTAAGAAATTTTCACCTGTATAATGCGACACACTATATCTATGCATGATTTTCCTAGGTTCAATTAATCTAGGAATTGCAGCAATATTTCTGGCATCTAACACCCAGATTTCTGTGGCTAAAGTTTGGGTACAGTTTATAAAAACGAAATCTTTAGAATTACTCAAATCGAGCCCAATTTCAAAAGTGGCATCCTTTTCTTCTAAAATGAGTTGGTCATTTTTTACAGAAGTGCCCATAATATGTCTGTAAACACGATAAGAACGCTGGGTTTTTGCTTCTGGAATGGTATAATATACAGCCTTGCTATCGCCACTCCAAACTGCATTGGTAATATCTAAAATTGTATCGGTTAAGGCGCCTCCAGTAATCAAATCTTTAAAAAACAGGGAAAATTTTCTTCCTCCATTATAATCAACACCATAAGCTAAGGTTTTATTATCGGGACTAATGGTAAATGCACTAATTGAAAAATACTTGTATGATTCACTCACCTCATTCACATTCAAAACCAATTCTTCAGTAGCGTTTAATGTATCTTTCTTTCTGAAATAAAATGGATAATTTAAATCGGGCTCTGTTTTCGAATAGTAATAATATCCATTAGACCTATTGGGCAAGCTGGTAGCTTTTTCGTTGCGCATTCCACGCAATTCATCAAATATTTTCTTTTGCAATAATTGATGTGGTTGCATAGTTAAATCTGCAAAGCCGTTTTCTGCGTATAGATGATTAATTACTTCAGGACTATCTTTTTTGCGCATCCAGAAATAATTGTCCTGCCGAATATCTTGATGTGTAGTATCAAAATGAGGAATGATGGCTGCTTTTGGTGGCGTTAATTTTTCATCATTTTGACTCAAAGCAACAAAAGGAAAAGTAACAAATGCGATAAAAAGGTAAATAAATCTCATATTTTAAAATTAGACGCCCTAAGAGCAATGAAAACTAATAAATGTTACAGCATTCAAATAATTAAACACAATGATAACAACAATTCTATTTCATTGATAAATTAAGTTAAGTTTGAGCATTCAATTTTCGGTTTTGATGAAAAATATCTCTCAATGGTTATCAGAATATGGCGAAAGTCATCAAAATAAAACCAATAAAGCCATTCATTGGATTTGTGTTCCATTAATTCTTTGGAGCATTCTTATGGCAATAAGTGCTATTCCAAATCCACATTTTCTACAAGCACTAAACATTAACTTTCTATATATTGTTATTATGCTTGCTGTGGCATATTATGCAATGCTATCAACAAGCTTAGCAATTGGAATGGTGATAATAATGTTTGGAATGTACGCGTTAACAATTTACATTAAAATGAATCTTGCTTTAAATATTCCAATTTTCGCATTGGTAGTTTTTGTGATTGCATGGATTGGCCAATTTATCGGACATAAAATTGAAGGCAAAAAACCATCATTCATCAAAGACATTCAATTTTTACTCATTGGTCCTATTTGGCTGTTGAGCGATGTTTACAAAAAACTGAAAATTCCATTATAGCCAAATTATGGCATTTTATTAATTAACTTTGTAGGAGTTATGAAAACAACCATCACAATTTTACTTTTATCAATATTATTGGTGTCTTGCGAGGAAGACAAACCAATAGAACCAGTGAGCCAAATAGGAACGCTCAATATTGAATTTGCTCCAACCATGAATGGTAATCCTTTGCAGTTAAACCAGCTTTTTATTGGCCCGGACAATAAAAGGATGAGCTTAGACCTAGTGAAGTTCTATTTGTCTGACTTTGAAATCTACCAAAACGAAACCTTAGCCAACTCATCAGAAATTAATCTTATTGATTTTGAATCTGCAAAAAATTCCTTCAAAATCTCTTTGCTAGCAGGCAATTACGATAAGATAAAATACAAATTAGGCGTAAAAAAATCTTTAAATGGCACCGAAAATCCTGCATTTGATGCTTCCATTTATTCAAATACACATCCGCTAAGTGCTTACAACAATATGTATTGGAGCTGGGCCACTGGTTATATTTTCACAAAGTTAGAAGGCCGAATTGACACCTCTG